>NZ_JADYWP010000001.1:0-859731 GCF_015864765.1 Pseudoalteromonas sp. NZS11 | reverse complement strand
AATTTGATTGCCGCAGAATACGTTGCGCGTTTTAATTTCGTCATTTTTTCACCCAAATTTGTATGCTTATTAGCATAACATTTCTTTCTTAATGGGTGGCCAAATTAACTATGCCACTACACTATCCTAAAACCAATAGTAGGTAATGGCACAAGGTTACGATCTAATAGAGACAGAGATACGGCTTTAGAGGCTAACCGCTTTTACTTCGAAGAAGTTGTAAAATCGGATATTAAGCTAGGTTTTAAAATAATTCGCCAAAGCCTAGAAAAAGTACCTGAAGAAGTCCCTTTAAATGCATTAACCTTAGATGAGCAATTAGCTTATTGGCTAAACTTATATAATACAGCCATTATTGAAAAGTTAATTGAACATTACCCAGTTCGGAATGCAAAAAAATTACTCGAAGGTGAAAACTCAATACTAAACGATAAATTTATAAATGTTTCAGGCCATACCTTGTCACTTAATAATATTCAACATAATATCGTTTTTAAGAAATTTGGGAATAAGAAAATAGTAATGTATGGCTTCTATCAAGGGATAATTGGAAGTCCGAATTTACGTAACGAAGCTTACACAGCTGATAAGGTATATCAACAACTTTCAGGTAATGCTGAAGAGTTTGTAAACTCCAACCGAGGCGTTCAAGTTAAAAGAAATCGTCTAAATGTTTCTATTTTTTATGATCAAGCAAAAATTTTATTTCCTGACTTTGAGAACGATCTACTAAAGCATATTTTAAACTATTCTGATTCTTCTATTAACTCACAAGTAGAAGATTCGGAAGAATTAATTCTAGCTATTGAGGACTGGAATGTAACCGACATATACGGCACTGAGCGCTCATTTGGTGAGGGTAATGCCACCAACAAAGCGGCCTTACTCAATGCCGTAGCAGCCAATAGTAGCGTGCCTGGTGCAGGCGCTATGAACCTTAGCTTCCTAGACGATATGTTATCCTCTAAAGTTAGCTCTCAATCTCGCTTTTCACCTGCAGTATTAGACAAAATTAATAAGCTTCGTCTCAAGAAAAAAATCAATAGTAGTAGTGTTAAAATAAAAGACTTACCCACTATGTATTCAGCGCTCTATTGAGTGCTGAATACTCTCAGTGATTAATCTAATACATTATTAAACTCTTCAAAATCAGAAATAGATAAGCTTTCTTTAATATACCTACTGAAATTTTTATATCTTCCCGATGAAGATGTATAAAGAGGCTTTCTCACCTGCCAAACACTAGCAGTACTTACAATATTTTTTTGTTGATGAAATAAACCGCTTTCACCTTGATATTTTACGCCTAAAAATTCGAACAGAGGCAATAATACCCCCTCGGGCTGTGAAACAAGTTCATCATAATTGACTGTAAAAATATCATTAGGATACTTTTTTAGCCAATGTGTTTTAACATGCTGCTGCGCTTTATGGTAGTGCACTGTATCATTCAGTGCTGTCGCATAATTCAAACTTGGGCCTAAATGTTGAAAGTAAGCTGATAAACTGTTATCTCTAATATCGCGCTGTGTCCAAATAACTTTTGCTTCAGGGTACATCGTTTTGATTATATCAATGTATAAGTAGTTCTCAGGCCGTTTATCAGTAACAAGACTACTCTTTCCCGCTCTTAACTTTAATTCTTTCTCATAACCTTGCTGAAATAATTGTGAGTTAACCGTGCTTAACAGCACTTTAGGCTTATCAATTAGATTGAATAGTTGCTTATGCAAGTAATCAATCTCTCCTCCATTGCTAATCATCTCAGAAGTACAAATTATTTGTTCTATTAAGGTTGAACCAGACCTAAACATGCCACAAATAATAATTGGAACAATATCGCCAGTCTTACTTTTTACGTTACTAAGCTCTCTTGCTAGTGTGCTACTTACTTGATGTTCAATATCAACTCTGCTGTATTGCGGGATATATTTTCGATTAAAACTATTGGCTTTAGTATAATAAGACCATGATTTTTCATAATCTTTGCTATCGTCAAAAGCTTTCCCAAGCGCATAATACATATCAGCTTTTAACACATCGTCTTCTGTAGCTTCTAAAATAGATAGGCTTTTTAGTTCGTATTCTAATGCTTCTTTTTTATTAAATGTTTGTATATCAGCAATTCTCGCATGCGCCAGGCCATATAAAGGATTTATCTTTAATACCTGATTAAAGCTCTTTAAACAGTTTTGCTTATCACCAAGCTGCTCATATATATTAGCAAGATTAAAATAGGCATTAATTTTATTTGGTTCAATTGTAATTGCCTGCTGTAAATAATTAGTCGCAGTCCCATAATCAATTAAAAGCTCAGAGTAGACGGATGCTAACTCCACATAAGCGGTATATATGTCGTGGTAACCAAGCTCGATAGCTGCTAAGAAAGATGTACTTGCAAGAATACCATCGCCATCTTTTTTTGCCATTTCACCCAATTGAAAATACGACATTGTGCTATCCGGTACTATTTCAGTGTATTTTTTAAGTAAGTCTATTGCTAAAGAGAATTCATTACTGGCGGCATATAATTGACAAAGAGTATTTACATAATCGAATTTTTTGGGGGCTATTGAAATGAGTCTTTTACAAACTTCCTTACTTTTTACTAAATCTCCTTCATTCATAGCTACTTTAAACAATACAGCTAAAGCTTCCTCATTAACCTCAGGGTTGTCGCATAAATCTTCTAGGGTGGCTTTTCCTGCCACAATATTTCCACTATTCAATTGCTGTATTGCAAACAGTAAACTTTCTTTTACCGATTTCATTTTTTCCCCATAAAAAAAGCGAGCCTAAGCTCGCTTAATATACATTAATTAATTCAAATTAGAATTTTAATGAAAGGCTCGCATGGAAGTAACGACCTAACGAATCGTAGTAACCAGCAATAGCATTTGCGTTTGTTGATAATGAACCACCAACTAGAGGTGCCTCTTTATCCATAACGTTGTTAACACCTACTAATAAAGACGTGTAATCATTAATAGTAAATGTACCTTTAAGGTCAATATAGCTTTGTGAGCTAATACCGTCGTCTTGTACTAATGTATCAGCACCAGTGTAATCGTTTACACCGCTGAAGAAACGCCATTTAGCAGTAGCTCTCCACCAGCTGCCCGTGTCGTAGCTAGCAGATACAACATGACGCCATTCTGGTTGAGGGAAACAACCGTTATCTAATGAGTCAACACAGTCATATACTTCACTTACACCAGGAATATTATCAAATTCCTTAGTTAACATGTAGGTACCAATGATACTAGTTTTTAATGTACCTTCAGCAATTTCCATATCGTAGTTTGCGCTTAAATCGATACCTTCGTAATGGATATTACCTAAGTTAGTATTTGTAGCAACAACTTGGCCAGAACCTATCCAAAGGCTACCACTACCAGGTGTACGGTCTACGTTATCACAAAATACAGCCGCGCCGCTTTTACCACATTGTGTAACAAGAATTTCTGGGTCAATATTACCAATCGCGTCTTCAAGTTCAATATCCCAGTAATCGATTGAGAAGTTGAAGTTTTCAAATGGGTTACCAACAACACCTAAAGTAATAGTATCAGCGATTTCTGGAGATAAATCTGGGTTACCACCAAACAGAGCATTATATTGATCCGCAGGGCTCTTACCTACATTGCCGTACTGGCTTGCAGAAACACCTGTATTTGCACACTCAGCTGCTGATAAAGTCGGTGTACCAGCACATGGATCTGTACCTGCCCATAAACCAGTGCTTTGTTGAGCAAATAACTCACCATTGTTTGCTGCACGAACTGCACGGTTGTAGCTTGAACGAATTTTCCAATCGCTAGTAACATCCCAGTTCATTGCCACTTTATAAGTCGGCTCAGCACCTGAAGTGCTATAGTCTGACCAACGGTAGCCTAATTCAACAAGTAAACTTTCAACTAACGGTAAATCTTCAACGATTGGTAGGCTAAGCTCGCCAAACACTTCACGTACTTGATAACCACCATTTAAACTCTTAGTAGTACCACCTTGGCCAAGTAATAGACCTTGTGCGTATACTTCGTCAGCTGTTCTACTGAATGTTTCTTCACGATACTCTGCACCAAATACTGCAGCAACAGGGTACTCTGAAGATGGAAGTGAAAAATCGAATTCGCCAGTAACAAAACCACTTACAATCAATTGCTCAGTAACACCGTTAAGAATTGCTGTACCTGTTAATGACTTTGCAGCTTCTTCAGTTACACCATCAAACTGAAAAACATCATATGGGATACAACCAGAAGTCGCGCTACAATCTTCACCATTTGCTGATAAAGCAGTGATTATACGCGGACCAAAGAAGTCATTTTCATATGCTGAAGAAGATGAAGTTGAACCGTATTGAGCAAATGCTTCGTAAGACCAAAGGTCGTTAATTTCGCCTTTACTACCTAGTACTAAACGGAAAGAGTTATGTTCAAGGCTGTCTGCACGAGCACCACCTTCAACGTTACGCTTACCAATATAAGTTGCAAACTGATCACCAGAAGTCAACCCAAAGCGCTCAGTTAGTTGTGCACGTTGTGTATCATTTAATAATGGGCTATCAAAATCAATTGAGTAATTATCATTAAAGAACGTACCAGACTCAGCAATCTGCGCTGTAGTGCGGTTACGCATAAACATTGCTTCCATGAACGGACGGAAGCTATCATTGATTTCGTAGTTAGCAAACATGCCTAATGTATGACGTTCATCAGGACGCATAAAGTGGTTAATTGGCGCGTAGTTATATGTATTACCAACTGAAGGAATAAAGCTGCTATCTTGACCTAGAGTCCAGTATTCATACTGGCCTTCACCAAAATCTACAACACCGTCAGCGTTAGGAGCTGAGATATAGAAGTTAGGGTTAACAGCATTACCTGAACCGCCACAAGCAGTACCAGCTGCATTTAGAGCACAAGATGAGTAATCACGTGCACCTTGGCGTAATTCGTTTTGTCTGTTGTAAGTAAAGTAAGCTACTGCATGGCCCTTACCACTATCAAATGCACCACCTAGAGTCGCTGCAAAATCAAACGACGCGCCATCAAGACCCGTATTACCTTCTTCATACTCAAAGCCAGCATCATCCATTAGGCCTTGCATGTATTCATTATCGTTATTATGTTGGTAAGCAGTTGTACCTACATTAACTTCAAAACCTTCAAACTGATCGTTCATTACAAAGTTTACAACACCAGCAACAGCGTCTGCACCGTAAGTAGATGAACCACCACCAGTCATTACATCTACGCGTTTAATTAGCGCAGCAGGAATTTGGTTAATATCAGCTGATTGTGTGTAGATACCACCAGCTTGCATACGACGACCGTTTACAAGAACAAGAGTACGCTGAGCGCCCATACCACGCAAATCAAGCGTTGCAGTGCCCGAAGCGCCATTTGATTGGAAAGAAGTGTTAGACGCTTCTAGTTGCGGCAAACTATTCATCATGTCTTCAACACGAGTAAAACCTGCAACAGCAATTTCTTCTGCAGTTGTTACTTGTACCGGGCTAGCTGTTTCCATATCTGTTCGTTTGATACGTGAACCAGTAACTTCAATTCGTTCAACTTTATCAACTTTTTCTTCATCAGCAGCAAAAGAACTTGCTGAAAACGCAGCTGTTGAAGCTGTACCGAAAGCTATCGCTAAGCGAACCGCCTTTGAAACTTTATTATTTAACATTTGATTCTCCCAGAATACTTTATATTTTTTATATTTTTTTGCTTGATTACCATTTGTTAATAAATAGTAATCATACGCTATGATAATACCAGCAACACAACGTGGTCAACATAAAATTAACCTAATGTTAATTAGCAATACTTTTACAGCCAAAGAATTACAATTTAGAGTCAAAAAATTTACATTGCCATTATTAAATAGCGCCATTACTGCATTAGGGGAAATTATAAAAAGGAGGGATTAAATTCACAAAGGTTAACTTTTAGCTTACAGTAACTTAAAAGAGAGAGGTTTGAATGCTCTTTGATAGCGTCACTTCCATAGCACTAAAAATCATTTCGGCTATTGGGTCTAATTGTTTTTTTATATACAAAGGATAATTCAGTCTTTTATTTGTATCACTGAGCTCTGGTCCATCAAAGGTGTAAACATATTCTATAACTTGCCCTCGTTTCACCTCAAAGTTTGGGTTCAGAGCTTTATATTTTTTAACTGCTTGGACATGTGGTGGAATATTCTTTTTATATTCAGTTAAATTTTGTCCTAATTTTTTCCTATAAATTAATTTATCGTCAAATTCTCCATTTTGTAAACGCCTAGAGTAAGAATTAACTAACTCCTCTAAAAGGCTTATTTTATAGTCACTACTGAACAAAGCTTCAAACAACTCTACTTGAAACTCTTGAGCGAACTCAGTCCAATCACTTCGAACTGCTTCAACACCTTTAAATACTAGCTCATTGTGATTTTTATTAATTTTTTGACCTACATATCGTTTTTTAGAGCCCATCGTTTTCCCCCTAATTGTAGGCATAAAAAAAGGACTGTATAAGGTTTCAAATTCAATCTCCAAAAAGCTCTCTAAGTCGTGCTTCTGACTAATTTCTTGTACCCACTGTTGATTGATATTAATAGCTAATTGTTTACCAATTTCATCGCATTGAAGCGTATTCAAACCGTCATCCAAAGTAATGAATATTGAATCTGTATCGCCATAAATTACATTGTACCCACACTCCTCTATCCATTTTTTTGTGGTTTGCATTATATCGTGCCCACGTAGTGTGATTGAACTTGAAAGACGTGGATCGTAAAAACGACATCCCCGAGAACCAAGCACTCCATATAAGCTATTCATAATAATTTTTATAGCCTGCGATAACATAGGTTTTTGGCTATCTTTTGCTTCTTGCCTTGTTATTGATAAAGTTTTTATAAGGGCTGGTAAATGATTTTTATGTCTTGAAAAAAGTGCATTATTATATCCTGGGATTGCATCTTTTGGATTGAGCAACCCCTCAATTAAACCAAGAGGGTCTATACAAAAAGTACGCATAATTGATGGATATAAGCTTTTAAAGTCGAGTACAAGTACATTTTTATAAAACCCCGGTTTTGAAGACATTACATACCCTCCAGGACTATCAAAACTTAAGCCATGATCTCCTAAATTAGGTGCAACATAACCACTTCGGTGAAGTAAGGGCAGATAAAGGTTAACAAATGAAGCGACTGAACCTCCCATTCTATGAAGTTCAAGCCCCGTTAATTGACTCCTAACAACAGCAAAATCAAGTAAATTTAATTTGTTAAAAATACGTAGAACCAGTACGCAATCTTGTCTATTGTATTTCGCAAGGGATAACTTATCATCATTAAATTGGCGTTCAATTTCTGCTAGCTGGTCACTTGAACTGATGTACTTTTTCTCACCAAGCTCCTTAGCAGCTACATTTGACAGGCTAAAGCTATCATAGTGGTATGTCGCATTTTTTAACGTGTCTATACCGTCTATAACAACTCTTCCTGGTATAGTTAATCGAGTATAATGGCCTACTCGTAATTTTATTTTTTCGTTATTACGTCCAAGACGCAATTCTATACCAAGAGTTTCAGCTCTGGAGTGAAGAACAGAAAAATCAAACTCAATGACGTTCCAACCAATAATAAGATCTGGATCTGTTTTTGCTATAAAGTGCTGTAATTTATGTAAAAGATCGATTTCATCAACACACCATATTACTTCAATTGCATCACTATATTTAATCGGACTGCCAATCATTAATACACAATCAATGCCATGACCGACCAAACCAATGGAGAATAATACCCCTTCTCCATTGCACTCGATGTCTAAAGAAACTGTTTTAAACTTAGGATTTACATCTGGGTTATTTTTAAATTGGCAATTGGTTAACAGCCTATATCCGTCTTTATGTGTAATATCTCCTCTCACCCATGTGGAGCCTTTAATAAATCGCTCCATTAAAAAGCGATCTATAGGCCGTATGTCATCTTCGTATGTCACAATGCCCTCTGCGCTTAGAGCTTTTAACGCATTGTAGTAATGTTTAAGTGATTTAAAGTAGCAACCAGCCACAGTCCCCTGCTGAAAATCTTTTAATTCTACAGGGACAATTTCAAAAGAAACATCTGAGAGCCGCAGTACTTTTTCTACCGTCGCTTTATCCTTTAACTTGATAAAAAAAACAACTGACTCTGGTAAGCTAATTGCTTTTAATGGCCCTTTATCAGTTAAAAGCCAAATAACAAAACTTACGCCCAAAGGTGAATCAACTGTTTCTGTAGAGAGAATAAACCCCGAGTCTAAGTGCATTAATGAAATAAGCCTTGTAATAAAAAACGACAAAAATAAAATTTGTAAAGCAGGTTATATTTTATTTCTTTCTAAGTTAGTCTTAAGAAAAAATAATATGAGCATTCAATGAGCCCTTCTGAAATTATCCAACACGCTAATAATCTACTTCAACAAAACAAGCTTCAACAAGCCAAAAAAATAATATTATCTTTAATTCAAACTGCACCAGAGCACCATCAAGCTTGGCAAGTATTAGCCCAAGTACATCGACAGTTAAAAGAGCAAGAGCAATACCAACAAGCCAATAAACAATATGAGATGATTGCTTGGTTTAACCAACGTTTAGATAAAGCGAATCAGCATCTATTAAACAAAGAATTAAAACCAGCAGAAAACATTGCCCATGAGTTGCTCAAGCTTGTAGCGAATGAATACCGTGTTTTAGTGTTATTAAGTAAAATAGCTTTTCAGGCAAACGACTTAAAAACGTATTTGGCTATTACTTCTCATAATATAAATATAAACAGCACAAAATCAGCCGCTTATGATGCGCACATTGAAGCATTATTTAATACAAAGCAATATTTAGAACTAATCTCTTTTTATAATAGGTCGACCAAATTAGTTACTTTACTACCACAATCCCAAAGTCTACTCGCTGCTGCCTATGTAAAAATGATGGACTTCAAAAATGCATCTCTAAATTACCAATCTTTGTTAAATAAAAATTATTACCCCGCATATTGCAATTTAAGACTTGGAAACATAGAAAAGATAATTGGCAATAACCAAAGTGCTATTGCGTACTATTGCAAAACAATAAAACTAGCTCCCCATATAGGCGAAGCCTATTGGAACTTAGCAAACTTAAAAACATATACTTTCACTCAGCTCAATATAGCTAATTTAGAACAGCAGATAACAATAGACTCAAATAAATTAAATAAAGCACAACTTCACTTTGCTTTAGCTAAAGCATATGAACAACATAGCAGGTACGAAGATGCCTTTTTGCAGCTAAGAATAAGTAACGATTTACAAAAGTCACTTACCCCTTACATTACTAATGACTTTAATGAACGCTGTAAAAAATACCTAACCAAAAAAGTAGCCAATACAGTACATACCTCAACCGAAAATGAAGTCCAGCTAATATTTATTGTAAGCTTGCCTAGAAGTGGCTCTACACTTATTGAGCAAATACTGGCATCGCATAGCCATGTTGACGCTAGCTATGAATTATCAGAAATCAATTCTATTGCAGTAGAGTTAGAAAACCTTCAGATAAAAAGCAACGTACCTTATAAGCTAAATAGTTTGACTCAAGATCACTTGGCAACATTAGCCAAACGCTACTTAAAATTCATTGAACCTTTTCGCAATAACAAGCCTTACTTTATTGATAAACAACCAGTCAACTTTCAACATATTGCTCTTATCAAAACTTTATTCCCTAATGCAAAAATAATCGATGTACAACGAGATAAAAAAGCAACTGCATGGAGCCTTTATAAGCACTCATTTTCACAAGGCCATAGTTATAGCTATGATCAGGAAGATTTAGCTCACTACATGAATGAATATTATAAGCTGATGACACATTGGCATAGCGTATATCCTGACGAAATATATACAATTAATTATGAAAGCTTAATAAACAACTTCACTGAAACGGTTGATGATTTATTTGAACATTGCAATTTAGTAGTAGAGCAAGCGTGTTATGAGTTTTATAATAACCAACGCCCTGTTTTAACTCCCAGTTCAGAACAAGTACGTAAGCCAATTTACAAAGAAGCGCTGACTGACTGGAAAAAATATGCAAATCATCTAACGCCACTGCTTAATAGGCTAAATTAGTAAACAAGCTGCTTGTAGTTACACTCTTATAACTCTAAAATCCATAGCACTGTAATTATATACATACTTTAGGTAAATCATCCCATGCTTTCTGACTCACTAAAAAAAACAATTAGGCAAGTACACCAGCATGTGGCTAGCAACCTAAACGATTATCGCCCTCGTAGCAGTCAAAACTACCTTGTAGCCGAAATAGCAAAAACGCTTGCTGGCGAATACCATAAAAAGCAGCACATTTGCGTAATTGAAGCAGGCACCGGTACCGGTAAGTCTCTTGCCTATTGTTTAGGCGCGTTGCCTCTTGCCTTAGCACAAAAAAAGAAGCTCGTTATTTCTACCGCAACCGTTGCATTGCAAGAACAATTAATAGCAAAAGAACTGCCATTTTTTAAAAAGCATTCAGGTCTCGACTTTAAATTTGATTTGGTAAAAGGTCGCCATCGTTATATTTGTGCCCACAAACTACATAATGCTGTAAACGGCGATAGCCAAACACAAATGGACTTTATGCCAACGCTTACTTCACCACTGAGCACAATGGAAACCAAGTGTTTGAATGAGCTATATAACGCCTATGTAAATAAAAAATGGCAAGGCGATAGAGACAGCTGGGCCGATACTGTACCCGATAGAGTGTGGAACTTAATAGCCTGCGATAAACATTCATGCCAACGCCAAATGAAGGCCCATCAAACGTGTCCGTTTCAGCTTGCTCGTAATCAATTAATGCAAATGGATGTGCTGGTAATTAACCACTCTTTATTACTTGCCGATTTAGACCTAGGCGGTGGTAAAATTTTACCAGAGCCCGACAACACCATTTATGTAATTGATGAAGCGCACCATTTAGCACATATAACACGCGATTTTTCATCAGCTGCTGCCACAATTAAAGGCACGATAGAATGGCTTGATAAGCTCACCAAGTTTAGCGGGAAAATGGCGAAGGTTTTAGTGGGGCAAAGAGCTATTGGGCAAAACTTTAAACTTTGCGACAGCATTAATGACGCGAATAAAGATTTAAAAGTAGTGCGCGACATTCTTGATAATGCTGACTTTGAATACTCAAAAGACGATACTTACCGCTTTGAACACGGTGAAATTCCACAATCGCTGCACAGTAAAGCAAAAGACATAAGCGAAGCCACGCAAGATGCGCTGCGCTGCTTAAACAAAATGCACGACACACTCACCCAAGATGTAAGTGACGGCGACATAAAACCTTACGTTGCCGACCCAATACTAGGCGAAAGCGGGCAATACATAAACCGATTAGAGCAGCTAAACAAACTTTGGTTTAGTTACGCTAAAAAAGGTGAAGGTGCTCCGCATGCACGGTGGATAAAACGCCTTGAATACAAAAGCCATCACGATCACTTATTAAGCGACTGCCCTATTGAGGTCGGTTACTACCTAAAAGATAAATTATGGCGCGAATGCGCAGGTGCTGTTTTGTGTTCTGCTACATTAAGTGCACTGGGCTCGTTCGATCACTTTGCTTACGAAACAGGGCTTGCCAAAGAAGAAGGCGTTAAATTTATTAAAGTACCTTCTCCTTTTGATTACCCAAAACAAGCCACTTTACGTATTCCGGTATCTAAAGTAGAACCTACCGATAAAGACTTTAGTGATCACCTAGCTAAAACTTTACCAGAGTACCTAAATGATAAAAAAGCGAACCTTGTACTATTCGCTTCTTACTGGCAAATGGACCACGTAACAAAGTTTCTTAGAACAAAAGGTTTTAACTTATTAGTACAAGGTGAGATGTCGCGAGAAGCGTTGCTTAAATTACACACCAAAAATGTAGATGAAGGCAAAGGCAGTATTTTATTTGGAACACAAAGTCTTTCAGAAGGCCTTGATTTACCTGGAAAATATTTAGAGAACTTAATAATCACTAAAATTCCGTTTGCTGTACCTACTTCGCCGATAGAAGAAGCGCAAGCAGAATTTGTACAAAGCAAAGGTGGTAACCCGTTTTTAACGATTACCGTGCCAGACGCCGCAAAGAAATTGGTACAAAGCTGTGGTAGACTGCTGCGAAAAGAGAGTGATGAAGGCTGTATTACTATTCTCGATAGGCGCTTAGTTACTAAGCGATACGGTAAAGCCATGCTCGACACCCTACCACCTTTTAAAAGACAAATAGATTATTAATGTTTGAACTCGCACTCGATCCAACAACTTGGGCTGTTTTATGTGCTGTTGCACTTGCCGCAGGTTTTATAGACGCTATCGCCGGTGGCGGTGGTATGTTAACTGTGCCCGCTTTATTAACTGCAGGCTTACCTCCACATTTAACATTAGGCACCAATAAACTAGCAGCAAGTTTTGGCTCCTTAACAGCAAGCTATACTTATTATAAAAAGAACTTATTTAGTCCAAAGTTTTGGGCTGCCTCTATTATTGCTACCGCAATAGGTGCATTGATAGGTACTGTTATTGTTGATCATTTAAGTATCGATTTTTTAAACAAACTACTACCCATTATTATTATTTTAGTTGCCGCTTATAGCTTATTTGGTAATTTAAGTACCACAGAAGGCGATGAGCTCCCTAAACTAAACAAAGCGATGAAAATAAAACAATGGCTACAGGGTTTAGCATTAGGCTTTTTTGATGGTTTAGCAGGCCCAGGTACGGGGACATTTTGGACCGCTTCTAATGGCATGCTTTATAAAATGAACTTGCTACTCAATTGTGGTTTAGCGCGTTCAATGAACTTTGTTTCTAATTTTATATCGCTCATCACCTTTGTAGCACTCGGCCATGTAAACTTTTTACTTGGCATAACAATGGGCTTTTTTATTATGCTAGGCGCATGGTTTGGAGCACATTCGGCAATACGTTTTGGTAGCAAATTTATTCGCCCAGTATTTAATACTATGGTTATACTTTTAGCTTTAAAACTAATTTACGAGGCTTACTTTTAATATGCATTCAATGGCTTTAGATAAACTACGTCAACAAGTTGCAACGCTAAAACAACAAGCTGAGCAATTTGATAAAGCTAAACTTTTTTCTAAAAATCGTTACATGCAAGCACAACCTAGCTTGTTTGACCGCGCAGTTTTTAGTACCAAAAGCATGAACCTAGTCGATTACGTAATAGAAATAGAAGATGAAGTGTCAAGATTACCGCCAAGCGAGCACCGCCATGCTTATACCTACGCGCTTGAACGTATAGGAGCTCAGGTACAAGCTGTATTCAATGTTATTAAATCAACGCCTATTTGGATTAAAGAAAACAAAAGCCATTATAAACCTCGCCCTAAGCAAACTGTTTATAAGCACGCTGTACAAAAAATAATGCAATCATCGCATGAGCTTTACGACGAATTAAAACAAAACCATGAGTTTGAACGCCGTTTAGTACTCATGATTGAAGAACGTAAGATGCAAATGGATAAAGCCTCGCCAGCTAAAGCACAAAAACTTAACCTTGAAATATTAAGCACACACGCTCGATTAGGTCGCTGCAGAAAAGCAATTTCTGCCACCGAGGACAAAATACAACAAGTAGAAAAACAGCAGCTGCGTTAAGGCGCACTTTACTATGCAGCTTTATTATCATCCATTGTATTCAGACCTTATACTCCCAGAACGTCATCGATTCCCTATTCAAAAGTATAAGTTACTTAAAACCGAAATAGAAAATCTAGGTGTTTCGGCTATTCACTTTCAAGAGCCTAAAAAAGTAACCGCATCTCAACTTGCACTTTGTCATAGCCAGCGTTATATAGATGATTTTTTAAATGGCGGGTTAAGCGATAAAGCGATTAAAAAAATGGGATTCCCCTATTCGCAGCAACTTGTAGAGCGTACTCTTTTATCAATTGGCGGGAGTATTCAAGCTGCTGAAGCGGCTTTTAGTCACGATCTAACCTTCAATTTAAGCGGTGGTTATCATCATGCCTATAGCGATTTTGGCAGTGGCTTTTGCATTTTTAATGATTTAGCTATTGCAGCAGCGCATTTAATAGATACAGAGCAAGCCGACACTGTTTTAATTTTTGATTGCGACGTACACCAAGGCGATGGCACAGCGAAAATCACTCAAAACTATGACCAAATTATTACCTGCTCAATTCATTGTGAGCAAAATTTCCCGCGTAATAAACAAGAGTCTACTTACGATTTTGCATTGCCCGCTAAAACAGCCGACGATGAGTACCTTGTTACATTAAGGCAAGCACTCGATGTTTGCGTGCGCATTCATAACCCTGATATTATTTTGTATAACGCTGGGGCTGATATTTATACTAAAGACGAGTTAGGCTTATTTGATGTGTCACTGGATGGCGTATATAAGCGCGATTTTTTTGTACTTAACTTCTGTAAGCAACATCAAACCCCACTAATGTGCGCTTTAGGTGGCGGTTATCAGCGTAATTTGAGTTCACTAATTAATGTTCATAAACAACTATTTAAAGCCGCTATCGATTTATAGTAAGCCTTAGTATAGACTCAGTTAAACGGATTATTTTAAAGCGGTGGGAATATGCGATTACACGAAGATATACACAACTATTACGAAAAGATTGTAGTTGAAGAAATCATCAAACTTAAACTTGATGAAAAATATGGTGAAGATGTAATGGCTGACTTTTGTTGTACGGTACTAAATCAGCTCCCGCCACGATATATTCGCTACGATGTAGATATGGCGTTTTATTTACCGCAATCAGAACGCATACATATGGAACAGCGTGTGCAAACAGCAATAAATGTCGCCATTAGTCAAATATCAAAAAAGAAAGAGTTAAATGACAAGCCCACTTGATCAAGCCCCTACACATATTAAACTTGCAGTAGATTTAATTATGGTACTAGAGCAACACGATGTTGCTCCAGAAGAAGTACTCAAAGCACTTGAAATAGTTAAAAGCGACTTTGAAAAAAAGCTAGAAAAGCTATAACTCTATTCTATTATTTGTATGTCGTGCTCGGTAACGATACCTTCGTGCTTAGTGCAATCAATTTTAACTTCACCAAATGTACGCCTAGGCGAAGTTGAACTACGACAGGTCATATTTTGTGCCTTAACGCCAAATTGCGTTATGTACAGCGCAACTGTTTCATCTATTAGTTGTTTTTGTTGCGTAGTCGCTGCACTGTAAAATGCATCGTATTGCGCAGACCAATTTTCAACCCCCGCTTCCTTTGCAACACCTAGCCAGCCCATCCCTAGTTTAGTAGATTGCTCCAAGTATTGGCCTTTCAAAAACATAAACGCCAATGTGTATTGTGCGCTTTTATAGCCTAGCCCAGCAGGCTCTTTTAAATAATTAAAAGCGGCCTCAAACTCCCCTTTTCGATACGCTTTAATACCATTATATTCATTCTTTTTCATGGTGGTATCACTGTAAAGGTTGATTGGGCTTGAATTACATCCACCCAACAAAGTGATAAATACCATAGAAGCTGCAGCTACTGAGAACTTTTTCATTCTTATCCTTAATTTATTATTTTTATATGCCGGCTCCGAATATGGCTTACAGTGTTTATAAACCCTGCTATTCTAAAAGCCAATCAGCATAATTAAAATACTATCATGACCTTAGCAAGCTTACTGCGATTATTTTTTCTGGCCGCTATTTGGGGCGCATCATTTTTATTTATGCGAATGGCAGCTAACAGTTTAGGGCCTGCAGTATTAATTGAGTTTAGAGTTGGCTTTGCCGCAGTTACTTTATTTGTTGTTGCTTTGTACTTAAAACGCCGTTTAGCCTTTACTGAACACAAAAAACACTTTTTTATTATAGGCGCGTTTAATTCTACTTTGCCATTTTTATTTTTTGCTTACGCAGCTCAAACTATAAGCGCTTCTACTTTATCAATTTTAAATTCGACAACCCCTATTTGGGGCGCAGTAGTTGGTATTTTATGGACAAAAACAACGCCTACCAAAAGTATGGTGCTTGGTTTATTGCTTGGCTTAATAGGTGTTGCAATACTCGTTGGGCAAAATCATTTTGTATTAAATAGCCAATCAATAATGGCTATAATAGCAGCATTGAGTGCTTCACTTTGCTATGCCATTGCATCGCATTACACTAAAAACGCGCCTAAACTGGTCCCATTCGATAACGCCCATGGCTCAATGTGGGCTTCGAGCTTTATGGTATTACCGCTTATCTTATTTATGCCAATACGAGAAATACCAAGCACCAACATTATGCTAGGTGTATTAGTACTGGGCGTAGTATGTACCGCCCTTGCTTATATTTTATTTTTTAAATTAATCGACGATATTGGCCCAACCTCAGCACTCACGGTTACATTTTTAATTCCATTATTTGGCATATTTTGGGGGCATTTATTTTTAGATGAGCAAATAGGGCCAAATACATTACTAGGCGCACTATTTGTAATTGTAGGCACTATGCTGGTTACTGGTTTCTTACCACGAAAGAAGCACTTAGCTAAAACAAGCTAAGTGCTTATATCAAGCGCTTTTACCAAACGCTTACTTTTGCGCCTTTTTGCTTAAATTTTCAATTAAGTCTTGGGCGCTAAAACTATTTTCGCTTGGTTTAATGCCTTTGCCCATTTTAATATCAATCAGGGTGTGCACTTCTTTGCGTTTATCATTGTTGCTTAACTGTACGCCTACGCTGCTTGTTGGGCGTGCGCGTGTTTCGCAGGTTAATAAACCACAGTTTCGCTCATATTGCTGGCTGTGTGACGCACTAATAGATGACGCGGGAGCTTGCGATTTAGACTCAACAAAGGTTTCTTTATTAGTTACAACAAACCAGTCGTAGCCTTGTGCTTGTGTAAGCTCAGCCGCGCGTAATAATGCATAGTCACCGGCATCGGCTACGTTGTTTGACACACTTTTAAACTCTACTCGGTATTGATCGTCGCTAATTTTTTGCTCGCTATAACCTTGCGATCCATTATTCGCGGCGCGGTAATCCGGTTTAGATGCACAGCCCGCCATAAGTAAAATACTGATAATTAAAATAGATGTTTTCATAGTTCACCTCGTTTTATACACATTATTATTTGTTTAACTGCCACTTTGCGCTAATTGCTTGCTGCTCTTGCGCTCTATCTAGTGGTGCGCCGCTGATCATGCTATCTATAACAGCATCTAACTCACTATTATTAGACGCCGTTTGATATTGCGCGCCATTATCACTTTGCTGCGCGTCTGTTTGCGCTTTAATTTGCCAACCGCTTTGCGTTTTACAAGCAATGCTTGTTTGCGTTGTATTGTTTGAGCTTAGTGCATACTGCCTACAAAGCTCACCTTGCTGATTTTTAAAACTAAGCTGCGCGCTAAATACTGAGCCATCACTTTGCTCAAACACACCACTACTTAGCTGCGTATTAAGGGCGGAGGCTGTATTACTGGCTACTAAGTTTTGCGCCTCACTGGGTTGTAAATAGCTCGTCATTGCAATACCAAATACCACAGCAACGCTTGCTGCTATTGCTAAACTTTTATTAGCCGATTGCTTAACCTTTTGCCAAGGCGTTAACGTCACTACATTGCTGTTTAACGTGTTTTTTGTAGTAGCTGCATCAAGCTTTGCAACCGTTTTAGCTAATGAGTCAC
Source organism: Pseudoalteromonas sp. NZS11 (assembly GCF_015864765.1). Taxonomy (NCBI): domain Bacteria; kingdom Pseudomonadati; phylum Pseudomonadota; class Gammaproteobacteria; order Alteromonadales; family Pseudoalteromonadaceae; genus Pseudoalteromonas; species Pseudoalteromonas sp. NZS11. The sequence continues at coordinate 842,008 of NZ_JADYWP010000001.1, read as the reverse complement.
TAAGTGGTGCGTCGTCAATACTTATTGCGTGCTCCTTTACTAGCATGTCTACTTCGCTAAATTCTGCAAGTCGCATTACTAGCGCATCATCGGTTTCAAGGGCTTTACGCACTTGCTCCATTTCGTCCTCGCTTAGCTCTGAGTCTAAAAAGGCGCTAAGAGTTTCGTCGTTAATGTTCATACTTGCTCCTTTTTAAAGTCGGGTTTTATTAAGTTATAAAGTGTACTGCGTGCGCGCGATAATTTACTCATTACACTGCCTATAGGTATATCTAGCGTATGTGCTACTTCTTTATAGGCCATGCCCTGCAGTGCCACCAGCGATACTATGGCGCGTTGCTCTTCGGGTAATTGCCCAAGAGCTGTATTTACATTTTTAAGCATTTGTTTGTTTTCGAGTGTTTGGTGCTCATTACTTGTAATTGGCTCTGGTAAAATATCGGCCTGAGCCTTATTTTGCCTTACCTTGCGTGAGCGGTATTCGTCTATCCACACATTACGGCAAATTTTAAATGCCCACTTAGCAGCCTCAACGTCATCCGGAATGCCTTTTACTAATAGTTTTTCAATTGTTATTTGCACTACATCGTCTGCATCTGCTTTACTACCCGTTAGCGAATAGGCAAAACGCCTAAGCATGGGCAATAAGGTTTTTAGAGTTTCGTTCATTGATTTTTACCCCTTTTATAAAGAAGACGATTCAAAAAAACATTTATTCCCAAATAATCAAAATAATTTAAATAATGAAATATTTCTATGTGTTAAACGTTAACTAACCAGCATGATAAATTTAATAGAAGTAACCCACTATGAATATTAAAAACACACGCGTTAAACACATAATAGCCGCCTCGCTTTGCATATTTAGCGCAACGAGTTCTGCCAATATAGTGAGAGTCGATCAGGTGCTTGGGCAGCTAAACCCAATAGAGCAGCGTATTGAGCAAACTATAGAGCGAGCGCAGCGCCTGCCGCTTCCGGTGCCTGTTCCGCAAATATCGATTGATGAACTAAAAGCGCAAATAAGTGAGCCAATTAGCAGCTTACCTAATGTGCTTAACATTAATATAAATAGCCAAAACACCGCATTTGTAGAAGTAGAGCTTGAAAACGGCTTTAGAGCTATAGAGCACCAATGGTTATTAATGGCAAATAGCCAACAACTTAATACCCTAAAGCAGCAAAATGTAACTATTGTATCGGTAAAAAATTACAACGCACTTAACATGAGCTTAGTGCGCTTTAACGTACCCCAAGGTGTTAATTCTAAAAGTGAGTTATTAAAAGCGCTTAACTTAGATGAGTCTGCAATACTTGACCGAAACCACATTTACCAAGCGCAAACAGGCGAGCCTAGCGTGAAAGTAACACAAAATAAGCCTGTTGCTCCTTACTGCACACAAAGCGTAAAAATTGGTATGATCGACAGCGCCATTAATACCAAACACAGTGCTTTTAAAGGCGCCAATATCACCACGCAAAGCTTTTTACCTAAAGGGTTAAGCTCGCCAAATTTACACGGCACCGCCATTGCAGGGCTAATTACAGGTAAAGGCGCAAAACTTAACCCGCTTTTAGGCAGTGCCAAGCTTTACAGTGCCGAGGTGTTTTATAGGCAATCTGAATATGCACAAGGGGCTACTTTATTTGCCATAGTAGAAGCACTTAACTGGCTAGTTAGTAATAAAATACCCGTAATAAATATGAGCCTAACGGGGCCAAATAACGCAATTTTAGAAGCAAGTATTACTGCAGCAATGAAACAAAACGTATTAATTGTAGCTGCTGCGGGTAATCAAGGTCCGGCGTCGCAGCCGTTATACCCAGGCGCGTATAAAAGCGTGATAGCGGTAAGTGCTATTGATGCAACAAACCACATTTATAGATGGTCAAATAAAGGCGATTACATAGACTTTACAGCCCTTGGTGTAAATGTTGTTACAAGCCAAGGCAATGGAAAATTTGGGAGGGAGTCGGGTACGTCAATGGCGGCGCCGCATGTAAGCGCGGCATTAAGTTGTTTATTGTTAAAACATGGTAATAATAAAACCAAAGCACTTAACGAGCTTACTTCGCTAGCTGTCGATTTAGGCGAGCAAGGCAAAGACGCCACCTTTGGTTATGGCGCCATTTACCCACCTAAAAGTGCACTTTAACTGACGCCGATAAAACCGACTGAGTATAGGTATTGCTACTAAGCTTTGATTGGTAATCGCCATATTCAGCCTCGGCTATTAGTGTTACGTGCTCAAACACAGCTAGGTTATAAAACGCATTGACTACATTTCGGTGCTCATCTCGCGACGGTATTTGCTCAAAAAAATCATCCGTTGTTTGCTCATCGTAATCTTTATTTTGATAACGCCAGCCAGCCCCTACTTTGTTAGCCACATTAAAGGCCGTAAATTTGTGCGTAACTTTAGTAGTAAAGCCGTAACCGTTAAAGTCGTATTGGTTGTCGTCGGCGTTTTCTTTATCGGCACTTAGCGCTGCCATTAGCATGGTTTGCCCATTATTTATAAAATGATAAAGCGCTACATCGGCACCTACACCGTCGGCATTACGTGCTTTTGCAGTAGTAAAACGTTTAGCTTTGGTTTTTATGCTCATACGTAAATACGTATGCGGGTTTAAAAAATGGCCATAATAAGCACTGGCTTGGTTAAAGTGTAAAAATGTTTCGCCATCTACATTTGCTTTTGCGCCATCGTAACGAACCCCTAGCTCATGGCTATTAAAGCTGTAGCTGCCATCTAAACCGTATTGATGCAGGTCTAAATCGTATTGATCAAACTCATCGTAGTCTTGTTGTTCAAACTTATAGCTTGAGGTTAATTTAGCGCTTTTGGTTACTTGCCATTTTGCATTAACGCCAGCTGCGGTTTTTATGCCACTGTCGCTTTGCGACGAAATATCGTCAAGCTCTTGAACAGAGAGCGCCGAGTTACTTAATACCCCAACTTCAGCATCTGCATTTACCTCAAGGCTGCTTTTAAAGGGTTTATTTTGCTCAGCTGTTTTAATGTGGTTAGTTTGTGCAAGCACCGCTTGGGCACTAAAAACACACAATGTGGCGGTTATAACTGCTTTCATATTTATTCTCCAACAGGCCGAATAGGTTTCCCCATTCGGCATTTGTGCAAACACGCTTAGGGCGTATTAAAGACCTAGGTCTAAATCGTTAGTAATGTTGGTAACTACTTCACTTGCGGTGCTAAGTGCTACATCGTTACTAATTTGATCAGTGACCGCCGCACTTACCTGCCCGCTAACACTTTGCTGTACCGTGCTTTGTAAACTACTAACCGTACTGTCTTGCACATTGGCAATTAAAGATTGCTGAACACTGCTTACTACTTCATTACTGGTATTAACTGCATCACCTATTTGCAGTGCAGAACTTACTGAGTTTGCAGCCGTATTAGTAATTGCTAATTGGTTTGTAAGCTCACCAGCATTAAGCGCATTATTTGCATCAGCTTGTGTTACTGAATCGGTAGCGCTGCCCACATTTGAAAGTAAAGAGGCATCTGTTGGTGTATCGGTAGTATCAGGCTGAGCGCCTTGCTCAGAGGTAACAGAAAGTAATGACGATTGGCTCACTGCAGTCGTTAAATTACCCGCCGATGAGGTTAACTGCGCGGTTGCATCAAGTGCTGTATTGACTGTAGTGGTATTGCCTGTGGCATTTAAAGACGATGCCGATGCATTCAATGAGTTATTTAAAGATGAGCTGGCAGATGCAACTAATGAATTTGCAGGCTCTGCGGCCTCGCTACTTTCTTGCGCTGAAGTTTGTGTATTATTTGCCGTTGAATCTGTAGCTTGCGAGTCATCAGCCGTTACTTGTGTATCGCTAGATACGTTTGACTCGTTGCTACCACTGGCTGTTAAACCCTTTTGTGAAAGCGCAATAGATGTAGATATTTGTTGCTGCGCCGACGTTGACTGAGATATTTCAATATCAGCGGCGTGCACTGCACCTGAAAAAGTACACACACCGCTTAACATCATTACGCTTACAATTTTATTTAATTTAGTCATTGTTTTGTCCTCTAGTTTGTCGGATTGACATAAAGAAGACGATTTACAAAAACACTTTATTCCAAAATAAATTAAAAAATTACAATAAAACCACTTATTAACTAAATTTCAAATACTTAAAGGTAAGCTAATACCCTACGGCGTTAGCGTTTCACTGTTTTGGATCAGCAATAACAGCTCAGCAGTGGCGGTTGCGTCGGCCAATGCGCGGTGATGGCTGGTTAAATTTAAATTAAAATGCGTACTAAGGTTACCAAGCGAATACGACTTTAAGCCTTTAAACGCTTTGCGCGATTCAACCACGGTGCACATTTTTGGCATTTTAAAAAAGTGCCCTGCCATCTCGCATTCTTTTTTAATAAAGCCGTAGTCAAAATTAACGTTATGGGCTACAAAAATACTGCCTGCGAGTTTATCAATTAGTGGCTTTACAACCTCTGCAAATACGGGCGCGTTATAAACCATGCTGTCGCTAATACCAGTTAGTGACGTTATAAATCCAGGTATATGGCGCTCGGGGTTAACTAAGCTAGTCCAAGTATCAATTACTTTACCGTGCTGCACTTTTACAAGGCCTATTTCGGTAATACGGTTACCGCCTTTTAAGCCGCCTGTGGTTTCTATATCGACCACACTGTAAATACGGTTAGGATCTACAAACCATTTAACCGCAGCAATGTGTACTGTAAAGCCCACATTTTTTAAATTATCAATAGTGGTTAATTGGTTGCGCCTAAGTTTGTCGCCCGGGGCTTTTACCTCTTCAAAATGTACTTGGCCATTATTAATGACCATTAAGTCGGGGTAGCCGTCTTTTAGCTGTAAATAATGTTTGCTCATAGCCGTTAAATGAGTAATTAATGCCTCAAGTGGGCTGTTTAAAATAAGTGCTTCTAACGGCTCTAATAAATTGCTGCGCCATCTAAACAAGCCGTTAGGTTGATCAAAGTATTGCGCTGCATTTTTGCATACTAAATTAAGTAATGCTTGCGACGTTTGGCACTGTGCTAAGCGCTCATTTATCTGTGTTTGCTGCGCTTCATAAAAATTACCAAGTCTTAATACTTGCGGATAAATATCAAACTCATTGCATGGTGGATAAGGCGACTCCACAAATAGCTCATGCCAAAATACTAAACCAAACAAACTTTGCCAAAGCGTGTTTTCGGTATTAAATACAGCCATACCTTGGCGAGTATAATAATCGTTTACGCCCTGCTCTACTTCACCTCGGTACAGTTCATCTATTTCCAGCACGCATTGGGTGTCGGCAAGCATTGCACTTAAACGAGAACGTGTTTTTTTATTAAACTTACGCATTAAAAAATCGTCAGCAAAATAAAGTAAATCATCAGTGAGCGGGTTTTCGATAATGGCTTCTAATCGTGCTTTTACCCACTCTTTATTGCCAAGCCTATATTGCTCTCTTATTTGAATTTCTTGTGCTTCACTATCATCCACGCACCCTTCAAGTAAACTAAAAGCAAGTTCGCTATCAACTGTTTTTAGCTGCCTATAAAGCCTAACTAATAATTTATTTTTTAATGCAACGGCTATTGCACCATGTGCAGCTTGCACTAAAACCTGCGACGCTAAAGCAACGTAATCGCTCTCATCTGTTATATTTTTAAATGCTAACCGGTAACGGTTTAATAAATAGTTTGATTGCGCTTCGTCTAGTGTTTCAAAGCGTGACAAGCTCTCACTGTGCCCTTCGCGCGTAGCGGTTAAGCCTAAGTCTCGCATTACAAAACGGTTTTGATGATTCACATCACCACGGCTTAGTTTACCTGCAAATAAAAACTCAAAATACTCGTAGTAATCACTGCGGTTGTTAATTACATACTGGCTATTAAGTGGCGCAAGCTCTTGTGGGCAGTCTTTAAAAAACTCCCGCGCAATATCCACCAGCGCGCCTTTAGCTGCGCTCTTTTTAAAGCTTATTTGCTCACTGTAATTACTTAGCAACTCAACCAAAGAAGGTTTGGTTAAGTGCGCTAAAAGCTGCGAATAATGCTGCTCGTTTGGCTCAAATAAAATATCGGCTTTTTTAAGCGTATAAATAGCCTGATGCGGCGATGTTATTTCTTCATAATTGAGCGATTGCGCCTGAACCAAATAAGGCTTTCGCGAGTATACCCGCGCTAACATGCACTGGCTTTGCTCATCTAGCTTGTTAATTTTACTAATAAATTCGCTGTGTTTGGGCTCAAGTAAATGCATGCATTTACTTGTTACAAACTCAATAAGCTCTCTAAAATGCGCTAAATAGTATTTTGCTGGTAATTCTTTTTTCATAATATCGCCATAACTGTATATAAAAACAGTATCTAGTATTTGCGCTTATTATTCAATCTTAAACTTGTAATCAGTAATGGTTATAGTTGCCATATATAAATAATGTAGAGTCGATAAGCACTAAATGTAAAAAGCGACATATTACAAGCCATACAATACAAACAAACCATTGCCATACATTGCAAAGGCGGCGCTGGCCGCACAGAGTTGGTAGCTGCACTTATTTTAAATTCGACAGGTTACACAAAAGAAGAGGTATACAACCTAGTACAAGGCATTCGCCCTAAAGCACTCACTATAGAATTACAAAAAGAGTACTTTGATAACTTTGAGGTGTAAGACAGAGGTTGGGGAAGATTTAGCACTATAAATAGTGCTAATAATTCTATTTATAGCCTGTAATGAATTAGCACTGATAAGATTGATCACTTGTTATGCAACTCATTTAAACTTTGCCAAGAAATCATTTTTAATACATGCCTTAATACAGAAACTACTATAATTGTTAAAACGCATTAATTGCCAGATGACACCTTGTCCAAAGTCCAAATAAACTGGTTTTGTTGCTTTAAACCAAACATATCTAGGCCTTTTCCACTCAAAGAGGAAGTGTCCTACATGCGTGGATTTAATTATTCCATCTATTTTATCTGAGCTATGTATTTCTACTAACTCATTCGGACCTCGATACTCAGAAATAAAAGAATAAACGAAATGAGTTTTATGATTACTTGAATGAATAGATATATCTTCCATTGATTCATGCAGAGGATCAGGAAGCATCGCACGTAATTTTATGTTTTTCGCTAGATTACGACCATTAATTACCCAAATCATATCCCCGTAGAAATCCTCTCTTGATTTCAACTCAGCTTCAGACATTGGGGAGTTTTGAAATTCAATTACAATATTCTGCTCATTAACAACATCTGCAATATGCTTTTCACCACTTTTATCAAAGTATACTATTTCTTGATTACGATCTTCCCAATGATTTTTCCAATCTCGATGCCATTGGGATTCATTATCCCACCAAGGATCACAACTACATTTTACCTTGTGCGCCCAATGCCATCTAATTTTTGAACCACACTTTGCTACGGTTGGACTACCACAATATATACAAACTCCTTTCATCTTGGGCAGAGGAGCTTGCTTAAATCCGTCAACTAATGAAAATTTCATAAGTACATAACACTCGGTTGTATAATGCCTCAATCAGCCGCTGCTGGATTGGCTTGTTATATTTATTTACCCAATTCAGGAGCGGGTAAAGTTTTTGTAATACTTTTATTTAGCGAATGATTGTCAAATGCTATAGAAACCATTGAAAGCTTCGCCACCAATTTTTTCCCCTTAAATAGAGCTAAATCCGTTCCTAATTCTGCACCGTCAAGATCGGAGAGTGGAAAAGTTTTGTCAATTTTTTTCCAGCCAGATAATCCTTTAAGTAGGATTACTTCACTGTCTATTTTGATTTCGTATTGCCGAAAGCTGAGTACCATCCACCAAGCAAAAATAGATGTTGTAACCAAAGCGAGAATTAACGCCAAAAGTTGTTCATTTGGCGATAACGAAGTATTACTCTCGCTAAGGAATAAAAGAGCGCCAGCATATATTGCAAAGAATCCGATACAGTTAAATAATAGTAAAAAAATTGATTTAAAAATGATTTGAAAAACTGAGCTACGAATTACAGACATGGTATCTCTATAAATATGACAATTTAATCTACGACATTTGACGCTTTATAAACCGACAAATGTCCCTATTTTATAATCTATTAACCTTAACCACCAAATAACCACATGTAAACAATTACTAAACCTCATATCAGTTTATGTAATTGCAAAAACATACCAAAATGGTAGAGAACAGTGATATTGCTCCAACAGGCACTTTCCATAAAGTGCATATTATTCTTTGAAATTTAGTTTTTGTTATTAAAAGGCGCTACTTAATTTCAAAGTATTGAATCTAACGCCTTTAGCTAATACCTTTAAATTGAAACCTTTAAAAACAACTTAATTTATACTTGCCAATCCCTTTATACCCGCACAAGCATATTCAACCATAACGCTTTACGATATTATGCTCCTTTATATTTAATTTAACTTTCAGGGCATATAATGACAACGCACACACCGCCTTCCCACTCAGCCAACACAGCTGAAAACACCTCTCTTTTTTACGTGATTTTTATATCGGCCGTGGCTGCTATTGGTGGCTTTTTATTTGGTTTTGACTCGGGCGTGATTAACGGCACGGTGTCGGCACTTGGTAATGCCTTTAATTCTAGCAGTGTGGCTACGGGCTTTAACGTAGCGTCTGTGTTACTTGGCTGTGCCTTAGGTGCACTTGCTGCGGGGCCGCTGGCTGATAAATTTGGCCGCCGTGCAATTATGATCATCACCGCGATTATTTTTGCCATTAGTGCGTTTGGCTCAGGCATTAGCGAAAGCTCTGCGGAGTTTATTTTTTACCGTTTATTTGGTGGCTTAGGTATTGGTGCTGCATCGGTATTAGCGCCAGCTTACATTGCTGAGGTTGCACCACCAGCACTTCGTGGTCGTTTAGCTACACTACAACAACTCGCTATTGTACTGGGTTTATTTGCTGCTTTTTTAAGTAACTACTTAATTGCTGATGCAGCAGGCAGCGCGCAAAATATTTTAATGCTTGATATAGCCGCTTGGCGCTGGATGTTTTGGGCAGAGCTTGTGCCTGCTGTATTGTTTTTAGTCGGTGTTTTGTTTATTCCAGAGTCGCCTCGTTATTTAGTGGCGCAAGGTAAAGTGGATGATGCAAAAGCGGTATTTAGTAAAATTTCAGACGACAATGCAGATAAACAAATAAGCGATGTAAAACGCTCATTGCATAGCGATACAAAGCCAAGTATTCGTGATTTATTTATTGATGGCAGTAAAAAAGTACACCCAATTGTTTGGGTGGGTGTGGCGCTGAGTGTGTTTCAGCAATTTGTGGGTATTAACGTGGTGTTTTATTACGGCTCTGAGCTTTGGCAAGCCGCTGGGTTTGATGAATCGCAATCGTTATTTATAAATGTGCTCGCAGGTACTACTAATATTGTATCGACCTTTATTGCCATTGCCCTAGTTGACAAAGTTGGCCGTAAACCACTGTTGCTTGTAGGCAGTATTGGTATGTTTATCAGCTTAAGCGCGCTTACTTATATATTTGGCAGTGCAGGCCTTGATGAAGCAGGCAAACTTGCCCTTAGCGATAACATGGGTACTTTTGCGCTTATTATGGCTAACTTATTTGTGGTATTTTTTGGCTTAAGTTGGGGCCCAATTGTATGGGTATTATTGGGCGAAATGTTTAATAACCGTATTCGTGGTGCTGCTCTGGCTGTTGCGGCTAGCGCACAATGGATTGCTAACTTTGCAATCACCATGACCTTCCCTATTATGCTGGCTAACATTGGACTTGCAGGCGCTTATGGCTTTTATGCGTTATCGGCACTTATAAGCATATTTTTTGTTGTTAAATACATAAAAGAAACACGCGGTAAAACGCTCGAATCTATGTGATTTTTAAAAGCGGTGATATTAATCGCCGCTTTGCTTTTACATACAATAGCGCCATTTAATAATGGCGATTTAAATAACCTAAACGTTAAATAATAAATCTACTTTATGCAGCTATTAATGCGTAAACGCTCCTTTTACCAGCAAGCTTTTACTACCAAAGTTTATAGCTACCGATTACATACTTAAATATCACTATAGTTCAATACGTTAGCGAAACTTTTAACTTAAGTTAAGGCTGAATAGCAATCTACGCTCATTTATTTTAACTTTATAACCATTGCCGTATTACCTTTTATTATAACTAATCTATTTAAATTCCTTTTTAGAATATCAAAAATTAGCTATTGTCCGCCCATTCCAACTTTATGTATTTACTAAAATGAAAAAACAGTTAATTTCAGGCTTAGCTTTAACGTGTGCGTTAGGTTCGTTCAGTGCATTTGCTACTAATGGTTATTTTACTCACGGCTATGGCATGACCCACAAAGGCATGGCTGGCGCAGGTGTAGCGCTGTCAGAAGAGTTAATGTCTGGCGCTAATAATCCAGCAACCTTTTTACCTAACGGAACAGAGCTATCACTGGGCTTAGAGCTTTTTTCACCTGAACGAAAATATACTGCATCAAAAGTAGATACTTTTTACCCTGGCGCATTTTATCTTGAAGCAAAAACACAAAAAAGCGACAACACCGTATTTGCAATTCCAGAGTTTGCTATTGGCCATCAATTAAATGAAAAAGTAAATATTGGTTTATTAGTGTATGGCAACGGCGGTATGAATACCGAGTACGGCGCAGAATCCTCTCCTGAGGGGACTTTTTACGCTGGTACAACAGGCGTTGATTTAAAACAACTCTTTATTAGCCCAACAGTAAGCTATAAGTTGAATGAACAAACACGCCTTGGTGTATCCCCTATTTACGTGGTGCAACAGTTTGAAGCACAAGGGCTTGGAAGCTTTGCTCCTTTTTCGCAATCGCCAGAAGCGCTTACAAATAATGGCACCGATACAAGTACAGGCCTAGGTATTCAACTGGGTATTAGCCAAGATATAAATTCGTCATTAAGCTGGGGTGCAAGTTACCGCTCTTCAGTGTCTATGCAAGAGTTTGATAGCTATAAAGGTTTGTTTGCAGAGCAAGGCGGATTTGATCTGCCAAGTTCGTTTCAACTTGGTGCTGCCTATAAGCTTACCCCAAGTAATCAGGTTGTGTTTGATTGGCAAAAAATAAATTACAGCGAAGTAAAAAGTATTGCAAATCCAGTTAATAACTTGATGTCAGCGCCTTTAGGGGCTGATGCAGGAGCTGGGTTCGGCTGGAACGATATGACTATTTATAAGCTTGGCTATCAATGGCAGCGTACATCGCAACAAAAAATTCGTTTTGGGGTGTCTTACACCGAGCAACCGATTCCTTCATCAAACGTTTTGCTTAATATTTTAGCCCCGGGTGTTCAAGAGTGGCATTTTACTACTGGCTTTAGCCATTCTTTTACCAACAAGGTACAATTAAACGCTATGGCTTTTTATTCGCCAGCAAAAAAAGTAACGGGTGCTAACTACTTAGCGCCTAATCAACAATTATCAATCGAAATGAAACAAACCGGTTTAGGCGTTTCTATTGTTTGGGAAATTTAAAAATGATAACAGAATTCACCCCAGTATCGGCTGCAATAGGCGGTGCATTAATAGGTATAGCGTGTACGTTATTACTGGTTTTATACGGAAAAATTGCGGGCATATCAGGCATTGTTAAGTCAGTATTCGCTAAAGCAAATTCAGACTCTCGTTGGCAGTTATACTTTATTTTAGGGTTATTGTTGGCAGGAGTGGCTGTAAGGGTATTTGCGCCTTCTTTATTAGAAGGCGAATTGCAATTACCGCCTTGGCTTATTGTTATTGCTGGACTTTTAGTTGGCGCTGGTACAACTTTAGCTAATGGGTGCACAAGTGGCCATGGTGTGTGCGGCATGTCGCGCTTTTCTGCTCGCTCTTGGGTTGCAACATGTACATTTATGCTTGTTGCCTTCATTACAGCAAACCTTGTAGGATAAATAATGAAAGCAATTATGATGGTTGTTATAGGCTTTATATTTGGCTTAGGGCTTATTATTAGCGGGATGACAAACCCTGCTAAAGTGATTAACTTTCTTACCTATGGAAACCAATGGGACGCAAGCTTAATTATAGTGATGGCTGTTGCCATGCTAATAATGATGCTTACATGGTTATGGGTTGCAAAAAAAGAGAAGCCACTTCTTTCAGGAACGTTTAATTTAAGTGATTTAAAAAAAATTGATGCGCGCTTAATTATCGGCTCAGTACTTTTTGGTTTAGGCTGGGGTTTAAGTGGCATTTGCCCAGGCCCGGGTTTGGTTCAATTGGTGTCTCTTAAAATGGAGTTTTTGTTATTTTTTGCAGCCGTGCTAGGCGGTATGTGGTTAGCCAAAAAAGTATAATATTTGCTGCCGACTAAACTCGGCAGCTACTTTACCCAAACAAAGGTACATAACTTGCTGCAATATATATAAAACTATATTGAACAGGTTTAAGTTATGCTAAATAAAGCGCTGGAATTTTCTAACAGCACACCTTGGTTAAGCGCAGCGTCCTCTCTTTTACTTATAGCTATACTACTGTTTTTAATTCGTTTTTTTGTAATGTACTGGCTAAAAAAATGGACTTCAAAGACCACGTTTATATTCGATACTTTACTAATAGAGTCAATATCTAAGCCGCTAACACTGTGCACAATTATTGTGCTGCTCACCATTTTAGAGCACGACACCTTCATTGTTAGTACTTCTATTTCTCAGCAGATCCCTTTTAATAGCATTAATATTGTATTAGCGCTGCTTGCACTTATTATGTTTTTAGACCGCTTTATTATTGGCACTATTAATTACTATGGCAAACAATCTGCCGTTGTTTTTAATTCAAAAAGCATAATTAAAGGCGTGATACGCGTTACATTATCATCCGTAGGAATACTAGTATTAATGGGCACGTTAGGTATTTCTATTACACCCATTATTGCCTCGTTAGGTATTACATCACTGGCTGTTGCCCTTGCTTTACAACCTACCCTCGAAAACTTTTTTTCTGGCGTGCAGCTAGTGATAGATAAACCCATAAGAGTGGGCGATTTTATTGAGCTTGAATCTAAGGAGCAAGGCTTTGTAGATCACATAGGCTGGCGCTCTACATGGGTTAAAATGCTACCTAATAATATGATTATTATACCTAATAGCCAATTATCTAAATCGCGTATTATTAATTACTTTTATCCTGAAAGAGAGCTAAGCGTGCCTGTTGATATAAGCGTGCATTACGATTCAGATTTAGAATTTGTTGAGCAAGTAACACTTGAAGTAGCTCGTGAAATACTTATTTCACACGAATGGGGCGTTGATGATTACAATACCTTTGTGGTTTTTCATACCTTTGATAGATCAAGCATTAACTTTACGGTAATGCTTAGAGCTAAAGAATACTTTAATCGCTTTTGGGTTAAGTCCGCTTTTATAAAAGCCCTGCATAAACGCTATAAAAAAGAAGGTATTGTAATCCCCTTCCCTATTACGGCTATTAACACTACTCAAGAATCAGCTAAATTTAATAGTGATAAAAAGGTGCAAGGCGATACTTAAAACAAAGCGCGAGTAACTCTCGCGCTAAATAAGTATTAAAACTTGTAGGTTATTTGCCCAATAATTTCGCGAGGGCTGCCGGGAAAGTGGCCGTTTCGTTCACTAAATCCACTAACCGCGTATTCTTTATCAAACAGGTTATTAATATTTACACTCAGTAATACGTCGTCAAAGCGACTCGTCCAGCTCATATCAAATACGGTAAATGGTTTTACTTTTTGACCACTTGTACTAAGTTGCTCACTTACGTAATTTGCACCAAAGGCAATTGATGAGTCAATCGAATCCAGTGCGTAGCGAGTCCATAAACCTGCCTGGTGGCGTGGTGCATTAGCAAAGCGCGAACCGTCTCCAAATGTATTTGAAAGCGTATCACCCGTTACGCCGTCTACCACTTGCGTATCGTTGTAAGCGTAGTTAGCCGTTACGGTCCAGTGCGCTGATAAATCGCCTACGAGCGTTGTTTCAAATCCTCGACTTTCTACTTCACCTATATTTAAAAGTGCAGCAATGCCATCTCCCGCTCCCGTATCGTCAGGGTTGCTCATTACCACGTTTTCTTTATTAATTTGGTAAATTGCAAAGGTGCTCATTATTTTGCCGTCGAGCCATTGGTTTTTCATACCCAGCTCGGTTTGCTTACCGGTTTCTGGTTCTAAATTACCCTCGTCTACCACATCTTCCTGATCGCCCGACGATGTAGGATTAAAGCTTTCAGAGTAGTTTATGTAAACAGAGGTGTTTTCTATTGGCTGGTACGTTACTGCAACGCGAGGTGTTACACCGTTATCGGAATAGCTAAAGCCTGTTTCCTTATTTAATTCTTTAAAGTAATCGTAGCGTAAGCCTGCAATTACGGTCCATTGTTCGCCAATACTTATAACATCTTGAGCGTATACACCAAAGCGATCGGTATCTACACCATCACGATCTAAATCGGTTAAGTTATAGGTGCTAGGGTCTGTTTCACCGTAATTAAGTGTATAAATATTTAAGTTTGCTACACCATCAGCCTCATATCGGGCACGCAAGTAATCGTACTGCGTTTCTACCACATGGTAATCGCCACCAAATAAAAATTGATGCTCTAAATTACCTTGCTCAACGTTATATACAAAATCAGTTGTTAAGCTTATTTCTTCGTTTGCTCGAAACTGTTTGCGGTATTCTCGTCTTATGGTTTCATCATCTATATTAGCAACGCCATCACCATTTACGTCAACCCAATTTTGCGACTCGTGATACGCTTGGTCGCGCTCATTATCAAGGTATCGCACAGTAGTGCTAACAGAGAAATCATCAGAAAAACTATGATTTAACTCAGCTTGAAGCACCAAAGCTTCCATATCTTGATAGTCAAATGATTCGTTCGCGTTATACGAAGGATCTACCAGAAAGTTGCCGTTATCATCTACCGGTACGCCCCGTAAGCGGTTACCGCCTAGGTCTTGTTTAATGTAGTCAACACTTGTGGTTAGGGTTGTTGAATCACTTAAATCAAATAACAATCCGCCTGTTAGCTCGGTATTAGCTGAGTCTGCATTGTTACGAAAGCTGTCTTGCTCTTCATAATAACCACCCAATCTATAAGCCATTGTATCGTTTAAACCACCCGTCATATCGAGTGATGCACCACGGGTGTTGTAATTACCCAAAGTAAGCTTTAATTCGCGTTTTTGTGTGTAGCTTGGCTTTTTAGTTACGTAATTAATCATCCCACCAGGTTCGCCACCGCCATACAAAGCAGAGGCTGGCCCTTTTAATACTTCAACACGTTCTACATTAAATAACTGCGGTACACCAAAGCCCGAATATGGGTCGCCACGCACACCATCGTAAAATACATTTGCGTCATCTCTAAAACCACGAAAAGTTACGCCTGAGTAGCTATATTCGCTCACTCCCGCAATAGATCGGTACAAATCGGTAATGTCACGCGCTGCTTGGTCAATTATAAGTTGCTCTGTTAACACCTGAGCCGATTGCGGAAGCTTAATAAGATCTAAATTAGTTTTAGTACCAATTTTACTTTCGGTTTCTAGGTAAAATTGCTGGGCACGGCCAGTTACTTCTATTTTTTCAATATCGTTATTTTGCTCTGCAAATGCCATATTAGAAAAAGCAGATAAAGACGCAGCAATACTTAATGCCAAATAATTAGGGTTAAACATGATAATTCCTGGGAGAAGTGTAGATAGCCAACAAGCTAAATGATAACTCTTATCATTTTCATAATCAACACAGGAGCGGGTTTAATACATCTAAATATTAGAACTAATTTTACTTAAAACAGAGCGCTAGCCCTTTTATTGCAGTTAAAATAAAACCCCTACTGTATTAAATACAGTAGGGGTTATTAAGTAATTCTTAAATTAGTTTTAGCGTGTAATTTACCCAGCAATATTGCTAATTTGAATTACTGGAGACACGTTAGTAAAATTAACTAAATCAGCCGCTATTACTTCTTGATGAGGTGCAAAGGCTTGCTGAAAAGATTCTACCGATTCAAACACTAAATGCCCCATAGCAATATAAGTTGGCGCTTCGCCCGGTGCGCCACCAGCTAAACCTGCATCTGCACTACTTGATATAAGCGCTTTACCAACTAACTCTGCAACTAGTGGTAAATGTGTTTTACAGTAGTAGTCCATATCGAAAGTAGCACTTTCATTATTTGGGTATAATACGCTTACTTTAATCATTACATTCTCTCTTTTATTTACTAAAAAATTTAAAGCTGTGCTAATAAACAGCTTTACAAACTAGTGTTCAAAGCGTCTTTTGAAATAGTATGAATCATACTTAAGTAAAAAGCGCATAAGTGAGCAGTCGCTCAATTATGTAGTATTCATGCTCATAGCGCCAGTAATTTGATTGCAATGCGTATTTTAATTAAGGTGATACTTCGCTAATTTACTTAAGTGCGGGTCGTTTTTTAAAAGGCTTGGGCGGCAAAGACTCTACAAAGTTAACGCACGTATTTACCCAATATGCTAAATCAAAATCAGACTCAAAACCTTCAGGCAAAATATAAACCAAGCCCTTAACTGGCTTTCCGGTAAAGTCCATTTCAGTTACATGGGGTTTAGCTAAACAATCGCTGTAGTTTTCAGGCCCTACTCGCACCATCAGCTTGTTGCCTATTATTACGCAGCACATATACTCAGAAATTATAAAACATAAACCACCAAACATTTTCTTTACTACTAAATCGTGGCGCGCATTAAACAACTCATAAAGTCGCTCTTCTAACCCTCTGTCAAACGCCATTTAAGCATCTCTATTTTTTAATAAACACATTACACACTTAATAACGGTAATAGCACTTAAACCTAAGTAAATAAAATAATAAAAGGTGGCTGGGAAAGGTATGCAAAGAGTAGGTATAAAATTATTTTGGGCTTAAAGTTTTTATTAAACCGCACTAATCAAAGCTGATTGAGCTGACACTAGTGCGGTTTAAAAGTAAGTATAAAACTAACTTATTCAATTTTAATAAACCAAAATGCTTATGCTGACAGTTGCACTTGAGCATCTGCTGCAGATACTTTTTTCATGCTGCCTTGTTGTTCAAGACGAATATGCCAACTAAACGCTTCTTCAAGTAAATGAGGGGTATGCCCGCCACGCTCACAAGCACGATTGTAGTAATCTAACATATCGTCACGATAATCTGGGTGCACGCAGTGCTTAATAACTTGTATCGCTCGCTCACGCGGCGCTAAACCGCGTAAATCAGCTAATCCTTGCTCGGTTACTAAAATATCAACATCGTGCTCGTTATGATCAACATGACTCGCCATAGGCACTACGCTTGAAATAGCGCCATTTTTAGCAATCGATTTAGTCACAAATATTGCTAAATGAGCATTACGAGCAAAATCACCAGAGCCACCAATACCATTCATCATTCGCGTGCCACAAACATGTGTTGAATTTACGTTGCCATACATATCAAACTCAAGTGCAGTGTTTATGGCAATAATTCCTAAACGGCGCACTATTTCAGGGTGGTTCGAAATTTCTTGAGGGCGTAGCACTAGCTTGTCTTTGTATTGCTCTAAGTTATTAAATACTTGCGCGTTACAACGCTCAGACAACACAATTGAGCTGCCCGATGCAAAACTAAGCTTACCTGCGTCAATTAGGTCAAACGTCGAATCTTGTAGTACTTCAGAGTACATTGTTAGGTCTTTAAAGTCAGAATCGAGTAGTCCCATCATCACAGCATTTGCAATGTTACCAATGCCTGCTTGTAGCGGTCCTAAATTAGCTGGCAATTTATTTTGAGCCACTTCTTCTTTAAAAAAGTTAACTAAATGGCGCGCAATAGATGCGGTATCTTCATCAGGGTCGGTAACGGTAGAAAACGAGTCGCTTTGGTTAGTAAAAACAATACCAACAATTTTTGCAGGGTCGATAGGAATAGCAGTGCTACCAATACGGTCGTCTACTTTAACTAACGGCATTGGTTGGCGAGTAGGACGATACGAAGGAATGTATATATCGTGCAAACCTTCAAGATTCGGGTTATGCAGCATATTAATTTCAACGATGACTTCTTTGGCAAAAATAGCAAAACTCGCTGAGTTACCTACCGATGTAGTTGGCACAATATGCCCTTCTTCGGTAATAGCGACTGCTTCAATAACAGCTACATCAGGCATGGTTAATTGATGATTTCGTAGATGCTCAACCGTTTCAGATAAATGCTGATCAATAAACATTACTTCACCGTTATTAATCGCTTTACGTAAAGTACTGTCTACTTGAAAAGGCATACGACGCGCTAAAATGCCCGCTTCGGTAAGTAGTTTATCTAAATCATTACCTAAAGATGCGCCAGTCATTAAATTTATTTTTATTGGATTTTTTTTGACTTGCTCAATTAACGCTCTGGGTACTGCTTTAGCTTCTCCGGCACGAGTGAAGCCACTCATCCCTACAGTCATTCCATCTTTAATAAATTGGCTTGCTTGTTCTGCAGGCATCACCTTGTCATGCAGGTTACTATTGCGAATACGTTCCAAGTGCATACTGAGCTCCTCTCTAAATTTGACATTATTCTAATCCTAACTTCGTACTACACAATCTAGACTTAAGTCGTATTTACGAATCGAGGATGAGCAACATGTTTAAAAGGGAGGTTAATTTACTTTTAATTAATACTACCATGTAGTTATTAGTAATATTTTTAACAAAAATGACATAACAATCTATAAAGTAATTTATAAAGTAATCTATAAATAAATAGTATTATTTAATAAGAGGAATTATTTTTGAGGAATTAAGTTTATTAGTTCAAACACCCAAATGAGGAATTTGGGTGGCAGTCTTACCAGCCACATCTCGGCACACACGTCACAAACTGTGGCTGCTCCCTTCCGGGCCTGACCAGGTTCGCCTGCTAGTGTTGCGAGAGGACCAATAAGACTACCATTGAGGGCCTTGGTTGGCGCGGGAGGGATTATCTCTACTTTTGCTCTGTTATTCAAGGGATAATCTAAAAAGAAAGTGCGATTGCATACTTCATATACAATCGCGGCGTATTTAGCTATTTTAGTGCGTATTAATTGTTCTCTAACTGCGCTTTTATATTACGTAATGCTGCTTTTACTTTTTTCATGTTTTCTGGACCCATACGTAAAAGCTGTTTTTGTGCATCTGGTAATTGCTCCCACTCCGAAAACGCATACTGGTACGTTACTGAATCACGAAGTAACGGCAAGTCACCTTCAGGCTCTGGCGTATCAAGTAATAAATCGATTGCATCGGTTAGCGTTTGATTAAACTCGTCATCGCCGTAACCAATTTCACTGTATGCATTATTAATAAGTGGCTTGTACTCTTCGTACATGCGAACGGCTTGCGCTGCACTCATACTGGTAAATATTTTCACATACGGTGTATAACGCTCGTAGCTGTTAGGGTTAATAGTTAAGATATCACCTTCATTCACGCTAAATTTTTCTTCTGGCTGTACAACAGGCATGTGCTTTTTAGCTATTTTTCCTTTTGCTAAGTTATCTACATATACCACACCACGACGAATAACATCGTCGGTCACCATTAAGCTCATTACTGAGTCGCTTAGGTACTCGTCCATTTTAGCAACAACAACTGCATCACTTTCGTTAAGCGTTGGTAGTGGCTCTACTTCTGGCACAGGCTCACTTGGACTTTGTGCTGGTACTTCAAGCTCTGCTGGCTTTTCTGGATTTACAGACGGCGCATCTACCACGGGGTCGTTCTCGGGTTTAAGCTCCATCATAGGTTGTTCTTTAACTGTGGGCTCTACCTCAGTGCGTGTTGCTTGCTCGTCACTGGGTGTTAGCAATACGAAGGCGGCCGCACATGCTACGACTATTAAAATAATAACGGCGAAAAGAATATTGTTATTAGGTGGACGTTTTTGAACATCTGATGCTTCTGGTTTATCTGACATACGAACTCCATAAAAATTAAAATGCGATATCACTTAGAGTACGCTAAGTGGATTAAATTCATTCTTACACAAATACTATGACATTTTATAATACGGCAATTATAGCAAAGTAAGTTACGTACTAAATTGGGTGATTAAACAATGTAATAAGTATTAGGGCAGTTATCCTTTGATTCTTCTAGCTTAAAGACTTACAGTTAATAAATAAAGTAAAGACGTAGAACAGTTTAACCACCAATATGAAAATCAAGCAAGTTGATCCACAAAAACCTAAAATTGCCTTATTACTCACAGGTGGTGGCGCACGTGCTGCTTATCAAGTGGGTGTTCTTAAAGCGCTAGCTCATAGTATGCCTCGTACCGCTCCATTGCCATTTAGAGTAATAAATGGCACCTCTGCTGGGGCTATTAACTCAGCTGCGTTAGCATGTTACGCCTCCTGTGCGCATTTGGCTGTACGAAAGCTTGAATCAGTTTGGAAAAACTTTTCAACCTCTATGGTCTATAAAAGTGATTTTTTAAGCGTATTTGGTCATATTGCGCGTAATATTTTAACGAGCTTTCAGTCAGAACATATTAACCATCCACCAGCGAGCTTGCTAAACAACCGCCCTCTGCGTGGTTTATTAAACGAAATTTTAGATTTACACCGTATTGAGCGCAATTTACATCGTAATTATTTAGATGCGCTGTCTATTACGGCCTCAAGTTATACAACGGGCGACTCTGTTGCATTTTTTCAATCTAATACGCAAACATCTTGGCAGCGTGCTAAACGCGAAGGCCGTGCAACTCGTATCAATGTTGAGCACTTAATGGCATCGAGTGCCATCCCTATGGTGTTTCCAAGTGTAAATATTTATAACCATTACTTTGGGGATGGCTCTATACATCAACTTTCTCCGCTGAGTCCATCGATTCATTTAGGCGCTGAAAAAATATTTATTATTGGGGTCGACCAACCCAAAGAATTACACCCACCGGGTTACTCGCCACATTATCCGGGTCTATCTGCTGTTGCAGGGCATTTACTCGACAGTGTATTTACCGACACTATGCAATCGGATTTGGAGCGTTTGGCTCGTGTTAACCGAACATTAGGGCTATTACCCGCTCGCGACAAACATCAAGAACTTAAACAAATAGATACCTTTGTCATTAACCCTTCGCAAAACTTTAACGCCATTGCAGCGCAGTATTACGACGATATGCCATGGGCTATTAAAGTTTTGCTACGTACCATAGGTGTTAAAAAGCATTCGCAATCGAGTTTAACCAGCTACCTATTGTTTGAAAAACGCTACACCCAGCATTTAATGCAAATTGGCTATGAAGACGGTATGGCGCAGTTGCCTAAGATGCGTGAATTTTTAGAGTTAGATTAATCTAAGTCACTATTCGATTCCGTCGAGCAGATAGTGCTCTACCCGCTCAACACGCCTTGGTTTACCTTGTAATACTAAAACGTCATTAGCCAATAATGTTGTTTGCGCTGATGGCGTATCTATTTCGGCTCCTTCTCTGCGCAGTGCTTTTACGAGCACTCGCCGCTTTTCTAAATTAAGATATTCAATTGTTTTATCCACGGCATAAGCTTGCTGAGGTAGCGCTACAACATGTAAATATTCTAATCGTTCACTTGAGGCATCTTCGCTATCTTTAAAATACCCTGCGTAAAAGCTTTGCATTAATGGATAACGATTACGACGTTCTTTACTTACTCTACGCACAATACGCGTCATCGGTACGCCCGACATAGACAACACATGCGACACGAGCATTAAGCTCGCCTCTAATGACTCTGGCACTACTTCGGTTACGCCTAGCCCTTTTAAATAATCTAACTGGCTATCGTCACGAGTACGAATAAGTATTTTAACGTTGGGCGCTATTTGTTTTATGGCATCAATAACAACCTGTGCGTGATCAAGCTCTGTAAAAGTAATAATAACCAAGCGAGCTCGCTCTACTCCTGCGCACTTTAAAATATCTTTTTGTTTAACATAGCCAAATATAACAGGCTCACCTGCCGCTTTGCCTTCTTGTACTAAAATTGGGTTACTTTCAATGGCAACGTAGTCTATTGCTTCGGGCTTTAAAAAACGCGCTATAGTTTGCCCAACACGCGAAAAACCACAAATAACAACATGGTCACTATAAAGTGTACTACTTTGTGGCTCACTCTCCAGCGCTAAACTAGGGCGATCGAGTATACCTAAACGCTTTAAAATAAATGGCGTTTTATCAATCAAAAATGGTGTAAATGCCATTGATAACACACCAAGGGCAATTAAAAATGAAGCTTGCTCTGAGTTTAATAACTGATGCTGGCCAGCAAGTGCGATAAGTACAAAACCAAACTCCCCCATTTGCCACAGCATAATGCCACAGGCGAGCGAGTCTTGGTTTCGCTCATGCATTAGCCGCGCACTAAGTGCTACTACTGTAATTTTTAATACGAGTAACCCAAGCAATGCGCCAATAATTATTACTATATGCGCCAGTACAAATAAAATATCCAACTGCATACCCACAGTTACAAAAAACAGCCCCATTAAAATATCGCGAAATGGACGTATATCGGCCTCTAACTGATGCCTGTAATGGCTCTCACCTAACATCATTCCCGCTAAAAAAGCGCCCAATGCCATAGACAAGCCAAACATATACGTTAAAAAGCCCGCAAATAAGGCTACTAATATAGTGGTAAGCACAAACAACTCATCGGTTCGTACTTGCGCTATTTCTTTAAACACAATGGGCAATACCCATTTACCAATTGCCCAAAGAAGCACGCATACAAATGCGCCCTTACTTAGGGCAAACGCTAAAGCCCAGCCAATACTTTGAGGGTCGCTTGAGGCAAATAAAGGAAGTATTATTAATAGAGGAACAACAGCAATATCTTGAAAAAGCAGTACACCAACGGCCAATTGCCCACGGCGCTGATTAAGCTCACCCGTTTCTTTTAATAGCTTAACCACTACAGCCGTAGAAGAAAGCGCCATAATTGTACCAATGGTAAAACTGGTGAGTAGGGAAAAGTCTAAACAATATAAAATAATAATGAAGAGTAAGCTGGTTATACCTACTTGTAACGAGCCCAGCCCAAATACTAGGCTTCGCATTGCCATTAGCCGCGAAATAGAAAATTCTAACCCCAAACTAAATAACAAAAACACAATTCCAAGCTCTGCTACAAACTCTATTTCATGAGATTGCGCTAACCAACCAATACCATGACTACCGGCTAAAACCCCCGTTGCTAGGTACGCCAAAATAGGCGGCAAGCCAATGCGTTTAAAAAACCACACAAAAAGAACTGCTGCCACTAGCAAGCCAAAAATTTGAACGTTAATACTCTGCAAATTCGGCCTCACGCGTCAATTAAACCAAGGGACTTACTTTAAATATAGCAACCTTCTGTTTTTCAGCCAGTTTTAAAATATGGCACAAAAATCGCTTAGTAATTGCAAAGTAACACCCTCGGGGGAGAATTTAATGGAAAACGTCCATATTTTGACGCAGCGTGTGTCTGGTCGCGGTGATTTTTTGCCGTTTTCGGCTGAACATTCGCCAACAAATGAAATAACAGAAACACATAAACTCGTCACAGAGCTACAAACTAGCTTAGTGATTGAGGATGTTTTAGCTATATACGTAAAATTTACAAAACAATTGTTAAATTTCTCTGGTTTACAGTTTCAGTCAACACTGGGAACTACACAAACATCACAGAGTGATACAAATAGTACACCCTATATTTTTGATTTGGCGATTGGTAAAGAACACTTAGGGCAACTAATTTATTTTAGTAAATTCCCACTTGGTCAAGCCATTGAGAAAAAGCTACATACTTTGCATACTGCGCTGGTTTATCCACTTCGTAATGCGATGATGTATAGCCGAGTACTAAAGCTTGCCACAAAAGATGCGTTAACAGGCTTAAATAACCGTAGTCAGTTTAATGACTTTTTACTGCAAAAACTTGAAAACTGCCGTCGTTACCAGCGTCCATTTAGTTTAATGCTGCTTGATTTAGATAATTTTAAACAAGTTAACGACAACTTTGGCCATAAAATTGGTGACGATACACTTAAAGAGTTTTCAAAAGTACTGTGTAGCAGCATACGCGGCACTGATTCGGTATTTAGATTTGGTGGTGATGAGTTTGCTTTACTTATTGAAGACCCTGAGTTTACAACGAATAAAGTGATTGCTGAGCGGATAATGTGCTTAGTAAGAAAATCGCCTCTAATGTCTAAGTATAAAGTAACAACCAGTATTGGTTTTACTTTAGCTAACAGCCAAGACAGCGAAACTGAAATATTTGCTCGCGCCGATAAAGGCTTATACAAAGCAAAAGCATCTGGCAGAAACTGCGCAAAAGCATATTAGTTTTTACTTAACTGCATTAAATAAAAAGCCTAGCTTCCCCCGCTAGGCTTTGCACTTACCAATTTATAAATAAACAACGCGGCACAGAAACCAAAAAAGAATCCGCTAATTAAATTAAGTAATGCGGTAATAGTAGCAAGCGGTGTAAATAATACTAAAAGCAGTGGCAGGCTCACGCCTAAAATAAAAAACAATCCACCTTTACCTAACCAATAAGCTAATAAAAGCACTGCAGATACAATTCCACCCGCAACTGCATAACCTAGCGTAACTATATTTAGCTCAAGTAAAATATTAGCAATAATAGCTATAACGGCCGTTATTAGCATACCCACTGGCGCTTTAGTAACTAACGACAAACCAACATGCGGCTGTTTACTCATTTATTTACACTCCCAAAAAATACCATTTTCATCAATATGCTTAGCACTTATAAAATAACCAACCACTTGAACTAATTCATCATTATAAAAAATAAGCGGCACACTGGCGCGAAGCCAGGGCGCTATTTTTGCATCTTTAAACCAATGCTTAACTGTATTACTACCAGGCTTTTTAAGTGGTTTAATGCGTGCGCTATTGCAATCAAAACGCACTATTACTTGCTCATTAGCGTGTGGAGGTCTTACTCCACAACCGGTGCTTTTAATTAATAAGCGCCCGTCTGCCAGTTTTAGCTGTGAATGATTCAGCTCAATATCTGTTAACACTTCACTTGGTGTTACAAAATACAAATAACCTTGATGACGACGTATTTGCCCATCGAGCAAATCAATACGCATTTGTGCATCGTTTTTTGCGCACATTGCTTGATTAATAATTTGCTCGAGCTGCTTTTGCGATGGCATCACTTGTGTAAATAGTGCAAGCCACGCACGTACTATATTTGCAATGCGCGCTGCGCTGTATTCGCTTATCTGGCCAATGCAAAGTGCTTGATGCTCGTTAATACACTTATTTAAATCAAGCTGAGTATATTCATCAAGTAATGTTTGTTGCTGCTGTAGTAGCTCAATACTTCGTGCAGTGCATTGTTCAAACCCATTAAAGCGCTCAGCTAACACAGGTACTATTTTTGAGCGTAAAAAGTTACGATCAAAACTTTCATCTGTATTAGAGTCATCGGTTATGTGGCTAACACTAAACTGCGTTGCAAACGCTTCTATATCGCTGCGAGCTACATTTAACAATGGTCTAAAACATATACGCCCACTTTGCAGCAAGCGCTCTTTATACATAGAACCTAGCCCTTTTAAACCTGAGCCACGCTTTAAGCGCAATAAAAACGTTTCTACTTGGTCGTTTAAGTGTTGGCCCAGTAAAATAATGCTGCCTTGTGGGCTTAGTTCATCAAGTGCTTTATAACGGACGTCGCGTGCTTGGGCTTCAAGACTTGTGCGCGACTGCGGCTCAATAACAACTTTCGCAGCTTCAAAAGGCACATTAAGCTCAATGCATACGTTTTTGCAAAAGTGTTGCCAGTCATCAGCATACTGGCTCAAGCCATGGTGGACATAAATAGCCGATACATTAATTGCAGGGTTATCTACTTTTAAAGTGCGCATTAAATGCAACAACACCACAGAATCAACGCCACCAGAAAGCGCCACTGTAAAAGCGGTGTTACCTTGCTCAATATAGCTATTTAATGATTTTTTTAATTGCTGATAAATTGCTGATGTATGCATATGGGCGCACTTTTATATAAAAACTCTGAACATTTTAAAGCAAAAAAGCCGCATAAGCGGCTTTTTTTTAACATTTAATGTGTTTAGCAATAACCAAACGACATTAAACGTTTATAACGTTGATCAAGCATTTCTTCAAGCGTTAGCGCTTGTAGGTCTGCTAAGTCACGTTTAAGGCGAACTTTTAAGTTACGTGCCATAGCATCGTAATTGCGGTGCGCGCCACCTAGAGGTTCATCAATTAAGTTACTGATTAAATCTAGTTCTTTAACTCGCTCTGCGGTTACACCCATTGCTTCTGCTGCAAGTGGGGCTTTGTCGGCGCTTTTCCAAAGAATAGACGCACAACCTTCAGGCGAAATTACAGAGTAAGTGCTGTATTGCAACATGTTAACTCTGTCGCCCACACCAATCGCTAATGCACCACCTGAACCGCCTTCGCCAATAACCGTACATATTGTCGGCACTTTAAGTGTCGCCATTACTTTTAAGTTACGCGCGATTGCTTCAGATTGACCACGTTCTTCAGCGCCAACACCTGGGTATGCACCCGGCGTGTCGATAAAGGTCATGATTGGCATTTTAAAACGCTCAGCCATTTCCATTAAGCGTAATGCTTTACGGTAACCTTCTGGCTTTGGCATACCAAAGTTGCGTTTAATTTTTTCAGCAGTGTCACGGCCTTTTTGTTGGCCAATAACCATTACTGGTTCGCCATCTAAACGCGCAACGCCTCCTAAAATAGCCGGATCGTTAGCAAAAGTACGATCGCCAGCAAACTCGTCAAATTCCGTGAAAATGCGCTCGATATAATCTCGAGTGTAAGGACGCAACGGATGACGTGCTAACTGTGATACTTGCCAAGCGCCTAAATTAGAAAAAATCTCCTGTTTTTGTTTGGCACTTTTTTCTTTTAATTTGCTGACTTCCTCTTCTAACTCAAGGTCTAATTCGCCAGCGCGGCTTATATTTTGTAATTCTTCAATTTTTGCTTCTAATTCTGCAATTGGAAGCTCAAAATCAAGATAATTGAGGCTCATGCTCTAAACTACCTAATCAGTTAAATTCTAGTTCTACATCTTGCGCAGCCATTAGTGATAACTTATGAATTAAGTCGTCACTTGGCGTAACACACCATTCGATCCCAAGAGTTAATTGCGCCAACGCATCTGGACGTTGGTAATAAACCTTGATCGGACACGTTCCCATTTTATAGGGTTCGAGTACTTTTTGTAATTTATCGAAGAAACCTGCCTCGACTTGCACCATGTTCAGCGTCATTTTAATCGCTTTAATACGCTTTTCACGCGCTTGAGCAATGGTGTTTATTTCTCTGGCGGTCATTGTAATACCACCGGAGAAGTTATCAAAGCTGACCTGTCCAGATATTACCAAGATATTGTTAACTTGGAGCATATCTTGGTACTTTTCAAACTCGTCTGAATACAAGCGTACATCAATCCGTGCACTCTTGTCATCTAAAGTTACTAAGGCCCAACGATTTCCTTTTTTGTTAATTAATACCCTAGAAGCAATCACCAAACCTGCGGCTGTTGCAAATACATCGCGGTTCGTTGGCTGTAAATCAACTATTTTCCCGCTGGTATAATGCCTAAGCTCACGGCGGTACTGATTTATCGGATGCCCAGTTAAATAAAGGCCTAGGGTTTCTTTTTCACCATCTAACCATTCGTTATCAGTTAGGCCTGTGGCTTTAATAAAGGCTTGTTCAACCTCATCAGGCTCAGTGGCTAATAAACCAAACAAATCACTTTGCCCTAATAGCTCAGCTTTGTTGTGTTGGTCGGCTGCCCGCATTGCACTTTTTAAACTAGCGAGTAATGTAGCACGGCCAGCTTGGGTTTTTTCTGGCCCTAAATTATCGAGTGCACCTGAATAAATTAATTTTTCGGTCACGCGTTTATTTAAGCGTTTTAAATCAACGCGGGCACAAAAATCAAATAAATCTTTAAATGGGCCCCCTTTTGCACGCGCTTCTAATATTGCATCAACCGGTGCTTCACCTACGCCTTTTATCGCGCCAATGCCGTAAACAATCTCGCCTTGCAAGTTTACTGTAAACTTAAACTCACCTGCATTCACATCTGGCGGCAATAAGGTGAGCTTCATGTTTTCACATTCATCCACCAAAATAACGATTTTGTCGGTGTTATCCATATCAGCCGACATTACCGCAGCCATAAACTCTGCAGGATGATGCGTTTTCATCCACAGCGTTTGATACGAAACAAGTGCATACGCCGCCGAGTGAGATTTATTAAAACCGTAACCTGCGAACTTTTCTACCAAGTCGAAGATTTTTATTGCGAGTTCGCCGTCAATGCCGTTATTTCTTGCGCCATCTTCAAACGTTGAACGCTGCTTAGCCATTTCTTCGGGTTTTTTCTTACCCATTGCACGACGCAGCATGTCGGCGCCACCTAGCGTGTAACCTGCTAGTACTTGCGCAATTTGCATTACTTGTTCTTGATACAAGATAATGCCGTACGTTGGATCAAGTATTGGTTTTAAGCTTTCGTGCTGATACTGCGCATCTGGGTATGAGATTTCTTCGCGGCCCAGTTTTCGGTCGATAAAGTTATCTACCATGCCTGATTGCAGCGGACCTGGTCGGAACAAGGCCACGAGTGCAATCATATCTTCAAAGCAGTCGGGCTTAAGTCGGCGTACTAAGTCTTTCATACCGCGCGACTCTAGCTGGAATACAGCAGTCGTTTCAGCCCGAAGTAGCAATTCAATACTTTTTTTATCATCCAGTGGGATGGTATTTATATCAACGAGGTCTTTACCTTGGCGCTCCATGCGCACATTGGTCATTTCGACCGCCCACTGCAATATAGTCAGTGTACGTAAACCCAAGAAATCGAACTTAACTAAGCCTGCAGTTTCTACGTCGTTTTTATCAAATTGCGTTACCGGAAACTTACCTTCGTCATCGCAATAAAGCGCGGCAAAGTCGGTAATAGTGGTTGGCGATATTACTACGCCACCCGCATGTTTACCGGCGTTACGTGTACACCCTTCTAGGATGCGACACATGTCGATTAAATCTTTTACTTCGTTATCGCCATCGTAGGCTTCTTGCAAGCGCGGTTCTATATCAAACGCTTTAGCAAGTGTCATCCCAGGATCGCCGGGGATCATTTTAGAAATACGATCAACAAACCCGTAAGGGTGCCCAAGCACTCGCCCTACATCGCGTATTACCGCTTTTGCAGCCATAGTGCCAAAGGTAATAATTTGCGATACCGCATTACGCCCATACAAAGCCGACACGTGATCAATTACTTCGTCTCGTCTATCCATACAAAAATCGACGTCGAAATCGGGCATTGATACACGTTCTGGATTCAAAAATCGCTCAAAAAGTAAATCGAACTCAAGCGGATCCAAATCGGTAATTTTAAGTGCGTACGCAACTAACGAACCTGCACCTGAACCACGACCAGGCCCAACCGGAATATTGTTATCTTTACTCCACTGAATAAACTCCATTACGATTAAGAAGTAACCTGGGAATCCCATTTGGTTAATTACGCCAAGCTCTATATCAAGTCGCTCATCGTATTCAACACGTTTTACTTTTCGCTCTTCTTCGTCGGGGAATAAAAACTGCAGTCGCTCTTCAAGACCATCTTCTGACACTTTAACTAAAAACTCATCAATCTTAAGTGAGCCAGTTGGGTAATCAGGTAAAAAGTAAGTCCCTAGCTGAACCGTTACATTACAACGTTTAGCTATTTCTACTGTGTTTTGTAGGGCTTCTGGAATGTCGCTAAACAACTCAGCCATTTGCTCTGATGTTTTTAGGTATTGTTCTTCAGAGAATCGTTTAGGCCTGCGTTTATCGTCAAGCGTGTAGCCGTCAAAAATAGCAACGCGAATTTCGTGCGCTTCAAAGTTTTCAGGTTTTAAAAACACCACTTCGTTGGTCGCTACAACAGGTAACTGCTCTTTTGTAGCAAGCTCTGCCGCCATATGTAAGTAGTCTTCTTCAAGCGGTCGATTGGTGCGAACAAGCTCAAGGTAGTAGTTGTCGCTAAAATGCTGCTTGTAAAAGCTAACAACCGATTCAATAACACTTGGGTTATTTTTTAGTAATGCCTTTCCTAAGTCACCGTCTTTAGCACCCGAGAGAATAATTAAGCCCGTTTTATGCTCCACCAGCCATTCTCGGTCAATCACTGGGCGATGAAACACATGCCCACGTTGATACGCTTTAGATATTAATAAGGTAATATTTTTATAGCCGTCGTTGTCTTTGGCTAATATGGTTAAGCGGCTTGGCTCGTCAGGAAATTCTGGGCTACGAACCCAAAAGTCAGCACCCACAATAGGCTTAATACCGGCGTTATGTGTTGCGCCATAAAAGCGCACTAAGCCACAAAAGTTCATTTGATCGGTAATCGCAATAGCGGGCATTTGCAGCTCTTGCGCTTTAGCAACTATTGGCTTTGTTTTAGCAAGGCCGTCAACCATCGAAAAATCTGAATGAACTCTTAAATGAACAAAATCAGGAGCAGCCATGCTTAACCCTCACCATTGGCTTGCGCCAATACACGCTGCACAGGTTTAAAGCTTTTACGATGCTCATCAATCGCGCCGTACTGCTCAAGCGCTGCAAAATGTGCTTTTGTTGGATACCCTTTGTGCCCTGCAAAGCCATATTCAGGGTGGCGTTTATCAAGCTCAATCATTTCGTCATCGCGTGCTACTTTAGCTAAAATAGACGCCGCTGAAATTTCTGCCACTAAGCTATCGCCTTTAACAATAGCTTGCGCTGGCATAGTGAGTTTTGGCAAACGATTACCATCTATAAATACAAATTCAGGTTGCGTACTTAATGCCTCTACTGCACGGGTCATGGCAAGCATAGTCGCGTGCAGAATATTTAACTCATCAATTTCTGTTGGATTGCAGCGCCCATAGGCATAACACAATGCTTTTTCTTTTATTTCAATCGCAAGCGCTTGGCGTTTTTTATCTGTTAATTTTTTAGAATCCGCTAAGCCAGCTATTGGTTTAGTCGGATCTAAAATGACGGCGGCAGTAACTACATCACCAACAAGCGGGCCGCGCCCTACTTCATCTACACCGGCAATTAAGGATACATTAGGTCTATCAATTTGCATTTATTAACTCCGCCACAGCATTCGCTGCTTGTTCGCTGGCATTTAATCTAATTTTTTCGTGAATAGCTAAAAAGCGTGCTTTTAGCTCTTTGTTATCAGTGTTGAGCATAGGAGTAAGCGCATTTGTTAAATTAGCCACATTACACTCACTTTGTAAAAACTCAGGCACTAGCTCTTCGTCTGCTAATAAGTTAGGCAACGAAAAATACTTAATATTAAACGTAAATAAAGTTTTAAATATCCAATAGCTCAAAGGCTTTATTTTATAGCCCACTACCATTGGCTTTTTATAAAGCATACCTTCAAGTGTTGCAGTGCCCGACGCTAATAAAATAGCATCAGCAGCTTGCATCGCTAATTTTGATTGTCCATCAAGCAGGTTAACATTAAGGTTTGGCGCGGTAGCGTTTAATATATCAGTAAACTGCGCTTTGCGTTTTTCGTTAACCAACGGCACCACAATTTTAAGATTGGGGTTTTTAGCTTGCAGCTCTGCGGCTGTTTTAATGTAAGTTTCGCTTAGCAAACCAACTTCAGAGCCTCGACTACCAGGTAGCAGCGCCAGTACTTTGTCATCAAGGCTTAAGCCGAGTTCTTCACGTGCTTTAGTATCGTCGTGCTCAAGTGCTATGTCGTCAGCCAAGGTATGACCTACAAATGTACATGGCACTTGGTGCTTATCGTAAAACTCTTTTTCAAATGGTAATAATGCTAACACTAGGTTAGTGGCTGCACTTATTGTATGAATGCGCTTTTCGCGCCACGCCCAAACAGACGGACTTACATACTGCACGGTTTTAATACCCGCATCTTTAAGTGGTTTTTCAACGCGTAAGTTAAAATCGGGTGCATCAATACCAATAAATACATCAGGTGGGTTATCTACAAAATGCTGCACGAGTTGTTTACGTATTTTAAGCAAACGCGGTAGACGCCCTAGCACCTCAACAAGCCCCATTACCGAAAGCTCATCCATGTCGTAAAGTGTTTTACAGCCCTGCGCTTGCATTTTAGGTCCTGCTATTCCTTCAAAAATAGCGTCCGGAAAATGTTTTTTAAGGGCTTTAATTAAACCTTCACCTAAAATATCGCCCGACAGTTCACCTGCCACAATACCAATTCGTAGTTGTTTTTTATCTTTATTCATTTGATTTTATTTCACAAGTAAACCAGGCGTTCATGCTTGTTAGTTTACCGTGTTTTACTGTTTGGTTAAACGCTTTAAATAACTGGTTTTTTATCACGTAAGTTAAGGCTTTATGTTGTTTGTTTTTAATACTGATGTAGCATAGGAAATATATATTAAGTTTTACTAATATGTATGTTGACAAAAATTGCACAAAAGTAAATACTATTACAAACTTTCAGTAATTACTGAAAGTTCATTAAACCTTAACTTTGCCAATTAAATGTTGCCCTGTTAATCCGTCACTCTCAAGGAGCCAATAATGATAGATGAAACCTTTGTGGATCTATCGCGATTACAGTTTGCTGTTACCGCTCTCTTTCATTTCTTATTCGTACCGCTAACGATAGGTATGACCTGGATTTTAGTTATTATGGAATCGGTTTATGTAATGACCGGTCGCGAAATTTATCGTGATATGACTAAGTTTTGGGGAAAATTGTTTGGTATTAACTTTGCAATTGGTGTGGCAACAGGCCTTACCATGGAATTTGAGTTTGGTACTAACTGGTCTTATTACTCCCATTACGTAGGTGATGTTTTTGGGGCTCCCCTGGCTATTGAAGGTTTAATGGCATTCTTTTTAGAATCGACCTTTGTAGGTATGTTCTTTTTAGGCTGGGACAGACTCTCTAAACGCCAACATTTAGGTGCAACCTTTTTAATGGCCATTGGTACTAACATGTCGGCGCTGTGGATTTTGATTGCCAACGGTTGGATGCAAAACCCAGTAGGTGCTGAATTTAACTATCAAACCATGCGCATGGAAATGACCAGCTTTGCTGAGCTTGTGTTTAATCCTGTAGCACAAGTTAAGTTTATTCATACCGTATCGGCAGGTTATGTAGCTGCATCTATGTTTGTACTGGGCATAAGTAGTTGGTACATATTAAAAGGCCGTGATTTAGCGTTTGCTAAGCGTTCTTTTTCGGTCGCATCGGGCTTTGGTTTGGCGTCAATTTTATGTGTAATTTTACTCGGTGACGAATCAGGCTACGAAGTAGGTGAAGTTCAAAAAGTAAAACTTGCCACGATTGAAGCTGAATGGCACACAGAAGAGGCTCCGGCTGCGTTTACCGCATTTGGTTTTCCTGATTCAGAAGAGCAAGTAACACATGCTGCGGTTAAAATACCTTACGCACTTGGGTTAATTGCTACACGTTCACTTGATGAGCAAGTAACGGGTATTAACGACCTAGAAAAACAACACGAAGTACGTATTCGCAACGGTATGATTGCTTATGAATACCTTACAAAACTCAGAAACGGTGAAGATACGCCAGATAATATTGCCAAATTTAATACCCTAAAAGATGATTTAGGTTATGGCTTGCTACTTAAGCGCTACACACCTGATGTTGTAGATGCTACCGAAGAGCACATTCAAAAAGCGGTTAAAGACTCTTTCCCTAAAGTAGGCCCTATGTTTTGGTCATTTAGGATTATGGTTGCCTGTGGTGTAGCCATGCTGGGTGTATTTATATTGGCATTTTACTACAACGCACATCGCGTTATTGAGCAAAAACGCTGGTTGTTATGGGCTGCCGTATTGAGCATTCCACTACCTTGGATAGCTATTGAATTTGGCTGGATAGTTGCTGAGTATGGCCGTCAACCTTGGGCTATATCTGAAATACTGCCGACCTTTTTAGCCACGTCGTCACTAACAGTAAACGATATTTTAATTAGCTTAACTGGATTTATTGTTTTCTATACTGGTTTAGCCATTGTTGAAGGTTGGTTGATGATCCGCTTTGTTAAGCAAGGACCAAGCTCGCTACATACTGGTAAATATCATTTTGAATTGCCAAATAAAACTGATCAAACTGAAGGAGAGCAATCATGATTTTTGATTATGAAACATTAAAAATGCTTTGGTGGTTGATCATTGGCGTGCTGCTTATTGGCTTTGCTATTACCGATGGCATGGATATGGGCGTTGCTATGTTGCTTCGCCTAGTTGGTAAAACAGATTCAGAGCGCCGTACGGTAATTAATACCATCGGTCCACACTGGGATGGTAACCAAGTATGGTTTATTACCGCAGGTGGCGCGTTATTTGCAGCGTGGCCTATGGTTTATGCAGCTGCATTTTCGGGCTTTTACTTTGCCATGATGCTAGTACTATTTGCTCTATTTTTTAGACCACTAGGGTTTGATTACCGCAGTAAAGTAGACTCAAAACGCTGGCGTAATAACTGGGACTGGGGTCTGCTTGCAGGCAGCGCAATTCCAGCATTAGTTTTTGGTGTTGCTTTTGGTAACTTATTTTTAGGCGTACCATTTAATATTGATAACTTAATGCGTGTTAGCTACCAAGGTTCATTTTTTGGTTTACTTAACCCGTTTGGTTTGCTTGCTGGTTTAGTGAGTATCACTATGCTAATTGCTCATGCTGGTATGTGGTTACAGCTTCGTACAGCTGATGCAGTAGCAGAACGCTCAGGGCAATATGGTCGTTATTCACTGATTGTGTTTATTATACTGTTTGCAGGCGCTGGTTTTTGGGTTGCTAATTTAACGGGTTACCAAATTGTATCTATGCCTGATACACAAAGCCATGCAGATCCATTAGCTAAAGTAGTAACAACAGCCCAAGGCGCGTGGCTTAGCAATTACAGTGAACGCCCATGGACTATGACCTTTCCTATTTTAGCGTTTGTAATGGCACTAAGTGCGCTATTGTTTTCTAAATTGAACAAACCAGCACTTGGACTTATTTCAACAAGCTTAATGTTAATTGGCGTGATTATGACGGCCGGTGTTTCACTGTTCCCATTTATTATGCCATCAAGCAACAATCCAAATATTAGCTTAACAATTTGGGATGCGGTATCGAGTCATAAAACGCTCAATGTAATGTTTGTTGCAGTGTGTATTTTTGTCCCACTTATTTTAACTTACACCACCTGGTGTTATGTAAAAATGTGGCGCAGAGTAACGGTTGAAGAAATTGAAAACAACACTCACGGTAGCTACTAAGGAGACTAAACTATGTGGTATTTCGCTTGGATTTTAGGTGTACTTTTGGCCTGTACCTTAGGTGTAATAAATGTAATGTGGTACGAATTTCATCAAAATAAAAACAGCATTGCTGATGATGAACAAGCCATGCACGATTTATTAAACGATGCTAACAACACAAAAGATGACGACTAACCCCCGACCAGATCGCGCGCAGCAGCAATCACTGCGCGCTTTTTTAAAACGTCAAAGTAAACCCGCTGCAGTGTGGTTAAAGTTAAGCATTGCACTGGGTACTTTTAACGCATTACTGATGATTGCAGGTGCTTATTTACTTGCGCAAACTATTCACAACGTTATGTTTGAAGGTAATAATTTAGCCCAAGTTACTCATTTATTATGGCCCTTAGCAGGCATTATTTTATTGCGCGCGGTGTTTTTAGCATTAAGCGAACGCTTGAGTGCATATGCTGCACTTAAAATAAAATCGGCTATGCGCCAAACACTTCTAAATAAGCTCAGCTTACTTGGGCCAAGCTACATAGAACAACACGGCCAAGGCGCTACATTAAATACCCTACATAATGGCGTAGAAGCACTCCACGACTATTATGCTAAATACCTACCTGGTGCTGCTTACAGCGCGCTTATTCCGCTGGCAATATTGGTTGTTATTTTTCCGACAGATTATAAAGCTGGGCTGATATTTTTATTAACCGCCCCGCTCATTCCTTTTTTCATGATTTTGGTAGGCTCAAAAGCCGAAGCTTTAAACCAAAAACGCTGGAAGCAACTTGCTGTACTGGGCAATTACTTTTTTGACCGCGTACAAGGTTTAACTCAACTCAAGCTATTTAATGCAACACGTACCGAGCTTAAACAAATAGCTAAAATTTCAGATGATTTTAGACACGCTACACTCGATGTTTTAAAAATCGCGTTTTTATCATCATTTGCACTTGAATTTTTAGCCACCATTAGCGTGGCATTAGTCGCAGTAATTATTGGTTTTAGACTGTTTTTTGGCACTCTTGATTTTGCTACTGGTTTTGTGGTGCTACTTTTAGCGCCTGAATTTTATTTACCACTGCGCCAGCTAGGTAGCCATTACCATGCACGCTTACAAGGCATTAGTGCCGCTGCCGATATGGTTGCGATTTTAAATGCACCACTGCCAAATGACGAAAATTCGTCAGTGACTACCAGCACGCCTGAAAACAATTTAACTTTAAATACAATTAACTCCATAAGTATTACCGACCTTAATTTTATATACCCAGATAGTAACGAAGGGATTAAAAATATAAATTTAACACTGCCAAATAAAGGCTTAATTGCCGTTGTGGGCAGTAGTGGCTCAGGTAAAAGTACGTTGTTTGATTGCTTATTAGGGTTTCACCCTGAGGTGATAAACCACCTATCTATTAATGATCAGAGTTTAAGCACAACCGATATTACTTACCTGCAAAATAACATTGCATGGATACCACAAAAAGCGACGCTGTTTTACGACACCATTGCTGCCAACATTAAATTGGCCAAACCAACTGCCACACAGCAAGAGCTTGAACATGCAGCAAAGCAAGCTGGTGTGCTTGAATTTATAAATACCCTACCCGATGGTTTTAACACACTGATAGGTGAGCAAGGGGAAGGGCTTTCTGGCGGACAAAAGCAACGCATCGCACTGGCTCGCGCATTCATAAAACAAGCACCAGTTTTAGTGCTTGATGAGCCTACAGCGCACCTTGATAGCCAAACAGAGCTGCTTATTCAAGATGCTATTAATGAATACGCTAAAAACAACTTAGTATTAGTCATTGCTCATCGACTAAATACCGTTAAACATGCCAGCAATATCATTGTTATGCACGATGGGAAAATAGCTGAGCAAGGTCACTTTGAAACACTTGCAGCGCAAAATGGTGCATTTGCTGATTTATTAAAAACGGCCAAACAAGGGGTTGCGCATGCATAATTTTATTCGCTTATTAAAGCTTTGTGCTCCTCATTATAAAGCGATGCTATTGGGTACATTTTTAGCAACGATTACGGTATTAGCTAATGTGGGCTTGTTGGCTATTTCTGGCTGGTTTTTAGCATCAATGGCAGCTGCAGGTATTGCGGGCGTGCAAATGAACTACTTTACTCCAGCAGGAACGATTCGGTTTTTAGCAATTGTACGAACTGCATCGCGCTATGGCGAACGCCTAGTTACTCATAACGCCACGTTTTTATTACTAAGTGAAATACGTACCAATGTCTTTGCAACGTTAAGTAAGCTTAACAATGTTGATTTAGCAATGAGCCGCAGCGCTGATCTAGTTAACCGATTACAAAACGATGTAGACGCACTCGACAAGTTTTATTTAAACGTTTTGCTTCCTATGCTGGTCGCTCTTTTAAGTGTGCCAATCATCATGCTGTTTATGTCGGCCTATAATGGCAACGTCGCCCTTATTTGCTTTATTGGCATTATACTTATTGGTGTGGTTATACCTGCCCTACTCAGCGCAAAGCTCACTAAAAACAGCCACAAAGAAACACAACTTAGTGCACAACTTCGCTCTGAGCTTTCAGATACACTTACAGGCCTTAGAGAGCTTAGTATTTATCAAGCCCGTTCGCAGCAGCTTAATAAGTGCGACGAATTAAGCGAGCAGTACAATCAGCAATTATTTATTCGCCACAAAGCACTAGCAAACTCAGATGGGTTAAGCTTATTGGTTGTTCAATTAGCGATGCTTGCTAGCATAGTAACCATTGTCCCGCTGGTTTACGCAAGCAGTATGGTAAATGTAGAACTTGCTATGTTAAGCCTGTTTGTACTGGCAAGCTTTGAAAGCGTATTGCTACTACCTAACGCGTTTATAGAGCTTCCAAGTGTTTTAAAAGCAGCAGAGCGATTGTTTACACTTGAAGATAAAGCCGCTAGCTCACAAGTTAAAGATACACATGTAGACGTTGATAAAAGCTTTAGCTCGCAAAACCACACGTTAGCACTTAACAATATCAGCTACCAATATGGTGAGCAAACAGCGCTTACTAATATCAGTTTTGAGTTAATGCCCCAGCAAAAAGTAGCGATTGTAGGTAGAAGCGGAAGCGGTAAAACAACGCTTGTAAATCTACTTACTGGTTTATGGCCTTTACAACAAGGCAGCATAACGCTAAATAATCAAAATAGCGTTGTTGACTTACATTCATTAAATAATGATATACGCGCAAGTGTGATAAATATATTAGCCCAGCAACACCATATTTTTGATGGCACACTGAGTGAAAATTTACGTTATGCCGCGCCAAATGCAACTAAAGAGCAAATGATTGAAGCGCTCTCATTAGCGCAATTAAGCCCGTGGTTTAATGAGCTAAAAGAAGGTTTAAAAACACGATTAGGCACTGGCGGGCGTAATGTGTCACAAGGTCAGTCTAGACGTATAGCTATTGCACAAGCATTACTTAAAAGTCCTGCTATTTTAGTTCTTGATGAACCAACAGAAGGTCTTGATAATCAGTCTAAGCAAGGGGTAATGCAAGCAATAATGCATGTTATGAATAACGCGAGCGTGCTCACAATTACGCACGATCCCGCTCTACTTGCTCAAATGGATAATGTTGTATGGTTGGAAGGCGGTAAAGTAGTCGCACAAGGCTCTCATAAAGAGCTCAGTGGGGCTTATCCTGGTTATGTTGCGCTAACTACCCGGTTTTAAAACCTTTACTGATACATCAATAACGCCGACCTTAGGGTCGGCTATCTTTTTAAACATACTTTTTGATAAATCAATAATACGACCTCGCACATACGGGCCTCTATCGTTAATTCTTACCGTGACTGATTTGTTATTAGCTAGATTGGTAACAACCACCGTAGTACCAAAATCGAATTCTAAATGGGCTGCCGTGGCGGCTTGTTGGCTAAAGCGCTCTCCGTTGGCGGTTGTTCTTCCGTGGTATTTATCAGCATAAAAAGATGCTTTCCCAACTTGAGTGATTTCTCCAGCAGATGATTTAACAATAGGCTGGCTACTACAAGCGGCTAAAACTGAAGTAATAAAAAGAGTGACAACTAACTTAGGTAAACGCATAGGATGACTTTTATTATACAAATTAGATGCATACTAACTTGAGCTCGCTGAGTATTAACTGAATTAGGTCTAAACCGTGGGCAATAAAAAACCACCTTCGATTTATCATCTAGGGTGGTTTTTTTATGCTTAGAGCAAAACGCACGAATTATCTTACAATGCCGCGCTCTGAGCTTTTAACAAAGTCGACCATCAATTTCACAGCAGGATACTTTGCGGCATCCTCACTAAGCGACTCAATCGCTTCGTCTGCACCTAAGCTTTTACGATAAAACGCTTTGTATGCACGGCGTACAGCCATAATTTCATCACTTTCAAAACCACGACGCTTCATGCCTTCTTTATTGATAGCTGCAGGGCCTGCTGGCATACCAATGGTAGTAACAAATGGTGGTACATCTTTGTTAACACCTGAATACATACCAATAAAGGCATGTGCACCAATTTTACAAAACTGATGAACACCCGAATTACCACCAAGGATAACCCAGTCACCAACATGTACATGGCCGGCCACACTTGCGTTGTTAGCAAAAATTACGTTATCGCCAATTACCGCGTCATGTGCAACGTGTGTATAAGCCATAAACAAATTATTACTACCAATTTTAGTAACACCTTGGTCTTGAATCGTACCACGGTGAATAGTGGCACATTCACGGATAACGTTGTTATCACCCATGATTAAAGTGGTTGGCTCGTTGTTGTATTTTTTGTCTTGGCAGGCTTCGCCCACAGACGCAAACTGAAAAATATGATTGCCAGAGCCAATAGTTGACGGCCCTTTAACAACAACGTGAGACTCAATAATACAGTTATCACCGATAACAACATCATTGCCAATATAACTATACGGACCAACTGAGACATTGTTGCCTAGTTTAGCGCCAGGTTCGATTATTGCTGTAGAATGGATCACTATTAAAACTCTCTTCTCGCACACATAATTTCGGCACTACACACTATTTTGCCGTCGACTCTAGCTTCTGCAGCAAACTTCCAAATGTTGCGACGTTCTTTTAAAAACTCAACATGAAGATGCATTGTATCACCAGGAATTACAGGTTGTTTAAAACGTGCGTTATCAACAGCAGCAAACAAATATAATTCGTTTTCGCTACGGTTTTCTACTGTTTTAAAACCTAATAAACCCGTTGCTTGCGCCATTGATTCTAATATTAGCACACCAGGAAAAATTGGCTGATTTGGAAAGTGCCCAGTAAAAATTGGTTCATTTATAGAAACATTTTTAATAGCATGTAAAGACTTGCCAGGTGTAAAATCAATAACACGATCAATTAATAGCATCGGGTAACGGTGCGGTAATAAACTTAAAATTTCTTGAATATCAAGGCTATTTAATTCGTTTGCCAAAATAGCATCCTTATTAGTGTTCAACGTTATGACTTAGCCAATGCTTCAAGCGCTTTAAGACGAGATTTCATGTCTGAAAGGTTACGCAAGTGAGCTATTGATTTACGCCATTCTTTGTTTGTTGTATGGGGCATACCAGATGAGTAAATACCTGGTTCGGTGATTGATTTTGTCACCATACTCATGCCGGTAATTATAACACCATCACATACAGACATGTGACCATTAATTGCAGCCATGCCACCAATTTGACAGTTCTTGCCAATGGTAACGCTTCCTGCAAGTACAGTGCAGCCCGCTATTGCGGTGCCTGAATTAACTTCAACGTTGTGCGCTATTTGACACTGATTATCGATAATAACATTGCTATGAATGATGGTATTGTCCAGTGCACCACGATCAATTGTCGTACTTGCACCAATTTCAACTTTGTTGCCTATGATAACTGAACCAAGCTGAGGTATTTTAACCCACTGCCCTCGCTCATTTGCATAGCCAAACCCATCACTACCTACAACACTATTTGCTTGAAACAAACAATCTGAACCAATTTCAACATCGTGATAAATAGTCACACTAGGCCAAAGCTTAGTGCCAGAACCTATTTTAACACGTTCCCCGATAAAACTGTTCGGACCAATTTGCGCGTTGTCACCTATCACTGCATGAGCTTCAATGACTGCGTTA
This sequence comes from Pseudoalteromonas sp. NZS11, assembly GCF_015864765.1. Classification (NCBI taxonomy): domain Bacteria; kingdom Pseudomonadati; phylum Pseudomonadota; class Gammaproteobacteria; order Alteromonadales; family Pseudoalteromonadaceae; genus Pseudoalteromonas; species Pseudoalteromonas sp. NZS11. Next base: position 800,475 of record NZ_JADYWP010000001.1, on the reverse strand, counting down.
GCACCAATAGCGGCGCTATCACTAACAATCGCTGTTGAATGAACAGTTGCACTTGGATGAATACCAGTCGAGGCTGAGCGTGGTGTTGTATCCATAAATTGCGCTAATTTTGCGTAACTTACATACGGATTAGCAACAATAATTTTGCTGCCACTAAAGTACTCTGCATCGGCTTGGCTTACTATTACAGCACTAGCTTGAGTAGTTTCAAGTTGCGATCGATATTTTGAGTTCGCTAAAAATGCAATATGCCCAGAATGGGCATTTGCAAGTGTCGCTATTTTTTTTATTTCTAAAGCGCCATCACCCTGAAGTTCGGCGCCTAGAAGTTCCGCAATTTGCGAAAGCGTATAATTTTGCATAGAGTGATTATTTCTTACTAACAGCGGCTACAACTTTAGATGAAAGATCAGTCACTTCTTTAGGGTTAAAGTAAATAGTAGTGTCTTTTACTTTAACTTCGTCGAAGTCGCCGTCTTTAGCAATCTCTTCAATTGTTTTGATGATTACACCTTGAACTTTAGCAAGCTCTTGGTTTTGACGCGCTTTAATCTCTTGCTCTAAAGGGCGACCTTGTTCAGCAAGATTTTTTTGCATGCCTTGAATTTTTTCACGCAGAGTATCTTTTTGAGCTTGGCTCATAGTTGTACTTTCACGTTTAAATTTTTCAGCTTCAAAACGAATATCGCCTTGTAACTTTTCAAGCTCTTGACGACGTTCAGCAAACTCAGTTTGTAAAGACTGTTCAATTTTAGCCATTTGAGGAATTTGCTTGTAGATTTCCTGCATATCAACAATACCTACTTTGTGTGCAAATGCATTCACAGAAGTACCCATCATTAACGTTGCTAAAACTGCTACAGCTGTTGATTTAAATAATTTTTTCACAAAAAACTCCTTTAGAAAGTGTTACTAATGTTAAAGCTGATGGTTTTCGTATCGTCATCTTCTTCTTTTTGCAATGGATACGCAAAACTGATCAGCATTGGACCCATTGGAGAGATCCATTGTAATGAAAGACCGGTTGAAACCCTAAAACGCATTGGGTCTGAATAGTCATCTAATTTAGCACGTTCATCAACGCCTAAGTTTTGATAGCGGTCTACGTTAAACTCAGTATCCCATACGTTTGCAGCATCAACAAAGAAGCTAGTACGTACAGAGCTGGTATTTTCTTCATCTAAGAATGGTGTAGGAACAATTAGCTCCATACCTGCCACTGCTTTAGCATTACCACCAATACGACCTTGAGGCACTAGAATATCAAATTCTGATGCACCACCAATGCTACCGGTTGTAGTACCGTCTGCACCTGGCGTACCCGGAATAGACTGCGGTATACGCGACACTGCACGTGGTAATATTGTATTACGGTCAAAGCCACGTAGTTCCATTTCCGTTATACGGAAGTACTCTTGGAATGGAAGTGTTTGCTCATACCCGTTTGTAGAACCATAACCATTACCATAACCAAGTGCTGCACGCGTTGAGAATACCCAACGGTGGTCATTTGATATAGGCCAGTAAAAACGCGAATCGTAATTCAGTTTAAAGTACTGAAGATCTGAGTTAGGCGTTGTTGCTGTTAAGTTTAGAGTTTGACGCGAACCCGCTGTTGGGAATAAACCACGGTTAACGGTGATACGCGACCAGCCAACACTCAGCTCATACTTAGTAAAGTCAAAGCCTGCATCTGGGTTATCTGGATCTAAGAATGTTTCACGAAGTACACGCGTTTGCTCGTACTCTGCAATATCCGAAAGCTCTTCTTTAATCCAACGGGCGCCAAAGTTAACACGATTTACAGCATCAATTGGAAAACCAATATTTGTGCCTAAACCATAACTTTTCGATTTATATTCAACAAGACTGAATTTACTTGCATCGTAGTTTCTGTAAAAGATGCTACTGCCTTGCGATACACCATCTGGCGTAAAGTATGGGTCTGTGTACGATAAGCTTAAGCTTTCAGAACCTGTAGACGTATTAAGGTTTAAACCAATTTGGTTACCTGTGCCTAAAAAGTTAGATTCTGTTACACCAATATTAAACTGCAGACCTAAGTAAGAACCATAAGCAAGACCAGCATTAAAGCTACCTGCAGATTGCTCTTTTACAGTAAAGTCTACATCTACTTGGTCATCCACACCGGGTACAGGCACTACGTTAAAATCAACAGTTTCCATGTAAGGTAGGCGTTGAATTTGCAGTTTTGAACGCTCAAGGTTTTGATTAGATAACCATGCGCCTTCAAGTTGTGTCATTTCACGACGAAGTACTTCATCTGCCGTATTTTGGTTGCCACCAACAATAATACGACGAACGTATACACGCTTACCTGGGTTAACCGATAGTGTTAATTGTACTTCTTGCTTTTCGTCGTCAATTTCTGGAATTGTACGCACTTCAGCATTAGCGTAACCAAAACGTGCTAAGTAGCTTTTAATAAACTCTTCAGATGAAGTAACTACAGAACCGTTATAAAGCTCACCCGCTCTAAGTGGGATAACACTTTTAATTAAGTCTTCACGGCCAAGCAAGTCACCAATAAAGTCAAAACCTTTAACTTTATATTTTACGCCTTCAGTTAAGTTAGCTGTAACGTAAACTGATTCACGTTCAGGGCTCACTGAAACTTGTGTTGAGTCGATATTAAAACGCAGGTAACCACGGTCTAAATAATAACTACGAATTTTTTCTAAATCGCCTTCAATGGTTTGCTTTTGGTAACGGTCGCTACCCATAAACTGCCACCAAGGTAAATCTTGCTGCGATTCAGCAAGTTTAAGAAGCTCTTCATTAGAAAAAAGTTCATTACCCACTAAGTTAATTTGGCGGATAGAAGCAGCATCACCTTCATCAAACTCTAACTTAAGTTTAACGCGGTTACGTGGCAGCTTAGTAATACTGATATCTACTTTAGCGTTGTATTTACCAATGCTGTGGAAAAACTCAACTAAGCCTTTTTCGATACTATCGATAACGGTTTTATCAAGTGGTTCACCTTGGCGAATATCTTGCTGATCAAGAGACTCATTAAGCTGCTCGTCTTTAATGTCTTTATTGCCTTCAAACTCAATAAAGCTGATGGTAGGACGTTCCGTTACTTTAAAAATAACGTTGTTGCCATCACGAAGTGCTTTTATGTTATCAAAGTGCCCAGAACGATAAAGTGACTTTATTGTTTTTGAAATCGTATAGTCATCAACATTATCGCCTACGTTAATAGGAATATGTGTTAGCGCTGCACCAAGTGCTACGCGCTGCAAACCTTCAACTTTCAGGTCTTCAACAATAAAGGAGTTTTGGCCTAGGGCTGCAAAACTTGCACCCAATAAACTTGTTATTGCCAAATGTTTTTTTATAGCCATTTTATTATCTTTATCCTTTACAACTGTATTACCGCATAACACCTTACTAGTGGTGCTTTACAATCGTGTTCTAATTAGTAATTTGCCACGCTGTAACTACAAACGCGATACATCATTGAACAAAGCGAAACATGTTAGAAAAATGAGCAACAAGGCACCCACTTTAAAACCAAACTCTTGTGTCTTTTCAGAGACCGGCTTTTTACGAAAAAGTTCAATTATGTAATACATTAAGTGTCCGCCATCAAGCACTGGTAAGGGTAATAAATTAAATACACCCAAGTTAACGCTTATTAAGGCTAAAAAGCTTAAAAAGGCCACTAACCCATAGCTTACGCTAGTTCCAGCGCCTACTGCAATGCCCACAGGGCCACTTAAATTTTTAACCGAAACCTGGCCTGTAATTAAATTACCAATCATGTCAAAACTGAGTGTAATTAAGCGCCACGTTTCTTTTGTGCCTCGCACAATACTATCGAGCGGACCGTAATGCCTTGTCTCTACATAGCCATCAGGCCATTGCTGTACAACAGGAGCAACACCTAAAAAGCCTTGCTCAATACCGTTATTATCAATGCGCCCTTTAGGGGTAACTGTAATGGCTTGTATAGTATCTTGTCTTTTTACACTAAATTGTAAAGATTTGTTAGCTGATTGCGTAATAAGATTAACTAATTGCTGCCAATTGCTTATTGTTTCACCGTTTACAGCCAAAATTGTGTCGTTAACCTGTAAATTAGCGTGTTCTGCGGCTGAGTCTTTAGTTACGGCGGCAATTGTTAAAGTTGCTTGAGGCCTAAATGGCACAATACCTAACGAACTTAATGGTGGTACGTCTCGTTGGTCAAGCTTCCACCCCTCTAAATTAAGCGTTTTAACGCGTGGTTGAAGGTTTTTATCACGAACAATAACTTCAACGCTTTCTTCGCCTAAGTTAGACATAAGCGCAAACGTGGCATCTTGCCATGTCGTTATGTCATCATCACCAATTTTTATAATATGTTGAGAAGGCATAATGCCCGCCTGCTCTGCGCGACTGCCTTCGGTTATGCTGCCAACAACTGGCTTAACCGATTGCACACCTACCATGTACATCACCGCAAGAGCAAAAATGGCAAACAAAAAGTTAGCCATTGGTCCCGCAGCAACAATAGCAATACGCGCTTGTACAGATTTAGAGTTAAACGACAAGTGGCGTTGATTTGCTGGTACGTCATCAACTCGCTCATCAAGCATTTTTACATAACCACCTAATGGAATAGCGGCAATCACGTATTCGGTATTATATTTGTCATGCCATTTTAACAGTGGCTTACCAAAACCAATTGAAAAACGCAGCACTTTAACGCCCATTTTTCGTGCAACCCAAAAATGGCCATATTCATGTATGGCCACTAAAATACCAAGCGCTAAAATAAATGAGCCAAGATTCCAAAAAAAATCAAACATATTAATGCGCCACTTTTGTTATAAATTCTGAAGCGCTAATACGCGCTAATTTATCACACTCTAAAATTTCATCTAGGCTTTGCACATTGGTGTAAGTTGCAGCTTCTAGCGTCTGTGCATTTATTTTGTATATATCGGTAAAACCAATTTTACCGTTTAAGAATGCGCCCACAGCTATTTCATTTGCTGCGTTAACCGTTGTTGTCGCACCCTGCCCTGCACTACACGCATCAATCGCTAATTGTAAATTTGGATAACGAGAAAAATCAGGTTTAGTAAACGAAAAATCACAAATGTCAGAGAAGTTTAACGGTTTAACACCCGCATTAATTCGCTCAGGATACGCAAGTGCATGGGCAATTGGCGTGCGCATATCGGGGTTACCCATTTGCGCTAAAATAGAACCATCGTGGTACTGCACCATTGAATGAATGATACTTTGTGGATGAATAACCACATCAATATCACTCGCATCACAATTGAATAACCACTTAGCTTCAATAAACTCTAAACCTTTGTTCATCATAGTTGCGGAATCTACTGATATTTTTTGTCCCATCGACCAGTTAGGGTGTGCAACGGCTTCACTTACGGTTACATCTTTTAACGTATTTATATCACGCGTTAAAAATGGGCCACCAGAGCCGGTAAGCAAAATTTTACTTACGCCATGTTGCTGTAGTTTTTGATCGCCTTTGGCATTTTGTAACGAAGAAGGTAGGCATTGAAAAATTGCATTATGTTCGCTATCTATTGGCAGCAAAGTGGCTTTATGTTGTTTAACTTTATCAATAAACAACTGACCTGACATAACTAAAGATTCTTTATTAGCTAGTAGTACTTTTTTACCCGCTTCAACAGCACTTAATGTAGGTAGTAAACCAGCTGCACCTACAATTGCCGACATTACAATGTCAACATCAGGATGAGCACATAAGTCACTCATTGCTTGCTCACCGTGCATAACAAGAGTTAGGCACTGAGTATTAGCTAAATACGCAGATAATTGCTCTGCGGCCTGCTGGTTAGCCATAATCGCATAAAGCGGTTCATGTTCAATACACAACTCCGCCATTTTCTTTGCATTTTGTCCTGCAGCCAAAACAAAAACATCAAATAACTCTTTATTGCGCGACACAACATCAAGTGTACTTAAACCAATTGAGCCCGTTGCGCCTAAAATAACCAGCAATTGCTTTTGGCTCATAAACTAAGAGTCCACGCATAGCACATAACAAACATTGGAGCAGCAGCCGTTAAGCTGTCAATTCTATCTAAAATACCGCCGTGCCCTGGTAAACATCGACCGCTATCTTTTAAACCAGCTTCACGTTTAAACATGCTTTCCAGTAAATCACCTACCGCAGAAAACAACGCAATAAATGCTGTCATTATCGCGTACACAGGCCATACAACTAAATCTACATCGGTAAAGTGACAAAATGCTAATACAAAAATAATAGAAGCGACTACACCGCCTGCTAAACCTTCAATTGTTTTATTAGGGCTTACTTTAGGCATTAACTTATGTTTACCAAAACTTTTACCCGTAAAGTAAGCACCCACATCTGCGCTCCATACAATACCGAGTACCACTAAAATTAGCACCGAACCAAAATGAGTTGATTCAGCATATTGCGCGCTACGTAGTGTATTTAGTGCAAGCCATAACGGCACAAGCGTTAATAATCCTGCAATGCCGCGCATAACTAGGCCTTCATTCCACGCTTTAGCCATTTCTGGGTAGCGCCAAATTAAATAGCTAGCAACAATCCACCAAGCAAACGAAAGCGTAAATACGTAGTTTGCATCACCGACTAGCTTGCCATTTTCCCATAATGATTCAATAGGCCAATGTAAATTAAGCAAGGCAAGTAAAGCTGCAATAAACACAACAAAGGCAGCACGTTTAAGCTTGTCGCAAAGGCCCATAAATGCAGACCATTCCCATGCGCCTAATAATACAATTGCACCAGCAAAGTAACTAAATAACGTAAGCGGTGTATAAAAAACCAAAGCCAATGCTAATGGAGCTAGCACTAGAGAGGTTAAAATTCGTTGTTTTAACAAAATGTGACCCTTATTCTATTTAGGTTTGAGCGAGTAATTGTTTTATTTGTTCGCCCGTACAACCAAAACGTCGCTCTCTGGCAACGTAACACGCAATGGCCTCAGCAAATGCTGCTTCATTAAAATCTGGCCAAAGTGTTTCGGTAAAGTAAAGTTCTGCATAAGCAACTTGCCATAGTAAAAAATTACTAATACGAACATCGCCACCAGTGCGAATAAGTAAATCAGGTTCTGCCTGATCTGCCATGCTCATATGCTGTGCTAAGCGCTCTTCTGTAATATCTTCTGCGTTTAGTGTGCCCTGCGCAACTTGCAAAGCAAGTTGTTTTGCCGCATTGGCAACATCCCAACGACCACCGTAATTAGCTGCAACATTTAAACGCAACCCGGTGTTATTTTCAGTCAGCTTATGCGCAGCGTCTACCTTGCTACGTAATCCTTCAGAAAATCGTGATAAGTCTCCAATAATGGTCAGTTTTACATTGTTTTTATGAAGCTTTTTAACTTCCTTTGTTAAAACAAATAAGAAAAGCTCCATTAAAGTGTTTACTTCGTCTTCAGGGCGGCGCCAGTTTTCACTACTAAAAGCAAATAAGGTTAACGATTGTATCCCTAATTTAGTACAAAACTGAACAGATTGACGAACTGCGTCTACGCCTTTTTTATGCCCATACACACGAGGTCTATTTCTAGCTTGCGCCCAACGTCCGTTCCCATCCATGATGATAGCAACATGTTTGGGTAAACATTGCTGTGAAATTGTGTCAGCATCTAGAACCATAAATATCGAGTATTCCATAAAAAAACGCCGCCTAGTATACCCTAGACGGCGTTTCAAAACTAATAATTTTAATAGGTCCTGTCGACCTTTCAGGATTGTAATTTGTTCAATCTAGGGGCGACTTAATCGCGGCGCAAGATTTGTAACCTAGTGGACTAAGCAAAAATCGAGTAAAGCTTCCGCGTCCTGCTCACGCCCCTTACCTACATCCATGTAGGCAACAAAGAGTTAATCGCCCCTAGACAGAACCCTTTGGGCAGCGCGTGTTTGGATTTTATGCATCGTTATCGCCCAATTATGGGGAATAACCACACAACATAGGCTCTGCCTTGCCTAAAAACCAAACACACTGCTGCAAATTCAACCTCGAAAGATAAACAGGACCTTACTTAGATTTCCATCAATTCTGTTTCTTTGGCAGCTAATAAAGTATCCATTTCTTTAATAAACTTATCAGTAAGCTTTTGAATCGCATCATCTGATTGACGCGCTTCATCTTCAGATATGTCTTTATCTTTTAATAAACCCTTTACATCGCCATTAGCATCACGACGAATGTTACGAATAGCAACACGACCGCCTTCAACTTCAGCGCGTACAATTTTGATTAGGTCTTTACGACGCTCTTCTGTAAGTGGAGGAAGTGGTACGCGAATAACAGTACCTGCCGACATAGGGTTTAAACCTAAGTCAGATGCCATAATTGCTTTTTCAACAGCTTGCGCTAAAGACTTATCAAATACACCAATAGCCAGTGTACGAGAATCTTCAATTGTTACGTTAGCAACTTGGTTTAAAGGCGTTGGTGCACCGTAGTACGACACCATAATGCCATCTAGGATTGCAGGATGTGCACGGCCAGTACGAATTTTAGATAATTGGCTACCTAGTGCAGTTACACTTTTTTGCATGCGCGCTTGCGCGTCTTTTTGAATATCGTTAATCACGGTTTAATCCTAATTATTTGATTATTTCATCTGAGGCTTGTGAAGAAATAAGTGTACCTTCTTCTTCACCCATAATTACGCGTTTTAGCGCGCCTGATTTATTCATGTTAAATACGCTCAATGGCATATTGTGATCGCGGGCTAGAGTAAATGCCGCTAAATCCATAACTTTTAATTCTTTTTCAATGATTTCATTGTAGCTTAAGTGGGTATAAAGCGTCGCATCTGGGTTTTTAACAGGGTCATCACTGTATACGCCATCAACCTTAGTCGCTTTAATTACTGTATCCGCTTCAATTTCGATACCGCGTAAACATGCTGCAGAATCGGTAGTAAAAAATGGGTTACCAGTACCCGCTGCAAAAATGACTACGCGACCAGTTTTCAATAAACTAATTGCTTCAGCCCAGTTATAAGCGTCACATACACCATTAAGCGGAATAGCCGACATAAGACGACAATTTACAAATGCACGGTGTAGCGCATCACGCATTGCAAGGCCGTTCATAACCGTTGCAAGCATACCCATGTGATCGCCTACTACGCGATTCATACCTGCTTCTGCAAGTGATCCACCGCGTAAAAAGTTACCTCCACCAATAACTAAACCCACTTCTACGTCGAGCTCTACTAGCTCTTTAATTTCTTGTGCCATACGGTCTAAAACTTTAGGATCGATGCCGAAGCCTTCGTCTCCCATTAAAGCTTCACCACTTAATTTGAGAAGAACACGTCTAAAAATAGGTTTGCGATTGATAGTCATAGTATTGGGGCCAACTTTTATTGAATTATGGATAAAAAATAACCGCGCTTATGTTAAACATAAAAGCGCGGTTATTTTAAAGAATTTCTAGCTGCGAAGCAAAACCAAATAGTACTTTAATTGCATCTAATTTCATTATCCTTCACAAATAGTAATCTTACTTAGCTTTAGCAGCAGCAATTTGAGCAGCAACTTCAGCAGCAAAATCTTCTTCTTTCTTCTCGATACCTTCACCAACTTCTACACGTACGAAGCTAGTAACTGTTGCGTTTTTCTCTTTAAGAATATCGCCAACAGTTTTCTTAGGCTCCATGATGAAAGCTTGACCAGTAAGAGAAACCTCACCAGTGAATTTTTTCATGCGGCCAACAACCATCTTCTCAGCGATTTCAGCAGGCTTGCCTTCATTCATCGCGATTTCGATTTGTACTTGCTTTTCTTTAGCAACAACATCGGCTGGTACATCTGAAGGTGTTAAGTATTCAGGGCTAGATGCAGCAACGTGCATTGCAACGTGCTTAAGTGTTTCTTCATCAGCAACACCCGCAACAACAACACCGATACGATCGCCATGACGGTACTCAACTAGGTTTTCACCAGTTACGTACTGCAGACGACGTACATTGATGTTTTCGCCAATTTTAGTAACTAGCTCAACACGGTCTTCTTCAAACTTAGCTTGTAAGTCTTCGATAGAGATAGTGTCAGCAATTGCAGCGTCAGCAACTTTGTTAGCAAATGCTAAGAAGCTTACGTCTTTTGCAACGAAATCTGTTTGACAGTTAACTTCTACTAGTACTGCAACACCCGCGTTTTGCTTGATGATGATAGTACCTTCAGCAGCAATGTTACCTGCTTTTTTAGCAGCTTTAGCAGCGCCACTTTTACGCATGTTTTCAATCGCTAACTCGATGTCGCCATCAGTCTCAGTTAACGCTTTTTTACAATCCATCATGCCAGCGCCTGTGCGCTCGCGTAATTCTTTAACTAGGGCAGTAGTTACAGCCATTAGTAAATCCTCAAATCTGAAATCAGGTTAGATAAGCGGGTTACCCGCTCGACAAGAATAGCAAGTCTTCACCTTAAAAAGATGAAGACTTGATGACAGCTAATTACTCAGCTTCAACGAAATCGTCTTTCTCAGCTTGAGCAACGATGTTATTCTCGCGACCTTCAGTAATAGCAGCTGCAACAGCGCTAGTGTAAAGGCTTACAGCACGGATAGCATCATCGTTACCAGGTACGATGTAATCAACACCGTCTGGGTTAGAGTTAGTATCTACGATTGCAACAACTGGAATACCTAGGTTGTTTGCTTCACGGATAGCAATGTGCTCGTGGTCAGCATCGATAACGAAAAGCGCGTCTGGAAGACCGCCCATGTTTTTGATACCACCAAGGCTCTTTTCAAGCTTTTCCATTTCGCGGTTAAGCGTTAACGTTTCTTTCTTAGTTAACTTCTCGAAAGTTCCGTCTTGGCTTTGTGCTTCAAGGTCTTTAAGACGCTTGATTGATTGACGTACAGTTTTCCAGTTAGTCAACATACCACCTAACCAACGGTGATTTACGAAGAACTGGTCGCTTTCTAAAGCAGCTGATTTAACTGCGTCGCTTGCTGCGCGCTTAGTACCAACGAAAAGAACTTTACCTTTGTTTGCTGCAGCACTTGATAAAAACTTAAGTGCGTCGTTGAACATTGGTACAGTTTGCTCAAGGTTGATGATATGTACACGGTTACGTGTGCCGAAGATGAAAGGCTTCATCTTAGGGTTCCAGTAACGTGCTTGGTGACCAAAGTGAACACCAGCTTGAAGCATATCGCGCATTGAAACGTTTGCCATTTTATAGATCCTCTATAGTTGTTTAGGGTTAGGCCTCCACATATCCCATAGCACCAACACCGAAGTAATTAAACTTCAAATGCACCCAAGTGTATGTGACGATACGTGTGTGTGTTAAAATAAAATTGTGTTTGCCTTAAATACAAAAAATCATTTAAGAATTTATTTGTAAAAAGACGGCGCGCTTTATACCATATTAAAATTAAATACTCAACGTCGCGTGCAAAATTTGTTCGACGATAAATGTTAAAAACTCAACTTTGGAGCCTCAATGAGCGCTATTATCAAGACCCCTGAAGAAATAGAGAAAATGCGCGTAGCTGGGCGCTTAGCGGCCGATGTACTTGAAATGATCGGCCCTCATGTAGTGCCAGGTGTTACCACCGATGAGCTAAATACACTTTGTCATGATTATATTGTTAATGTGCAACAAGCAATCCCTGCTCCGTTAAATTATCATGGCTTTCCAAAATCAGTTTGTACGTCAGTTAATCATGTTATTTGTCACGGAATTCCAAATGACAAAGCATTAAAAGAAGGCGACAGTGTAAATATCGACGTAACTGTCATTAAAGATGGTTACCACGGCGACACATCTAAAATGTTCCACGTTGGTACACCAAACATTCAAGCTAAGCGTCTTGCAGAAGTAACACAAGAAAGCTTATACCTTGCTATTAAAATGGTAAAACCAGGTGTGCGCTTGGGTGATATTGGCTCAGCAATTCAAAAATATGCAGAGAGCTTTAACTACTCAATTGTACGTGAATATTGCGGCCACGGTATCGGCGCAGGATTTCATGAAGAACCACAAATAATGCATTACGGTAAAGCCGGTACCGGCGAGGCCTTAAAAGCAGGTATGTGTTTAACTATTGAACCTATGGTTAATGCGGGTAAACGCCAATGTAAGCTTCTTAAAGATGATTGGACAGTAGTAACACGCGACCGTAGTTTGTCTGCACAGTGGGAACATACTTTATTAGTGACTGAAAATGGTGTTGAAATTTTAACGCTACGATCAGATGATACTATCGAGCGGATCATAGAACACTAATAAAACCGAAACACTTGATAAGAAAATTCTTATCCGTGTGAAAGGTTCAACAAGGAGCCAGCCCACGTGGCATTACCCAACAAAGTAAAAAAGTTGCTTAGCGATGCAGAGCAACTTAGTGATTATCGCGATTGTTCTAGCTATTTTTATAAATGGTTACATAACGAATTCTCTAAACAACCGGTTGGGAATTTAATTAATGCCCGGGCTGAGTTTATTGACCGCCTACTCATTAAGCTTTTTCATGTTTACGACTTAGCGCGCGAACCTGATTTAGCATTAATAGCGGTAGGCGGATACGGACGTGGTGAGCTACATCCCTACTCCGACATCGACTTTTTATTGCTTGTAACTAAACCGCCAAGCGAAGAAATATGCGAAAAAATAGGCCAGTTTGTCACCATGCTATGGGATCTCAACTTAGAGATTGGTCACAGCGTGCGTACGATAGAACAAGCCATTGAGCAAAAACGTGAAGACGTTACTTTTGCCACCAGCTTGCTCGAAAGCCGCCTTATTTTTGGTAACCACATTGAGTTTGAAAAACTCAAAATGCATATTCTTGAAACGCCAGTATGGCGCTCAGGTGAATTTTTTACTGCCAAAGTTCAAGAACAAAACTTACGCCACAGAAAGTGCCACGGCACAGCGTATAATCTTGAGCCAAACATTAAAGAAAACCCCGGTGGTCTGCGCGACTTACAAACCATTATTTGGGTGGCAAAAAAGCATTTTAGAACCGAAACCCTGCAAGAGTTAATAAGCCACGGCTACTTAACTCACGAAGAGTTTCAAGAGCTTTCTGAGTGCCTAGAAAATCTATGGAACATTCGCTTTGCACTGCATTTAGCTGCAGGTCGAGCTGAAAACCGCTTATTGTTTGATCATCAACCGCAAGCCGCCGAAATTTTAGGTTTTGGTAGCGACGGTAAAGCCTCTGTTGAGCGTATGATGAAACGCTTATTTAGAATAATGAGCCGCGTGCGCGAACTTAACCAAATGCTACTTTCATACTTTGAACAAAGTATAATGCCCGAAAGTAGTGCTGTGGCAGCAATTGAACTCGACAGAAACTTTGAGCAAGTAGGTCATCAAATACGCGTAAAAGATCCGTCGGTATTTTTTAGACGCGACCAACTCTTTGTATTGTTTGAGCACATAGCCGATAACCCAGCAATAACGCATATTTACCCAAGTACTATTCGTACTATTCGCCAAGTGCGCCGTCGTTTATTGGGCGATTTGCAAGATTACGCAGCCTGTCGCGAAGCCTTTTTACGCTTAGTTAAACACCCTAACGGCATGGGCCGCGCATTTACGCTCATGCACAAGCACGGCATGCTTGCCGCCTACTTACCGCAGTGGCGTAATATATTTGGGCAAATGCAGTTTGATTTGTTTCACGCTTACACCGTAGATGAGCACACTCACAAATTAATCAAAAACATTTACGAATATTTTGATAAAACAGGCATTAGCGAGTTTCCTATTTGTAGTGAAATAGTCACTCGAATGGACAAACCAGAGCTACTTTATTTAGCCGGTATATTTCACGACATTGCTAAAGGCCGAGGTGGCGACCACTCAGAACTTGGCGCTGTTGACGCAATAGCATTTGCTAAATTACATGGTTTTTCATCGGTGGATGCAAAGCTCGTTGCATGGCTTGTAAGTAATCATTTACTTATGTCGGTTACCGCACAGCGTAAAGACATTAACGACCCTGCTGTAATAAAAGACTTCGCTACACGCGTTAAAACAGAGCGCCAACTCGACTACTTATATTGTTTAACCGTTGCCGACATACGTGCAACCAACGACAACTTATGGAACGATTGGAAAAACACCCTACTGCGTGAGCTCTACTTACACACGCAGCGCGCTTTGCGCCTAGGACTCGAAAACCCAATGGATCAACGCGACCAAATTCGCGATAAAAAGCACCAAGCTAAACAACGCTTAATAAATCTGGGTTATCAAGAGGAAAAAATTGATTTAATTTGGAGCCGCTTTAAAGCCAACTACTTTACCGCCTTTAGCGAACAGCAAATATCATGGCAAAGTGAGCATTTATTAAGTAGCACAGACTTAAGTCAGCCAAGTGTTGTTGTATCTAACAAAGCTATGCATGGTGGCACACAAGTATTTGTATACAGCCCCTACTCTGGCCCACTGTTTGCCCGATTAGTAAGTGTGATTGGCTCTAAAAAAGCGCAAATACAACATGCGCAAGTACTGACCACAAAAGACGGTTACGTCTTGTTTAGCTTTGTAATACTTGAAGTAAGTGGCGACCCTATTGCAAGTGGTCGAGCGCAATCAATTAAACGCGGGCTTGAGCAAGCACTAAGCGATCCGCGTAAAAAGATTCGCTTTAAAAAGAGCCGCTCTCAACGCTTTAAAGATTTTAATATTAAACCTAAAATTGTGTTGCGCCCACATGCACGCAAAGACCGTAGCTTAATAGAAATTCAAGCCGTCGATATACAAGGTTTACTAACCAAAATAGCCGAAGTTTTCCAAGCGCATTTACTACACATTCACGCTGCCCGTATTACAACGGTAGGTGAACGTGCCGAGGATTTCTTTGTCGTATCTAATAACGAATACCAAGCGCTGACTGATGAAGAACAAGCAAAAATTCATCAGGCATTACGTAAAAAATTCAACGCCGAAACAGAATAGAGGACACACATGTCAGATTTAAAAACGATGATCGAAAACGCATGGGACAACCGCGATAGCATTAGCCCAAGCACAGTATCAAGCGACGTAAAACAAGCTATTATCGACGCACTTGATTTACTTGATAGCGGCGCAGCACGCGTTGCCGAAAAAATATCAGGTGAATGGGTTGTACACCAGTGGCTTAAAAAAGCAGTCTTACTGTCGTTTCGTATTCGCGACAACCAGCCAATGAACGACGGCGTAAACCAGTTTTACGACAAAGTACCACTTAAATTTAGCGACTATACGCCAGAGCAATTTCAGCAAGGCGGTATGCGCGTAGTGCCAAACGCAGTAGCGCGTAAAGGCAGCTTTGTAGGTAAAAACGTCGTACTTATGCCATCGTACGTAAACATTGGCGCATACGTTGACGACGGCACCATGGTTGATACATGGGCAACTGTAGGCTCATGTGCACAAATTGGTAAGAACGTACATTTATCAGGTGGCGTAGGCATAGGCGGCGTTTTAGAGCCTCTACAAGCTAACCCAACCATCATTGAGGACAACTGCTTTATTGGCGCACGTTCTGAAATTGTTGAAGGCGTAATTGTTGAAGAAGGCGCAGTAATTTCAATGGGCGTTTACATCAGCCAAAGCACTCGTATTTATGACCGCGAAACCGGCGAAATTCACTACGGCCGCGTACCAGCAGGCGCAGTAGTTGTACCAGGCGCACTACCGTCAAAAGATGGCACCCACAGCCTTTACGCTGCAATCATCGTAAAAAAAGTAGATAAGCAAACACGTGAAAAAGTAGGCATAAACGCCCTACTACGCTCAATTGATGAGTAACAGTCGGTTAAGTTGAGTGAAACGAAACCCAACGATACTTTGAAGTTAAGTGTTTTAGCTAAACTTTAATTGTATATAGAAAAGCTCTAAGCCCTTTGGGTCTAGAGCTTTTTTTGTTATCTGAACGTTTTCTATTATTAAATGGAGAGTTGATCATATGGATACTGAAGAAAGTAACGAGCTAGTCTATCACTACACATCTTTGGATGCTTTTATCTCTATTGTGAATAGCAGAACCTTTCGGTTTGGCGACGCAAGAGCAATGAATGACTATACAGAGATAGATCATAATATTAATCTTCTTTTAAATTTAGAAAAACAAAAACCTGAGTTAATGAAAGAATTAAATATTTCAAATGAAGGGTTTAATAAAGGCATTAAAAATATTAAGTTTTTCAAAAAGCATATTGAAAATCACTATATACATATAATGAGCTTTAGTAAAAACCCAGATTCTTTAAGCCAGTGGCGGGGATATGCAGATAACGGTACAGGAATATGTTTTAGTATCAATTTATCAGCATTACGACACTGTCTAAATAATACTTACCGCATTGCTGGGAATTGCGTTTACAAACAAGGAGAATTAAACACAGAAGCACAAAACTTATTAAAATTAGCCTCAACTTTTGATAGTGATCAATTTGAATTTGAGGCTAGAAGTAACTTTCTTGATAACTTTATCGCATTTATAACAACAGGTAAAAATGAGGCTTTTATAGACGAAGGTGAAGTAAGGTTAGTTTCTTTCATTGAAAAACTGCCACCACCTCAAGATGTGAAATTCATAAACTCTAATGGCTTTATTAAAAGCTATCTTGAAGTAAGTTTTCGAATAAATATAATTGACACAATTATACTTGGACCGTGTTGTAAATTTGCAGCTAATGACCCCGTCTTTAATGATATGTTAGACAATTTATTTTTTAATAAAAAACTCTACGAGTTAGGAGTTGATACTAACCCATATAAGCCTAAAGTTTTAAGTTCAAAGGCAACTTTCAGATAACCATAGGGTTTCGTTTCACTCAACCCAACCTACGCCGATAAAAACAATACCGAGCTGCTGCTCATTGTTAGCAATGACCTCCCAAAACCAAAAAAGCACTTATAAAATAAGTGCCTTTGTTGGTTTGCTCAATTAGTTTTCTTTACAGTGCGTTAAATACGTCGTCTGTTTTAGCTGCGCAAATAAAATCGTTTTTGTGTAGGCCTTTAATTGAATGGCTCCACCATGTAACCGTTACTTTGCCCCACTCGGTTAATAAACCTGGGTGATGGCCTTCGTCTTCTGCCATGTCGCCTACTTTGTTAGTAAACGCGATAGCCTGTTTGAAGTTTTTAAATTTATAAACACGCTCAAGCTGCATAATGCCGTCGCGTACTTCTGGTACCCAGTCTGGGATTTTAGTAATTAATTGTGCTAACTCTTCGTCAGATACTTTTGGCGCATCTACATGACAGGCTTCGCATTTTTGTGCACTTAATGAAGACATTCTAAATCCTTACTTTTTAGCTTTTTTAGCATTAATATTTAACTGGCTAATTTTTCTTTTGGTGGAAATTTTGGGTCGTGCAAACCAAGCTCTTTAGCTCGCTCAACCAAAGTCATAATATCCATTTGCGATATATCAAACAGATCATGAATCGAATTTATGGTGTAGTACTGTGGTTGCATAATATCAATACGGTACGGCGTACGCAGTACATCAAGCACATTCATTGGGCTAATTTCTGGCGTGTTTGAGTATACGTACTGAGTTTCACCTGGGCTTGATAAAATACCACCGCCGTAAATACGCAGGCCGTCTTCGGTTTGCATTAAACCAAATTCGACTGTAAACCAGTATATACGCGCAAGGTATACACGGTCTTTTTTCTGCGCTGCGTAACCTAATTGCCCGTACTTATGCGTAAACTCGGCAAAGTCAGGGTTAGTTAGCATGGCGCAATGGCCAAATATTTCATGAAAAATATCTGGCTCTTGTAGGTAGTCAAATTCTTCGCGGCTACGAATAAATGTAGCTACCGGAAACTGCTTGTTTGCCAGTAATCTAAAAAACTCATCAAAGTCGATAAGCGCAGGTACTGGTGCAACTTGCCAACCGGTAGTGGCTAGTAACACTTCGTTTAGTTCGCTTAACTGCGGAATACGATCGTGCGGCAGGTTAATCTTTTTTAACCCTTGCATGTACTCGTTGCAGGCTTTGCCTTCAATGCATGCAAGTTGGCGCGCTACAAGCTCAGACCAAATTTTATTTTCTTCATCACTCCAGTGTATAACACCATTTTCGTCTGGTGTTTTGGATGTGTATTTACTTGCTTTAGCCATAAGTACCTTCTTGGGTGTGAGCCCTAAATCGGTGTCAGTGTGATACTCAAACCTATTGAATATCGAATGACCCCATACTATGCAAAAGTGAAGAAAAGTTTAATAGATAGGCTAACATCAGTATTTGGCGCGATCACCCCAATCGTAAAGTTAAAATTACACCTGTGGCACACTAAAAATACGGACCTTTAAATAAAGGCCTGTAGCTTGTTTTTATGTGTATACAATTAATTACACCTAACCAATTTTAGTAAAAGCTTGGTTTAAATCACTAATAATGTCGTTAACATCTTCAAGCCCAACCGAGAGTCTGATCAGCCCATCACTTATTCCAGCGGCGGCTCGCTCCTCTGGCGTATAAGGCGAGTGAGTCATAGATGCAGGATGCTGAATCAGTGTTTCAGCGTCGCCAAGGCTTACTGCAAGTGTACAAAGTTTCATACTATCAATAAATTGTGCGCCATCTTGTAGCGTGCCTTTTATTTCAAACGCAATAACACCACCAGCGGCTTTCATTTGATTACCAATAAACTTATAACCTGGGTGCGATTTAAGCCCCGGGTAATATACGGTGCTTACTTGTGGGTGCGCTTCTAGATATTCGGCTATTGTTTGTGCGCTTTGACAATGGCGCTCTATTCTAATAGCGAGTGTTTTTAGGCCTCGATTAATTAGCCATGCATCGTGCGGGCTTATAGTTGCACCAATGTCTTTTAGTACGGTCATTTTAATGTGTGTTATGTGCTCAAGCGATCCACATACAATACCGGCAACTACGTCTCCGTGGCCGTTTAAGTACTTGGTCGCACTGTGCATTATAATGTCGATACCGTATTTTTTAGGCGATTGCAGTAGCGGTGTTAAAAAGGTGTTGTCGACCACACTAATTAAATTGTGCTCTTTAGCAACTGCGCCAATCAGTGCCAAATCAATAACTGCCATAGTGGGATTAATTGGCGTTTCTACAAATATCATTTTTGAATTAAGTTCGATGGCAGCGCGTAGTTCGTCCTCGTTGGTCATATCAACAAAAGTGACTTCGATTCCCCAGCGCGGCAACATATGCGAGAAAAACGCAAAGGTACAACCATACAAAGCACTTGAGGCAACAAGATGATCTCCCTGCGATAAAAAGCTCAGTACTGAGGCTGATACAGCCCCCATACCTGTTGCGGTTGCAGCAGCTGCTTCACAGCTCTCTAGTTGAGCAACTTTTTGCTCAAGCTCTGTGGTTGTAGGGTTTCCTAAGCGCGTATAAATATAGCCAGGTTCGTCGCCTGCAAAACGCGCAGCACCTTGTGCGGCATTTTCAAAATGAAAGGTAGAGGTTTGATACAAAGGAGAAGTGAGTGCGCCGTGCGGGTCGTTTGCTTTTTGTGGTCCGTGAATACACTGGGTGTTTATATGATGCTTGCTCATTGTAGGCTCATTTTTTGATTATTATGTTTTTGCGATTCAACAATCAAAACGTATGCGCTTACAAACAGCAAGCATGCCGGATGCTCAGATGGCTATTTGTGTAAAAACCGTGCAGCGCACGTTTGTACACAAATATTGCCACTGCTAATCTAGGGTCTGTTGATCTTTGCGGATTAAAATTTGTTCAAACTAGGGGTTATTTAATCGCGGCGCGAGGTTTGTAACCTAGTGGGCTAAGTAAAAACCGAGCAACGAAGAGTAAATAGCCCCTAGGAAGAACCTTTGGGCAGCGCCTGTTTGGCATTAATGCTACGTTATCAACCATTTATGGGGAATAACCACACTACATAGGCTCTGCCTTGCCTAAATACCAAACAGACTGCCGCAAATTTAACCTAGAAAGTTCAACAGACCCTAGTGTGTTGACTCCGCCTTTTTGCGGCTCATAATTTTACCTGCGATGCTTTGCACAGTGCCTTTTAACAAGCTGCGTTTGTTTTCAAGCCGTGGTAATGGGCGACTAAGCTCCATTGCTTTGTAACCAATACGCGCTGTAAAAATACCGGCACTGACACCTTGCGCAGCCCGCCCCGAAAGCTTACCTAAAAGCTCAGCACTTAGTGCAGTTGCAGCAAGGTCAGATACAAGCTCAGCACTGCCTACAAACATCACTTGTTTTATCAGCATACGGTATAACTTTATACGGCTCGCGTAGCCAAAACCAATGCCGTAAATTTTACCAATTTGTTCTATTAACTTAGTACCGCGCCAAAGCACGGCCATCATATCCACCAGCGCAAGTGGGCTTAGGGCAACTAGCAGTGCAGATTCAGTCGCAAAACGATTTATAAGCTTTTTAGCTTTGGTGTCTTGGGTTATTAATAAACTATTGGCGTACAGCGTCATTATTTCTTTGTCGCTGTGATGCGTCGCTACTTGGTTTTTAAAGGTTTCAAAGTTATCAAGCTCCTGATGTTTATTAAGCTTTTCGAGCCAAGGTAATGCACCGCCTACTTGCTCGCTGTTTAAAAGCCTGTCGGCTTCAACTCGGTGCAATTGGTTACGCTTTAAACTGCGCAGCATTCGGTACTCTCGCCACAATAAGCGCCCTATTAGCAGCACGCCACTTACAACTGCTGTTAAATAAACGCTGCCTAAAATAATTGACTGCTCGAAAGCAAATACTAACGAGTACGCAAACTCTAAAAGCACCAGTACTATAAAACTAATAGCAAAAACACCTTTAAGCGTTTGCCACTTTGACTTTTTGTACACTGGTTCTAGATCTATTTCTGGCTCTAGTGCTTCATCTTCAAGTTCTTCGTAATCACTTTGTCCGTGCTGAATAATTTTTGCAGGTGCTAAAACGGGTTCGTTTTGCTCAATGCTTTGCGTATCTATGCGACGCCCTGCTTGAAATGGTTGGTTTGACTCACTCATGTTAATTTGTCTCCTAGCAGGTACTGCATGACATGATCTAATCGAATATGTTTTAGTTGTTTATCGGGGCTCGGCATTGGAGAGAACGATAAAAACTCAAATCCCTGTGCTGGCCACTCACTTTTATTAAGCATCCGCGAGGGAGGTTGCGGCGGTAAATACGTAAGCCAATCAGGCTCGTGTAATGGTTTACCGTAAATGCAGTCAAGCGTTTGGCCTTTGTCGGCAATTTGGCGCGGCTGCGTTGCTGTAATTGACGACATAGCCATGGTTTCTATTTTTACACCATCAAACTTTAAATGATTGCTTTGCTCATGCACGAGCGAATCAAGTAGCAGTGCTAAATCTTTATGGTGCTTAGCACTTATATGATCTGACTTATTAGCTGCAAATAATATTTTGTCTATGTTGGGCTTAAATAAACGTTTAAAAAAGCCCGACTCGCCATAGTTAAAGTGTGCGAGTAATTGGTTTATTACACTGCTTTGCTCTTGGAGTGTTTCGTGCCCTTCGTTTAATGCACTAAGTACATCTACAAGTACGATTTGGCGATCGAAGTGTCTAAAATGCTCATTATAAAATGGTTTTACAACTTCTTTTATATAAGCGTTAAAGCGCTTAATTAAATGCGCTAAATTAGAACCCGCAACGACATCGTCACTATTTACTTCACCCGATACCGGAAAAAACAATAACAATGGCGCGCCTTGTAAGTCGCCAGGCATTAGCATGCGCCCAGGTTGTAACATGGCAAGTTTGGTGTCTTTTTTAAGCCCTACTAACATGCTTTGATAAAGCTGAGCAATATGAGCAAGTGCGTTTTCATCAACGGGAGCGTTTAAGTCAAGTTGCTCAACGGCCATTAAAAAATCACTTGATGTGTTTACGCGCGAAGGCTGAGTTAATAACGGGTATTGTTGCTCGCACCATTGAGCATAGCTTTGCTCAAGCATAGGTAAATCAAGGAGCCATTCACCGGGGTAGTCAATAATATCTAAATAAAGCGTTGATTGCGGCGAAAAGTGGCCGCGCAGCCCAGCATTACTCTGATACTTTATTGCCAAGCGCAGCGTATTAATCCGCTCAGTTGATGCAGGCCATGTAGGCATCCCATCGCTGGGTAATAATGAATTTAGTGCGCGCGTATAATTAAACGTAGGGACTTTTAACGCTTCTTGCGGCACAACTTTAGTGGCCACATGGCGGTGCTCGCGCATTACATCAAAAAAAGGTAAATTTTTATCGTCTGCTTGCGTTGTTAAGTGTTTAACAAGCGCGGTAATAAAGGCTGTTTTACCACTACCACTTAGGCCCGTTACGGCAAGTTTTACGTGTTGGTCTAAACTGCGATGAAGGGCTTTTTGTGCTTTGCCTTTAATACTTTTAAAGGTCTTTTTTGCAAATGATTGGCTCATAAAGTGTCTTGCACCTAATTTGCCGTAATTTATCACGCTGCAAATAAGGTGCTATTAAATCCTTTAAAGTTTGTTAATTTCACGGCTCACCGTAAACTCGCTTGAAGTTACATGGCGCTCCATATCTTGAAGGCGAGTATCTACACGCGTTAAACGCTCTTTTAAATCTTGCAATGCGCGGCGCGGTGGCTCGCCCTTTTGCCATACTTTAAATTTTACTTCTAGCGGATCGTCATGTTTAGTTGAGCTTTTTGTTTGCGCTGTTGCGGGCTCTTTTTTATCTAAAATGAACCAGGCTGCAATATACGCTACCACAAATAATGGGCCACCCGTTAGCAGTACCGCACTAACAAATATAATGCGAACTAACCATAACTCCATATTAAAGTAGTCACTTAATCCCGCACATACACCGGCTATTTTACCGCGTTGTGGGTCTCTTAATAATTCGCGTTTGGCACTCATACTTTGCGTCTCCATTGTGGTGACTCTTGATCAAGCAATGCTTCAAGTGTTTCTAATCGATCGGCCATTTTTTCTGCCTTTTGCGCAAGCTCAAGTAATTGGCGATGCTCGTGTTCACTTAAACCTTGGCTTACTTGTTTTTTGCTACGGTAGTGCAAAATTAGCCACAGCGGAGCAACAAAAATCATAAACAAGATAAATGGTGCAACTAGTATCTCTGGATCAAACATAATCCTCTCCTGACAATCCGTTTTGATGTTTTTAAGCTGGGGCACATGGGCCCCATATATTTTTATATGTAATTATTTATCAGCTAGCTTCTTTTTAAGTTCGGCTAGCTCATCATCTATCTTTTCATTTTTTTGTAGATTAGCAATTTCGTCCGCTAACGTCTTTTTACCTAAATCGTAAGACTCAATTTGAGATTCTAGTCCATCAATTTTAGTTTCGTAACGTTCAAAGCGGTTAAGTGCGTCTTCTACTTTTGAGCTATCAAGTGTCTTTTTCACTTCAAGGCGCGACTCAGCCGAACGTTGGCGAAGTATAATTGCCTTTTGACGAGATTTCGCATCTGCTAGCTTTTCTTGTAGTGTCGTTACTTCTTGCTGTAATTTCTCAATATGAGACTCTACATGTTCAAGTTCACTAGCGACTGAAGCAACGGCATCTGCCGACTTTTGCTTTTCAAGTAGGGCTGAGCGCGCTAAATCGTCGCGGTCTTTACTTAAAGCCAGTTCGGCTTTATCTTGCCAATCACTTACCTGTGCTTTAAGCGTATCTAAGCGGCGTACGATTTCTTTTTTCTCAGCCAATGTTTTAGCTGATGTAGAACGTACTTCAACAAGCGTATCTTCCATTTCTTGAATAATCAGACGAACCATTTTTTCTGGGTCTTCTGCTTTATCTAAAATGGCATTGATATTAGAATTAACAATATCTGCAAAACGTGAAAAAATTCCCATAACATTTACCTCTGTAATTAAAACTTAGTTAGTCTGCTATAACTAGTATCAATATGCTTGCCAACTTTTTAAAAGATAAAATACACTTTATTTTCATTAAGTTAAACTATATATACAAATTTCTTTAGTTCTCCCTAATTATGAAATACACTAACAGTTAGTAAAAATGACCAAGAGTTAGGAAATATGAGCCAATATCGCCAACAGGATAATTTACTCGGCCAATCAGATAGCTTTCTGTCTGTATTAGATCAGGTATCGCAACTGGCTAATTTAGATAAACCAGTACTTATTATTGGTGAACGCGGCACAGGTAAAGAGCTAATAGCAGCACGCTTACACTTTTTATCAAAACGCTGGGATCAAAACTACGTAAAGCTTAACTGTGCAGCGCTTAACGAGAACCTACTCGAAAGTGAATTATTTGGCCACGAAAGCGGTGCTTTTACGGGGGCAAGCAAACGCCACGAAGGTCGTTTTGAACGCGCTAACAGTGGCACACTGTTTTTAGATGAATTAGCTAATACCTCAGCTATGGTACAAGAAAAATTGCTGCGCGTTATAGAATACGGTGAGTTTGAACGTGTTGGCGGCAAACAAACTGTAAAAGTAGATACACGCTTAGTGTGTGCTACAAACGAAGACCTCCCTTATTTGGCTGAGCAAGGTGAATTTAGAAGTGACTTACTCGATCGCCTTGCCTTTGATGTAATTACCCTGCCGCCACTGCGCGAACGCCAAGACGATATTATGCTTCTTGCTGAGCAGTTTGCGATGAATATGGCGCGCGATTTAGAGTGGGAACTCTTTAGCGGTTTTACCCGAAGCGCAACAGAAACACTGCTTAGTTATGATTGGCCTGGTAATATTCGTGAACTTAAAAATGTGGTTGAACGCAGTTTGTATCGTCACGGTAGTGAACATATCCCCGTTCACCAGATTATTTTAGACCCATTCGATAGCCCATTTAGACCAAAAGCGCGCATTAAAGCACCTATAGCGGCTCAAACTGTTAATGCCGAGCCTATTGTTGTTGCGCCGCCGATTGCTCAAGCAAGCAGTAATATAGCCGTCGATATTCAATTTCCGTGCAGCTTAAAAGAGCGCTCAAACGACTTTGAAATAAACATGATTAATAAAGCGCTCGAACATAGCCAATTTAATCAAAAGAAAACTGCAGAAGTACTTGGTTTAACGTATCATCAATTACGTGGTTATCTTAAAAAATACAACTTGTTGGATCAACAATAGTCAGAGGTTATGCGGGTGCATAAATTATTACTTGTTTTGCTTGCCACCACTTTAGTTGGTTGCCTTGATAGCAAAGAAGAAATCATAGAAGAAAAAAACCAAGGCTTAGTTTATTGCGCTGAAGCTAACCCTGTGTCGTTTAATCCGCAAGTCACGACCACCGGTTCAACTATTGATATAATTGCTAACCAATTATACGACCGTTTAATTAGCATTGACCCTGTTACGGCAGAGTTTCAAAGTGAGTTAGCAACCGATTGGAAAATTAGTAAAGATGGTAAATCGGTTACCTTTACCTTGCGTAAAGATGTAAAGTTTCATACAACTTCTTATTTTACCCCATCGCGGGATTTTAACGCCGACGACGTTATATTCACCTTTAGCCGATTATTCGATGTATACAATCCATATCACTTTGTGGGCGATGCTAATTACCCGTATTTTCAAAGTGTGGGGATTGATCAACTCATTCGTAAAATTGTGCGCGTGTCTGACTACCAAGTGCGTTTTGAACTGTTTAATCCTGAAAGCAGCTTTTTAGCTAATATGGCCACCGACTTTGCCGTAGTGCTTTCAGAAGAATACGCCATGGAACTTAAGAAAAAAAACGAAGAAAACTTATTTGATCAGTACCCTATTGGCACTGGCCCATATATTTATAAAGAATACCGCCGAGATCACCTTGTACGCTTTTACCGTAATCCACTTTATTGGAAGCACGACGTTGCACTTGAACAATTGGTTTACGACATAACCCCTAACGGCACTACGCGTATAGCAAAAATGCTGACTAAAGAGTGCGATGTAACGGCTCATCCAAGTAGTGCGCAATTGAGTATTTTAGCGCAACGTGATGATATAAACGTTGAAAAAGAAACGAACTTAAACATAGGTTATTGGGCGTTTAATACAGAACGTGCCCCGTTTGACGACTTGCGTGTACGCCAAGCACTCGCACATGCAATAGATGTAGATAAAATAATGCAGGCGGTTTATTACGGTAACGGTACTCGCGCACAATCTATTTTGCCGCCAACCTCTTGGGCGTTTGAGCCACAAGAAGATATACCTACGTTTGATCCAGAACTTGCTAAAAAGTTACTAATTGAAGCTGGCTTACCTGATGGCTTTGATATGACGATATGGGCTATGCCTGTGAGTCGTATTTATAACCCTAACGCGCGAAAAATGGCTGAGCTTATGCAGAGTGATTTACGCAAAGTGGGCGTTAATGTAAGCATTGTAGAATATGAGTGGAACACGTTTATTCAACGTATTGGCGAGCATAGGCACGACAGTGTATTACTTGGTTGGGCCGCAGATACACCCGACCCTGATAACTTTTTTAGCCCACTGCTAAGTTGCACCGCTACTTTTAGTGGTAAAAACCCAGCAAACTGGTGTAATCCCCAATTTGACTTATTGCTCACTCAAGCGCTAGACACCACTGATTTAAACAAACGTAAAAAATACTACGAAGACGCACAAAGCTTAATTATTCAAGAGCTGCCGTTGTTACCTATTGCTCATGGCCTGCGCTTTCAAGCGAGTAGCGCCGATGTGGAAGGCATAACACTTGGCCCGTTTGGCGCTATTTCGCTTGCCAATGCGAGGAAAAAATAATGATCTTAGATTATATTTTACGTCGCCTTGGTTTGTTCTTTTTTATGATACTGATGCTCAGCGTATTTACGTTTTCACTGGCGTATTTATTTCCCGGTGACCCGCTAAGTAATTTAAGTGGCATACCAAGTAGTAACTTTGCACAGCATAGTGAGCTTGAAGACAAATATTTATATAACAGCAATTACTTTATGCAATACATTGCCTTTTTAGGGCGAATATTTCAGGGTGATTGGGGGCTTTCGTTTGCCTCTGGTAATAGTGTGTTTAGCCATATTGTTGATTTGTTACCGGCTACTTTAGAGCTAAGCGTATACGCATTAATTGTATCGGTTGTTATTGGTGTACCGACTGGCATTTTAGGCTCTGGGTATCATAAACGTTGGCCCGACAAGCTTATAAATTCCACCACTATGGTGGGTTATTCAATGCCTGTATTTTGGCTCGCATTGTTATTAATAATGGTTTTTTCATTAAAGCTTGGCTGGTTTCCTATGTCGGGCAGAATGGGGCTCCTTTACGAAATACCCGCCAGTACTGGGTTTATTTTAATTGATATTGCACTGGCTGGCTTTCCATATAAAGGAATGGCCTTTGTTGATGCGCTGCGCCATTTAACACTTCCGACTATTGTACTGGCTATGTATCCAACCACTGTATTAGTGCGCTTTACTCGCGAGTCTATGCTTAAAGTAATGGATCAAAACTTTATTAAAACAGCTAGGGCAAAAGGCCTTAACCGCCGCCAACTTATCATGCACCATGCACTGCGTAATGCATTACTGCCGGTAATTAAGCAAATTGGTTTGCAATTTAGTACGCTAATAACGCTTGCGATGATTACCGAAGTTATTTTTTCGTGGCCGGGTATTGGCCGATGGTTAATCGATAGTATTTATCAGCGTGACTTCCCTGCAATTCAAGGCGGGTTAATGGCAGTGTCTTTATTTGTTATTTTAGCTTCTATTACAGCTGAGCTTACTTACACTTTATTCGATCCACTCTCGCGGAATCAGGCCCATGGCAAAGTTTAACTTATTTTCTGAAGAGTCGAATAAATCGCCACTGGCGCGATTTTGGCGAAAGTTTAAAAATAACCACCCTGCTTTGGTTGGTTTATGGATATTTATGGCGTTTGCACTATTAGCCGCCACCGCTCCTTTTTTAGCCCCGTATGGTGTAAACCAACAACACAGTGATGCACTGCTTATTCCGCCATCGTGGCGAGAAATGGGCGATGTACGCTTTCTTTTAGGTACCGATGATTTAGGCCGTGATGTACTCTCGCGCTTAATGAATGGTGCTACGTATACATTTGGCCTCTCTGTTGTAGCCGCCCTAATCACAACTATTTTTGGTGTATTAGTGGGTACTTTTGCAGGGATTAGTAAAGGACTGCGTTCAAGCTTTTTAAATCACTTACTTGATATAACGCTTTCTATTCCTTCTTTGTTATTGGCAATAATAATAATCGCCATACTCGGCCCGGGTTTAATGAATACGGTATGGGCAATTATTTTAGCGCTACTGCCGCAATTTATTCACTCAGTGCGTAACTTGATTGTTGATGAATTAAGTAAAGACTACATTACTGCGTTTAGACTCGATGGTGCGTCTAATTGGCATATTATATCGCGCGGTATTTTCCCTAATATTTATGAGCACATTGTGGTTATATTCACGATGGCGCTTTCTACCGCTATATTAGATATTTCAGCACTGGGATTTTTAAAATTAGGGGCTCAGCCACCGACGACCGAATGGGGCGCAATATTAGCCGAAAACCTAGGCCTCATTTATTTAGCACCGTGGACTGTAGCACTACCTGGTGTACTGTTATTTTTAGCCGTGTTATCTACTAATTTAGTAGGCGATGGCCTGCGACAAGTGCTAAAAGCACGTAAGGCTGATTAAATGCAATTACTCGATGTTCGTAACTTAACAATTGAACTACGTACCTCTGAAACTGTAATTAGAGCCGTAGACAGAGTGAGCTTTAGCTTAAAAGAGGGCGAAGTACATGCGCTTGTAGGCGAGTCTGGCTCTGGTAAAAGTCTAATAGCAAAAGCGATTATTGGTGTATTGAACGAACGCTGGGACATTACTGCCGACCGTATTCATTGGCGCGGCGTAGACTTAATGCGTTTAAGCCCAGAAAAACGCCGTAAGATAGTAAGCCAAGATATAGCGATGATTTATCAAGATCCAAGTCGCTGTCTTGATCCGACCGCTAAAATATTTGATCAAATTGCTGAAACACTCCCAGAGGTCGCAACTAAAGGTTTCTTTTTAAAACGCAACCGCGAGAGAAAAGACAGAGTAAAAGCGCTTATTCATAAAGTGGGTATTAAAAACCACGAAGCGGTACTAAGTAGCTACCCTCACGAGCTCTCAGAAGGCGTATGCCAAAAAGTAATGATTGCAATGGCCATTGCCCGCACTCCAAAGCTATTGATAGCTGATGAGCCAACTACAGCGCTTGAGAGCACAACTCGCGCACAAGTATTTAGGTTATTAAAAAGCTTAAACCAACTTAAAAATATGTCTATTTTAATGATCTCTCATGAGCTTGAAGAGATTGCACATTGGTCGCATGGCATTCATGTTTTATATTGCGGGCAAATGGTTGAAGCAGGCCCAACCCATGAAATATTTAAACAGCCTCGCCATCCTTACACTCAAGCATTATTAAAAAGCTTGCCAGACTACGAACAAGGTTTAGCGCATAAAGAACCTTTTTATGCACTTAAAGGGACTATCCCTACTCTGCAACATTTACCTATTGGCTGTCGCCTCGGGCCGCGTTGCCCGCAAGCACAAAAAGCCTGCGTGGTAACGCCAGCCCTTACTAAGCATCATGGTCATAGTTATGCGTGCCACTTTCCGTTAATTAAGGACATGAAATAATGCAGCCGCTGCTAAAAGTACAAGCACTATCAAAAACATTCAATGTGCGAGCTGGGCTTTTTTCACGTAAAAAGTTTGAAGTACTTAAAAATATTTCGTTTTGTGTCGGTAAAGGCGAAAGTATTGCCATAATTGGTGAAACAGGTGCAGGTAAAAGTACATTAGCAAAACTACTTTCTGGAGCTGATACTGCTGATAGCGGGCAAATTTTGCTCGAGAATAATATTATCGAAGATAATGGCGTACGCGATAATCAATGTCGCCATATTCGTATGATTTTTCAAGATTCAGCTGCATCGCTCAACCCGGGGTTAACCATTGGCGAAATGCTTGATGATTGCCTGCAATATAATACTGAACTTGATGCTAGTGAACGCACTGAAAAGATTGATGCAACGCTTTCAAAGGTGGGTTTGTTAATCGATCATAAACACTACTACCCGCATATGTTTAGTGTGGGGCAACTACAGCGTGTTGCGTTTGCTCGTGCATTAATTTTAGATCCTAAGGTGATTGTGCTTGATGAAGCCGTTTCGTCTTTAGACCCTTCTATACGCGCGCAAATAGTGAATTTATTACTTAAGCTGCAGCGCGACACAGGCCTTACATATGTGATGATCACCCATCATTTAAGCCTAGTGCGCCACATCAGTGATTTTGTGGTTGTACTCGATAAAGGCGAAGTAGTTGAATACGGCCCTACTGAAGACGTTTTCCAAAACCCCCAATCAAAAGTAACGCAGCGATTACTGAGCTGCTAAAAGCAGCTTATAAATTTATACCTTTTTTGTAAGGTAACCGCATTTAGGTGGGTCTTGTTGTTAACTACATTTAATTAACAAGAAATCTTATGCTTAAAAAAACGTTACTACTTAGTCTTTCTCCCCTACTGCTACTATCTGCTTCAGCTATTTCAAATACATCACAAGAAGTTAAAAGCTGGGTAGGCGGCGTTGATCACCTCGGTTTAACAGTTTCTAATTTAGACTCATCTAAAGTGTTTTTTACTGATGTACTTGGTTTTAAAACGCTAGGAAGTGATCCAACCTACCCCGCTTATTTTTTATCAAACAATAAAATAACCATTACATTATGGCGCGTAAAAAATGATGAAAAACGTGTGGAGTTTAATCGGGCAGAAAATGTGGGCTTACACCATCTAGCACTCAGTGTAGAAAGTATCAAAAAGTTAAGCGAGCTACATACACACTTAAAAATGCAAAATAATATTATTATAGAGTTTGCACCAGAAAACTTAGGTAACGGCCCAACCCAACATATGATGATAAGAGAGCCTAGCGGCAATCGAATTGAGTTTATTGCCAGAGGTAATTAATACCAACCTGCAATAATACTTAATTAAGCGAATTGGTAATATACCAACTTTATTTAAGACAATAAAAAAGGCGCTTTAAAAGCGCCTTTCTTTATGAGCTAAAATTAATTATTCAACAGTTTGTGTAGCCGTTGGTAAGTTAAGTTCAGCATTGGCTTTAAGCGCTTCAATAAATACCATGTAGTTTTTATTAGCTTGCGCCATAGTAATGCTTTGTTTTGCTTGAGGGTCAATATTAGCTGCAACTTGTGCATCTGTTACCGACTTAAGCGCAACAATTGCTGCATCACCATTATTTAAATTAACAAGCTCAACTACCGCAGAATCTGCTGGGTGAGCCATTTTAAATGCTTGAGTCACAATAGCAGGTGAAACAGTGTAGCTTTGACGTGTTAACTGCGCTTCTTGACGAACCGTCAAGCTTTGCTCGTTTGCTACATCGTTTAAGCTCTTACCTGCTTGTACTTCTGCAAATAAGCTACGCGCTTTTTCTTTAGCAAGCTCAGATGATTTTTCATTAACTAAACGCGCTTTAATTTGCTCGCTTACTTCATCCAGCGCTTTAGTAGCAGCAGGTTTATGCTCGTTAATACGAACAATAATTGCATGCTCCTCACCAAGCTCAATAACTTCAGAGTTTACTTTATCTTCAAGTAAATCAACTGATGTTAGTGCTGTTACAACTGCAGGGCTGTTTAAAGGCTCTGGTAGAGCATTAAGTGCTAAAAGAGGTGTAGATTTAACTTCCACTTCAGCAACTTCTGCAGCGTCGTCTAAGCGGTCTGAAATTTCAAATGCAAGTGCGCCCATTTCTGTTTGCTTTTCGTAAAACGCATCAACTTTTTCAGCTTGTTCTAATTCAGCACGTAAGTCAGCTTTAACATCGTCATACGCTTTAACTTGTTGTGGTTGAATGTCTGTAAGTTTAATTATGTGATAACCAAACTCAGAAGCAACAACCTCAGAAATGTCACCTTTGTTTTGCAGTGCGAAAGTCGCGTCTTCAAATGCAGGGTCCATTACGTCACGTTCAATCCATTCAAGGTCGCCGCCCATTTCGCCACTAACGATATCGTCAGATGATGATTGCGCTAACTCAGCAAAGTCTGCACCTTGCTCTAGTTGTGCATGAAGTGCATTGGCTTTTTCTTTTGCTGCATCATCGTCTTCACTGTTATCAATTAAGATATGTGATACGCGACGTTTTTCAGGTTCTATGTACTGCGCTTTGTTTTGCTCGTAATACGCTTTAACGTCATCCTCGGTTACCGATTCAACATTAATATCTGCTGCTTTAAGCTCAATATAACTTACTGAAATAAGCTCTGGAGATAAAAATTGTGATGCGTTTAGCTCATAGTAATCAGATACTTCTTGCTCTGATACTTCTACGTCCGCGGCAAGCGCTTCTTTATTAATGACTAAGTAGTCAATACTACGAGTTTGCTGCTGCAGAGCAATTGCGCTTTTAAGCTCGCTCTCTAGGGCAAAGTCTGTACCTGCAACAGCAGATACTACCTGACTACGTGTCATATCTTTACGTAAGTATTCACGAAAAGCATCTGGTTGAAAGTTCATTTGACGAATTACTTGTAAGTAACGATCGTTATTAAACTTTTCACCAATTTGAAAGTACGGTAGCTCTAAAATTGTTTTACGTACACTTTCGTCGCTTACGCGAAGGCCTAAATCAGCCGCTAGCTGTGATTGCAATTCTTGTTGTACTAAGCGGTCAACTACACCTTGGCGAATTTGCGCCATGTAATTTGGATCAGCGGCAATTTGTGTAAAATATTCACCAAATTGTTGCTCTAAACGGCTACGTTCATTTTGGTAAGCACGGTTAAAATCGGTTTGACTAATTTTAATTCCATTTACTTCAGCAACGGGTTGTTCTGTGGTTTGACCTAAGTAACTACCGATCCCTGCTAAGGCAAAAGATAAAATCACCGCGCCTAAAATTATTTTGGCTACAGGTCCTTGCGAACCTTCTCTGATTTTCTCAAGCATTTGTTTATCTCTTTTTGATCAAGGTATTTTACCTTGTCACATGTAAAAAAAGCGTATCTTACCAGATACGCTTTTTCACTTGAAGTAACTGGCGGTAAAGTTACTTAATTCATCTGTTGTGGTGAATCAGTAACTTTACACTCGCCATAACTAATGTGTTTAAAACAGTGATTAGTTTACTGCGTCTTTAAGCGCTTTACCGGCTTTGAAAGCTGGAATAGTTGCAGCAGCAATTTGGATTGTTTCACCAGTTTGCGGGTTACGGCCTGAACGTGCAGCACGGTCACGTACTGAGAAAGTACCAAAACCAACAAGTGCAACTGAGTCGCCTTCTTTTAGCGCGCCAGATACAGATTCGATGAATGAATCTAGTGCACGACCTGCAGCCGCTTTAGAAATGTCAGCATCAGCTGCGATTTGATCGATTAATTGAGATTTATTCACAATATCATCCTCTTTCATTGTTATTATCAAGAGCGATGGTTTTTTAAACTAACATCACTTTTTTGAAAATTGTAGAGCAAACATTTAATGCTCACATGATTATATTTTTCTTAAGCCTACGCCCCATAAGGGCTAGGCTTGAAAACCAGTGCTTAACTTATCATACCGTTTAGATTTGAAAAGCCCTAAAAAGCACTTTTTTTAGCTTTTTTCTTGGTTTTTAGGTGTTTCGACCGAAAAACTCTCAACAGGATGCACTAAAGCAAGCTTTAACACCTCGTCAATCCAAGTAACTGGGTGAATATCAAGACCTGCCAGCACGTTGTCTGGTATCTCTTTTAAGTCACGTTCGTTAATTTTTGGAATGATTACTGTTTTAATTCCACCACGATGCGCCGCCAATAATTTCTCTTTTAAGCCACCAATAGGAAGTACTTCACCACGTAGCGTAATTTCACCGGTCATTGCAACATCTGCTCGTACAGGGTTACCCGTTAAGCTAGATACAAGACCTGTTACCATTGCTGCGCCCGCACTAGGACCATCTTTCGGTGTTGCGCCCTCTGGTACGTGAACGTGAATATCACGTTTTTCGTAAAAGTCGCTATTAATACGAAATGTATCTGCGCGATTACGTACTACCGTCATTGCCGCTTGAATCGACTCTTGCATCACATCGCCCAGTGAACCGGTATAAGTAAGTTTACCTTTACCTGGTACAGCCGCACATTCGATTGTTAGCAAATCACCGCCAACTTCTGTCCATGCTAAACCTGTAACTTGACCAATACGGTCGCCATCTTCAGCTTTACCATAATCAAAGCGTTGCACACCTAAAAAGTCTTCTAGGTTATCTTGATTGATAGTCACTGTTTTAGTGTCTTTTTCAAGTAAGATATTTTTAACGGCTTTACGGCATAGTTTTGAAATTTCGCGCTCAAGGTTACGTACACCCGCTTCACGTGTGTAGTAACGAATAATGCCAATAATTGCACTATCCTCAATTTCAATTTCAGACTCTTTTAAGCCGTTACGTTTTACTTGTTTAGTAATTAAGTGCTCTTTTGCAATGTTTAACTTTTCATCTTCGGTGTAACCCGATAAGCGGATAACTTCCATACGGTCCAGTAATGGGCCAGGAATGTTAAAGCTGTTTGATGTTGCTACAAACATAACATCAGATAAATCGTAATCTACTTCAAGATAATGATCAGCAAAATGGCTATTTTGCTCTGGATCAAGCACTTCTAATAGAGCTGATGCTGGGTCTCCACGCATGTCAGCTGACATTTTATCAATTTCATCTAACAAGAATAATGGATTTTTAACGCCCACTTTTGTCATGTTTTGAATTAACTTACCTGGCATTGAACCGATATATGTACGGCGATGACCACGAATTTCAGCTTCATCACGTACGCCGCCTAATGCCATACGCACATACTTACGACCAGTTGAACGCGCGATAGATTGCCCTAGCGATGTTTTACCAACACCTGGTGGCCCAACTAAACATAAAATTGGCCCTTTAAGCTTATTAGTACGCTGTTGTACCGCGAGGTACTCGATAATGCGTTCTTTTACTTTATCTAAGCCATGGTGATCGCTATCAAGAATTTTTTGCGCGCCCGCTAAATCTTTTTTCACTTTAGAGCGTTTTTTCCATGGCACATTAATTAATGTGTCAATGTATGAACGCACTACAGTTGCCTCTGCAGACATTGGCGACATCATCTTAAGCTTATTAAGCTCTGTCGTCGCTTTGTCTTGTGCTTCTGTTGGCATACCCGATTCTTCAATGCGCTTTTTAAGTGCTTCAAATTCATCAGGTACATCATCAAGCTCACCCAGCTCTTTTTGAATGGCTTTCATTTGCTCATTGAGGTAATACTCGCGCTGAGACTTTTCCATCTGCTTTTTAACGCGGGTACGAATTTTCTTCTCAACTTGCAGTAAGTCTATTTCGCCTTCCATTAATGCCATTAAATATTCAAGACGTTCTGTAACGCTTGAAATTTCTAGCACTTTTTGCTTTTCAGGTACTTTAAGCGGCATATGGGCTGCCATTGTATCGGCAAGGCGTGCTGGCTCATCAATACCTGAAACTGAAGTTAGTACTTCAGGTGGAATTTTTTTGTTTAGCTTTACATAGCCTTCAAACTGGCTAATTGCGCTACGAATAAAAATATCTTGTTCTTTCTCGTCTACCGAATCAGATTCAATAAATTGAGCATTAGCAACAAAAAAGTCATCGTTATCTACAAATTCTTCAATTTGTGCGCGCTGTGTACCTTCAACTAAAACTTTAACTGTACCGTCTGGTAATTTTAATAACTGAAGTACAGTGGCAATAGTACCGATACGATAAATATCATCTTGCTCTGGTTCATCTACAGTTGCATCTTTTTGTGCAACCAAGAAAATTTGTTTGTCTTTGTCCATTGCCGCTTCTAGGCATTTTATTGATTTTTCACGGCCAACAAAAAGCGGGATCACCATGTGCGGGTATACCACAACATCGCGCAGTGCAAGGACTGGGATTTCGACTCGGTCGGTTCTCTCAAGCGTCATTATAGTTTCTCTTCGCACTTCATTTATTTTAAAGATTACTCAAGTATATGGGGATAACCTAATTAAAGTTCAACAATTTTCCCATACTCGATTAAATTAATTATAAAAAAAGGAGCCTAAGGCTCCTTTTTTCATTCAAATAGCTTAAAAACTATTCTGATGCAGCTTTATCTTGTTTATTATTTTCATAAATCAAGATTGGGTCTGACTCACCTTTAATAACGGTTTCATCAATAACCACTTTGCTTACGTCATCCATTGAAGGAAGTTCGTACATAGTATCAAGTAACACACCTTCAACGATTGAACGAAGACCACGTGCACCTGTTTTACGCTCCATTGCTTTGTGGGCAATTGCAGCTAAGGCATCATCGCGAAACTCAAGTTCAACGTCTTCCATGCCAAACAATACTGAGAACTGTTTAGTAATCGCGTTTTTAGGTTCACTCAATATTTGCACAAGAGCAGCTTCGTCAAGTTCTGTTAACGTAGCAACTACTGGCAAACGACCTATAAACTCAGGAATTAAGCCGTATTTAACTAAATCTTCTGGTTCTACGTCTTTAAAAGTTTCACTTAAAGAACGACTCGCCGCAGATTCTTTTACGCTAACGCCAAAACCGATACCGGTATTTTTATGGCTACGTTGCTCAATTACTTTATCTAGGCCTGAAAATGCACCACCACAAATAAACAAGATTTTAGACGTATCTACTTGTAAAAACTCTTGTTGTGGATGTTTACGACCACCTTGCGGTGGAACAGAAGCAACGGTGCCTTCAATCAATTTAAGTAGCGCCTGTTGAACGCCCTCACCCGATACATCACGTGTAATTGACGGGTTATCTGATTTACGAGAAATTTTGTCAATTTCATCAATGTAAACAATGCCACGTTGCGCTTTTTCAACATCGTAATCGCATTTTTGTAAAAGCTTTTGAATGATGTTTTCAACATCTTCACCTACATAACCTGCTTCGGTTAATGTAGTGGCATCGGCCATAGTAAACGGCACATCAAGTAGACGCGCTAATGTTTCTGCAAGTAATGTTTTACCACTACCTGTTGGGCCGATAAGCAAAATATTACTTTTACTTAATTCAATGTCTTGCTTAGTCGATTGGTTACGTAGGCGTTTATAATGGTTATAAACGGCAACAGACAATACTTTTTTAGCATGATCTTGACCAATAACATAATCGTCTAAGTGTTTACGAATTTCTTTTGGTACAGGTAGTTTGTCAGACGTATCATGCTTAGGAGCAATGTCTTTGATCTCTTCCCTGATAATATCGTTACACAACTCTACACATTCATCACAAACGTATACTGAAGGGCCTGCAATTAATTTACGCACTTCATGTTGGCTTTTGCCACAAAAAGAGCAGTATAACAATTTATTACTTTTGTCGCCGTCTGTAGGAGTGTCAGACATTCAGCTACCTCATTTTATTACGTTGGCCACCAAAACTGTTGGCGGCTATTTCAATACGCTTTAACTATACCAAAATTTATTGGTTTTCGCATAGTAACTCAAAGTGGCAAACAGGCAATCCTGCTCGCCAAGCGCTTACTTTTTGTCGCGATTTGTAAACACAGAGTCTACCAAGCCGTAATCTACAGCTTGCGTGGCACTCATAAAGTTATCACGATCTGTGTCTTTAGAGATAATATCTAATGGTTGGCCTGTATGCTCAGCCATTAAGCGGTTAAGCTTATCTTTAATAGACAGAATTTCTTTAGCATGTATTTCAAAGTCAGATGCTTGACCTTGGAAACCACCTAATGGTTGGTGAATCATCACACGTGAGTTTGGTAGGCAAAAACGCTTACCTTTAGCGCCAGCAGTAAGTAAAAAAGCACCCATGCTTGCAGCTTGACCTACACATATTGTACTTACATCTGGTTTGATGAAGTTCATTGTGTCGTAAATAGCCATACCCGCAGTTACTGAACCACCTGGTGAGTTGATGTATAAAAAGATATCTTTATCAGGATTTTCTGATTCTAAAAATAGCATTTGCGCTAAAATCAGATTTGCCATGTTGTCTTCAACTTGACCTGTTAAAAAGATAATACGCTCTTTTAATAATCTCGAATAAATATCATACGAGCGCTCGCCTTTCGGTGTTTGTTCAACAACCATTGGGACCAATGCATTTAGGGGATCTGTAATACCAGTATTCATACTTATTTAATTCCTTATGCGCTTATACTTATCCTTATTATAAGGAAGCATAGTTATCGTTTTTCGCAAATTTAGAGCCAAAAACTAAAATGGCCCGGGCACGCTGTATAAACAGAGTAGCACGAGCCATTTAATCGTTAGCGAGAGCTTAAGTCAATGACTTATTAAGCACCTTGCTGTGGATTCATGATGTCATCAAATGCTTTTTCAACATCAGTAACAACTGCTTTAGCTAAAATAGCTTCAACAGCTTGCTCTTCCATTGCTACATTACGCATTTGCTGCATAAGTTGATCATTACCTTTGTAGTATTCTACTACTTCAGTTGGATCTTCGTATGCAGAAGCTACCGTTGCGATTAATGCTTCAACTTTAGCGTCATCAACTTTAATCTCGTTAGCTTTAATCACTTCACCTAATAAAAGGCCAGTTTTAACACGTGTTACAGCTTGCTCGTGGAACAATTCAGCTGGAAGCTCTGGCATGTTTTGAGCGTCGCCGCCAAAACGTTGAGCTGCTTGCTGACGTAGAGCATCAACTTCTTGATCAACAAGTGCTTTAGGCACTTCGATTTCGTTGTTAGCTAAAAGACCTTTGATTGCTTGGTCTTTAACGCTTGCTTTAACCGCTTGGTCTAGCTCACGTGTCATGTTCTTTTTAACTTCTTCTTTAAGCGCGTCTACGCCGCCTTCGGTAACACCGAATTTAGTTGCAAACTCTTCGCTTAATTCTGGTAATTCTTGCGCTTCAACTTTTTTCACTGTGATAGTGAATTGAGCCGCTTTACCTTTTAAGTTTTCAGCGTGGTAATCATCAGGGAAAGTTACATCAGCAACTACTTCTTCGCCTGCTTTTTTACCTACGATGTTATCTTCAAAACCTGGGATCATACGACCTTGGCCAAGTTCTAATGGGAAGTCTTCAGCTTTGCCGCCTTCAAATACTTCACCGTCGATAGTACCTACGAAATCAACTGTTACACGGTCGTTTTCGCCAGCAGCTGCATCAACATCAGCCCACGCTGCGTGTTGCTTACGAAGTGTTTCTAGCATGTTAGCTAAATCTTCGTCAGTCACTGTTACCGCTGGTTTCTCAACAGTAATTTTATCTAAACCTTGAACTTCAACTTCAGGGTAAACTTCAAACGTTGCTGAGAATTCTAAATCTTTACCTGCTTCAAGTGATTTAGGTGCGAATGTAGGCGCGCCAGCTGGATTGATTTTTTCAGAAACGATTGCTTCAATGTAATTACGTTGCATTACTTCGCCAGCAACTTCTTGACGAACTGCAGGGCCAAAACGCTTGTTAATTACAGATACTGGAACTTTACCAGCACGGAAACCATCTATACGCTGTGTTTTTGACAGTTGTTGTAGGCGTTTTTTTACTTCGGTCTCAACGTTCTCTGAAGGAACGGTGATAGTTATACGGCGCTCAAGGCCTTGGGTCGTCTCAACAGAAACTTGCATGATTTACCTCAATATTCAATTTTGGCGACTGTTCGCCTTCCTTTACAAACAAAGTGATCTGCATGAGTCTTGATAAAGTTTAAGCGGTTTTCCACACTTAAAAGCATCCGTCGCTACCATGAGATACCATTGCTGCTTTGCCCTTCGGGCACTATGTTAAACAATAGACGCGGCATTATAACCTAATATTTATGATAGTCGAGTATAGGGGGCAATTATTTGGACTAGATAAGGGACTATAGAGACTAACTGAATAAAAAACAGGCTAACTAGGCATTGAATGGATTAAAGTAGAAATTATTTAATAGAATTATAGGCTAACAGATTTAGATTTATAACTTAGAGGAATTTATTTATTATTCTTATTAGATAAGAAAATGGTCGGCGATGCAGGATTTGAACCTGCGACCCCTTGGACCCAAACCAAGTGCGCTACCAAACTGCGCTAATCGCCGACATTGAAGAGTTAACTTCTTTTTTCATACTGAACACTTAAACTGAGAGTTTAAGACCATTTTAAGAAAATGGTCGGCGATGCAGGATTTGAACCTGCGACCCCTTGGACCCAAACCAAGTGCGCTACCAAACTGCGCTAATCGCCGATATTCGTTGTAAATGGGGTGACTGATGGGGCTCGAACCCACGACAACCGGAATCACAATCCGGGGCTCTACCAACTGAGCTACAATCACCGCTATATTTACATGTTTTCAAATGGTGCACCCAGAAGGATTCGAACCTTCGACCCACGCCTTAGAAGGGCGTTGCTCTATCCAGCTGAGCTATGGGCGCATCGAAAACTTCATAGTTTACCAATAAGCTATTCGATTATAATAAATTATAAAAATGGTCGGCGATGCAGGATTTGAACCTGCGACCCCTTGGACCCAAACCAAGTGCGCTACCAAACTGCGCTAATCGCCGAAACTTATTATTGTTAGCGAGTGACCTCGTTGACAACGGGGTGCATAATAGTGATTTGACGGGGTTAGGTCAAACGTTTTTTTAATAAAACCAATCAAGTGCTCATTTTTAGTGCACAATGGTTAAATATTACAATAGTAGGCTGAAATTTAAACTATTTAATAACTCAAATGTTATATACATTAAAAGCAACTTGGCGCTGCTATGCTTTTCTGCGAAAATAGTAGGCACATTATAAAACGAGTTAAATAAAGAGTATGTTTTCTTTATTAGCATTTTTACCCCTATTTTATTATGCATTCGTTTTTAGAGTATCGGTATCTAGTTAATTAACCCCAATTAAAGGTCACCCATGACGGCAAACATCATTGATGGTAAGGCAATCGCAAAACAAGTACGTAGCGCTGTAGCAGAACGCGTAAGTGAACGTGTAGCAAATGGTTTACGTGCACCAGGACTTGCAGTAGTACTTGTAGGACTTGATCCAGCAAGCCAAGTTTATGTTGGTTCAAAACGTAAAGCCTGTGAAGAAGTAGGTTTTATCTCCAAATCATTTGATTTACCAGCAGACACGCAAGAGCAAACTCTTTTAGATTTAATTGACGAGCTAAATAATGATGCCGAAGTTGATGGAATTTTAGTGCAGTTACCACTGCCAAAAGGTCTTGATGCTGAAAAGATTTTAGAACGCATTACCCCACATAAAGATGTTGATGGATTTCATCCATATAACATTGGTCG
The DNA here is from genome assembly GCF_015864765.1 of Pseudoalteromonas sp. NZS11. Lineage (NCBI taxonomy): Bacteria > Pseudomonadati > Pseudomonadota > Gammaproteobacteria > Alteromonadales > Pseudoalteromonadaceae > Pseudoalteromonas > Pseudoalteromonas sp. NZS11. The sequence continues at coordinate 759,177 of NZ_JADYWP010000001.1, read as the reverse complement.
ATTAGCACAGCGTATGCCTGCCCTTCGCCCATGTACCCCTAAAGGTATTATTACATTACTTGATTCAACGGGTGTACGTTATAAAGGGATGCATGCAGTTGTCGTTGGCGCGTCAAATATTGTTGGTCGTCCAATGTCGTTAGAGCTTTTATTAGCGGGTTGTACTACCACAGTATGCCATAAGTTTACTCAAGACTTAGAAACGCATGTTCGCCGCGCTGACTTATTAGTTGTGGCTGTAGGTAAACCTGAATTTATACCTGGAGATTGGATAAAAGAAGGCGCTATAGTCATCGATGTAGGCATTAACCGTTTAGACACGGGTAAATTAGTCGGTGATGTTCAATACAGTGTGGCTGAACAAAAAGCGCATTTCATTACACCTGTACCAGGTGGCGTTGGCCCGATGACGGTCGCGAGCTTAATTGAAAACACACTTGAAGCGTGTGAGAAATATCACAGCTAAGCTGTTAAAAAATTAAAAAGGGTTGCCATTTGGCAACCCTTTTTTTGTTTAACGTGTATTACTTTAAACGCTTACGCTTTACGCCACGTTGTTTTACCGGCTGAATCTTCAAGTATTACACCTAACGCATTAAGCGCATCACGTGCTTCATCAGCAGCAGCCCAGTTTTTACTCGTACGTGCTTCATTACGTTTTACAATTAATGCTTCAATTGTCGCAACTTCGTCGTCATCTTGCCCGCCTTGTAAAAAGGCTTCCGGTGCTTGTTGAGCAACCCCTAAAACGTTACCAATACTGCGTAATATAAACGCAAGTTGCCCAGCTTGAACTGCGTCACTTTCTTTTACGCGGTTTAATTCTTTAGCAAGTTCGAACAACACAGGTAGTGCTTCTGGTGTATTAAAGTCGTCATTCATTGCTTTTCTAAATTTAGCAACAAACTCATTACCTTCTAAATCGCACTCTACCGGTTCGACATCACGAAGCGCTGTATAAATGCGCTCAAGTGATGAACGCGCTTGGTCTAAATTTTCTTGTGAGTAATTTAGTTGGCTGCGGTAATGACCTGAAATTAAAAAGTAACGAACAGATTCAGGATCGTATGCTTTTAAAACTTCACGCACTGTAAAGAAGTTATCTAACGACTTAGACATTTTTTCTTTGTTTACTTGAACCATGCCAGTATGAATCCATGTATTTACATACTTGCCGTTGTTTGCACAGCACGATTGTGCAATTTCGTTTTCATGATGTGGAAACTGTAAATCAGACCCCCCACCGTGAATATCAAAATGCTCACCTAAGTGCTTTGAGCTCATTGCCGAACATTCAATATGCCAACCCGGACGCCCTTCACCCCAAGGTGATGACCATGATGGTTCACCTGCTTTTGCTTTTTTCCATAACACAAAATCAAGTGGATCGTCTTTATCTTGCGCCACTTCAACGCGAGAACCTGATTGCAACATAGTTAAATCTTGCTGAGAAAGTGCACCGTATTGCTCAAACGTTGATACATCAAACAAAACATCGCCGTCGGCTGCAACATAGGCATGGCCTTTTTCAATCAAGCGCTTAACCATAACGATAATTTCATCCATATGGCTTGTAACTGTTGGTTCAATATCTGGGCGTAGCATATTTAGGCTATCAAAATCTTCATGCATCGCTTTAGTCATGCGCACAGTTAAGTCGTTTATTGACTCACCATTTTCGTTCGCACGCTTAATTATTTTATCGTCGATATCTGTAATGTTACGTACATATTTTAAATCGTAACCAATATGACGTAAGTAGCGCACAATAACGTCAAAACCAACAAAAGTACGAGCGTGTCCAATATGGCAGTAATCATAAATGGTGATACCACACACATACATGTCGATTTTCCCTTCGACCATAGGTTTAAATTGCTCTTTTTGTCGCGTGAGTGTGTTGTATATATTTACCATTTACTTTGAGTCCTTGACTATTTACTTGAACAGTTATGTTACCACTTGAAAAGCCCCTGCTCTAGCGCTTTATAACAAACCAAACATCTACTTTGTTAATCTTAGCCAACTACGATAAAATAGCGCCAATATTTAAACCGGATATAGGAAAACACATGGTTGTTCTACACACTAATTTTGGTGACATCACCATTAAAATGTTTGAGCAAGAAGCTCCAAACACAGTTAAAAACTTTTTAGAGTATGCAAATGCTGATTTTTTCAACGGCACTATCTTTCATCGTGTAATCGATGGTTTTATGGTTCAAGGCGGTGGTTTTGTTCCAGGTATGGAACAAAAAGAAGTAAACGACCCAATTCAGAATGAAGCTAATAATGGCCTGTCTAATAAAGTAGGCACTTTAGCTATGGCACGTACACCTGATCCTCATTCAGCTACAGCACAGTTTTTCATTAACGTGAACAACAACGACTTTTTAAACCACAGCAGCGAAACATCGCAAGGTTGGGGTTATTGTGTTTTTGCTGAAGTAGTAGAAGGCATGGACGTAGTAAATAAGATTAAAGCAGTTGCAACAGGTAGTACTGGTTTTCACCAAGACGTACCTCTTGAAGATGTGATTATAGAAAGCGTTACTGTTAACTAGTAACGTTTACTCATATTATGTGAGTATATAAGCGGGTGTATACTATTAGTATATGCCCGTTTTTTTAAAACTAGAATAGACTGACCTATGACTCGCCAAACTTACTTTATTGCAGATTTACACCTAAGCGAAAACCGCCCCGACATTAGCGCTGCATTTTTTGACTTTTTAAATACACATATATTAAATAAAGATGTAGATGCACTTTATATTTTGGGTGATTTTTTTGAAGTATGGGTTGGAGATGACTACATTACTGCACTGAGTGCCGATGTAGCAAAACATTTAAGCGCCGTTAATGATGGTGGCACACCTGTTTATTTTATACATGGCAATCGTGATTTCATTATGCGCAAGCAATATGCCGACATGGCCGCAATGACATTACTCGATGAACAAACAGTCATTGATTTATATGGCACGCCTACCGTTATTTTACATGGCGACGAAATGTGCACTCAAGACACTGAATATCAAAACTTTCGTAAAAAGAGCCGTGGTTGGTGGTGGCCAAAATTGATGCTTGCAATGCCACTTTGGTATCGTAAAAAAATAGCGCGTAATGCCCGCGAAAAAAGTAAGTTAAGCCAAGCTGATAAACCTATCGAAATTTTAGACGTTGTCGATGAGGCTGTACTTGCCACCTTTGCCAAACATAACGTTACGAATATGATTCATGGTCATACTCACCGCCCTAATGTTCATACGTATAAAGTTAATGAACAAACACTTACTCGCACAGTGCTAGGTGACTGGTATACCCAAGGCTCTTATTTAGTCGTTACCCCTCAATCACAAGAATTAATTAGCACGCCTTTCGCATAATTTAAAATTCTGACTATTATTTATCTATATATATGAATAATAGTGAGAGGTTGAATGATTAAGCTGTTAATTTTCATCGTAGTAATTGCCATTCCTACACAAGTATTTAGCAAGCAAACATGGCAAATTGTTACAGAAAACTATCCTCCCTATTTTAGCGAAAACCTACCTAGTAATGGCTGGCTATATGAAATAGCAGAATCAGCTCTTAAAAGGCAAGGTATTAATAGCGAACCAGAATTCACGACATGGGATCGCGCTTTAAAGCTATTAGAAAAAAACAGAAAAACTGCTATTTTAGGTGCTTTTTATTCATTAAAAAGAAATGAAGTTTTTTACTACTCTCGTCCACTTGCAGTTGCTCACTCAGGAGTTTTCAAACGAAAAGAGAGTGTTATTAATTTCGATGGTACAGTTCAATCATTAACACCTTATAGTATTGGCACAGAAGACAATGCCGTTGTAAGCCAAGAGTTTGCTAGAAATAGGGAGCTTGCAATAACGTCCACTAAAAGCCTTCCTACAAGCTTATATTTACTACAACAAGGGCGTATTGATTTAGTCGCGGGTACTAAAGAGGTTGGAAATTATTGGCTTGAACACACTAAAACCGAAGATTCAGATGATAATAATATTGAGTACTTATCGCCAGATCTTGCTTCTCATAAACTATATTTAGTTGTCTCTAAATCAAATTATAGAGCCAAAGAATACTTACAAAAATTTAATAGAGGAATTGATATAATAACTAAAAATGGATGCATTGCTAAAATTATGAAAAAACATAATTTCAGCAATCAGAAAATAGCAGAGTATATTAATTTCTTAAAAGAAAATTAGCTTTGCGCTATTGGAACACCGCTGTGAAATTTAAAATCAGTATCGGTTGTAGAAATTAGCTCTTTTTCTTTTTCACCAAAAAAGTTTACGCGAACGGTAATATCAAAATCAGCAATTTCTTGCGCTAAAGTTAAATAATCTTGGTAATGACGCGCTTCTGAACGTAACAACGAAATATAAAAATCACCTAAACGTTTGTCAACATGCGGTGCAAGCTTTGCAAAACGCTCACACGAACGCGCCTCAATATAAGCGCCTACTATTAGCTTATCGACTAATGCATCGGGCTCGAACGTTTTAACATGACGGAGCATGCCTTTTGCGTAACGACATGGTGTAATACTTTGATACTCAACACCGTACTCATCCATAATTTCGAGCACTTGATAAAAGTGATGCAGCTCTTCTTTTATCAGCAAAACCATTTTATCGATTAGACCTTGCCCGTATGGAGAACTCGATTTAGGAATTATTGATTTAGTGAGCTTATTTTTAGCAGCCAGATCGCGCCAATTCCCTTCTCGTTTGTAAATAAGCGTTTCAAATGGCTTTAGCCACTCGAGTAATGCATCACTACCCTCTTTATCTACTGCGTATTTACGTATTAAAAACATCGCACTTTGAGCTGCTTTTAATTCACAAATTAAGTGATCTATTAAAATGACTGATAAGTTTTCTTTTTTAATTGCTTGCTCTACCCATTGTTCTGGGGTGGTACACAATAAAAAGTTATTAATCGGCTCTAAAAGTTGGCTATGTGGCACGTTGACTGCTCATTACTAAGTAAATTTGATAGACCGTTATTTTAACACGAAATTTTGCTTGGGATAAATCAAAGCCCTGTTTTGCGTCTAAATGTTAATAGCGAGTTAACTTGACTTTGTAAAATAAGTGAACCATAACTGTACATAGACTGTATAAAAATAAACCAACCAAAACAATAATACGTTCCTTTTATGGAGTAAGTACTATGATACTAAATCACCTCTGGGGCATTTATGCTCACCCACTTGAAGAATGGCAAACAATAGATAATCGCCATGAAAGTTTAACCTATAGTTTGTCGCATATTTTACTGATTGCTTTATTTCCTTCAATAATGGGCTACTACTCATCTGTTTATTTAGGATGGAGTATAGGTGCAGGCAATCCCGTATTTTTAACGCACGATAGTGCACTGCTAATTGCAGGTGCAATGTATTTTGCTTTAATAGCGGGTGTTTTTGCATTGGCGTATTTAGCCCATTGGATGGCGGTTACATTTGGCTCTAAACCTACATTTACACAAACACTTGAACTTGCAGCATATACTGCAACACCAGTGTTTATGTCGGCACTCGCCGCTTTTTGGCCTGTACTTTGGTTTGTAGTGTGTATTGGAATTATTGCACTGGCTTACTCGGTCTATTTACTCTACACCGGCGTACCAATACTTATGCATATCCCAGAAGAGCGTGGCTTTATTTACGCCAGCTCGGTAGTAACGTGTGGATTAATATTACTGGTTATTATTTTAGCTGTAACAGCTATGCTTTGGACAAATGGGATTGTTAGCCCAATGTTTACTTAATAAATTTCACCTAAAAAAAGAGTCATGTTTGATAGAAATGTTCCCTTTCTTTCCTTCGCAAAAAAGGAGCTAATTAGCTCCTTTTTTTTGTGTAACGACTTTTTATTAACTAATCATTAATCAGCTTCGTTTTCGTCTTGGTTGTGTATTTCTAAACCTGAAGACATCGCACTTTCTCGGGTGCTTTTTGCTGAATCGTTACGTAGCTTATCAATACGATTTAAATAGTTTTGATCAATATCGCCAGTAATATATTGGCCATCAAATACTGAAGTTTCAAACTTAGTAATTTCAGGATTTTCTTGGCTAACCGCAGCAATTAAATCTTTTAACGATTGAAAGATTAAACCGTCAGAACCAATACTTGCATTAATATCTTCAACTTCACGTCCGTGAGCGATAAGCTCAGCTGCTGAAGGCATATCAATACCGTACACATTAGGGAAACGTATTTCAGGTGCAGCTGATGCAAAGTAAACGTTTTTAGCGCCAGACTCTCGGGCCATTTCAACAATTTGTGCTGATGTTGTACCACGAACAATTGAGTCATCAACTAATAATACGTTTTTACCTTTAAACTCGCGATCAATTGCGTTTAGCTTTTGACGCACTGATTTTTTACGCATCTCTTGGCCAGGCATGATAAATGTACGACCAATATAACGGTTTTTAACAAAACCTTGGCGATACGGTAAATCAAGCACACGTGCAATTTCCAGTGCTACATCACATGAAGTTTCTGGGATTGGGATAACTACATCAATATCTTTATCAGCCCATTCACGTGCAATTTTTTCGCCTAGTTTAGTCCCCATGTTTACCCGTGTTGCGTACACAGACATACGGTCTATTGTTGAGTCAGGTCGAGCAAAATAAACAAATTCAAAAATACACGGCGAGTAAGATGCCTTATCAGCACAACTAAGTGAATGGAATTCACCTTCTTCTGTAACATATATAGCTTCACCAGGGGCAACATCACGTACAAACTCAAAACCGTCCGGTTTCAACGCAACGCTTTCTGAGGCAAACATGTACTCAGTACCTTTTTCGGTTTCGCGTTTACCAAATACAAGTGGGCGAATACCATTAGGGTCGCGAAAAGCAACAATGCCGTGGCCGATAATCATAGCAATAGTTGCATAACCACCGCTTACTTTATTGTTTACTTCGGTTACCGCAGTAAAAATATCTTCAGGGTCTAAATGCAACTTATCAGATTTGCTTAATTCATGTGCCATGATATTAAGTAAAATTTCAGAGTCTGATGTTGTATTAACGTGACGACGTGCTTCTGAGAATAACTGCTCTTTTAAAGCTTCTGCATTAGTAAGGTTGCCATTATGGGCAAGTGCTATACCAAACGGTGAGTTAACATAAAAAGGCTGTGCTTCAGATGAGCTTGAAGATCCTGCTGTAGGATAGCGCACATGGCCAAGACCAATTGTACCTTGTAGTCGTTTCATATGACGTGTGTGAAAGGCATCTTTCACTAAGCCATTTGCTTTGCGCAAGCTAAACGTATTATTCTCAATGGTAATGATACCCGCGGCATCTTGACCACGGTGCTGCAAAACAGTTAAGCCATCATAAATCGCCTGATTCACAGGGGATGTTCCGACTATTCCAACGATACCACACATGTAATTTATCCTCGCCGATTAACGGTTTACTGAATTTAAAAAGCTCGAGTTGTTTTCTAGGTACGAAAAGAACCATTCAACAACAAAGCCAAATTCTGGAATCAAAATAGAATTGCCCCACCAGTGCGTATTGGGTGCACCAGTAAAAGCATCAAGAAAGAAGAGTAACGCGCTCACGACCAACACGCCTCGTAGAGCACCAAACACTATGCCAAAGACACGGTCGGTACCCGATAAACCAGTACGATGTACAAGCTCACCTAAAATATAGTTTAGTAAACCGCCTAACAGTAGCGTCGCAAAGAATAATATGGCTATGGCCGCAGCATTTCTTAAAAGGGGTTCAGAAATGGTTGTTAGGAAGGAAGCTAAATATTGGTAAAATAAGCTAGAGATGATAAAGGCGCCAGCCCATACCGCTAATGACATTGCTTCTTTTACAAAGCCGCGTATTAAACCGATGATGGTAGACAATGCAATGATGCCAATAATGGCGTAATCAACCCAGATCATAAGAACCAATTAGTCGCTAATTTGGGGCGCATTCTATACCCAAACATCGTTAGTATGCAAGTTTAAACGGGAGATTACTGGGCTGTAGTCAATACAAAAAATTAACATTATAGAATGGGTATTGTGAGATAAAGATAATGATAAAAACAAATATAAATAAATAAAAAAAGGCTTGTGATACAAGCCTTTTTTTAATTATTTTGTTACTTCGTATCGCGTAACTTTACCATTTAATTTAGTAAGCTCTTTCAGCTGGGGAAGCTGCTTTTGTAATTCATTTTTATCAAGCGAAGGACCAACAAATACCTTGGTTAACGTCCCATTTGGGGTTTTAATCGGTTTAGTAAACGTTTTAAACCCTTCAACTTTTAATTTAGCCTGTAATGCTTTTACATTTGCAACATGTGAAAAACTACCTAATTGAATAACGTAAGCCATACTTGTTAGGTTTTCATCACTTTTACGAGGCGCAATAGGTTTTGGTTTAGCCTGAACCGGTGCCTTAGTGATCGGTGTAGCTTTGGGTTCAATAGTCGCTTCAACAACTTTATTCTCTACAGCGTAGTCACTCTCATCCATAGCGTTTTGCTGCTCAAAAGCTTCATCGTCAGCTTGAATATCTTCAATTTCATCTTGTTTTAGTGGCTCAGCATTAGCCATGTTTTCATCAATTGACTCTTGAAGATCGATTGTTTTGAACTCAGGGCGATCAGGTATCGCTTTAAAGCCCTCTTTATAATGCACTTTTTCGCCATCGAGTATATTAGGGATAAACACAATTGCTGCGATCACTACTATACTTGTTCCGACTAAGCGATTAATAAAACTTGAGTTCACCGACATCCTCTCTATTTTTTAAAGTAATTAATAGCGCCGGCCACTGTAAAAAATGAACCAAATACAATCAACATAGTATCACTTTGTTGTTTTGGTAAAATTACACTCAGTGCCTGTGCCACACTATCATAGCTATTGATAGTATTATGATGAGATATACCCTGCAGCGCATTTTGTAAATTACTTGCAGTGTCGCCTCGCGGACCACTTAAGCTCGCTAATGACCACTCATCGACCAAGTGACTTACTTCTTTAAGTACACCCACTTTATCTTTATCAGCAAGCATAGCGGCTAATGCATGAATTTTAAAGCCTTTATCTTTATAGCTTGATAACTTATTGGCTAAATAACGCGCCGACTCAGGGTTATGTGCTACATCGGTAAAGACTAAAGGCTCAGCGCTTAACTGCTGAAACCGCCCTTCTACAACTAAATTAGCGAGGCAATTTCGTATGACTTGCTCACTAGGTAATAAGCTTAAAACACTTAGCGCAGTTAACGCAGTTGCTGCATTTTGACACGGTATTGCTGGCTTATCTATTACAAGATTATGTTCTTTATATTGCCAATTAAAGCTCTCAGCATTCTCTTTGAAAATAAAGTCACTGCCCGACAACGTCATATTGGCATTAATTTCTTTGCCGTAATCAGTCATTGTGTGAGGAATATTTAAATCCCCTATAATAGCAGGCGTATTTTCACGAAAAATACCGGCTTTATCATAAGCCACTAACTCTCGTGTATCACCTAGGTACTCTTTATGATCTAAATCGATAGTGGTGATCACGCTTGCAAAGGGAGTTACTATATTTGTAGCATCAAAGCGCCCGCCTAGACCAACCTCTAGTAATACATAATCGACCTTACAGCGTTTAAAAATTGCCAACGCACCCAAAGTACCATATTCAAAATAAGTCAAAGGAGTGTCTTTACGGCCTTGCTCAAGCTGGTGAAAAGCATCTATATGAAGTTGGTCTGCCAGTTCTTCGCCATTAACTCGTACACGCTCGTTATAACGAATTAAATGAGGAGATGCGTAAGTACCCACGCTAAAACCTTGCGCTAGCAATAGCGACTCTAAGCAACGTGCAGTGGTGCCCTTACCGTTTGTACCGGCAATAAGAATAATTTTACTTGGAGTGTTTAAAAGGCCAATATTGTTGGCAACATTAGCAACTCGTTCTAGGCCCATTGCAATGTTAGCGGGGTGAACACTTTCTAAATAAAAAAGCCAATCATCAAGGCTTGATGATTGGCTAGGAATTGTTTTTGTCATAGCGTGTAATCAGTAAAGCTGAAATTTACGCTACTCTATGCTCTTGTTCCGTAGAAGGCAAGTTCATAAATTTAGCTAAAATGCGTGCAAGGGTATCGCGCATTTCACGGCGGTCAATAATCATGTCAATTGCACCATGTTCTAGCAAAAATTCACTACGCTGAAAACCTTCAGGTAATGTTTCGCGAACAGTCTGCTCAATAACACGAGGACCTGCAAAACCAATTAACGCTTTAGGTTCAGCAACGTTAATATCACCCAGCATAGCAAGTGATGCAGATACACCACCCATTGTCGGGTCGGTCATTACTGAAATAAATGGAAGACCTTTTTCCGTCATTTTTGCAAGTGCAGCACTTGTTTTAGCCATTTGCATAAGCGACATAAGCGCTTCTTGCATACGTGCTCCGCCTGATGCAGAAAAACAAATAAGCGGCATGTTATGCTCTAAACATTGATCAACAGCATCAACAAAGCGAGCGCCAACAACAGAAGCCATTGAACCACCCATAAATGAGAACTCAAATGCTACCGCTGCCACTGGAATACCTTTTAATCGGCCTTTCATAGCTACAAGTGCATCTTTTTCACCACTTGCTTTTTGGGCTGCACTGATACGGTCAGAGTACTTTTTAGAATCTTTAAACTTAAGAATGTCTTTAGGCTCATGTTGTGTACCAAGCTCTTGACGATCACCTTCATCTAAAAAGTGCTCTAGGCGCTTACGGCCACTAACACGCATGTGATGGTCACACTTAGGACATACGTTTAATGACTTTTCTAATTCAGCTTTATATAAAATTGAATCACACGATGTACACTTAGCCCAAACACCTTCTGGGATTTCTTTACGACCTGATGATTTTGTCGTTTTAGGTAAGATTTTTTCTAGCCAACTCATTTGCAACTCTCTTAATACTGTTCTGTGTCGCGAGCCTGCTAATAGCAATTAGCAGACAAATTTTTTCAATTAAAACATGAATTACACTAACGCGGTATAAAAAACTGGTCTTAGTAGTTAAAAGTGCTCATAAAAAGTACTTATACCACATCTATATCAGGCAAAAATAAAGGGCCTAGAGGTGTTTGAGGAATATTAAATTGCTCAGGGTAGTCAACATCCACTAAATACAAACCAGCAGCCTTAGCGGTAGCACTGGCCTTTGCGCGTTCTTTACAATCAAGTAGCTCTTTTATCCATATAGGTTGTTGTTTATGTAAACCAACATCCATTAAGCTGCCTGTGATATTACGTACCATGTGATGTAAAAATGCATTCGCTTTAATATCAATAATAACGTAAGTACCTTGGCGCTGTACCGACAGATGATGAATTGTTCTTGTCGGTGTATTCGCTTGGCAATGTATCGCTCTAAAAGAGGTGAAATCGTGTTTACCTATTAAGTACTGACACGCCTCTTGCATCTTTGTTTCATCAAGATGATGATGAAAATGCGTAACCCCCTCGTTTAATACCGCACCTCGTAGGGGGGAGTTATAAATAACATAGCGATAACGACGAGCTGTAGCACTAAAACGGGCATGAAAGTCATCAGCAACCGGTTGGGCAAAGCGAATAGCAATATCTTTAGGCATTAAAGTATTCATACCTAGTGTAAATGCGACCATATCGCGATCGGCTTGCGTTTCAAAGTGTATTACTTGGCCTGTACCGTGCACACCAGCATCTGTACGCCCTGCACATATAACTTCAACAGGATGATTACAAATACGCGACAACGCTTTTTCTACTTCTTGCTGTACGCTATTTACATGTGATTGACGCTGCCAACCACTATAACGTGCGCCGTTGTATTCAACTCCAAGTGCTACTCGCATAATTACCGTTTTACCTACTGTGCTAATGAACGAGGCATTTTATGCTATCTAACGATGCAATAAAAGGAGACCTGTCGTAATCAAACCAATACACATAAAAAAACCCGTATTTAGCTAAGCTAGATACGGGTTCTTATAAACATTTTAATTATTTTAGTTTAGCTTTTAAGCTAAGTGCTTCCTCTTGAACTTCTTCAGGACCTTTGTTAATGACATCCTCAATAACTTTAAGCGCAGAATCAAAATCATCAATTTCAATATAAGCACGCGCTAAATCAAGTTTAGCTGAGTAGCCACCACTTTCAGCATCAACATCCGTTGGGTTATCACCGGCAAGTAATGCATCAAACTCACTCAAACCGACATCCATATTAACGTCGGTGTAAGGTTCGTGTTCAAGTTCAGCGTCGTCACTTTCTTCTAATAATGAATCAATATCTACAAATTCATCATTATCAAGTTGCTCAACATCACTACTTTCAACAAGTGATTCTTTTGTAGTTAATGAATCATCTGTCTCTAAGTCTTCTTTTAGCAAGCTGTCAAAGTCAACATCAAATTCACTGCTGTCATCAACACTTAACTCTTCAGGCTCTGCTAACTCACTAAGTAATGAATCAAAATCAGTTTGCGTCAAATTCGACATAAACTCTTCATCAAGTTCGTCGTCAGAGCTAATATCAGTGCTACCCACGTCATCTAAGCTTGTTAACTGTGCTTCGCGCTCTGCATTTGTTTGCTCTTGCGATTCGTCTGATAACTCATCAGTTAGCGCTTGCTCTAAACTATCTTCGTCAAATTCAGCATCTAATTCAGAAAAATCATTTTCAATTAAAATCTCATCATCAAAATCATTTTCTAAACTATCTAAATCAGCATCTGCCATAAGTGCGTTTGCTAAATCTTGCTCAGCTTGGCTGGAAGCGACTCCCGGTGCCTCACCATCTAAATCATCCCCTTGTAATTCTTCAGGGGTAAATGGCAACTCACTTTCTAATGTTTCTTGAACTTCATCAAGGTTAAGAGGTTTGATGTCATCTTCAATACTTGGTGGTTCAACAGAATCATCATCAAGCGACTCATCTTCAATCTCCGTTTCAGTTTCTAATTCAGAGAAGTCATTATCAATTAATAGTTCATCATCAAAATCATCTTCTAAACTATCTAAATCACCATCTGCCATAAGCGCATTTGCGAGATCTTTCTCTGTTTGACTAAGTGCTACTGCATTTTCATCACCCGATGCATCTCCTTTAAGCTCTTGCGGCTCAAACGAAGGCTCATTCTCTAATAATGATTGATCATCGTCTAATTCAAGTTCAGGATATTCATCCAACTCTTCACTTGGCGTTACAAGCTCGCTATCAAGCTGCTCTTCAATTTCAGTAAGATCTGAGTCATCGTCGCCCGCTAGCGGATCGTCACCAAGATCAACTTCTATTTCTTCAAGATCATCATCAAGCTCATCTAAAGACCAATCAGGTGTTTCTATATAGTCGTCATCAGTGGCCTGTTGTAGCTCACTTAAAAGCTCATCAACGCTCTTTAAAGTATCATCTGTATATTCTTCAAGTGCATCTTCAGGATCAAGAAGCGACTCTGATGTGTCTGAAAAATCATCAACCGTTACATCTATAAGTTCTGGCTCTTCTTCAAGCTTAGGCTCTTCTTCAAGCTTAGGCTCTTCTTCAAGCTTAGGCTCTTCTGCAAGCTCTGGCTCTTCTTCAAGTTCTGGTTCTTCTTCAAGCTCTGGTTCTTCTTCAAGCTCAGGCTCTTCTTCAAGCTCAGGCTCTTCTAAAGGCTCAAGTTCTTCTAAAAGCTCTGGCTCTTCTACAAGTTCTGGTTCTTCTTCAAGCTCTGGCTCTTCTTCAAGCTCAGGCTCTTCTAAAGGCTCAAGTTCTTCTAAAAGCTCTGGCTCTTCTTCAAGCTCTGGTTCTTCTTCAAGCTCTGGTTCTTCTTCAAGCTCAGGCTCTTCTGCAAGCTCTGGTTCTTCTGCAAACTCAGGCTCATCGTTAAGCTCTGGCTCTTCTTCAAGCTTAGGCTCATCGTAAAGCTCAGGCTCTTCTGTAAGTTCAGGCTCTTCATTTAATGATGAAGCAAGCGACTCAATATCATCAACATTTAATTCTTCTTGAGCATCTGCTAAATCCTCAACTGAGTCTGCTAATGCATTATCAATTTCTGAATCTCTTACATCTGAATTTTTTAGTTCATCATCAATTAGGTTATCTATGTCGTCTAAATCAAAGTCGTCACTTTCCTCAACTAATGAATCATTTGCAGTATCAACCGCAGCCTCATCAATTAAGCTATCTATGTCATCTAAATCAAAATCGTCGCTTTCCTCAACTAATGAATCATCCGCAGTGTCAACCTCTGCTTCATCAATTAAGCTATCTATGTCATCTAAATCAAAATCGTCGCTTTCCTCAACTAATGAATCATCTGCAGTGTCAACCGCTGCTTCATCAATTAAGCTATCTATGTCATCTAAATCAAAATCGTCGCTTTCTTCTAGAAGTTCATCTTCGTCGAGTAACTCTGCATCAATTGAGTCATCTGCCACATCACTTTTTGGGTCATTCGCTTCATCAATTAAGCTATCTATATCGTCTAAATCAAAGTCGTCGCTTGTATCAAGTTCAGCTGAAGTGTTATTTGAGGTATCTAATTCTGTTGATGTTTGATCTAATAATTCATCTATATCAAAATTATCATCATCTGCAAGCTCCTCACTTAAAGCCGCCATTTCATCATGAGACTCTAAGCTATCATCCTCTAAAGCTTCGCTTGTTTGCGGTGCATCAAACTCAGGTAGACTATCGTCTTCATCAAACAAGCTATCTAAATCGTCATTAGTTAGAATTTCATCATTGTTTATTGAGTCATCAGATAAGTCTAAATCAATATCTTCAGCGTTTTCATCTGAAGGTTGATCAAACCCTTGCTGCATAAAAATATCGAGTTCATCATCGTCATCGGTATTTTCATCATCAAAAACAATGTCATCACTTAGTAGACTTTCAAGCTCATCCTGATCGAGTAAATTTTCACCACCTGAAAAATCATCTAGGCCGTCATCTAAATCATCATCAGGCAACATATCATTTTCGAGATTATCATCAAGTTGAACACTCAAGTCATCTAAAGGGTCGGGTACAATTGGATCGTCATTTAAACTTGGGCCTAAATCATCATCGCCAGTGTAAATTGGAGTTTGTGGTAAAAAGTCATCATCGTTTTGTGGCTCTTCTTGATTACTTGCTCGTTTGCGTAAAAACATAACAATTGCAAAAATAATCAGTAGCCCAGGAATAAACATTAATAAACCTAGCACTATCGGATTTGAAAATAATGAGCTTAAATCAAACGATTCTTTTGGTACTATTTCTTGTTTTTTTTGTTGTGCAATAATCTCGTTTTGCTTAACAATTAGTTCTTTTAATTGATTTTGAATTTCACTGTCTTGTCCTAACTGTAAGCGTAAGTTTTCGAGTTCGTTTGAAATACCTGATAATTGTTTTTTAAGATTATTATTCTCAACTAAAATTTCTTCTACATTGCTTACAGAATTTTTAAATTGTTGTTGTAACTCAACCAGCTTAGTACTTTGCTCTGTTTTTATTTCATTTAATTCTTTCTGTATCTCTTTTTTGGCATCGTCTACGTCGACTTTACGAGCTTGGGTTACTTTTGTTTGTGCTGAGATAATTTCGCTTTGCGTAAGTGTGCCATTTTTTTTCTTTTCCCATAATGCATCATCTTGCTCTGAGCGTTGTTTTGCAAGCTGTGTATTTACACCTTTTATTTCGGCTAAAGTAGGGATTTTTAAATAGGCACCATTTTGAATATGATTAAGATTTTGTTCTAAAAATGAGTTGGGGTTTTTGTTATACAAGGCCTGCATAACTTGATAAATGCTGACGGAGTTATCTGGGCGCACTTTAGCCGCTATACGCCAAAGTGTGTCTGTTGGTTTAATTGGCCCAATAGATCGCCCTTGCGCACCATAGTCAACGCCTTTAGGCCCCTTTAATTGGGTACTGTCTTGAGAGTAAACTGGCGTTACTATCAATGCAGACGCTAATATAATAAGTGTAACTAAACCGCGCATGCTGATCCTTTAATATTTAAATATTAACAAAACACTTAAAGCTTAAGTGCATAAATATTGTTGATTATTGCTGTTATCAGCCAAATGACTGACCCGCATTTATTATTACAATCTATTTTTATTGCAAGCTCTATTCCAATTACAAACTATAAACCAGTTAAGGCTTAATATCCATCGCAACACCTTGAAAATAAATGCCTTAAAACATCTTTATAAATATTAATTTATTGAGTGTTATCAATCAGTTTTTATACTTTTAAAAATAAACGGCAAAAAATTGACAAGCTCTATAAACAAAAAGCGGCAAACAAATAATGTTTACCGCTTCTAAAATGTGTTCAGCGCTATTAACTATTACATGTAATTAGCAATAAGCTCTTCTGCAATTTGAATACTGTTAGTTGCAGCACCTTTGCGAGTGTTATCACTTACAACCCACATGTTTAATCCATGAGGATGAGAAATATCAGCACGTAATCGGCCTATATAAACAGTATCATTACCACTAGCGTCAGACACTGCTGTAGGGTAATCACCTTCATCATCAATTAGCTCGACACCAGGCGCGTCTTTTAAAAGTTGCTTAACGTGTTCAAAGTCATAAGGCATGCGCGTTTCAATATTAATTGATTCTGAGTGACCAAAAAACACGGGAACACGTACACATGTAGGATTTACTGCAATAGTGGTATCACCCAAAATTTTATGAGTTTCATTTACCATTTTCATTTCTTCGCGTGTATAGCCATTATCCTCAAAGCTATCAATTTGAGGAATAACGTTAAATGCAATTTGCTTTGGAAATACTTTATTATCCATAGGGCGTGCATTCATCAAGTTAGCTGTTTGCTTTGCAAGTTCATCAACCGCTTCTTTACCTGCGCCCGATACAGCTTGGTAAGTAGATACGTTAATACGGTCTATTCCGTAAGCATCATAAATTGGTTTAAGTGCTAACATCATCTGAATAGTTGAACAGTTAGGGTTAGCAATAATATTACGATTCCTAAAATCAGCTAGACTTGAAGCATTAACTTCTGGCACCACTAGTGGGATTTCAAAATCATTTCTAAAGTGCGATGTATTATCGATTACAATACAGCCGGCATCAGCAGCAATAGGAGCATATTTTTCAGATACACTACCACCAGCAGAAAACAAACCTATATGCGCTTGGCTAAAATCAAAGCCTTCAACGTCAAGTACTTCAATGGTCTCACCACGAAACTTTATGTCTTCACCTGCGCTGCGGCTGCTCGCAAGTAAAAAAAGCTGATCTACAGGAAACTTACGATCTGCTAGCGTTTCAATGATTTGACGGCCTACTAAACCAGTAGCGCCAAGTACGGCAACGTTATATTTTTGCGACATATTTCTTCCTCTATAAACGACATTAAAACAACATCGTTAGTTAAATAATTATTTAGCTATGCTAAAGCCAAGTTGACTAAGTGCTGCTAGTTGTGGGCTATCACCTTGTAGGAATAAGGTGCTAAATTCTCGCCTTACCGGATAGTTTTTACGTAAACTATCAAAGCCCTCACCTTCTAAATGACGAAGTAAAATTCCGTCATCGCGGCGTACGTCATAAATTAAATGCACCAAACGGGCAATATCTTGCTCGCTAAGGCTTTGCGTAACAGTTGCATGTGTAATAGCAGGTATTGGTAAAAAATCATCCAACGATTTACTCACCTCTACACCTTTTAGGTCACACAATTTTTGATACAACATTTGTGTACCTCGTGCTTTCCCCTCAAGTGTATGCCCTGCGATATGCACACTGGCATAACGCACATGCTCTAGTAATTCAGTTAGAATATTGGGCTCTTTTTCCCATACATCAAGTACTATATCTAAATCAGCCCCAGCTTCCATTACCTCAAGCAATGCTTGATTATCAATTACGTCGCCTCGGCTTGCATTAATTAGCGTGGTTCCTGGCTTAAGTGCTTTTAATCGCTCTTTATTCATCATGTGCAGCGTTTTGTGCTCGCCACTTTTAATAAGTGGAACATGAAAAGTAACAACATCTGATTGCGCTAATAACTCATCAAGCGCTACATGCTCTTGTAGTAAGCCCTGTTCGTGCTTAATTGGATCGCATAACAGTAAGTCGACATTTAATGCTTTTAATTTTTGCGACAAACACGTGCCAATGTTACCCATTCCTACAATACCAATTGTTTGACCACACAATGGGCGCGCATTTTCTTGGCTTAATGCAAATAAACTACTAATTACATATTCAGCTACAGCAACGGCATTACAACCAGGAGCACTGGTAAAAGCAATATTTCTGTCATGTAGTAATTGCGTATCAATATGGTCAATGCCAATTGTGGCAGTGCCCACAAAGCTCAGCTTGTTAGCTTGTGCCAATAGTTCATGATTAACATTAGTCACTGAACGAGTAAGGAGTACATCTACATTTATTAATTGTTCAGGCGTTAATTTACGACCATCAAAACGCTCAACCTCACCAAAGTCTGCAAAGTACTGCTCAACTAAAGGCATATTTTGATCGGCAAGAATTTTCATCACTGAGTCCGTTTGGCAATTAAGTGGCGCCATTGTAACGAACAACCAAGCCTTTACACAAACTAAAAAGGCGCATTTTAGCTGATACAAATACTTAAAAGTGGTTATGTTGATTGTTTTAAATCAGCAATTTAAATTAGGGATTTAAATTATGCGGATAATAATTTTACTATTGAATATATAAAGGCCGAATCACAGCATGATTCGGCCTTTATTATGAAAAATAAACTTCAATTACATTGAATTTTATTTACTTGATTTTAGTTTATAGCTCAAAATCTTTTTTGAGTTTCAAACCAAATTCACTGCGGTCATTACTACGCATTACACCAACAAAACCTGATTGTTGTAGGCGACCAACATCGTAAACTTCGTTTAGAACGTTTTCACCATACAGTGTAACTTCCATATCGCCATATGGATTAGTGTACGAAATATTAAAACCAACTAGTTCACGAGAATCAATGGTCTCACTTTGGTTGTAAACTGATTGACCTTGCATTTCACTGCGATACGAATAATTAGCATTAAACGCAAGTGTTGCGCCACTCTCTAAATCCATAAAGTAAGAAGGTGCAACCATGACAGTCCAGCGTGGCGTCAGTGCTGGTGAATCGCCTTTACCTATGCCTTGTACACCCTCAGCCACTTCTGTTATTTCAGAATCTAAATAACCAACTGCACTACGAATAGTAAAGTCATCGGTAATAGCAACGGTTGTTTCAAGCTCAATACCTTGCGCTTTAGATTGACCTGCATTTTCTACAATTGTTACAAAGCCACCACCCGCTGTTGGATCTGAAAACGGCAATGCTAAATCGGTGTAATCAGTCACAAATACCGCAAGCATCATAGATACATTTTCGTGTACTTGGCCTTTTAAGCCCATTTCGTAGTTAATCGCTTTTGTTTCGTCAAACGATACAAATTGATCTGGTCCACCAAATGGACGCGGTGGAAAACCACCTGTTTGATAGCCTTTTTGAATCTGGCCATAAACATTCATATTATTGCTAAGCTGATAAGATGCATTTACATCCCACGTAACTGCATCAAAATCTGCACTTACATATTTACGAGTTGGAAATGATGGGAATATAGCATTTGCATCTTTCTTATCTTTTGAATAACGAAGGCCACCACCAACCGTTAAATCGTCAGTTAAATCGTAGCTGGCATTTATATATGCTGCATACGAATTAGTTTCTTGGTTAATTTCAAATTCGCCGTAACCGCCAAATGATTCTGTTACACCATCATTCAACAAGCCATTAGGTGTATTAAATGGGCTAAATACAAACGGGCCTGAACGTGTAAAGCCATCTTCATTAAAAAAGTAAAGACCAGATACAAAGTCCATATTATCGAATGTTGCATTTAGCTGAACTTCAAATGAGTACTGATCAGCACCGCCCTCCTCTGGAAACTCAGACAAGTTTAAAGGTGATGCATCATCATCTAGGCCACCTTCATACTCAGATGTACGGTAGCTTGAGATAAACTTAGTGGTATAAGTATCGTTAATTGCCCAGTCGGCTGAAAACGATGTGCCCCAACCTGAGTAAGAGGTAGATTCAATACCCGCAACAGTTGTGCCTAAATCATCAGGGTCTGATGGAATTAAATCTTGAGTCAATAATGGGAAGTCGCCATTAAACACATCATTTGAGTCTAGTGGGTCTGTCAATTCAATAGTATAAGGCGATTGGCCAGATTCGTTATCAACACCATCTAAAGAAAAAGTGAATGCTAAGTCGGTATTTGCTTGCCATTTAAGTGCAACACGACCACTAAATTCTTCTTCTTCACCAATTTCTTTTTCTGGGTTTGCTAAATTAACAGCTTCGCCCACACCATCACGTGTTTTATACGATGCACTTGCAGACATACTTACATCATCTGTTAGTGAGTTATTAAAATAAACATCACCGGCAATACGTCCACGACTTCCCAGCTTAGCTGTAGTAGTAACAATACCTTCATCACCAGGTTGCTTTGTAATTACATTTACAGCGCCACCTAATGTATTACGGCCATATAAAGTACCTTGTGGGCCACGAAGCACTTCAACACGCTCAACATTAGGTAATGATAAGTTAGAACCCATTTGGCGACCTAAGTACACACCATCAAGATACACACCCACACCCGGATCGGTAGTTATTATGTGATCTTGCAAACCTATACCACGGATAAATACAGACGCATGCGCAGAATTGCCTACGCCATAGCGGGTAATATTTAAATTTGGAACATATTTACCAATATCTTCTAGGTTACTCATATTGGCTTTATCAATTAGGTTAGCGCCAATTGAAGTGATAGCGGTTGGAGATTCAAACAGGCTCTCTGTACGTTTACGAGCTGTTACTTCTATCTTTTCAAAAGCATCTTGTTTAGCTGTTGTTTTAGTTTCTTCGGCGTTTACAGAGGTAGTGAGTGCAGCAAAAATTGCTAGACTTAATTGTGAGAGGTTACGTAATTTCAAAATATTCTCCAAAGGATACCGTGTGATTTAGTTATGCATTTATACTTAAGAGTATAAATTTCAGGCATAAAAAAAGATGCGTAATGCATCTTTCCTCTGGATGGGCATTATATGACAGAATTGTGAAGAAATGTATAAATTATTTAAATAAATGTATAAAGAATAAAAGCAATTTAGGCATTGTTAGCTTTAGATGGATTATCATAAATAAAGAACATTAATATCAACCTCACTAAAAAGCTGTTTTAAAACAAAAAACCGCATAAATACAATTTTAAAAAGCACATAAAACGTACTTTACACATGTACTTTAGTGTATAAAAAAAGAGCTACAACACATTCCCCTATCATTGAAATTAACTAAAAATAAGAATATAGTACTAAAATGTAGTCTATGGATAGAATATTATGAATATTGAAAACACAGCTGATAAAAGCCTCAAATGCTTCACAAATCCAAATTACACTTCACTTTTTTGTGTTGCAGCTGACTTCAACGTTTTACTTGTTAATTATCAAGCTTTAAACGTCATTACCAATTATGAACTTATTAATCAATTCATGCTAAAAAATGGTCACCAAGGACTGGTAATTTTTGATGTCCCAAAAGACTGCGATGTACTAGCATTAAAAGAGTGGCCAAATTTAAAAGGATTGTTTTACGAAGGTACTGACGAAGTACTACTTCAACAAGGATTAGAAGCCATTGAACAAGGAAAGTTATGGTTCCCTCGTGCAGTAACCGATGATTGGATGAGGCAAATGCTAGCGAGTGAACAACAAACTACTCTGCAATCAAACAACTTAACCTGCAAGGAAATGAAAGTATTAAACTTATTATTTTCTGGCTTACATTCAAGTGCAATTGCCGACACTTTATTTATAAGTGAAGCTACTGTTCGCGTCCACCTACACAAGGTTTACCAAAAAATTGCTGTAAAAAATAAGCAACAAGCATTACTTTGGTGTCAAAAAAACTTAAATAAGATCAATAGTTAAGCGAGCTTATTTGAAACCTTATTGTATCTACTCGACTTTGACTCTGAATTATTATTTCAACTGAAAGCATAAAGTCAAAGTTGGACCCACTTAAATACCCTATACAACCAGCAACTTTCTTTTCTTAAACAGCACTCTGGAAGTGCCTTTCATGTCGAGTCAATATCAAAAATCCACTTTTTCGAACTTAATACTGCAAATAAAAATTATACTTTTCTCCTTACTATTTATTAATACCTGAAATAATTACAAGGTATTGATATTACTTATTGTATAAAGCAGTGGCCCGGCCCACAAACTTTCAGATCTCCAGCAAATACTGGGCCAGGCCCTAGAGTAGTAATTACTGATAACGAAGGCCACCACTTTCAGAATGCATTGACTCTCCATAGGTGAATTTCAATTAATCACTAGTTTTATACTCACGAGGTCATCTGATAGAACTGCAAAGTATTATTTTGTGTAATGGAGACACTAAATAGCGAGATATAACCTATCAAAAGACTTACTTCATCGTAACTGTATGCATTCATTGCAAAGCAACATAATAAAAACCAAGTTAGCTTCTTCATCCGCGCCATTTCCTTTGAACAACCTCGCTAAGACAAATTTAATCCTATACTAAAACTTCCGTTTAGAAAGTTGCCATTTGCTTATAGCTAACTTTACTTATTAATAATTTCGACTATATATTTACATAAAATATAAACATTTAAACCAAGTAACTTGTGTGAAATACATAGAGTTAAGTAATAGCAACTTTATGTAGCAGTAAATACAACTCTGATGGCTTACAGATAAAATTATAAAAATAAGTTACAGGTGGCATATTTTTATACCCGAAGACAGGACTAAACATTTTTAAACACAAACATTCGCACCTGATTAATTTAAAAAACAAAATAATATTGACTAAAAATTAAATAAAAACCTTAAACCATTCTGTTCATTAGATAAATACTCGTTATGCACTTATACTAATAAAGAAATCAACATTTAAATAACAAATAGGAACAACATATGAAAAAGCTATCTGTAGCAGTGGCTGTATGTGCAGTTTTAGCATCTAGCTATGCTAGTGCTGAGGTAAGAATTAATGGTTTTGCATCAATTGTCGGTGGTAAAAGTCTGGATAGTGACAGTACTTTGTACGGCTATGATGACGATATCTCTTTTAAAAATGAGAGTAAATTCGCTTTACAATTATCTGCAGACCTACATGAAAAGCTAACAGCTACGGCTCAAATTATTGCGCGTGGAGAGGATGACTTTGACGCTACATTCGAATGGGCATACGTTACTTATGAATACAGCGATGAACTGCAATTTAGCGCTGGTAAAATGCGTGTTCCTTTTTACAAGTATTCTGATTTCTTGGATGTAGGTTATGCTTATCGCTGGGTACGTCCGCCAAAATCAGTATACGGTATCCCATTTTCAACTTATGAAGGAGTTAGTGTAGTTTACAGCTCTCAATTGGGTGATTGGGATTCTACGCTTCAAGGCTTTTATGGTGCATTCGATGGTGATATTGACGTATTTGGAACAGAATTACCTGCTGAATTAAATAATTTAGGCGGTATAAACTGGAGTCTATCATACGACTGGTTCAGTGCGCGAGCTGCATACATTGTAGCCGACACTAGCATTTCATCAGAGGATAGCGGCCTAATTGGTCTCGTAAGTGTATTGTCTGATAGTGGCTTAACTAATACTGCGAATGACCTAATCACTGAAGAAGATAAAACGAGCTTCGTTGGCGTTGGTTTTTCTGTTGATTATGAAAACTTTTTGTTTGATGCCGAATATACGCAATTTGAGGTTGAAGACAGTATACTACCAGAACAGTCACAGTATTACGCATCAGTTGGTTACCGTATTGACAGTGTAATTGTTCATTTTACTTATGAAGATAATGATGACAAACATGACTCATCACGTTTTAATACCATTGAGTCAATACCAACCTTAAATTCAGCTGTAAATGGTGCTCTTGAAGGTCTTCGTGCACAAAGTAACGTATACACAATTGGTGCACGTTATGATTTTCATCCTTCAGCTGCTTTCAAGATCGACTTTAGTCGTTTTGAAGATGACATAACTGATACAGAGACGGATGTTGTAGCTGTTGGTGTAGATCTTGTCTTTTAATTGGAGCTTATGATGAAAAAATTAATTTTAGTAAGTGCACTTTCATTGTGCTCAATTAATGTATTTGCAGAAGTTGCTGTGATTATTAATCCAAGCAATGCTAGCTCTGTAGATGCTGACACAATAAAAAAGATTTATCTGGGAAAAAGTAAGTCATTTAGTAATGGCGATAAAGTTAATCCTATAAATCAAGACGGTACATCTGTAGCTGATGAATTTAACGACAAAGTAGTGGGTAAGTCTAGCAGTCAGTTAAATGCATATTGGTCAAAGCTTGTATTTACAGGTAAAGGTACCCCGCCTGAAAAACTAACATCTGACCAAGCTGTTATTGATTTTGTTGCAGCTAATGGAAATGCAATTGGCTATGTTGATAGCGCTAAAGTGACCGATAAAGTAAAAGTTATTGCGACCTTTTAGCAGTGAAATTGATATAAAAAACCACCCAGAGGTTAATACAGATAGGTTGAGAAATATTTAACTAATCGATAAACCGGCCTTCGGGTTCCTTTATGAAGGCTTCTGAATTTATTCAGAGGCCTTTTTTTTGCAACCCACTACAACACTTTCTCTAGCCAATAGCTACGCACCCAATTCAGAAGACTTCTGTCAACTGAGTGTTACGACGTGTGCAATTAATATTATTAACTTAATTCAGACTATGTTTATTGAGAACTCAGGGAGCATCCCTAAATAAATAGAGCAATAGTAAGCTAAAGTAGAGCATCACATATTACTAATAAAGCGAGAGTGGACATATACTAGGTATGTCAAACCAGATATCCAAACAAAAAAGCCAGTCAGCGGTTAACTAACTGGCATCAACCCTAGGGTAGATTTTTATACTGGCTCAGTACTAAGCTTTACTCGATTCTAAACTTAGCGGTTGCATCTAATAGGTTATCAGATAGGTAATGTAGGTTTTTGGCTACGTCGCGTACAGCAAGTAGTGAGTCCATAGTATCTTCGAACGATACATGCATATTTGACACATTATCTACTACCATAGCTGCAACGGATGTTTGTTCTTCAGTTGCTGCTGCTATTTGCGAATTCATACCATTAATTTCTAACATTTGCTCTGCGATTTTCTCTATTGAAATACCTGTTTTTTCTGCGGCTGTAGCATTATCTGTTGCCATATCACGTGCTGAAGTCATAGCAGCAACAGATTCATTTGCGGCAGTCGTTAATGATCCCAATAGTTCACGTATTTCATTAGTAGAATGTGCAGTGCGAGAAGCCAGTTCACGAACCTCATCTGCCACTACAGCAAAGCCTCTTCCATGTTCACCTGCTCGTGCAGCTTCAATAGCAGCATTAAGAGCAAGTAAGTTTGTCTGATCTGCAATAGACGTAATTACATTCAAAATCTGCGATACATTTTTTGTATCGTCCGCAAGCTTATTAATAGTCCCTGCAGCTCGATTAATTTCATCACTGAGCGTACGAGAAGCGGTAACTGACATCTGTACTTGTGTACGACTTTGTTCAACTTCTTTCTCGGCCGTTTCAGCTGCGTGAGAAGCGTTAGCTGCAGATTCTGATATATCACCAACACTCTGCTTCATTTCTTCCATAGATTGCTTAACAATTTCAGCATCTGTGGTTTGCTTTGTTGTAGCACGCTCAGCTTGTTCCATACCTTGAACTAGTCGTGTTGAGTTTTCCATTAAAGGCTCACATACAGCAATAACTTCAAGAACTGTTTCTCTTAGTAAAGAAATAAATGCGTTAAAATTAATAGAGACTTGGCCAATTTCGTCTTCTGAGTTAACAGATAGCTGTGTGCTTAAAGAACCATTGCCGCTTGCTAATAAACTAAGGTTGTTAGCTGCATCACTCGCAGATGAACCTATATTCTTAGCAATCCAAATAGCCATAAACAATAATAAAATTAATGAAATAATGGATACAGCTAACATTAGAGTTAATGCTTCATCAGAGCGCGCTTTAGTGTTGGCAACCAGTTCAAAAAAACGATTATCCGCTTTTTGTTGAGCGCCTTTAAAACTTTCTAAGACAGATCCATATAAACTTGTTTTAAGCTGCGCTTGTTGCTGAATCTTACTAAAATCAGCAGTACCGTTAATCATACCTGTAGCAATACTTGAGGATATTTTTTCATAATCTGACAACTCATTAATAATATCGTTATTAATGTAGGAGTTATTAAGTTGCGTTATTAAGGTAATATTAGACTCTAAAGTTTGATATACCTCGTCTGCTTTAACTATAAGATCTTGCTCACCAAACGTAACCGCTTGGGTATAAAGTTCATCAAGTTTTTCTAAAAGCCCTACGTTTTGCGACGTTATTTTTACAACCTTATACGATGAGTTACTCATTTCATCGAGAGAAACCTTATTATCATTCATAGCTAAATAGTTTATCAATACGATCACTATGAAAGCCACTACCGCAATGCATGTTATTGCATGTATTTTTTTTGTTATGCTTAGGTTTTGAAAAGAGAAGCCTGAAGCCATACTGTGCTACCTTATTTTATTGTCTATATCTATTATCGGCTTGATATCTATAAGTGTGAGCTAAATTTGTAATATTTCTAGTTTTTTCTAACAAATAGAAGAATTATTTAACAATAAACACACATCGCTCATAAAACGATCACAATAAATTACAGATACAAAAAAACCAGTAACATCACTGCTACTGGTTTCTAAATTTGGTGCGGATGGGGGGACTTGAACCCCCATGCCCTAAAGCACCACCCCCTCAAGGTGGCGTGTCTACCAATTCCACCACATCCGCATTTTTTAAGCTTTCGCTTAATTGTTAAACATGTGATTTATTTGAGGACTATAAATCGTTTAACGATAGCTTTACGCTAAATTAGTTTGGTACGTCAGAGCTTTGCTCTTTAGTAGATGTTACTGGAACATCTTCTTCAACAGGAACTACTGTTTCTACTGCTGGAGCTGCTTCTAGGTTTTCCCATTCGTCAGTCTTTTTAATTTGACCAGCAGTTAGGTTTCCTAACACAATGCTTAATACAAAAAATACCGTTGCTAAGCTTGTGGTTGTTTTTGTCATAAAGTTACCTGCACCTGACGAACCAAAAACTGTGCCTGATGCACCAGCGCCAAATGAAGAACCCATATCTGCGCCTTTACCTTGTTGAATTAAAACCATTCCAACTAGAGCCAAAGCCACAACTAAATAAACTACTAATAAAATTTCGTACATCTTATACAGTCCCTTTTGCACTGTTACAGATTGCAGTAAAAGATTCTGCTTTTAGACTTGCGCCGCCAATTAAGCCGCCATCTATATCTGTTTGTGCAAATAATAATTCGCTATTTTTTTCATTAACGCTACCACCATATAAGATGGTAAGCCCTTGTGCTAAATTGCTATCAAGTGATGCAATTTTGTCACGGATAAATTTATGAACAGTTTGTGCCTGCTCTGGCGATGCAGTCTTACCTGTGCCTATGGCCCAAACGGGCTCGTATGCTATCACAGAATCTTTCAGTGCTGCTACACCTAATTTCTCTATTACTGCATCAATTTGTGCAGCAACTACTTGTTCGGTTTGGCCGTTTTCTTGCTCACTTTCGCTCTCGCCTACACATAATATTGGTGTTAACCCAACTTGCTGTGCTCTAGCAAACTTTTCAGCGACTGTTGCATTACTTTCGTTATAAATACTGCGGCGTTCAGAATGACCAACGAGTACGTAAGTTGCACCTAAATCTTTTATAAGCTGCGCATCAACTTCACCAGTAAATGCGCCAGGTGTATTTTCAGAAACAGTTTGAGCTCCTGTAGAAACACCGCTAGCTACCATTGCTGGTACAAGTGGGAATGGAGGAAATAAAACAATGTCCATCTCTTGTGATTTTACATCGTTAATAGCGTCAGACATTTGTTTAACTAACTCTAAAGAGCCATTCATTTTCCAGTTGCCTGCGACCATCGCCTTGCGTATTGCCATTATCCACTCCACATTAGAAAGCGGGCGAGATATTAACTTTTCTCGCCCAAAGTTACAAGAGATTATTGTTATTAATCAGTTTGTTTGCTCATAGATTCTACAACAGCTGCAATTTTTTGAGCGCTGTCTATTACAATCTTTTCTTGCTCGGCTTCAACCATAACACGAACCACAGGTTCAGTGCCTGACTTACGCAGTAAAACACGGCCTTTATCGCCTAAAGCAAGCTCTACTTCTGCTACAGCTGAAAGCACTTCTGGTGCTTTTGTCGGGTCAGTTCCAGCTGTATAACGCACGTTAATCATCTTCATTGGATACTTGGTAAAACCAGCGCCTAAGTCTTGCAATGTACGATTTTGTGCAACCATAGCAGCAAGTACTTGTAAGCTTGAAATAATACCATCACCCGTGCTAATTAAGTCTAGATTCAGTACATGACCTGAGCTTTCACCGCCAATTTTCCAGCCTTTTTGCTGTAGTAATTCCATAACATAGCGATCACCCACTTTACTGCGAGCAAACTCGATACCTTTTGCTTTTAAAGCGTTTTCAAGGCCCATGTTAGACATAACAGTACCAACTACACCACCACCCAAATTATCATCTTGGGCTGCTTGGCAAGCAATAATATAAACCAGATCATCACCATCAAAAACACGGCCATTATGATCAACCATCATCACGCGGTCACCATCACCATCGTATGCAATACCTACGTCGGCTTTAAGTTCAAGCACTTTACGTTTAAGGGTATCTACGTGAGTAGCGCCACATTCATGGTTGATATTAACGCCGTTAGGCTCACACGCATGTGTTATTACTTCTGCGCCAAGTTCACGCATAACAGAAGGTGCAATATGATAAGTAGCGCCATTTGCGCAATCGACAACAATCTTAAGACCTTCTAAAGACAGGCCTTGCGGGAATTGGCTCTTACAAAACTCTATATAGCGGCCATCCGCACTGACTAAACGCGATGCTTTGCCTAATTTATCTGAAGCAACACATGTCATTTGCTCATCAAGCATCGCTTCAATTTCAAGTTCTACTGCATCATCAAGCTTTAAGCCTTGACCATTGAAAAACTTAATACCGTTATCGTAATACGGATTATGTGAGGCACTAATTACAATACCTGCCTCAGCACGAAATGTTTGCGCTAAATAAGCAACGGCCGGTGTAGGCATAGGACCCAATAATACAACATCAATACCAGCAGCAATTAAACCAGCCTCAAGTGCGGTTTCAAGCATATAGCCCGAAATACGCGTATCTTTACCAATAATTACTTTTTTAGTACCACTTTGCGATAATACACGCCCAGCAGCCCAGCCTAGCTTCATTGCAAATTCAGGGTTTATTGGAGCAGCGCCTACAAGTCCACGCACGCCATCGGTGCCAAAATATTTTCTTTCTTTCATTGTGAAATTCCTTGTTCGCAGGCTTGATATACACCAAGTACATCTGCGGTTTCTTTTACGTCATGTACACGAATAATTTTTGCGCCATTTTGCGCTGCGATTAACGCACCCGCTAAGCTGCCCGCTAACCGTTCATTTGTATTTCTGTTTAATAAATTACCTATCATCGATTTACGAGATAATCCGGCCAATAATGGCAAACCTAATTTATTAAAATCGTCAAACTTAGCCAATATTTGATAGTTATGACTAAGCGTTTTTCCAAATCCAAAACCTGGGTCTAGAATAAGTCGTTCAAACTTAATCCCAGCTGTTTCACATGCTTTAATACGCTCACTAAAAAACATACTTATATCTGCAAACAAATTATCGTAATGAGGTGACGATTGCATACTGCGGGGCTGCCCTTGCATATGCATTAAACAAATTGCTACATCTTCATACTGCGCAACCGTTTCTAAGGCGTCTATTTCTTGTAAAGCTCTAACATCATTGACTATATCTGCCCCTGCAAGTATTGCTTGTTCCATTACCTGTGCTTTACTGGTATCAATTGAAATAACGCAATCACTGTGCTGACGTATCGCTTTAATAGCGGGGATTACTCGAGCAAGTTCATCTTCTAAGCTAACATCTGGCGCGCCTGGGCGAGTAGATTCTCCCCCTATATCTAAAATTGTCGCACCGTCATCTAATAATTGCATTGCGCGTTTTAGCGCTATTTTAGGATCTAAAAACTGCCCACCATCAGAAAATGAATCCGGCGTTACATTTAATATTCCCATAATAACGGGCTTTTCAAGATTAAGCGTACGCCCTCTCGGAAGCTTTAATATGTTAGTCATTGCCAACCTTTATTCTTTTTCTAAATAGCTGATACAAAAAAGCCCCGAAGTTCGGGGCTTTCATTACTATTTTAACGATTATTCAGCTTTGTCATCAAGGTTTGTTTCATCTTTTTTTGATGAATCATCAGTCTTTTGATTTTCATCAGCAACTGGTTCTTGAGGTTCTTCCGCTTTTACCGGTTTAGCTTCATGACGGTCATGTGCATCACGCGGTTCACGAACTGGTTGGCGTGCCATTAAATCATCAATTTGTTTAGCATCAATAGTTTCGTATTTCATTAACGCATCTTTCATTGAGTGAAGAATATCAATGTTTTCTTTTAATATTTCTTCTGCTCTTTGATAGTTACGATCTGAAAGTAATCGAACCTCTGCATCAATTACTTTTGCCGTGTCGTCCGACATGCTAGATGAACGACTACCGCCACCACCCATATACATTTCGTTCTGATCTTCAGCGTAAAGTAACGGGCCTAGTTTTTCACTTAAACCCCAATGTGTAACCATTTTACGCGCTATATCTGTAGCTCGTTCAATGTCATTACTTGCACCCGTTGTTACTTTATCTGCACCGTAAATAAGCGCTTCAGCAATACGGCCACCATAAAGGCTAGAAATCATTGATTCTAAAAGCTCTTTTGAATGACTAACACGATCCTGCTCAGGTAAATACATTGTTACACCCAGCGCACGGCCACGTGGAATAATAGATACTTTATAAACTGGATCATGTTCTGGCACCATACGACCAACAATTGCATGGCCAGCTTCATGGTACGCTGTCATTGCTTTTTCTTGCTCGCTCATCACCATGGTCTTGCGCTCTGCGCCCATCATGATTTTATCTTTAGCAGCATCAAATTCAGCCATACTTACAACACGTTTATTACCACGTGCTGCATAAAGTGCAGCTTCGTTTACTAAGTTTGCTAAATCCGCGCCAGAGAAACCTGGAGTACCACGTGCTATAAGAGCAGCTTCTACGTTATCGCCTAATGGCACTTTACGCATGTGTACTTTAAGTATTTGCTCACGACCACGAATATCAGGTAAACCTACTTCAACTTGACGGTCAAAACGACCTGGACGAAGTAATGCAGGGTCTAATACATCTGGTCGGTTAGTTGCTGCGATAACGATAATACCTTCATTACCACCAAAACCATCCATTTCTACTAGCATTTGGTTAAGCGTTTGCTCACGTTCGTCGTTACCGCCGCCCATACCGGCACCACGTTTACGACCAACAGCGTCAATCTCATCTATGAAGATAATACAAGGCGCCGCTTTTTTAGCTTGCTCAAACATGTCACGTACACGTGACGCACCAACACCCACAAACATTTCAACAAAATCTGAACCAGAAATTGTAAAAAATGGTACTTTAGCTTCACCAGCAACAGCCTTCGCAAGTAACGTTTTACCGGTACCTGGAGGACCAACCATTAGTACACCTTTAGGAATACTACCGCCAAGTTTTTGAAACTTAGAAGGATCTCGTAAAAAGTCTACCAGCTCAGTAACATCTTCTTTTGCTTCATCACAACCTGCAACATCAGCAAACGTTGTTTTAATTTGATCTTCACTCATTAAGCGAGCTTTACTCTTACCAAATGACATAGCGCCTTTACCGCCGCCGCCTTGCATTTGACGCATGAAGAATATCCATACACCTATAAGCAGTATCATCGGGAACCAAGAAATAAATATACTTGCTAAGAATGATTGTTCTTCAGGTTGTACACCCTTCACATTTACATCATTTTTAAGTAAATCATTTATTAAGTCTTCATCGTACATTGGCATCGTTGTTTGAAAACGCTCACCACTGCTCTTAGTACCAGTAATATTTCCTGTACCGCGGTCGATAATAACTTCTTGTAAAGAGCCACTGCGGACATCTTTTACAAATTGAGTGTAACTTGTTTGACGATCAACTTGCTCGCCGCCATTAAAGCTCTGAAAGACTGACATCAGCACAACTGCAATCACCAGCCATAGTATTAAATTTTTCGCCATATCGCTCAAGGGGTTAACCTCTTGTATCCAATTAATTTAAATTCAACTAAACGCCAAGCAACTGTACTACAGTTTGTATCCAGTCGCTACTATATATACTTCCCGAGAACGGGCACGTGAGGCATCAGGTTTGCGTATTTTCACTGCTTTAAAACTATTACGTACATCTTGCAAGTATTGATCAAAGCCTTCTCCTTGGAAAACTTTAACAATAAATGCGCCATTTTTCTTTAGTACTTGACTACACATATCCAGCGCAAGTTCTACCAAATACATACTACCCGCTTGATCTACTGAGTTATTGCCACTCATATTTGGTGCCATGTCAGAGAGTACCACATCAACATTTTTACCATCAATACGTTTTAACAACGCATTTAATACAGCCTCCTCACGAAAGTCACCTTGTAAGAAGTCAACACCCGCAAGTGAATCCATCGGCAATATATCACACGCGATCACTTGGCCTTTGTCACCTACTTTTTCAGCCAAATATTGAGACCAACTTCCTGGAGCCGCCCCTAAATCAACAACTGTCATACCTGGACGAAGTATTTTATCTCTATTTTGTACTTCATCTAATTTAAAAACCGCTCGGGAACGCCAGCCTTTTTTTTGCGCTTCTTGAACATATTTATCATCAAAATGTTCTTTCAGCCATCGCTGTGAACTGGCTGACTGTTTTTTATTTGTCATAAATTAACACGCAACTAATTAGTAATATTCTCTAGATGGCGTTAGAATACCCTTAATTCAAGCCATATTCAGCAAAATTTGTATAAACATGACATTATCAAACAAACAAAAGCAGTTTTTAAAAGGTCAGGCACATAGCCTTAAGCCTGTAGTTTTACTAGGTTCTAACGGTTTAACCGAGGGCGTAGTAGTAGAAATTCAAAGTGCATTAGAAATTCACGAATTAATCAAAGTTAAAGTTCCAACTGACGATCGTGAAACAAAAGCATTAATTTTTGAAGCAATCGTACGTGAAACTGGTGCGACTAAGCTACAAACGATAGGTCACACTATTGTGCTTTATCGTCAAAGCGTTGAGAAAAAAATACATTTACCTCGTAACTAATTATTCCTGTTAAAGGATTTAGTGCGTTTAAATTGAAAAACCAGCTTAATGCTGGTTTTTTATTATTTAACGTTTTAAATCAAAAACTCATTTTATGATGGGTTACATCATATTCACTACCATTACTACTGGGCTTCTTATTCAATATAAAGTACTGAGTAAATTGTGTTTCACTCATTGCTGGCACTTTTTCATTCGAAAGTAGCTCGGCTAGTTGCGATGTTGTATTACTGTGCCCAATAACAACAACTACACCTTTTAGTTTTAGTAACTCATTTTTTAAATCACTTAGCTCACCTGCGTTATACACATTTACGTCGGTATTAAAATATGCCTGCAAAGGGGCCGCTGTTTGTAACGTGCGTTTATAGTTGCTGCTGAAAATATGTATATTTTGATACTCTTTGAAAAAAGTAACTAAATTATTTGCACGTGCCTTTCCCACCTCTGAGAGCGCTGGATTTTTACCCGTTAACTTTTCGCTATGACGAAACAAATATATCTCATCAGGTGCTGCAAACACTAAACTACAATTGAATGACATGACTAAAAAAGTGATTGCTAATATTATTTTATTATTCATATTTTTTTACCTCGTTTGTATTCTAATAGCCTGTCGATAAATTCAGTCGTTAGCTCATTGATTACACCGGTTTCAGCATTAACTATTAAGCTAAAACCAATATTTAAGTGAGGAAATACAACCACATCACTTCTATAACCTTGCACCCAGCCACTATGATAGTAAAGTGTTTCATCAGCATAGTTATAAACGCGCCAACCTAACCCATAATAAGCTTCATTAAGGTGTTTTTTCCACACCCTGCGATGCATTTCTTTTTTTGTATGTGTATAAGGGCGTGTTTGTTTTGCTAGAGTATCCAATGACAAAATATCAGGATATTGGCCCAGCTGCGCTCTTAACCAAATAGCCATATCACTTGCGCTAGCGTTCACACCAGCTGCAGGTCCCACTTTATAATAATTTTTTTTAAGCTTAGCGCTATACCAGCGTTTTTTACCCCGCACATGAGGTAGAGCATAATTATTGTCATGCACCATTTGTTCAAAACCTAAGCTCGCATCACTCATTTTTAATGGCTCAAAAATAGCTTCTCGTAACCACTGTCCGTAACTTTTTTCGGTGTTTTGTAATATCACATCGCCTATAAGACTAAACATAACGTTTTGATAGCCATAACATTCGCCGGGTTTGCAAATTGGTTTGACGCTAAGCAGCTTTTCAACAATACCTGGGTAATCCATACGAGATTCAATTAAATTGTCGTATGCATTAGGAACTAATCCACTTGAATGACTTAAAAGATGAAACACCTTTAAATCATCTTGATAAACAGTCCCTTTAAAATCAGTTATGTATTCGCTAACAGGCTTATCTAATTCCAGTAGGCCGTTAGCAGCCAATTTAGCTGATAACGAGCCTGCAAATGTCTTCGAAACAGACGCGAGTCTAAACCGAGTATGCTTATTAACTTTTTGTCCATTTCGTGATTTAGTTACGCCCATGGTGTGGATGTAGTCTGAATTGTTTATATTTACAATCGAAAGCGCTGCACCGGGTATACCTTTACTTTTTAATTTTTTTTGTGCGTAACGGCCGTACTTTTTTACAAATGCATCCCAATCAGGATCCGCTTTTGCTGCAAAACCCACAGAACTAAACAGCAAACACAAAGCAGATAGGCAATACGATAAAGAGTTGAGATACTTCATTTTTTATAAAATTTATCTTTTTAACTACATCTGCGCAGATAATATCATGAAGTTTTGTTTGTACTAACGTACAATACGACGATTATTTGGTTTTAAGCGAGTGTTTAGTACTTATGCGTTTTTTAGTTGTGTCACTTTTTATTTTATTATCAACTGGTTGTGCTATTACAAAGCAACCGGCCGAACCACTGGCTATGCCATTAAAGCCAACATTAAAAAGTCAGACCTATCAACTTGAGTACACTACAGAGCACTCATCTCCAAAAGTTAAATCGGTTCAACTTCCTGCGCATAAAGTAGTTAGAAACCAAACAGTAAAAATCATTACCGATAAGGCAAGCGTAACCGATAAACTTCTATCGCAAATTAGCCAAGCACTGAACGATAAACAGCTAAAAGTAACAACTAAAAACAACAGTGACTACACACTGACTATTCAGCAACTCGATTTAACTTTCACAGACGATACTAAGTACGCAATAAAGCAACCAGAGAAGCCATTTACTTTATATTCAAATGTTGCCCAGCAATACCCAACACAGCAGTGCGCTGCAATATTTGCACAAGTTAGTATGCGTCTCACACACAAGTCATCGGGTGATGTTGTTTGGTTTGCTAAATCTTCAATCGACAGCGCAAGTTTTCATCGTGAACCACTAATTTACAATTTCACTGAAGAGCAAAAAATCACAAATGAGCTTGAGGTTGTCGCTTTTATTCATCAGCAAAACACTGACGAGGCCCGTATTGAAAGACTTGGCAAAGATATTCAAATCCCTCAGTACAAAACGTTGTCAAAACTATCTAGCCTTACCAAACTTAGCGGTCCATGTAACAGAACAGAAGTAAGTGCATTAACACCTATGATGCAGTTTTACTTGAGTAGTATATTAATCGATAAAATTAAAGTTCAGTAAATTAGGGTCTGTTGATCTTTACGGATTAAAATTTGTTCTTCCTAGGGGCTATTTAATCGCGGCGCGAGATTTGTAACCTAGTGGGCTAAGTCAAAACCGAGCAACAAAGAGTAAATAGCCCCTAGGAAGAACCCTTTGGGCAGCGCCTGTTTGGCATTAATGCTACGTTATCGCCCATTTATGGGGAATAGCCACACTGCATAGGCTCTGCCTTACCTAAATACCAAACAGACTGCTGCAAATTTAACCTTGAAAGATCAACAGACCTAACACTTACTACATTTTTTTACAGATTAAAGGAACGAATTAACAATATACTACGCTTAATAACAAATAATAATTAGGCCCTAAGGGATGAGAAACGCTTTGCTTAACCATACTTTACTGAGCATAACACTGCTTTTTTGCTGCATTTTTAGCACGTCGAGTATGGCAAGTAACCGCTATTATGCAGATAATACGTTAGAGCCAACCCAAGGCTTTGCGTGGGATTGGAGTGCTGGTGCGGGCTTTTATATTGAAGATTCTTACCTTGTCGGCATTGAGTCTTACGATAAAGGCGTTGAGCTCGACTTAAGTCTTGCTGTTTCCTACGATAAATTTTACCTTGATTTCGATCACAATCAACTCAGTGGCGGCCTTGTAATAGGCTACAGTCTTATAGATAAATTTGATTGGGGCCTAGATATATTAGGCACAAATACTCAAGCTGGATTTGACGAAAAAGGCCTCGGATTCTATAACCATGGTGTTATAAAAGAACTCCAAGGTATAAAAAAACGTAATTACGACTTTGACGTCGGCCTTCGACTTTCTCGTCGATTTGAAAATTCTCAATTCTCTTTTGAATACCTTCATGATGTATCTGGCGCGCACAATGGCTGGGTTATAAACAGCTTTTTTAGTCACATTTTACCATGGCGAAACTGGGAGTTTAGATCTGGTGTTGGTTTAAGCGCCTACTCTGCTGACTTTACCAATTATTACTTTGGTATTGATAGCGATGAAGCCACCAGCCTTCGCCCGGTTTATAGCAGCAATGCCAGTACTAGTATTATTTTTGAGTTCCATGCTGAGTACCCAATAAGCCAAGATTGGGTGTTTTTATCCGGCTGGCTTACCACATGGTTTTCAAAAGAGATTGACGACAGTCCAATTATTTCCCAAGGATATCAACACAAAGCCAAGGTAGGCCTACGTTATGTATTTTAGATGGATCTGTGTATTACTGATCTTCCCCAGTACTTTTACTGTTAAAGCTCAGGAACCTCCTGAAGCACTTATAGCAGTTCCCGACACCTGCGTTGCATTGCGCGAAGGGCGAAATTGCTATGCTGACGTAACGCTAACGTGGGAGCAACCTATCATTGGTAATTACTGCCTACGTGACGCCACCTCAAAGTACATAATGCAATGTTGGCTCAAGCAACAGAGCGGTACCTTTAATTATGCATTTGATTCACAGCAAAGTATTTCATTTGAACTATTTGACAGCAATACCTCTAAAATAATTAGTATTGCCGAAGTAAAGCTTCAATGGGTATATCAAAACAGGCAAAAAAAGCGCCGCTGGCGACTATTTTAATACCAATCGCATTAAGGATATTTTCATGGATAACTATGGCACTATTTTACTCGTTGAAGACGATGTATCACTTGCTCAATGGGTTGCTGAATATTTAACAGAGCAAGGCTACACAACGCATGTTTGTCACAGAGGTGACGAAGTAATTAGCCAAGTCAAAACGTTAAATCCAAATATCGTGCTTCTTGATATTATGCTTCCAGGACAAGATGGTATAAGCGTGTGTAGAGAACTTCGTAGTTTTTATAATTCGCCCATTATAATGCTCACCGCACGCGATGAAGAAATGGATGAGGTCATTGGTCTAGAAGTAGGTGCAAGCGACTACATAATGAAACCTGTGCGCCCTCGTGCATTGCTAGCGCGTATAAAAGCAGCCCTTCGCCAAAATAATGAGCCAAATACCCCACACGTTAACGAGAGTGTTATTAATGTTGGTGCGCTTAGTATTGATACCGAATCTAGAAATGTAAAACTCAACAAGCAAGACGTAAACATATCAAGTGCTGAGTATTTACTGCTTCATTACCTTGCGAGCAATGCAGGCCAAGTGGTCTCGCGTGACGCTGTATTTAAAGCAACCAAAGGCAGAGAATACGATGGGCTTGATAGAAGTGTTGATGTACTTATTTCTGCACTTCGTAAAAAGTTTAATGATGATCCACAAAACCCTGAAAAAATTAAAACTATTTGGGGCCGTGGATATTTACTTGTTTCTACTGCGTGGTAATAAAGTGATGAATAAATAAATGAAAAAGTTTTATATATCGCTTTTAGGCAGTGCACTTTTATCTATTGTGGTATTGGGCTGGCTTATTGATGCTTTTAGTCAACAAGCGCATACCCCACAGGATGAATTTAGTCAGCAAAGTAAAATGATCATGGGTTTTAGCAAGCAGTTAGCTAACATACCCACATCTGAGCGCAGCGATTATGTAAAACAACTGGCGCTAGAGTTTGATGTTTTAATTGATTACAAACCTAATGAATCACTTGCTTTACCGCCTTCTTTATTATTACAAATGCACACGCCGGGTGGGCTAATTTTAGAAGATCAGCAAGGCTTTTATATGCTTTATAGCAGCGCTGTTTTAAATCCTTTTCACTTATCAATGCGTTTAGATAAAATTTTTGATAGCGAGCAACATAACGACATTATATTAACCTTACTCTTTTACGCAGGCCTATGTGTATTTATGGGGTTTATTATTGCGCCCTTAGCTAAACGATTAACCGTGTTAAATGAAGCCGCTAAAAAGTTTGCCTCAGGTAATGTTCAAGCCCGAATAAAAGTATCGCATTTTACTTACATAAAAGACGTAGAGCTTACCTTTAACCGCATGGCCAGCCAAATAGAGAAGCTTGTCGCTGAAAATAAACTAATGGCCTCAAGTTTATCTCATGATATACGCACCCCTATCGCGTGCCTGCGATTTGGTTTAGATGCGGCATTAGATAGCCATGATGAGCAAAAAGTAAAACAGTATTTAACCCGTATGGAAAATGATTTAGACCATATGGAATCGATGCTTAGTAGCTATTTAGCATTTGCTACTTTAGAGCAAAATGCTAATAAGCTGACCTATTCATCAACAAACATTAAGTCCTACCTTGAAGATATTTTAGTGCAACTTGCACCAAAACTTGAAATGCAAATGCTCAACGTACAACTCAATAGTACCGATAAAATAATAAATGCAGATCTTCACTGGCTTGCTCGCGCAATTACTAATTTATTAACTAACGCATGTGATTTTGCAAGCCAACATATTTACTTAAGCGCAAAGTTACACGAGCAACAGCTTATAATAACAGTAGAAGATGACGGCCCGGGTATCGCTCGAGAAAATTTTAGTAATGTATTTAGCCCATTTTTTAGGGAAGAAGATCACCGTAACAGAGCTGATAAAAGTTACGGCCTTGGTCTAGCTATTGTTGAAAAAGTAGCCGACTGGCATCATGGCAGTGTTAAAGTAAGTAAAAGTACCCAGCTAGGTGGTGCGTGTTTTACTCTCACTATTGCACAGCATCATAATTCGTAAAGCAATAGTTACAGACTGTAATTAACAATTATTAAACAAAATCAACTCGTTATTTTAAACGACTCGATAACAACAATTAAAATCGATGGTTATAACACACACTTTACTTATTAAATTGTGCTAGATCAGCAAATAAGCACTTTTTATTTTTTAACATTTCCAGTAGATTGTCACCGCCGTCACACAATAGAGAAGTACAATAATATGAGCGCAGTTAGAGGCGAGTTCAGCTCTCGCTTTGGTTTTATTATGGCCGCCGCGGGTTCTGCCGTTGGTTTGGGCAATATTTGGGGATTCCCTACACAAACAGCAAGTAATGGCGGTGCTGCATTTTTAGTCGCATATTTAGTGCTTGCGTTCTTTTTAGCCTACCCCGCTTTAATGGCTGAACTGATGATTGGTCGTCATGGCCAAGCAAATGCGGTTTCATCACTTCAAAAAATATCTAATAAGCCATGGCAAAAACACTTTGCCTTTATTGTTGGTTTTGGCGGTATTTTATGTGCTGGCTTTATATTAAGTTTTTACGCCATTGTTGCTGGTTGGATGCTCAGCGCTACAGCTGAACCCATAGCTACTCTTGTCGGTGCCGACACAGCATCGACATGGCTAAGTGAGCAATCACTTACCCGAAACATTATATTCACTCTCGTCTTTATCGTACTAACTGTCGCTATTATCAGTAGAGGCGTTGAGAACGGTATTGAAAAATGGTCAAAACGTTTAATGCCCGCTCTTTTGGGGATTTTATTTGCACTTATTGCTTATGTAATGACCCAAGATGGCGCAATGGAAGGTTTAAAGGCTTACTTAGTTCCTGATTTTTCGTCTATTTTTGACGCAAAACTATTAGTTAGCGCACTAGGACAAGCTTTTTTCTCTTTATCGCTAGGTACTAGCGTAATGATTATTTACGGCTCGTACATTAGCAAAAAAGAAAATCTTGTTTCTTTAGGTGCCTATGTAACCCTTATTGATGTATTTATAGCCTTTGTAGCGGGTTTACTGATTATTCCGGCTATGTATGTAGCGCAAGCTCAAGGCGTTGAAATATTCTCGGCCTCAACAGGTAAATTACTCTCTGAAGATACGTTAGTATTTCAGGTACTCCCTGCTTTATTTGATGGAATGGGCGAAGTTGGCTTATTTGTGGGCTTTTCATTTTTTGCGTTAATGAGTATTGCCGCTTTAACGTCATCTATTTCAATGTTAGAGGCGCCAGTATCATACACTGTAGAACGCTTTGGGATGAAACGCGTTCAGGCAACCTGGTTGATTGGAGCTTTAATTGCTATCGTTAGCATTATAATTGTGTGTAACCTTAGCAGCTTATTTGGCTTAGTGATTACTTTAACTACAAAAGTAGCTCAACCTTTGCTTGGCCTGATGTGTTGTATATTTGTAGGCTGGATTTGGTACAGAGGCTCATTACTTAAAGCAATTAAAGAAGGTAATCCTGAGGTCCATAACACATTGTTTTGGAAAATATGGCCTTGGTATACCAAGTTTGTGTGTCCACTTGCTATTGGTATGGTGTTTTTACACTCACTCTTGAGCTAAATAATACCTTAACCTTAAAATAGTCTTAAATTAAAATAGCCCACATTAGTGGGCTTTTTTATAGCTGCTTAAATTGGATTTATTTAGCGAGTTTTAAAATCATATCTTGATGAGGTATACCGTCTTCTAAATATTCACTTTTATAATCCTCAAAGCCAAAAGAGCGGTAAAAATCAAGCAAGTAAGTTTGTGCACCTATATAAATATCTCGCTCAGGCCATTGTGCTTTGCAGCAGTCTATAGCTTCAGTAATAAGTAAAGTAGCATACCCATTGCCACGCGCTCTTTCACTTACTAGCACGCGACCTATTGCGCTGTATTGCTCACTTTTGTCATAACAACGCGCATAAGTTTGTAGTTGCCCATTATCCAATGTATATAAATGCTGTGTATTTAAAGCAATATCTACATCATCAAGTTCAGGGTAAGGACATTTTTGTTCTACAACAAACACATCAACCCGCCCACGCATAATAGTAAAAAGAGTCTGTGTATCAAGAGCGTCAAACTGCTCACATTTAAACTGCATATTAAATCCTATAAGCAAAAAACCCAGCTTAGGCTGGGTTTATTAAAATCACTCGCTAGCTTAGTTAGCTTATACTAAGTAAATAAGCGCTCTAGCTGATCACACAACTGCGATAGATTCACATGATCGTGCTCTATGGTCAAATCTACATAACCATCGCCTTTAAAGGCTCTGTCTAGCTCTATAAGCACATGTGTTTTATGTGCCTCTGGTACAAACGATAATTCAATCTCCTGAATGCCAAATAAGCTGCGGCTATTAGGCTTATACTCAAGTTCTTGGTAACACCCAGATAATGACTGAAAAGTTGAAGCCCGTAAGTGGCCTTTTTCTACGTCAGCTTTCATTAAACTAAAACCTAACTTTTCCATCGCTTGCATACACGTTTTAACCGCTTCATTAGGGTAAATGTGTAAATGGTCTTTATCTGTTGGGTCAAGTGCTAAGTCTATATCTAGGCCTGTTTCTAGCCATACATGCGATTGATTATAACCTGCATTAATTTCTGTAATAGGTGTTTCAGAATGAAGACGTGCTTCAAAAGGGATATTTTTAACTTCGCCTGGCTCAATTGTACCAATATCTGTAATTCGCCATTGCTCAATTACATGATTAGTAAAATAATCGCCATCATCACCCGCAACTTTAACACGAGTCATTAATAATAAATCTAAGCCTGCGATATCTTGGCTAACATCCCCTGCTGTGATAACTATTTGTGCGTTAAAAAGTTGACCTGGTTGTAGGTGTTCAGTTTCTAAAATAGTGTCTACTTTTGCAGCACCAATACCTACCGACGCTAAAATCTTTTTAAACATATCTCTCTCCTTAAGCTGAGCTGCTCTATTATTTGCTCCGGCTTAAACTTCTTCGTTATCGCATCTTAACCATATTTAAAAGCTAATGTCAGTGAAAAAATGTTATTTACATACTATTTACGATTAAATAAGTGTTTAATGCGCATTTTTCATACGCAGCAAGGCAAGTAATTGATTAGACGCGTTCATTTTTAGGTCTATTATATTTTCAATGGCATAAATTTTTCGTTACACTGCAATACCAAATGAAGTGATATTAAGAATTATGGAACTAATCTATTTTGCTGCCGCGTTTGTTTGTGGTTTTGCCGTTTATCAATTAAAACTACCTCCTCTTATTGGATTTTTATTAGCAGGCTTTGCTTTAAATTTATCGGGTTATAAAAGTACAGAGTTGCTCGATACAATTGCAGCCCTTGGCGTTACCCTTCTTCTTTTTAGTATTGGCTTGAAACTTAAAGTTAACAGTTTAATTAAACCTCAAGTTTGGGCACCTGCAACATTGCATATCATTTTTAGCAGTGCGTTATTTAGTGGTTTTATGCTGTTACTTGGCGTATTCGCTATTCCACTATTTGTTGATTTAAGTTGGCAAAGTGCTTTATTAGTTGGGTTTGCGCTTAGCTTTTCAAGTACTGTATTTGCAGTAAAAGTGCTTGAAGAACGCGGAGAAATGGCAAGCTTACACGGTAAAATAGCCATTGGTATATTGGTAATGCAAGATATCTTTGCTGTTATCTTTTTAGCTATTAGCACCGGCAAAGTCCCAAATTTATGGGCAATTGCACTAATAATTGCTTTGCCTTTATTACGACCTGTAATGTATGGCGTATTGAACCGATCTAAACATGGTGAACTATTACCATTGTTTGGTTTTTTCTTTGCTCTAGTTGCTGGTTATCATGCATTTGAATTTGCAGGCCTAAAAGGCGATTTAGGTGCACTAATAATAGGAATGATGTTTGCCCCTCACAAAAAAGCAGGCGAGCTATCAAAATCCCTGCTTAATTTAAAGGACATATTGCTAGTTGGCTTCTTCTTAAGTATTGGTTTGAGCGCAGAGCTAACCACTAACTCCTTGATTGTTGCTATTATACTTATTTTAGTATTACCCGTTAAAATAGCGCTTTATTATGTGTTCACTAATATATTTAAACTACGCGCGCGTACATCATTACTTACTGCTTTTAGCTTATCTAACTACAGTGAGTTTGGTTTAATTGTATGTGCAGTGGCTGCAACTACAGGCATGATCACCTCTGAATGGCTAGCTGTAATGGCAATTGCTGTTTCTATTACCTTTATAATTGCC
Source organism: Pseudoalteromonas sp. NZS11 (assembly GCF_015864765.1). Taxonomy (NCBI): domain Bacteria; kingdom Pseudomonadati; phylum Pseudomonadota; class Gammaproteobacteria; order Alteromonadales; family Pseudoalteromonadaceae; genus Pseudoalteromonas; species Pseudoalteromonas sp. NZS11. The sequence continues at coordinate 715,152 of NZ_JADYWP010000001.1, read as the reverse complement.
TCCCCATTAAATAAACGTTCAAACGAGTTGTACGTCAAAATTGAGCACTGGTTATTAAAGTTCGAAAGCAAAACTCGTTTAGCTGAAGAGCTACCTGTTAACCTTAACGATACTAGAATAGTCATTTTTGGTATGGGACGTATTGGTACTGGTGCTTATGAGACTATCAACGCGACTCACCCAAATGTTGTTGCAGGTATAGATATAAAACCTGAGGTGGTAGATAAGCACGTTAACAGAGGCCGCAACGTCTTAATTGCTGATGCAACCGACCCTGACTTTTGGCAACGAGTAAATCACTCACAAGTAGAAATGGTTATGCTTGCGATGCCAAAGCATATGCAAAATATCTTTGCTCTAGAGCAGCTACAAGCCTCTGGTTATAAAGGCCAAGTAACAGCTATTGCAAACTACCCTGATCAACAAAAAGAACTAGAAGAAATGGGTGTTCATTCTACTTATAACTTTTACCTAGAAGCCGGTAGTGGTTTTGCAGAGCACGTTAAACAAGAGCTATTTAACGAATAATTACTTTTTATAACGTCTATAAATAACAAGGCCTTAATCAGTTAAGGCTTTGTTATTAGTTTTTAAATAAAAAGCAATTCTATTTACATTCCTTTACAAGCCAATTCACCACAACAATGAAAAACAGGTAGACTAACTGTGTTGGTTAAATAAGAACCCATGTTCTAATAATAACTTAATTAGATCCCAGCTAATTAAAGTTCAACTAGGTTTATATCAATCAACATAAAATTATTAAATCAGAGGGCCTACTCCCTCGCAAAATAGGCTGTTTCTTGCCCGTCACAGCCTATTTTATATCTCTAAAATCCCTTACACTTACGCATACTTTAAATACATAAGTAGTTTTTATGGATCCAAAACAACTAAAAATAGCGATAAATACTACAATGCCGTTTGGAAAATATGCAGGACGGCCATTGTTGTTACTCCCAGAGCCTTATTTAGTCTGGTTTAATCAGCAAGGGTTTCCTGACTCAAAACTAGGTAGTCAACTTGCGATGATGTATGAGGTAAAACTAAATGGCCTTGAGCAAATGTTAATGCCATTACTTGAAAAAAATAAAAATAGTTGAGAACTTTTTTAAGCACCTGCGGTCTATTATATTGCTACTTGTTGATTTTGGTTTTTAACCGCAAAAAAAGCGCCTTTAGGCGCTTTTTTTATGTCTTAAATTTGAGGGGTAAATATACAATAAATTTAGCACCACCTAAGCTTGAGCTTTCTGCTTTACACTCTCCTTGGTGCCACGACACAATTTTAGCAACTATAGCGAGTCCTAAACCAAAACCACCGGTATCCTTGCCTCTACTTTTATCTAGTCGAGTAAAAGGTTTAAATACATTTTCTCGCTCAGCGGGAGCTATCCCCTCCCCATCATCTTCAACAATCAATACGATGTATTTTGTCTCTTGTAGCAATGTAATTTTGACTTGTTTATGGGTATATTTGAGCGCATTGCCAATTAAATTTTGAAATACTCGCGCCATAAAGTGACTATCACAGTAATAATTTAAATGCTCAGGGAGGTTTACGGAGAGCGTTGTTCGGGCTTCAAAGTTTAGCTTTTCAACAGTTGTTTTTACCAGCCCAGCTAAGTCACAGTTTATTGGCTGTAAACTAGGTTGTTGAGAGTCTAATCGCGCGTATTCGAGCATTTCAGAAACTAGTGACTCAAGCTCGCTAATGTCTGTTTGCATGTTTATTAAGTATTTCTCACCTTTTTCGTCAAGCATTTGTTCTTGCAGCATTACAATTGCAAACTTTAAACGTGCTAGTGGTGTTCTAAACTCATGCGACACCGATGAGGTAAGTTCTTGCTGCGCACTAAGTAAAAACTCAATACGTTGCTGCATTACCTTTAATGTATCAGTAATAGGTAAAAAGAAAGACTTAGAAGAGTCATTTAGTTGAAAGTCTTGCAAACCCTCTACCGCTTCACACGCTTTACGTAGCTTTGCAAAGTCGCGCCATAGTAAAAAGCTCCACAGCCCAACAGGTATACCTACAATAATAAGTAGTAATAAATACGGCCAAACAGAAGATGATTCCTGCGTTAATACACCTACCGGTCCTACTTGAAGTAATGAATCATTACCGAGATCTACATACCAAACAATGCGTTGTTGCTTATCGTATAAGTATAAGTAGTGGTTTTGGTTGAGCTGCGATTGTTGTTTTTGAGGGAGTATTAAATCACGTCGTTCAATCACTTTACTTTCAAAGTTGTGCTTTAATTTTTTAAGACCATTTGGAGTTTGTGAGAGCAACCAGAGTGATTGCCCAAACTCATCATCTAAGAAGACCTGTTGTTGCGACTCTTCGTAAGGCCACAATTGCTCTATAACACCGCTTACTACAAACAAAGAAACGATGATATATAAATATAAGCTGGTAAACAGTTTTCCCATTAAAGCCGACTAACCTTAAATAGTTCTAAAGATCCCATGCATCAGAAACAAATAAGTAGCCTTGTCCCCATACAGTTTTTATACGATACGGCTTATCGCTGTTGTCGCCTAATTTTTTACGAATTCGTGATACGCGTACATCCACAGTTCTATCAAGTCCATCGTATTGGCGGCCAATCATATGCTGGTGCACATGTTCTCGACTTAGTACTTCACCCGCATTTGACGCTAATAGCCATAGTAACTCAAACTCGTGCGAAGTTAATACAATCTCCGAATCACTTAGTTTTACAATACGACTTGTTTTATCAATGACTAAATCACCAAACTGGAGCTCTTCGCTTGATTTTACCATGGGTTGTCCACGACGCAGTAATGCATTAATTCGCGCTAGTAATACACGTGGCTCTGCTGGTTTTATTACATAATCATCAGCGCCAAGCTCTAAGCCAAGTACTTGGTCGAAATCTTCACCTTTAGCAGTCAACATTAAAATTGGTAGAGTAAATTTATCTCTTACTTGGCGGCAAACGCTAAAGCCATCTTTACCTGGCAGCATAACGTCTAAAATCATTAAATCGGGTGTATTGTTTTCTAAGTAATTAAACACTTCGTCACCACGGTCTAATACTTCGACTTCAAGGCCATTATGTTCAAGGTAATCTTTTGTTAGTTGTTGTAAACCGAGATCATCTTCAACAAGTAAAATTTTTGGCATTAGTTGCTCCTAAATTAAAAAAAGCTCCACGGAGAGCGAAGCCTACGCCTATTTTTTTTAGCATGGGCGCTTTGTACTTCAACCTGTGTTTTTGCTATTAACACACCCGTATGAGGATTGATTAAGGAGTATATGGTCTCCACCTGAACACGCGCTTTATAATTAAATTGCCCAGAAAGTTGTTGCTCCCAGCATTGAAGCCGTTGCTCTTGCTGATACAAACAGACATCACTGTAGGCGTTTAATTGCCATTTAAATTGTAAATCAAGATCGCAAAAACCCTGCTGTTCAGAGACAACGCAGACTTTTGGAGAAACGCTAAAAAAAGGGGTTTGTGCCACACTAAAACCACTAAAAAAAGTGGTAATAAAGACAACTAATATTAAATACTTCATATTAAAAAGTACGATCGAATCCTATAAATGCAGTCATTGAATAAGTACGTTCGAAGAGCGGACTGCCATCCATAGCCGAATAGTCGTAATATGCTACATGAAAACGAAGAGAGTCAGCCTTACTCAGAGGCCAACGGGCATCGATTTTAGCATAAGGTTGCCAACTACTACCAACGTCTATTTTGCCAAATTGAGTTTCACCCTCATTAAGTCCATAAAAATAGCTATTTAGTTCCGCAGATTTATAGTTTATTCCAAGTGTTGGCTTTATTTTGAGCTTTCCTAGCACAGTATGATACTGCCACTGTAATGCTGCGCGTAAACCTCGATAAACATCGGTTATATCATGCAGAGCCTGAACCGAAAAAACATGGTCTTCATTTACATAGTGATATGCAATACCCGCATCCAGTGCAATTTGCCGTTTATGTAAATTATCAATATCAACATAGCGAGAGGACGAGGCTTCATCTTGCATTACGAACTGATTGTTGAGAGCACTGCTTTGTAGTGTAAATACATTTTTAGGGTGCCAGTCTATAAAAAAGCGAGACTCAGAGTTGAGTTCACCAACTAGATTAAAGTGATGCTTAGGGGTTTGCAAAAATGAATAACCAAGACGGCCATTATCAAAAAACCATTGCTCTGCATAAAACGCAACTTGAGGAATAAGCACGAGCGGAATATTATCTCCACCATGCAAAGGGTTGGTTATAACTCCAGCCCCCACGCTTAAACTCAAATGCAGACGATCGGTTGTTATATCTTGCTCTGTATAATCGTCAGCATGCTTGCTTGCCTGTGTTGCTTGCACCGAAAGGCAAACAAACAAAGTGCTAAAACATAGAGCTGTTAATAATGAGAAGGCATACCGCATCAGCGTAAATCAAAGTATCAAAATAAGTGAGTTCCCCATACTAGCAAGGTCTTTTTAAACTAGCTCTAGCTGGTTACAATTATTCACAATTTGTATACAAAAATGTTAACTTTATGCTTTTCGGACTATTTATCTTTCAAGGTAGTTGTGTCTAAGGATTGTACTTTGAGTTGCTTGTGTAGTTTTTGACTAATAGTACTTTAAGATACTTTGAAAATGAGGCACTACGTAGCAAATGCAATTATTCAAATAAAAAATTACTAAGAGCTAACTCGCTACAGCTCTATTGGGTTTTACCTGCTTATTTACCAAAACTGAAGTTGGATTAAATCGCCCTGAATTGAGCGGCTTTAACCCAAATAAATCAAAAACCTCTGGTACTTATTAAATATCAGGGGCTATTTCTATACGATTTCGTCCATGTGTTTTGGCAATGTATAAGGCTCTATCTGCACGCTCAACTAAAACAGAACTATTTGTAAATGGTCGTAAAATTGCTAAGCCAAAACTTGCTGAAATAGCACGTTTTGCAGTTGCATCATGCTTTTTACGAATCGCCAATTTTGCTATTGCTAAACGAATACAATCTGCAAATGCTATTATATCGTTAATAGTGTCAAAGTAGGCTGTTATACAAAACTCCTCGCCACCATATCTATACACATTTGCAGCTTCAGTTGTATTCTCTCTCACTTTTTTAGCAACTAGCCTAAGCACTTCATCACCCTTTTGATGGCCAAAATCATCGTTAAAGCGCTTAAAATGATCAATATCAAACATAATGAGTACGGCAAGAGAGTCTTCTTGCGCTTGCTCTGAGTATTCGAGGCAAAAGTTTACAATATCAGAATCAAACTTACCTCGATTATAAAAACCCGTAAGCGTGTCGGTATCGGCTGCTTCCTTTGAAATATTGAGTGCTTCTTTTAAATCTTTTATTTCATTGTAGGCAACGGCTAATTTAGTCTGAAACTCCCGAGCATAATCTTGCATTGCAATAGAATCGTCGGTTAAACGCTCAACACAACCTAGTATCTCATTGTAAGAGTTTACATCAACAAGCATATTTAATTCATTTTGTGAGTCAACTAAACTCGTCGTAAAGCTTTTAGAGTGATCAAGCGTTGTGCTTATATCTTGCTGAACTTGCTCCATAGTTGTATGAAATTTTTCAGTCATTTCTTGAAAAAAAACGAGATCGTCTTGCGTTAAATGTTTATCAAAAATTTCTTTTGCTTTGTCTTGTGAACATGTTTGTTGCAGAGCAATAACATGGTCTAACTCAGCATTTAATGAAGGTTTGTTTCCTTGAATATAACAGTACCAAATTGCATAGTTGATGGGTGTAACCGGCATTCGGTATTTTACCATCAAAGGAATCGCCTTTTTTAGGCATTGAGCAGAATGAGCAAGTGATACGGCGTGGTTCATAAATAAACTCTCAAGCGTCATTGTTTTTATTATTAGCGCTCAATGTTAAGTAATAGTAAACTTATACGCAACCTATATTCATACTATTTAACTAACTTGCTTATTCTCTGCGCGCATTAAATCGCTTTTGCATCTAAAGTTTGCGCAATATTCCACAAAGCACTGATTGCAGGGTCATTTAACTCTTTCCTTAATACTGCCAAACCAATATCAAACCCATCAGGCGCTTGCATTTTTGGTGTTAGTATTTGTACTTTATCTTGCAGCGGGCTGTTATCTAGCACTATTTTAGGGACCATTGCGACACCTAATCCTAAGCTCACCATAGATACCATTGCTTCGTGCCCAGCAACTTGTGCGTAAATTTTCCCGTGAATATTATTTTTGCGCCACCAGTGTTCTAACCTTTGGCGAGAAAAACCTTGTTCTGGCACAATAAATTCTAAATCAGACCAATTAATGTCATCACCATTCTGCGTTAGTTTTTGTGTGATCGGGCATTGAATTTTTGGTCCAATTAATAAAAGTGGAGAATGCCCTATATCTACAAAAGCAATTTGCGCCGGTAACTTATTTGGCTTAGCTGCAATAGCCATTAGCTCGTGCCCATCTAACACACGGTTTATAGCAAGTGCAGGGTCGCCTGTATTTAATGTTATTTCTATATACTGATGCTGCGCACGAAGCTGCTCTAATATTTGATGTAAAAAACTATAAGATGCAGTAACCGAGCAATAGATACTTACTTTGCCGTAAATATGTTGTTGTGGGTCTTTCACATTCGTTTTAAAACGCTGCCAATTAGCAAGCGTTGCTGTGGCGTAATCAATAAACGACTCACCCTCACGCGTTAATTTAACACTGCGGTTATCGCGTACAAATAATGCAACACCTACCTCTTCTTCCAAGTGTTTTATATTGCGGCTTAAAGTGGGTGCGCTTATATGACAAAGCTCGCTTGCGCGTCCAAAATGAAGTGTTTTAGCCAGTGCTAAAAAGTAGTTTAAATGTTTATGATCCATGCCAAACCCAGTATTTCATATTATGAAACACTTTAATTCAAATATATCATTTTACGCAAGCAACGATTTTACATATGGTGTTTGTAAGCGCAATAAATCTTGCGCATCTAACAAACATGACTTTATAGGACACTAACAATGGCGAATTATTTCAATACCTTACCTTTACGCGAGCAATTAGCGCAATTAGCGCAATGTGAATTTATGGACGCAGGCGAATTTGCCGATGGCGTTGACGCACTTAAAGGTAAAAAACTAGTTATTGTAGGCTGTGGCGCACAAGGTTTAAACCAAGGCTTAAACTTACGTGACTCTGGTTTAGATGTTTCTTACACATTACGCGCTTCAGCTATTTCTGAGCGTCGCCAATCATTTTTAAATGCATCTGAAAACGGTTTTACTGTTGGTACTTATGAAGAATTAATTCCTACCGCTGACGTAGTACTTAACTTAACGCCAGATAAACAACATACCGCTGTAGTAAGTGCAATTATGCCACTTATGAAAAAAGACTCTACACTTGCTTACTCTCATGGTTTTAATATCGTTGAAGAAGGCATGCAAGTACGTGAAGACATTACTGTAATCATGGTTGCGCCTAAGTGTCCTGGTTCTGAAGTACGTGAAGAATACAAACGCGGTTTTGGTGTACCAACTCTGATCGCAGTTCACCCAGAAAATGACCCTCAAGGTCTTGGTTTAGCACAAGCTAAAGCGTATGCAGCGGGTACTGGCGGACATCGCGCAGGTGTACTTAAATCATCATTTATTGCTGAGGTTAAGTCTGACCTAATGGGCGAGCAAACCATTTTATGTGGCATGTTACAAACTGGCTCTATTTTATGTTTTGATAAAATGATAGAAAAAGGCGTTGATGCGGGTTATGCATCAAAACTAATTCAATACGGCTGGGAAGTAATTACCGAAGCACTTAAGTACGGCGGCGTTACTAACATGCTTGACCGCCTTTCAAACCCAGCAAAAGTAAAAGCGTTTGAACTAAGTGAAGAGCTAAAACTAATTATGCGCCCGCTTTATAATAAGCATCAAGATGACATCATCGACGGCACTTTCTCACGCACTATGATGGAAGACTGGAATAACGATGACGTAAACTTACTTAAATGGCGCGCAGAAACAGCAGAAACTAACTTTGAAAAGACCCCTGCTGGCGATGTAGAAATCTCTGAACAAGAATTTTTTGATAACGGTATTTTAATGGTAGCAATGGTTAAAGCAGGTGTTGAACTTGCATTTGAAACCATGACAGCAGCAGGCATTATCGAAGAGTCAGCTTACTACGAGTCATTACACGAAACGCCATTAATCGCCAATACTATTGCGCGTAAAAAGCTTTTTGAAATGAACCGTACTATCTCTGATACTGCAGAATACGGCTGTTATTTATATAACCATGCATGTTTACCATTACTTGCTGATTTTATGAAAAACGTTGATACAGACATTATCGGTAAAGGCCTTGGCGAGCACAGTAACCAAGTTGATAACCAAACATTAATTCAAATTAACGCTGCATTGCGCGAACACCCAGTTGAGAAAGTAGGTGCTAAATTACGTGGCTACATGTCAGCAATGAAAAAGATTGTTTAACCCTAAACAATAAATGTTTCGCTTGTTAGAAACCAAGCCCGTATGCTTTTTGCATGTGGGCTTTTTTATGCCTGTTAATAAAACTTTAATCAATCTGGTGTATCTTTGCCTATTCTGCTTAGCCAATATTTAGTTCCAAATAAATAATGTGCTAATATGTTTTTCTATTTAGTTGTAAAATTAATTAATATCATGACGATACAAAATCTTTCGATCACTCAAAAAATCACAGCTTTAGGCAGTGTTATTGCTATATGCGTAGCCGCACTGATTGGTTTGACTTCCCTACACAGCTCAGAGGATATTATTGAGCGACGTATGATTGAGTCAGAGCTCCCTAGTAAACTGCAAACAATCAGCAATCACATAGGCGGTGAAATCAACGAGTTACTCGGTGCTGCTCAGCAACTATCATCAAACGAATTTATTTTACAATGGGCTCAATCAAACAACCAAAACGATACATTACTATTAAAAGAATTAAATCGCGTTGCCCAGCAATACGATTTAGCCACAGCATCTTGGGCAAATAGAGACACTGCACAGTACTGGAACCAGAATGGGTTTTTGCGTGTGTTAAAAAACGATGCAGCCGATGGCTGGTTCTTTGCTTTTAAGCAATCAAAACAACCTTACTCTATCAGTATTTATCAAGAGTCAGCCAATGATGTGAAAATGTTTGTAAATCATCAGCAAGCTAATGGTACTGGTTTAGCTGGTCTTGCAAAAAGCATCACTGATATGCAAAAGCTATTACAGCAATTTAAAATTGAGCAAACAGGCTTTGTATTCATTGCAGATAAAAGTGGATTGATTCAGCTTCATAAAGATGCAAGTAAAGTAGCTAAAGCAAACATTGATGATTTATATACTGCAAATATCCACAGCCAACTATTTAATAGTAATGGCTTTGCACTAGAAGAAATTAATTTAAATGGCGAACCGACACTTGTAGCTGCTATGCCTATTAAAAACACCGATTTATATGTGGTAGCCCAAGTGCCAAAAAGTGAAGTTTTCGCAAGCGTAAACACCCTGCAATGGCAAATATTTACTTTTACGGTAATTACAGCATTGGTTGCGAGTTTAATCAGTTATTTGCTTGCTCGCTCACTTTCATCTCCACTTTCTAAAATGGCTGAGTTATTTTCACGCCTAGGCTCAGGCGATGCAAATTTAGCGTACCGCTTACCAGAATCGAGCCAACCAGAGCTTAACAATCTAAGTAACGGCTTTAACCAGTTTATAAATAAAATAGAAACAGCGATTACTCAAGTTGCCAGCGAAAGTCACGATATTAGGAAAAGCTCTGATCATGTATTTGAACAAGCAAAACGGAACTCCCAAGCAATAGACAACCAAAAAGAACAAACAATATCTGTCGCAGCAGCAATCAACGAAATGGGCGCTACAGTACAAGAAATAGCGCAAAGCGCAGCAAATACAGCTAAGTTAACCGATAACAGCCGCGAAAACACCATTCAAAGTCACAAACAAGTACTCCAAAGCCAAGCAACTATATCAGCCCTTGCCAGCGATATTGATGGCATAACAGAGCAAGTTACTTTGCTTTCTAAAAAAACGGTTGATATTGCAAGTATTGTTGACTCAATTAGAGGCATATCGGATCAAACTAATCTACTTGCTTTAAATGCTGCAATTGAATCTGCTCGCGCAGGTGAACACGGACGCGGCTTTGCTGTTGTTGCTGATGAAGTACGTGCACTGGCAAACCGTACATCGCAATCAACCACCGAAATTCAATCTATGATTGAAGAGCTTACAAAAATATCTGATGATGTAGTTAATGATATTAGCCAATCGAAAGATAAAGCTCAGCAAAGCGTTGGTGCAATGCAAAGCTCTGTTGAATTACTTGATACGATAACCGAAACAGCAAATCAAATAAACGATATGGCTACGCTTATAGCGACTGCAACTGAGCAGCAAAGTAATGTGGTTGCCGATGTAAGTCGTAATATTGAGCAAATTAGCGAAATTAGCGATAAAGCAATGAGCGAACAAATCAATACAGAGCAAGCGATTCGCGACTTAGCCAACAGTGCACAAACACTTGATGCGCTTGTAGCTACCTTTGAAAAGCATCGCTAAGCAGCTCTAATATTACACGCCAGCTATGAGCAAAAACTATATTCGAAGATAGTTTTTGCTCATAACGAATATGCTTAATTTACACAAACTAAGTACTTTTGCTATCGCCAGTATTAAATGCTGAAACATACGCTTCCTTTTTAGCTCTAGGGAGCTTTTTTAATTGATACTCAAGCTTACTTGCTTCACTTTTATTACCTACTTGTTGTTGATGGATAAGTAAAAGAGGCCCTTTTCCTCTAAGGTTTTTAGCCCCTTTACCAGCTTGATGAGTTGCAAAGCGTTTTTCAACATTAGTCGTGATCCCTGTGTACCAATGACCAAATCGTGTTTCAACTATATATAAAAACCAAGTAGACTCAGTTTTTAAAATATTCGTTTCAATATGCTGTAAACTTTTTTCATTATCAGTGGTCAAAACATTACCTTAATGCCCTTAACATAAAACAATTGCTTAAAAGGGTTTTACCTTCAGTGACTAATCGGTATCATGCAGATTATAAAAAATAAGGATCACAACTAACAATGCAGTCGTTAAAAACTTTTTCTCTTTGGCTTATCGTCGCTTTAACACTTAGCTCAGCAGCAGGTTGCTCTAGCTGGGTATACCGAATTAACATTCCACAAGGCAACTTTTTAGAGCAATCGGATGTTGAAAAACTTCGTGTAAATATGACCCGAGAGCAAGTTGTTTATGTATTAGGTAGACCTATTGCCGAGGACGCCTTTGATAACAATACTTGGCGCTATATTTACAGCTTTAATAAAGGCCGTAAAAACGAACAAAATAAAGAGTTAGTAATTAACTTTGAAAATGAAAAGTTAGTTTCAATCTCAGGTGATTATGACCAACCTGAAAACTTTACTACACCGCTAGAGCAATAAACGTCTCAGGTAGTAAAAAAGGTGAGCATGGCTCACCTTTTTTATTGGTTTACTTAAAAAGCTTTTACCATTTTAAACGACGTTAGCGTGTGATTTAATCTGTTAAATTGTTCGAAGTTTATGCCGATTGGTATTACTTCTCGAGTGGGCGACCACCCGTTATTTTATTTGCACGCCCCTCTTCTTTTGCTTTTTCTGCACGTTTTCTGCGGGCATCTTTAGGATCTGCAATTAATGGACGGTATATTTCTATACGGTCACCGTCTTTTAATTCATAGTTAGCTTTTACAGTTCGATTCCACACACCTAACGTTAGCGATGTGGCATCTATTTCTGGGCACTTTTCTATAATACCTGACTGAATAACAGCTTGCTCGACTGTAGTCCCTTGTGGCACTTCAATTGATAAACACGTGGCCGTGGTCGGTAATGCAAAGACCACTTCAACATTAATCATACTCGCGCTCCATAAACCTGTTTTGCACGTTGAGTAAATGCACTCACCATATTTTTTGCTACATCGTTAAAAATCTTTCCAAAGGCAAGCTCTATTAACTTACTTGAAAATTCAAACTCTAGGTGCAAATGAACCTTACATGCTTTGGCGTCGAGCTCTTGAAAATGCCAGCGCCCTTTTAACGTCTTAAACGGACCATCAACAAGGCGCAGTAACACGGTTTGTTCATCAACAAAGGTGTTTTCGGTGGTAAACCACTTTTTTATACCCGCCTTAGATATTTCTAAACTCGCGGTCATGTTATTATCGTGCTGTGAAACAATTTTTGAGTCTGAGCAATTTGGTAAAAACTGTGAATAAGCTTCTACATCATTAACTAGATCAAACATCTCTTTAGTGCTGTACATAACCAGCGCACTTTTTTCTATTTGTGGCATACTCACTCCCAACTGTGTGGGCGAATTTTAGCAAGCTTTGCGCGTTTCCCCAAATTTTCATGCTGCTTAAATTAAAGCTAAATTTTTAAAAGCATTATTAAAAAAATCGATGTAAAACATCTCACATTACGTATATTATAGGGCACTATGGCTAAGAAAAATTCATCAAAATCGACAAGTAATACCATCGCGCTAAACAAAAAAGCGCGACATGAGTATTTTTTACACGATAAGTTTGAAGCGGGTGTTGAACTACAAGGCTGGGAAGTTAAAAGTATCCGAGCTGGTAAAGTAAATATCACAGAAACTTATATTCATCTTAAAAACGGCGAAGCATTTTTACTTGGCAGTCAAATTCAGCCACTTATAAGTGCATCGACCCACGTAATTTGCGACCCGCTACGTTATCGTAAATTGCTATTATGCAGACGCGAGCTTGACCGTTTATTCGGTGCAACAGAGCGCGATGGTTATTCTTTAATAGCTACAGCGATGTACTGGAAAAAATGCTGGGTAAAACTTGAGTTTCATTTGGCAAAAGGTAAGAAATTACACGACAAACGCGAAGACGGTAAAGATAAAGACTGGTCGCGTGAAAAAGAACGCTTAATGAAGCATAAAGCATAATTAAAAACGCCTAATTTATTAGGCGTTTTTAATTTCACCTATATAAAAGCTCAAATAATACCAATTCTCTTAATTAAATAATCTACTTTGAAATAAGAAAATCGTGTCGATAACAAGACAAAACTTGTTATACCAATCTGCTTATATATGGGGTCTATTTAACGTTAAGAAAATTACGCTAGAACTAGGCAAAAATTTTTATATCTAGTTGTTCTAAATAAAAATTTTTAACGACGTTATAGTGCAATTTAATTCGTTAAATTGATCAAAGATTTATGCAGGTTGGTATTACTTAGCCATTATCAGCAATTACTCCTGCATTACCCCACCTCCTGTATCTAGCAGTCGTAAATCAGAAAATTTCAATGCCTTTAGCATCAACTTTAACCCCTCAAATTGATTAAGTATTACTGCGAATTGGTATTACATAATTGAATAAATTAAAAGTATAAAAACAAACATAAGTTTTAATTTATAGAAATAAATTATTACAAATTATTTCTATCATTAGCTATTCCACACATGGCTTCATCTAGCTATATAACAATTATTAACCCTATGTCCTACTCACGCTTAGTTTCACCTAGAAAACAAAGTATAAATAAGGTCATAAAACCCACAAAAAAGCATTGAAACTAATACTTAAATCACAAATTAAGCTAATTGCTAACACTTAAGTTACATGATATTAATACCCGCGCTTGTTAAGCAAATAATTTTATAATATATCAACAAGGACTTAAGGATGAAGCAATCAACTGCATTTACACCAAGCATTATTGTGGGCGCAACACTCGCATTATCAGCAGGTTTTACAACAACAGCCTACGCAGCAGAAGAAGCTAAAAAAGTAGAGCGAATTCAGGTTACTGGTTCTCGTATTAAGCGAACTGATATTGAAGGACCTTCTCCGGTACAATCAATCGGTAGAGCTGAAATCGAAAACATGGGTTACGATAATTTACAGCAACTTCTAGAAAGAATGCCTGTAGCAGGTAGCGGTACTTTCTCTACTCGTGGTAACAACCAAGATTCAACCGCTAACGGTTCAGCTGCAGTAAGCTTACGTGGCTTAGGAGCCGATGCAACACTGGTATTAATTAATGGTCGCCGTGTATCAATTAGTGCCTTTGCTGAAGGTATCACCAACTCATTTGTAGATATTAACAGTATTCCTGTTTCTGCTATTGAGCGTATCGACATACTAAAAGATGGCGCTTCAGCTATCTATGGCTCAGATGCAGTAGCGGGTGTAGTTAACGTTATCTTAAAGAAAGATATTGATGGTGTTGAGATTAACCTAGGCTATGGCGGTACAGATGGTCCAAATTATGAAGAAACAACAGCAAGCCTAGTTTGGGGTACAACAAGCGAAAAAAGTAGTGCATCTGTTATTATCGATTACTTTAAAAACACATCTCTTTCTTCTGATGAAATGGGCAGCCTTGGCACTGCAAACCAAGCACCTTATGGTGGTGAAGATTTCCGTTCATCTCGTGGTTTCCCAGGCTACTTTTATGTGGATGGCGTTAAAACAATCGACCCTGACTGTCCTGCTGAAAATGCAACTTCAAGTGGTAGCTGTTTATTTGATTACGGCCCGTACGGCTTCATTGCCCCTGCATCTGAGCGTGTAGGCGCTATTTCACAATTTGAATACCGCTTTGATAACGGCATTACTGGCTTTTTAGAAATGGCTGTTCAGCATAACAGCTCTGTCGCTGCAGGTGCACCAACACCACTTGATGAAGATGCAGGCCTTACGGTACCCGCTAATCACCCAAACAATCCATTTGGTGAAGACATTCAAATTGGTCGTTACCGTACAGTAGATGCAGGCGCTCGCCAATGGGACATTGAGTCAGACACCTTACGCTTTGTTGCAGGGTTAAAAGGCGAAATAAACGATTGGAGCTGGGAGACAGCGGTACAAAAAGGTCGCAGTAAATCACTACAAACAGGCGATCGTACACAAGGCTGGGTACGCACCGATTTCTTACAACAAGAAATTGATGCCGGTAACTATAATCCATTCGGTGGCACATATAACGACCCAGCTGTAATTGACAGAATCACAACTAGCTTAGTGCGTCGCGGTGAGTCTCATATGACCTCTTTTGACGCTAACATTACAGGTGAAGCGTTTAGTTTTGGTGGCGAAGCTGTAATGATGGCCGCCGGTATTGAGTACCGTGAAGAAGATGTAAATGATATCCCTGATGATCAATTTCAACGTGGCTTAATATTTGGTACTGAATCAGTATCAGCTTCTGCTGATCGTGAACAATACGCTGCATATGTTGAGTTCTCAATCCCACTTGCTGAAAACCTCGAACTACAATTAGCCGGTCGTTACGATGATTATAGCGACTTTGGTACAACAACAAATCCAAAAATAGCTCTGCGCTGGGCACCGACTGATGAAGTAACGGTTCGTGGTTCTTGGGCGCAAGGCTTTAGAGCGCCTTCGTTAGCGCAAATAGGCTTAGGTCCATCACAAAAAAGCCAATTTTTTGTTGATACACAGCGCTGTGAACAAACAGGATTAGATTGCCAAGCACTTGATTACAACATTGAGTTCTCTGGTAACCCTGATTTACAAGCAGAAGAGTCAGAATCATGGAACGTGGGCGTTATCTGGGCACCAACAGCTGAGTTTGGTTTAAGTGTTGATGTATGGAGCATTACTCAAGATAATAAAATCGATGAAGAAGAATTTGGTCCTATTTATGCTGCAGAATGTGGTAACCAAAATAGTACCGTATGTGTTCGTTTAGCTCCTACAGGCGGAGCAAGCTTAGGCACAATACAAAAAATACACAGCACATTTAAAAATTTATCATCGCAAGAAGTGTCTGGTGTTGATGTTTCAGCAAACTATAACCACTCTCTTGATGACTTAGGTTTACTTAAATTTAATTTAGAGTGGGCATATCAAGATAAGTTTGAAAAAGATGGTCGTGATTACACGGGTGAATATGGCTACCCAGAGCATCGCTTTATTTTCTCAACCAACTGGGAAATTGGTGAGTTTAACACCAATGTAAATATCAGTTATGTAGGCGAATTTGAAGATACGCCTGATATCGACTTTGATGGCAATTTAGACTTTGATAGCAATACTTCACGTATGATTGACTCGCAAACGCTTGTTGATTTACAAACGTCGTACCGTATTACTGAATCAGCTAAAATATCTTTAGGTGTTAATAACTTATTTGATGAAGAGCCACCATTTGCAATTGGTGATGGCGATGGCGATTTATACGGTTATGCATCAGCTGTGCATAATCCTCGTGGCCGCTACTTGTACACTAAAGTAAGCTTTTCTTTCTAAATAAAAGACACAAAAAAACCGCCAATTGGCGGTTTTTTTATTTAAAACTAAGGGCTAAATTATAGCTCGCCTTCGTTTTCAGATAAGAACTTAGCAACGCCTTCAGGGCTTGCGTCCATACCTTTTTTACCTTCAGTCCAACCAGCAGGACATACTTCACCGTGCTCAGTGTGGAACGCTAGCGCGTCAACCATGCGAAGCATTTCGTCGATGTTACGACCTAGTGGTAAATCGTTCACTACTTGGTGACGTACATTGCCTTCTTCGTCGATTAAGAATGAACCACGAAATGCAACACCCGCTTCTGGATGCTCAACGTCATACGCTTTACAAATTTCGTGTTTAACATCTGCAACTAGTGCGTATTGAACTTTACCAATACCGCCGTCTGCAACAGCAGTGTTACGCCATGCATTATGTGAGAATTGTGAATCGATAGAAACACCAATTACTTCTACGCCACGCTTTTGAAACTCTTCAAAACGCTTATCAAATGCAATAAGTTCAGAAGGACATACAAACGTGAAATCTAGTGGGTAAAAGAAGATAACTGCTTTTTTACCTTTAATTGTTTCATGAAGGTTATAGCTATCTACAATTTCACCGTTACCAAGAACAGCTGCAGCGGTAAAGTCTGGTGCCTGGCGGCCTACTAATACACCCATTTTATTCTCCAAATATTTTGAGTTTGTTTTCAATTGCTTTCGCAATGCTGGTACTTATATGGGCGCTAAAAATTAAAAACCAATAGCGCACACATATAATTAATTGGCATTCTAAAGTTATTCACTACAAAAGAACAATCGCATTTAACGATGTGAGCAATCGAAAATAACGAACACTTACAACTTGCACTAATCTGCTTGAATAATAGGTCTATTTTGAAGTGTAAATTGCGTTGTAATTAGATAGAACTTTTGACGTTACTGAAGAAAGCTTAATACATTAAATTGTTTAAAAATTCATATAATGCGGTATTAATTTTTACAGCTACAAAAAAACCTGCAAATGCAGGTTTCTCGTTTAAATTTAATCCATTATATCTGAGGGCATATCGCCTCGAATTTTTTGCCAAATCTCACCTGTTTGATGACCGTATTTACGCATCATCGAAATAGCACCATCGTGCTCTTTATTTTCTGCCAAGATTGTTAAATCTTTATAAAACTGACGAGCAAGTTCACGAGTTCCAGCATCAGAGAAGTAATGACAACCAATCTTTGAATAAAAGCCTCTAAAACCGTTGAGTATTAATACATAAATACGGTTATTACCCGCAACGGCTAATTCATGATGAACTTTGTAATCGTAGTCAGCAAATGCCTGCGCAGTATCTTCTAGCTCATGACTTTGTGATAAAATTTCAATTACACGTTCAGGATTTAACTTAATTGCAGCACGTGTATAAATAGCACTAATATTAGTACGTGCAGATAAAAGCTGATCTGTCAGCTCAGGCATCTTGTCTTCATCTAAGCGCGCTAGTGTTTCAAGAATATTTAAGCCAGACGTTTCCCAAAAGTTATTTACTTTTGTTGGTTTACCATGCTGAATTGTTAACCAACCATCACGTGCTAAACGCTGTAATACTTCTCTCAAGGTCGTTCTTGTTACACCAATTAACTCTGAAAGTTCTCGCTCGGCAGGTAGAATTGAACCTGGAGGGAAATCGCCGTTCCAAATAGATTCAACTATATATTCTTCAGCAAATCCTGCTGGGCTTTTCGCTTTAAAAATTCTCATCCAGTTCCCACTCGAATTAATCAACACTCATCGTTTTACACGAATAACTGACTGATTGTACCAGACGAAGCATAACTAACAAGTAAAGTCAGGTATATTAATAAGCAAATGAGTAGAAATTAAAGATTAATAAATAATAAAATTTAGGTTTTTCTAATATAGCTACAATGTATAAATATACAGAGCAATATTCATTGTAGGTACATTGTAATTATTGGTATTTTTTATTTACACCATACCTAGCTTAATCAACTTAAAACACATAAGTACATTAAAAAGGAACACCTATGCAACAGAGCGTTCTAACCGCAACTTTAAAGAATTGATTAGGCAATGTACCAATGTAGTATAAGTAAGCGATATAACTAAGCTTATGTATCAATGGGAACTAAGTAGAGCGTCATGTAGCCTCTGCTGAGGCTGCATTGAGTGGTCAATAATTTCATCTTATAAAAAGCGACTTCGGTAGCTTTTTTTTCCTTTTTGTTGCCGCATACATTATCCTAGGTCATAATCTAACGTCTTATTTAAACGCGGAATTTTTATGAACTGGCTTGCCCAATTACCCACCCAACGTACCCCGTGGCTTTTATTTACAGCTATCGTTTTTTTACTTGAAGTGACCGCCCTTTTCTTTCAATACCAAATGGGATTGGCGCCTTGCATAATGTGCATATATCAACGTACAGCCGTACTGGGTCTATTAGGCGCAGGAATCGTAGGTTCGACTAAACCACAGAGCAAAGCAGTTCGTATATTAGCGTATGTAATTTGGGGTGTATCGAGTGTTTGGGGATATTTAATTGCTCGCGAGCATATTGATATGCAAACCACCACAGACCCTTTTGCATTTAGCTGTGAGTTTGAACCAAACTTCCCATCGTTTATGCCGTTACATGAATGGATACCTAGCTTTTTTCAGGCGACCGGGGATTGTGGAAATATAGATTGGCAGTTTGTTGGTTTGAGCATGCCTGCTTGGATGGAAATTATATTTGGGATTTTCTCACTAACACTATTTATTATAGTTATTGGCCGTTTATTAATTAAAAAGTCGATTTGATATGTTTACATTTTTTTCAAGCCAATTAGATGAGCTTAAACATCTAAAAGTACGCAAGCGCCAAGACGTAATAGCACTTTCTTTAAGTATGTTATCGCCAACTGATAAAGTGTTACTGCGTATTATTAAATTAATATTACTAAGTCCACTATTTTTAATATTCACGGTATTTAAAGGTTGGATATTAATCCCGTTTTTGATACTCGGCGGACTTTGCTACCCACTTTTAACAACACCTATTGAAATCAACTTTGCTAAAAAACACTTAAGCGATGCATTAAAACAATTTAATCAGGGCGCATAGCGCCCTGATTGTTATCTACTGCTATTAAAGTGAAATTTTCCCCTCTAATTTGGCTAATAGTTTTTTACCAATTCCTTTAACTTGCGATAAATCACTAACGCTTTTAAATTCGCCGTTTTCTTCACGGTAATCCACAATTGCCTGCGCTTTTTTCTTACCTATACCCGGTAGCTTAGCAAGCATATCTGCATCAGCATTATTTATACTAATTGTCTCAACTTGAGGCATTTGCTTAGTTACTTCCGATAATTGTGCATATACGGTAGTTGCAGGTAGTAAGCATAATAAGCTTATTATGAATAAATTTTTTAACGTTTTCATCAAACTTGTCCCTATTCTTCTTTTCTTAATTTTGAATGTTGCTTAGGAAAACCAAAAAGTAAGGAACTGAAAAGCTCATCATTTAAAGTGTACCTAAACGCATTATCACTATGATCCGAAATCCTGAAAATGCAGCTGGTACAACAAGTGATTGCTTAACTAAAGTAAAGTTACCGTTTTTTGTCAAATTTAAGACACCTAAAAATTAATACTTCGCGCTTGCAAATTTACGCCCAAACCATTACTGTACATAAAAACAGTAATCTAATGGTTTTTACAAACCACGGTGCCAAGCAATTTTGCAGGAGAAATCATGGCTGTTGTTGTTAAATATGTTGTAGAACGAAACGGAGTCGAGCGTATGACGTTTACTACCAAAAAAGAAGCTGATGCTTATGACAAGATGCTCGATATAGCAGAATCACTTGAGCTAATGCTAGAAAAGGTAGACGTACCGCTTAGTGAGCAACAAATTGAATCACTTGCTTTAGAAATAGCGAAAAGCAAAGATGACTTTATGACCATATTAAAGGGCGGCAAAGATCCAGTTGTTACCAAAGCGCCAGCAAAAAGTAAAAAGTCAGATAACGTTGCGTCAATTGAAGATAACAACGATAAAAAAGCAAGTTAACTCGTAGATTGCCCTCTCCTCGGACGGGACAAACTAAATAAAAAAGGGAGCAACTTAGTTGCTCCCTTTTTTATTATACCAATTCGCTTAATTAAGTGATCTATTTTGAGGGTGGAAAAACGTGTTGATAGCTAGGCAAAAAATTTGATATTTAGTTGTTCTAAATGATAATTTTTTAACGCCGGTAGCAACACGTTTAGCACCGCAAAATGATTAAGTATTATCGCGGATTGGTATTACTTACTACTCATTTTAAAATGAATAGTAATTGCTATTTAAAGCTCTTTTTCTACTTCATCAAATAAAGCAGTGATGTTTTGCTCTGGCTCTTTTGTTACTAAGCTAACAACAACAATTGCGATACTCGCTAAAATAAAGCCAGGTACTATTTCATACATAAAGCTACTTAAACTTTCACCATTAATAGTAAACGGACCATAAATCCAAACAAGCACTGTAAACGCACCTACTAACATACCAGATAAGGCGCCAGCAAAATTCATACGTTTCCAATAAAGGCTAAACAATACAAGAGGTCCAAAAGCAGCACCAAAGCCTGCCCATGCATTACTTACTAGGTCTAAAATAGAGCTATCTCTATCGTACGCTAAATAAATTGCAAACAGGGCAACAAATGCAACGCTAATTCGACCAACAGTAACTAATTCAAAGTCGCTAGCATCTTTACGTAAAAATGTTTTATATAAATCTTCAGTCAATGAACTTGAGCTTACTAGCAATTGCGATGAGATAGTACTCATGATAGCAGCCAAAATTGCAGCTAGTAAAAAGCCAGCAATAAGTGGATGGAACAATAACTCAGAAAGAATTAGGAAAATCGTTTCAGGATCTTCAACTACAATATTATTCTCATAAGTATAAGCAGCACCAAATATACCAGTACCAACAGCACCAAGGGCAGCAACAATCATCCATGTCATACCAATACGGCGAGCTTTAGGCATATCCTTAACACTACGTACCGACATAAAACGAACGATGATATGTGGTTGACCAAAATAACCTAAACCCCATGCCATTGCAGAAATAATACCTAATGCAGAGCCTGCTCCAATCCAGTTAAGCATATCTGGATTTACACTATGTAAAGTAGATTCCAGAGGTTGTTCAAGTAAAGAGTATGCAACAGTAGGCACTAGAATCAGTGCGATGAACATAATACAACCTTGCACGAAATCAGTTAAGCTAACCGCTAAAAAACCACCAAACAAAGTGTATAAAACAACGACACCCGTTGTAATGTATAAACCCACTTCATAACTTAGACCAAATGAGCTTTCAAACAATTTTCCGCCGGCTACAACACCAGATGACGTGTAAAGAGTAAAGAAGACTATAATCACAACAGCTGATACAACACGTAATAAGTTTGACTTATCATTGAAGCGATTTGAGAAGTAATCTGGGATTGTTATAGAGTCATTTGCTTTTTCAGTGTACACACGTAATCTAGGTGCAACTAACAGGTAATTTAACCAAGCACCAATCACCAAACCAATTGCTATCCATGTACTACTAAAACCAGTAACAAACATCGCACCAGGTAGGCCCATTAAAATCCAGCCACTCATGTCAGATGCACCTGCAGATAGTGCAGCAACACTTGGTGATAGATTTCGTCCACCTAACATGTAACCTGATACATCGCCAGTAGATTGCTTATATGCATATAGTCCGATACCTAACATTACAACAAAATATAATGCTAGTGAAATAATCATTCCTGTTTCCAAATTAGCCTCCGCATAATTATTAATAACAGGCTCTTGATCCGAATATTGACTCTTAAAATATTATAATAAAGACACTATTAGGATAAAAACCATTCTCGCTGACTATATCATGCCTAACAATAAAATCTCCAACTTGTTGCTTCCAGCTGATACAAAAATACTCATGTTGAATAATTTTAAAGCGAATTGGTAAAATATAATAAATTAAATAGAAGAAACACCTTAATTTATAATGATAATTTATTAATCATGCAAATATACGTAATGCTATTTTGAATCTTTTGCCATATATTATTACAATACCCAATTACATCACTCTTACGGAACTGTTTATGTATTTTTACGCTGCACGTCAACCGATTTTAGATAGAGATAAAAAACTTATCGGTTATGAGCTTTTATTTCGTGATGGCGTTGATAACGTATTTCCCGATATAGATGGTGACGAAGCAACAACACGACTTATAGAGGGTAGCCAGTTTAATTTTGGTTTAGAAGATTTAACCGACAATAAACCTGCCTATATAAACTTCACCCTAGAAACACTATCAAAGGGTTACCCTACACTACTAGGTAAAGACACTATAGTTGTAGAAATACTTGAAACTATCCAGCCTGGTAAGCGTTTATTAGCTATCGTTAAAGATTTAAAAGATAAAGGTTACACTATTGCTCTTGATGACTATATTCATCAACCTGTATGGCGTCATTTTTACCCATTTATTGATATTATTAAAATAGACTTTTTAGCATCCGATATAGATACAATAAAAACGGTTCTAAACGATTTAAAACCGCACTCACATATTAAGTTACTTGCCGAAAAAGTAGAAACCTATGAAATTTACCAACAAGCTTTAGAGCTTGGGTTTGATTATTTCCAAGGATTTTTCTTCTCAAAACCTGAAATGGTACAAAGTAAGGCTCTACCACCATCAGAAATGGCTTTAGCTGAATTACTTTACGAAACATCAAGTGTTGATATGGATCTTAAGAAAATCACTGATGTGTTTGAACGTGATGTAAACCTATCTTATAAATTACTTAGGTATTCAAATTCTGCCGCATTTGCAAGACGCGCAGAAATAAGTACCATTAAGCAAGCTCTTATAGTGCTTGGCGCCAATGAAATTAAAAAGCTATTGTCACTACTGTTTGCAGCACAAGTATCAGCAGATAAACCTGTAGAGCTAATTAGGCTATCGCTTACGCGCGCTCGATTTGCTGAATTGCTCGCTATATCCCATGGGCAGTTTAAAGATACCGGCATGGCATTTTTAACCGGTATGATGTCGCTTATGGATGCTATTTTAGATGAGAGTATGGAAAGCGTCATGAAAAAGCTTCCACTTTCTAATGATATAAAAGCAGCGCTATTAAACGATGAAGGCTTGCTAGCAAAATATTTAAACTTAGTTAAATACTACGAACAAGCAAACTGGTCAGCTGCAAACGAGCTAACGAAAGAGCTAAATCTAGGTGAAAAAGTTCCCGATGCTTATCATGAAGCGCTAGCTTGGGTTAATGAACAAATGCAGTTAGTAGTGAACGAAAAATAAATATATAAACAGCAAATAAAAACGCCAGCATTTAGCTGGCGTTTTTATGAGTGGCTTTTTAATTATAAACTTTCTAAAAAGTCTTCATCAAAATCAGCTGGCTCTTCTTTTATAGGTGGGTTGCCATCGTACAGCTCATAAATTTGACGCTGGAAGTAAATATCTTTTACAAATAAGTACGGATCAAGTGAATCATTTAATAACCCTTCTTGTGGGATTAATGATGCACGTGCCTCAACTGCTTTTAAAACAAACACTAGAATAGTTTGTGGAGTCGTTAGCGCAACTTCAGGTAATACAAAGTTGTCGACTACATCACCGGTCAGGTTACGTGCTGTTGTAGGACCCATGCCAGGTAGCATTAAATAAGCGCCATCACCCACGCCCCATACACCTAACGTTTGTCCAAAGTCTTCATCTACAATTTCAAGACCAAGTGAACTGGCAACATCAAAAATACCAAAAATACCAACCGTAGAGTTAACTAAAAAACGCGCTAAGCTCACACTTGCATTACCCGGCTTACCTTGCAAACCCGCATTAATCATATCGACAGGTGCTGTAATATTACCTGTGAAATTAACAATACCATTTCTTACCGGTACAGGCGTTACTTCAACATAACCTACAGCAACTGGGCGCAATAAATAAGCATCCAGTACATCCATATTAAAGTCGTATAACGGACGATTAATACTTTGCAGCGGATCTCTGTCATCTACTTTGCTTTGTGGTACTTGAGCACACCCAGCTAGTATCAATAAACATAAAAAAGTAAAACTGTGTTTTAACATCTAACGTCCTTAAGGTATTAATGTATCAATTTGAAGTTGGTAGTCACTTACACTTTCACGCTTTAACGACTCTGAATGACCTTCTAGCTCACCAGAACTTGGCATAACCGAGTCATCTATAGAAATACGCGCCGAAATAATAATATTTTCTGCACTAGATAAGTTAAGCCCTGCAACCATTGCACTACTATCACTCAACTCAACTGTAATTGGAAATGAATATTTAGCGAGTTTAACAGCAGCTAATGGCATTGGCGAACCACTTGCTGCTTTTGCAAATATAAACAAGATACCGTCTTTTGGCTGTTTATCTATAAGCTCTTTTGCAATGTCGACTGTAACTGCAATAGCACCCGTTGTAGTAACTGGCATAACAGAACCTTCCGCTCGCATTTGCTTCTCTATATCAGCAATACGCTCAGAGATCATGCTATAACGAGAATCATTTTTTTCCATACTCGCAAGTAAAACTTCAAATGCAGCTTTGGCTTGAGGCCAATCTTTACGCTCATAAGCAATGAGTGCTAATAACGAAATTGCATCTAAATTGGTAGGCTCTACTTTTAGTACTTTTGAGAGCATACCTGCCGCACGGGTCATATTAGCTTCGCTACCTTCTAGCAATAAAACTTGGCTGTAACTAATAAGTACCTGCATATTATCAGGATTCATACGAAGTGCTTTATCAAATGACTGCTGCGCCATGTCAAATTCATTAAGCGACATAGCAACTCGTCCAAGTAGCATCCAAGCGACTTCGTCATCACCTGAGCGGCTAAGCTTTGTACGAAGTGCCAATGCAAAAGCCTGCAGCTCATTTTGGCTAAGCGGCTCACCTTTTTGCATTACAGCACGCTCGCCGTAATCAGCTAAATTATCCATTGCATCATGCCAAGCCGAAATTTGCTGCTGGCTACCCGTTAAACCATAAAAAACACCTGTTAGAGCAAGAACAAATGCGCCACCAGTTAAAGCAAAAATACGATTATTACCTTTGCTGTTTAGTGATTTTTCTGGTGATAACTCATTCAATAAACGGCGTTTTAATTCAATAATTGATTCTGCATGATTTACGGTATCAATACGCTGATTATCTAAATCGGTTTGTAAATCAACTAAACGCTGCTCATAAATGCTAATTAGCTCAGCATTGGCGTTATGAGTAATTGTTTGAACGCGCTCTTTTTTTAAAAAAGGCAACATCACAAACCCAAGAGCAACCAGTGTGAGTAAAGCAAAACACGCCCACATTAAAATCATTTAACTTTGCTCCTGACGTTTATTTTGTTCAATTAGCTTAGCTAACAGCATTTCGTCGTCACTGCTCCACGTTTGTTTTACTGATGCTTTTCGCTGGCGAATAACAATAAAACCAAAGCCGACTATGACAATTAACACAGGTAATACCCAAAGTACTAAAGTCGCTGGTGTAACTGGTGGGTCGTAATGAACAAAATAGCCAAAGCGGTCAATCATGTAATCAATCACTTCGTCTTTGCTCTTACCTTCTTTAACCAATACGAGTACTTTATCGCGCAAGTCTTTAGCAACAACAGCGTCAGAGTCCGCAATGTTTTGGTTTTGACACTTAGGACAGCGCAGCTCTTTAGTTAGCTCTTCAAACAACATCGCTTGTTTGTTGTTATCAAATTGATAGCGATCTTGCTCTGCAAACGCACTGATGCTTACAAAAAGGCTAAGCGTAAGTAGTAACCATTTCATTATTTAAGCTCCTGCATAATTGGCGCAAATTTAGCTCGCCATACTCGCGGGTTTATATCGCCGGTGTGATGCAACAAAATAGTGCCGTTTTTATCGACTAAAAATGTTTCAGGCGCACCCGAAACACCTAAATCCAACGACAAAGTACGATGTAAATCCAAGATATTAAATTGATATGGGTCACCCGCACGTTGCAGCATATCGCTCACTTCGGTGCGAAGTGATTGCATATCAAAAGGGCCATCAAAGTCGGCGTCGTAACCTTGTACGTAATAAAGCCCAATAATTTTAACGCCTTGCTCACGTAACTTAGTTAAATAACCAAGTTCAACTAAACATGTTGGGCACCAAGTACCCCATACATTTAGTAAGTAAACTTCGCCTTTTAAAGACTCGTTAGTCCACGGCTTATTGTCTTGCATTAAATCAGGTAGATTAAATGCTGGCATTTCTTGACCTAACCGACCCGTTTGAATTTCACGAGGATTAGCAAAAAGGCCTTGGTATAAAAATACACATACAAAAGCAAATACTAAAAGCGGCGCAATAGCTAAAATTTTACGGTTCATAAAACATTCTCCGATGCAGCTCTACGCGCTGTTTTAGCTGATGTGCGGTAGCGTTTATCAAATAAAATCATAAATCCAGCAAGGGAAATAAGCACACCACCAATCCACATCCAACGAACAAACGGTTTATGGTAAATGCGAAGTGACCATGCACCTTGGCTCAACTGCTCACCTAACGCTAAGTATAAATCACGTGTAAAGCCTGCATCTATGGCCGCCTCGGTCATAAACTGCATACCAATATCATACTTACGTTTTTCGGCGTGTAAGCGTGTTACTAGCTCATTGTTTTTAAGCACCGATACAACACCAGCATGACCACTGTAGTTCGGCCCGCGAATAGTTTTAACACCATCAAAACGGTATTCATACTCGTTAAGCTGAACTGTGTCGCCTTGCTTCATCGATACGTCACGCTCAACTGAATACGCCGATGTAAGCGTTACACCCGCAATAACAAACGAAATACCTATATGCCCAAGCACCATAGCCCAGTAACTTACACCTAAGCGTTTTAAACCTTCTTTTAAGGTGCCATGCACTGCGGCTTTAGTGTAAATGTCGATGCCAGTTGATATGGCAATCCAAACCGCAAGTGTAGTGGCTAGTAGCGTAAGTGGTTTTACTAAATCGTAACTTGAAAACAACCAAGCACAGGTAATCACTACACTGGCTAATACGCCCATTAATATTTTGTTTTGTAAGAAAGCCCATTTATTTTGCTTCCAGCGTAAAAATGGCCCTATCCCCATCAAAATAGCAAACGGCACTAAAATTATTGCAAACATCTTATTAAAAAACGGTTCGCCAATAGAAATACTGCCCAAGCCCATTTCTTTATGAACCATAGGTAATAAAGTACCCAGCAATACGATTAATGTAGCAACTACTAAAAATATATTATTGAGCCATAACGCCACTTCGCGTGATACAAACTTGTATCGACCTTCACTATGTACTTGCGATACACGCAGTGCATATAACGCTAAGCCACCACCTACAACTATGCCTAAAAAGGCGAGTATAAATAAGCCTCTATCAGGGTCTGTTGCAAAAGCATGTACCGATACAATAATACCCGAGCGCACAATAAATGTGCCTAATAAGCTCAATGAAAATGCTGCTATAGCAAGTAATACGGTCCACGATTTAAACACACCGCGTTTTTCAGTTACGCTTAACGAGTGCAGTAATGCGGTCGCAACAAGCCATGGCATTAATGATGCGTTTTCTACTGGATCCCAAAACCACCAGCCACCCCAGCCAAGTTCTGAGTATGCCCACCAGCTACCAATTGTAATACCTAGTGTTAAAAAGCCCCACGCAGTCATTGTCCAAGGACGTGACCATTTAGCCCACGTGTTATCAAGCTTGCCAGTTAATAGCGCAGCAATAGCAAAAGAGAAAGCAACTGATAGCCCTACATAACCCATGTAGAGTAATGGCGGGTGAATAATCATGCCCGGATCTTGAAGCAACGGATTTAAATCACGCCCTTCTACCGGGAAATAAGGAAGTAGGCGCTCAAACGGGCTTGAAAGTAGTAAGGTGTACATCATAAAACCTACACCTAAAAAACCAAGTACGCCCAATACTCGGGCACGTAGCACCCAAGGGAGTGATTTAGAACGCGCAGCAACAACGGCAGTCCAACCAGCTTGCATTACTAACCACAGTAAAATAGCGCCTTCATGGCCGCCCCATGTAGAGGTGATTTTGTAATACCAAGGTAGCGTACTACTTGAATGATATGCCACATACGATACGGTAAAATCATCCGTTACACTGGCGTAAATAAGTGCTGCAAAAGAGATTAAAACAAAAGCGAATTGCCCAATTGCTAAAGAGGGAGCTGCACGCATTAATCGAAGATTACCGGTATGCGCGCCCCAAAGAGGAAAAATACACAGTAAAACGCTTAGCACCATGGCAAGCGTTAAAGAAAAATAACCAATTTCTGGGATCATAGCTAATTACCACTATCTAAGTTGTATTTTGGTTTTTCGTGCTTAATACCTTTAACTGCCTCTGCAACTTCTGCTGGCATATATTCTTCGTCATGCTTTGCAAGCACTTCAAATGCTTCAATAACATTAGGTTCGATTAATACGCCCTGCGCTACAATGCCTTGCCCCTCACGAAACAAGTCTGGCAATATGCCTTGATAACGCACGGTCACTAATGGACCTGTATCAATTAGCTTAAAGCTTACTTGTAAGCTCTGTTCATTACGCTCAACCGTGCCTGGTACAACCATGCCACCAATACGTAGCTTTTGGCCAATGAATGGTTTTTCTTTATTAGGCCCTTTGCCATCAATAAGTTCGCTTGGCGTATAAAAAAGATTAATATTTTCTTGAAGTGCATAAAGCACTAAACCAATTGATCCACCAATACCAAACAGTACGGCAATAATTACCAATAGGCGCTTTTTACGTCTTGGATTCATGAGGCTTGTTCCTGTTTAGCTTTTTTAATTCGCGCTTCACGTATTATTTGTTGCTCAACTGAAGCCATAATACGTTTGGTATCTCTTAAAGAGTTCACTAAAATACCGAGTAAAATAAGAGCGCATGTACCAAAAGAAAGCCAGATATAAAACCCATAGCCTCCCATTGCAATAAAATCAGAAAAAGAGTCAAACTGCATAATTACCCCTTATTTAACAACAAACGCACCCACGGTCGGTGCTTTTCGCGTTGTAAAATTTCATTTTTAAGACGAATTAAAGTCACTGTTCCTACAAAAGCAGCAAAGGCTAAAATATTAACCATAAGTGGCCAAAACATACTTGGGTCTATTGCTTTAGTGTCTAGTTTTGTAATGCTTGCGCCTTGGTGTAGCGTATTCCACCACTCAACTGAGTAATGAATAATAGGTAAATTGATTACGCCCACAATAGCTAAAATAGAAGCCGCACGCCCTGCTGACTTCTTATCTTCAAATGCATGGTAAAGCGAAAGCACGCCAAGATATAAAAATAATAAAATAAGTTCAGACGTTAAACGCGCATCCCATACCCACCAAGCCCCCCACATAGGTTTACCCCATGCAGCGCCAGTAATAAGCGCTATAGCAGTAATACAAGCACCAACAGGCGCTATAGCAATAACGGCAAGTTCGGCATTTCGTAGTTGCCATACAAGCGCAACAACAGCTGCAATAGCCATTGATGAGTAAGCCCCCATAGACAAAATGGCAGAAGGAACATGAATAAAAATGATACGGTAGCTGTCTTTTTGTTGGTAATCGGCAGGTGCAAAACCAAGCCCCCATACCCATCCAACAATCATACTAACTACAGTAACTACGGCAAAATAAGGCAGTAACGTATTGCATAACTGGTATGCACGCTCTGCTTTAGCATAGGGATGTAACCACTTCCACATTAACTTACACTCACTTTTAAAGCTGACGATATGGCAATTGGTGCGCTAATAATAGCAATAAGTAACATTGCACCAAGGATGGCAAGCTGCCCACTATAATCCAGCGACATGGTGCTGGTATCGATAGCCGACGTTGCAAAAATCAAAACAGGAATATACAAAGGCAATACGAGTAAACTCATCAAAATCCCCCCTTTTTGTAATCCCACAGTAAGCCCTGCGCCTATTGCGCCAATAAAGCTCAATAGTGGAGTGCCTAATAATAATGTCAAAACAGTCGCTGTTAACGCCGTACTTTCTAGATTTAACAACAATGCAAATAGCGGCGTCATTAATACAAGCGGTAAACCTGTTACCACCCAGTGAGCAGCCACTTTAGCAAGTACGGTTAACGATAACGGGTAAGACGATGCAATTAACTGCTCCAATGAGCCATCATTAAAATCATCTCTAAACAGCTTATCCAAGCCCAACATGGTAGAGAGTAATGCGGCAACCCAAATAATTCCCGGTGCCATTCTCGCTAGTAAACCAGGCTCAGGCCCGATTGCTAACGGAAATAATGAAATTACAATTAAGAAGAACAAAATAGGATTTACAATTTCAGCGCGCTGGCGAAACGCAAGTTTTACATCTTTGGTAAATACCGCACTAAATAGCAACCAATAAGAATGTTGACGAGTCATTAGTGACGATACTCCAGTGTAACCGTTTGCAAGTTACTAAAATGGGTCGTTAAATCTTGGTGGGTCGTTAACAAAATAGCTCCACCGTTTAGTAAGTGCTCGGTAAATCGCTGCTGTAAAAAGGCAACACCGCTTTTATCAAGCGCGGTAAATGGCTCATCAAGTACCCATAATTTAGCATCACTTAACCAAAGCCTGACCAAAGCTACACGTCTTTGTTGTCCAGCAGATAACATTCTAACCGGTACATCTTCAAGTCCAACAAGGCCAAGTTGCGCTAAAATGGGATACAAGTCAGGCTGGTTTATGTAGCCATTAATTTGTAACCAATGACGAACATTTTCAACTGCACTAAGCTGAGTATTTACACCTGTTTTGTGGCCTATAAAGAGTAGTTCTCTGGCATACTCTTCGTAATACTTAGATATAGGCTGCTCTTGAAATAAAACAGCTCCTTCATCAGGCACAGAAAAGCCTGCGATAATACGCAATAGCGATGTTTTACCAGCCCCATTAGGACCCGCTAATTGCATGATTTGACCGCTATTAAGGCTAAAATTAAGATCCGCAAACAAACAACGATCTTGCTTGATGCAGGTGACGGACTTAATGTGTAACAAGATGACGATTCTCTCTGCCAAAAATTAGGCGTTAGTCTACCATAATGATAGGGTAATACGAATATTGCTTTAAAATCGATTCACTTAAAATAGAGAAAACTTGATTTAAAATAATGAATACGCCAACGCAAATAACATTATCTAATTCATTGGTTATCAATCAATCGACAAACCCTCAAACCAATGAGTTATCGCAATTACCTAATGAGGTACTTGCGGCTAAAAACATTCAATTTTCGAAAGACTCGATTACGCTTGATGTATTTATTGATAAACATTGGCAGACATTAAGACTTGGCACTGCAAGCACACCTCAAAATTTACAAAAAATAGCCAGTGCTAACATACAACTTAGTCCCGATGGCAAACAGCTCAACATCACGCCAAACACTACAACCCTTACTTTAAATCAACCAGTACAATTACAGCGTTTATTAAATTATGTAAGCACGGGCACTGAGGTACAAAGCAAACCAATGGATTTACAAGTGGTTATGTCCCCTACCCCAAAATTAGTAATTGATAAACTTAACGCCAGTATTGCCATAAATAAAGACGTAGCGCAGTTACTTTTAACCGAGCAGCCTTTAAAAGTAGTTGTTAGCACGACTAACAAAGGTGCACAGCTTAATGTTATTAATCGCTTTGCAGATACAATTCATACGCAACCACTTAGCCAAACTAAACTTACTAAATTACTCGTGGCCTTATTACCTAGTGCGCAACTTCAAGCAACACCTAAACTAGCTATTTTGACTCATCCTCAAAAGTCAGGTTCGTTTACAACGCCTATTACTAATCAACAAGTTAGTGAACTACCCAACACCCCCATTAAGGTAAATTTAATAAATCAGGCTGATAAATTACTTATTAAAACCGATACTAATAATATAAAAGTAACGCTTAATAACTCATTTTCTAAACCGTTTAACGAGTTACTTTTAGCTCAAAAAAGCAGTGTCCCTGAAATACATTTTTCTGCGTCCACTATTAAAGCAAGCCCACTGCTTACACCTAATAGCCCAATAAAGTCGTGGCTACAAAATAGCTTTAGTGATTTAAAAACGCGAATTAATGATGCAGTTAAATATTTTGAAAGTAAGCCCTTTGCAGCAGCAAATAAATCTGAGTTAATGCCGCCGTCTGGATCATCTGCGATACAAAGGCCGAGCTTAGTTATGCAATTAACAGTATCACCGTTAAATAGAGTGAATATTACCCAAAATGTAAGTACTGCGTTAAATAGTAATACTAGCAATACTTTACCAGAGCACTTTTCAAGACTCCCGCCACTTGTACAATTAACTCAGCAAATAAAAGGAAGTGTTAGTGTTTGGCAATCATCTACAAATATAACAACAGCTAACACGCCAACGCCAACGCCAACGCCAAATAATATTACTCAAAATGGAGTGGCGAGCGCTAAGCCAAGTAATTTAAACGCGAGTCAATTGAGTGCTCTGAATATTAGTACTAACAGTAAAGTTGATACGTTAATTAAGCCTACAAGTGAAATTGTTACTAAAGGGCAAATAACCTCTTCAGTGCAACCAGTAATAAACGGCAACAATCAAAACAGTGCAAACTCAGCCACGATTAAAAACATTCTCCCATTAGCAGAGCCGTTATCTAATATTGCCTCTCGTAGTCAAATGCTACAACCAATAGAAGCAAAGCTATTAAGCACATTATTAAAGCTTCCTGATACCACAATCCCTACGGATAGATTAGCTGGTAACAAACAGCTTTTAAGTAGTCAAATTACTGACATTACAAATAGAGCAACAAAAGACACGCCCGATTTAACTCGCTTAATTAACCAAGCATTTAATCGCATGGTCTCAAGTAATAATGTTAACCCTGCGACCATACAGCGTGAAGTATTAGCTACCTTACAACCATCTCAATTAACGGGTGATACACTACAAAGTAGCTTCACTAAAGGACTTGAACAAGTTGCAGTGAGTATTTTAGCAGCCCCTATAATTAGCCAATCAGTAACACCGATAAGCTTTAATAACCAAACTGGCTTAGATGCACTTTTACAAGTACTCATACCTACTTTTAAAACAGGAAACGCGGGAGCAAAAATACTTGAGCAACTGCAGCAAGCTCAAGTTCAAGCATTGGCTAGCGAAATTGTACACGTTAAAAACACACTTACCCAAGTAAGTGTTTCAACACCAAATCAACAACCAGACACAAACCCGCTTGCACAATTTTTATTACCAATGAAATTGCCGCCTGAGGCCGCCCAAACAGAAATAACATTGGGGCAATATAAAAAGCCAAGCGCAGATAAATTAGAAGATAAAAATGTATGGTTTGTCAGGTTAAACTTTGATTATGCACAGATTGGGCAGTTACAGATTACCGCTGAGTTAATGGATAAAGCACTCGATTGCCAGCTATTAGCCTCAAGCCAAGAAGTAAGCGCAATTGCTCACCCTCACTTAGATAATTTAAGATCCAAACTAGCTAAGCATGGTTTACAGGTTGGAGAGCTCAACTTAAAGCGAGGCGATGCAAATAATCAGGCATTTTATAAATCTCATGCAATTATTAATATTAAGGTTTAGTAATGAGTGATACACCTATTAATAAGTCAGCCATTGGGATTTTATACGAAGCTGGCAACACCCCCACTGTAAGCGTAAAAGGGTTTGGTGAGTTAGCTGACGAAATAATTGCAGCGGCAAAATTAAAAGGAATTATGATCCACGAAGATGCAGCGCTTGCTAAAACGTTGTCGCATTTAAGCTTAGGGGAAGAAATCCCTAAAGAGCTTTATTATGTAATTGCAGAGCTTATTGCGTTTTCGTATGTATTAAGAGGTCAATTTCCGCCAGGCTGGCAAGACTTTCAAGGTAAGTTAAATATTAAAGCGTGAGATTATTTACACGCTTATAACTAAAAAGGCGCTAAGCGCCTTTTTGTTTATGTAGTGAAAATAGTAATTCGGCTTCTGCTCGCGGTAATTCGCATTCGCGTATCACCTCATCGAGGTCCGCACCTAACTCAACCATTTTTACTGCACGAGAGTAAATTTTAGCATCAGGGTCATCGTATTTCTGCGCAGCTTGTTGTTGTATTAAATCTTGATTTTGTTGCTCAACCTCAAGCACTCGCTTACCAATACTTAAAAGCCCTGTTCTAAGCTCTGAAATTTCACTTCGCAAAATATGAGTTTGCTCTGAGCTATCTTTAAGCTGCTGTAATACAGCATTAACTTCATTCACTTGTTTGTTTTTTAATGCAATTATTAGCGCAAGCGATATAAGTCCTACCGCTAACGCTGATATGGCTATACTAAGTAACAGCATAATTTATTTGGTAAAGCTTATATATCGCTTAACTCATCCCATTCATCATCGCTGAGTAACTTGTTTAAATCGACTAAAATCAGTAGCTCATTATCACGATTACAAACGCCTTGAATAAACTTAGCACTTTCTTCAGTACCAACATTTGGTGCACTATCGATCTCAGAGCTGCGTAAATAAACGACTTCAGATACGCTGTCGGCTAAAATGCCGATAACTTGCTCTTCAGCTTCAATAATTAATATACGAGAATTATCGGTTGCATCAGCAGCTAACAAACCAAAACGTGCACGAGTATCAATAACAGTTACAACGTTACCGCGTAAGTTAATAATACCAATAACGTAAGAAGGTGCACCTGGTACAGGGGCTATCTCTGTATAACGAAGTATTTCTTGTACTTGCATTACATTTACGCCGTAGGTTTCTTCCTCTAGCTTAAACGTAACCCACTGTAAAATTTCATCATTATTATCTGCGTTTTTATTTGCTGACAGTAATTTATCTTGATTCATGCTATTACCCCGTAATGGTCGTTACTACTGACGGCTATCTAAGCCTTTCTCTAATAATATATTTAAATTATCTACATCTATTAAAGCACACATTTTTTCTTTTATAACACCAGCAAGCCATGGGCGCTTACTTTTATTTGTACGCCATTTTACATCTTCTTTACTCAATGTAATGTTATTTATCAACTTTTCAGCTAATAAGCCCCACTGGCTATCACCTAAGGTAATTAAATACTGATAATCTAAAGACGCCTCTAATTTATCATCATACTTTTCTGGCATTACCCAACGAGCAGTATCAACAACATTAAGCTTTTCTTCTCTGTTGAGCATAACGCCTTTAAACCACTTTGGCTTACCAAATAAATGATTTACTTCACCTAATTGATGTATACCGCCTAATGCTTTTAATGGCACAGCCAATGTTAAACCAGCAACTTCAAAAAATAATGCCTGAAATTCACCATCAAAATAGTCAGATTGGCTAGTGGTTATAATCTGAGGTTCTGGTTCTTCTGTAATCGTACTTATCGGCTCTATTACTTCATCGTCAATGGCTTTATTAACTTTTTCGGCTTCAAAAATAGGTTCAACTATTGGCTTAATTTCAGAATTAAGTAAGTCTTGATCAAATATTTTTTCTGCCGCTTTTATCTGTTCTTTTGGTTTTAAATGAATATGTTCTTGCTGCGAGTCGTGTGGCATTTGCTCAAGTAATTTTGCGACTGGCTCAAGGTTATCTACAGGCTCGTCTTCACATAACAAAGCCCCTAGGTATTGTTTCATTACTTTTTCATTAGCAAATAATTGCTTACTCATTCATTAACCTTGTTCAATTAAATATTCTAGCAGTGCTTTATATGCGTATACACCACGCGAACGAGGACAATACTCTACAGGCACTTTTTGCGCAAAGCTTGCATCTCTAAATTTAGTATCTACCGGTATCACACCTGGCCAGACTTTATCACCATACGTACTTTGCAGTGTTTTATATGCTTCTAACGATGCTTTAGTTCGTTTATCATACATAGTAGGGATTATAGTATATTGATAATCTTTCGCTTGAGAGGTTTGCATTAATTCCATAGTGCGCATCATTCTATCAAGCCCTTTCAGTGCTAAAAATTCCGTTTGCACTGGCACTAAAATTCGCTCACTTGCTGCAAGCGCATTAACCATTAGCACCCCTAAAACTGGGGGGCAATCTAAAATGGCATAATCGTAATGTTCACTGATTTTTGCAAGCGCTTTTTTTAGTATTAATCCCATACCTGTTTTATTTCCCATGCTTCTATCAAGCGTGGCTATCGCCATTGTTGCGGGTAAAATATCTAGGTTTTCAAGTGTTGATGGGCATAAAGCTTGAAGTATCTCTTCACTTTGCATGCTCGTGCCACGCGCAAAAATATCATATACACTGACTTCCAAATCTTCTGAGTCAATGCCAAAGTAATAAGTGAGTGATGCATGAGGGTCTGTATCAATAAGCAACACACGCTTACCCTGCAAAGCTAAAATACCAGCAAGGCTCACTGCTGTTGTTGTTTTACCAACACCACCTTTTTGATTTGCGACAGTCCAAATCTTCACATTACATCCTAATTACTGTTCATTGCGCGTTGTTATGCGAATACCACCATGAGGCAAACGAATTATTTTTATTGTATCGTCATCTGAAGGGAGCTCAATTTCAGGCTCTTCCGCTACTGGCTTGACGGCTTGTTCATCACCTTTAATGTCTTGTATTGGCGGTAAACCATACTTAGAAAGTGCAATAACAACTTTACGATTTTCTGCTCGCCCTTGTTCTGTATCGTTACTTACAAAAGATGAATATTGACCATAACCTTCTATCGCCATTCTGGCAGAATTAATACCTAATGCTTCCAGCTCTACTAAAATAGACGTTGCCCTAGCAACCGAGAGTTCCCAATTTGAGCGAAATATTTCATTGCGAATACTTTCATCATCAGTATAGCCACGCACCCTAATATAGTTATCTACTGGAGCAATAATATCTTTAACAATTTTGACGACTTGCTTTGCCCTAGAGTGTGCAACTGAGCTACCACTTGAAAATAACATACCTGAGCTTAGCTCTATAATCAGCCAATCTTGATTAAGCTCTAAACTGGCTTCTCCATCACGAATTTCATCAATAAGCGCTGACTGCAGCTTAGCAAGTAAGCTATCGAGTGGTTTTCCTAAATATTTTTGTTGTATGTTACTTGTATCACTTTGACCGTCGAGTAACTCTGGACCTTGTTCTTCTTTTAAAATACTTTCACCATAAAGAACTTCTTGTTCAGGTGTCACTCTATCAGTCAATATTCCATTACCATTGACGCCCTCACCTTGCTGGGAGTGCTGGCGGGCAGATTTATCAAAAACGTGTTCAAGGGAGTCTGACAATATTTGAAATTGTTCTTCTTTGTTGATCGCTATCGCATACAGCACCACAAAAAAAGCAAACATAATGGTCATGTAATCGGCATACGATACAAGCCAACGCTCTGTATGTTGACTTTTAGGAGCAGAGTGACGCAGTCGTCGGCGTAGCATGTTATTCGTCCACTAAATTAGGACGCTCTACACGATAGGCTTCAAGCTTTAATTCTATATTTACTGGGCTTTCACCAACGCTTATTGCAATCACACCTTCGGCAAGCATTTCATGGTAAAGCATTTTTTGCTCTACACGCTGTTTTAACTTATTTGCCATAGGTAAAAACAATAAATTAGCTAAACCAACACCATAAATGGTCGCAATAAATGCCGTTGCAACTCCTGCACCAAGCATTTGTGGATCGGTAATAAACGACATTGCCTGTATTAAACCAAGCACAGCACCTAAAATACCAATGGTAGGACTGTAGCCCCCCATCGCTTCATAAACACGTGCGGCTTCAAGCAAGCGATCGCGTTCTAGCAGTAAATCAATTTCAAGCGTGTCACGTAGTTTTTGCTCTGAGCAGCCATCTACAAGCAAGCTTAAACCTTTTGCTGCATATGCATCTGGGTGAGCTAGCGCTTCGTTTTCAAGCGCTAAGTAACCTTCTTGACGTGCCTTATGAGACCACCGCTTAACTTGCTCTATTGCATCTTCAATATCATATTGTGGCGCAACAAAAACCCAAGAGCTCATATTTAGCATTTTTTTAAAGGTACTTGCTGATGTTTGCAACATAACAGCACCAAGCGTGCCGCCTAATACAATAATAAGGGCAGGACCATTAAATAAAGCAGAAACAACGCCGCCTTCTAAAGAGTAACCTAGACCTATTGCACCAAGTGCTACAAATAGTCCAAATATTGAGAGTTTATCCACAACCTACCTCTCTCTTGATACGTGCTGCAACATCGCTTAATGCTAAACTTTCACTCGAAAGCCCCGCATTAGCAATGGCTTGAGGCATTCCATAAACAACACAGCTTTTTTCATCCTGTGCCCAAATGGTTGCACCCGTTTGTTTTAACATTCTTGCACCGTCACGTCCATCAGCGCCCATGCCTGTTAAAACGATAGCAAGCACATCGCCTTGATACGTTTTTGCTGCACTGGCAAAAGTTACATCTACACTCGGTTTATAACTTATTCTCTCGCTATGATCTTCAAATACGCGCAGAGTTCTATTT
The DNA here is from genome assembly GCF_015864765.1 of Pseudoalteromonas sp. NZS11. Classification (NCBI taxonomy): domain Bacteria; kingdom Pseudomonadati; phylum Pseudomonadota; class Gammaproteobacteria; order Alteromonadales; family Pseudoalteromonadaceae; genus Pseudoalteromonas; species Pseudoalteromonas sp. NZS11. The sequence goes on along the minus strand of NZ_JADYWP010000001.1, from coordinate 676,172 downwards.
GCACCACGCCCTTCTACCATCATCTGCTGTCCGCCAGGCGCTAGATAAGCAGTTCCTGGTTGTAAGCGGTCACCTTGTTGCGCTTCTTTCACTTTTATTTGGCACAGACCATTTAAACGTGCCGCAAATGCAGGTGTAAAAGCAGCTGGCATATGCTGAATAAGCAAAATAGGATGAGGGAAATTAGCAGGCAATTGAGTTAATATAGTTTGTAGTGCAACAGGGCCACCTGTAGAAGTGCCAATAGCCACAAGCTGGTATTGCTTTCCACTTGCTCGCATTGAGGCAATATTTGAACCTGACGATGTTGTAGGGGCTGCTCTTTGAAAGCTTCTATCGGGTTGTTTTATCGAAGGCGTTAGTGTGTTTGTTCTTTGCGAAAGTGAGCTTGTTATCGGTTTAGTTGATATTACTGGCTTAGGTGGTGTTGCAGCTTTAAACGTTCGCGGTAAACGTCTTCGCCCTATATCTTTCACTTTATTTTGTAAAAGCTTTATAGCGTCTTCATTATTGCGAGCGATGTCTTCAAATTTTTTCGGTAAAAAATCCATTGCTCCAGCATCTAGCGCATCAAACGTTGCTGTTGCGCCATCACGTGTTAGTGATGAAAACATTAAGATCGGGGTTGGATTACTCGCCATTATCTCTTTAACTGCGCTAATACCATCAAGCACAGGCATTTCGACATCCATAGTGATCATATCTGGACGTAGCTGAGCTGCTTTTTCAACAGCTTCTCTGCCATTCACAGCAAAGCCTATAACTTGTATGTCGCTATCTTGCTCAAGAATTTCGCTTACCCTGCGGCGAAAAAAGCTTGAATCATCAACAACTAAAACTTTAACGGCCATTTAGCTCTCTTATTAAATTTATGCGTAGGTATATATTAAATACCTACTTTATTATTAGCCTGCGTAATGTTTTAACATGTTTGGAACGTCTAAAATCAGTGCAATGCCACCATCCGAAGTTATTGTAGCACCTGCCATACCTGGTGTTCCTTGAAGTAACGCATCAAGCGGCTTAATCACTACTTCTTCTTGGCCAATTAATGAGTCAACAACAAAACCAATTTGCTGCGTACCAATTTGCACAATAACTACATGGCCTTTTGCTTTTCGCTGTGAACGATCTGAGCCTTTAACTAACCAGTGCTCGAGGTAGAATAACGGTATTGCCTTTTTACGCACAATAATTGTTAATTGCCCATCAACCACATTTGTTTTCGTTAAATCTAAGTTGAATATTTCACTAACACCTGCAAGTGGTAACGCAAATGTTTGTGCGCCAACAATTACCATTAAGGTCGGTAATATGGCTAAGGTAAGTGGTACTTTTATCTCTAAAATAGTACCTACACCTAACTCAGATTGAATACTTACAGAGCCGTTTAATTGGGTGATTTTAGTTTTCACCACATCCATTCCAACACCACGACCTGAAATATCAGATATCTCTTCTTTTGTAGAAAAGCCAGGTGCAAAAATTAGGTTGTATGCTTCAGTGTCAGAAAGTCGACTCGCTTGATCGTGATCGAGCACGCCTTTACTAATTGCTATTTTTTTCAGTTTCTCAGCATCCATACCAGCGCCATCATCTTTAATGGTCAACAAAATATGGTCGCCTTCCTGAGACGCTGATAAAGTAACATTACCTGTTCTAGGCTTACCGGCAGCCTCACGAACAGCTGGCATTTCAATACCGTGGTCAACTGAGTTTCGAACTAAATGCACAAGCGGATCGGCTAGTGCTTCCACTAAGTTTTTATCTAAATCGGTTTCTTCACCTACAAGTTGTAAGTCAATGTCTTTGTTTAAGCTGCGTGCTAAATCGCGTACTACGCGAGGGAAACGACCAAATACCTTTTTAATTGGTTGCATTCGCGTTTGCATAACCGCGCCTTGAATATCAGCAGTCACTACATCTAAGTTAGAGATTGCTTTACCCATTGCTTCACTGTCTGAATTGGTCGCTAAACTAACCAAACGATTTCGCACAAGTACTAACTCACCAACCATATTCATAATTTGGTCAAGTCGTTTTGTATCTACGCGAACTGTCGTCTCTGCTGCTGGTGGCGCTGATTTTTTAGGCGTTGCTGGCGCTGCTTTAGCAACCGGTTTTTCTACCGGTTTAGAAGCGGGTGCTTTTACAGGTTCTGGTTTTTTTACAGGCACACTCGCTTTTGCAGCTGGTTTAGCTGGGATATTGGGCTGTTTCACAGCTGGAGTGCTTTCTATTGATTTAGGTGCAGTGCCTTTACCATGAAGTTCATCAAGAAGCGCTTCAAATTCATCATCACTAATTTCATCATCTGATGAATTAGCAGTATTTGACGCTGGTTTAGCTGGTTCTACAGGTGCTTTAACTACACTACTTTGCTCAGGTGCTTTACTCGCAACCTCACCAAAACTGCCAACTCCATGTAACTCGTCTAATAAGCTGTCAAATTCATCATCAGTAATATCACCATTAAAATCACTACTACTTGCTACTGGCTTTTCAACTGCAGGACCTTGTCCTTTACCGTGTAGTTCATCAAGTAAGTTTTCAAATTCATCTTCAGTGATTTCGTTTATTTCAGCATCACTAACCGAAGGAGTTCCGCTAAACATTTCATCAAATGCAAATGGATCTTCCTCATCAGCTATTGGCGTATCAACTACTTCATCAAGAGGTTGTTCAACGTCAGTTTCTGAAGCGACTCCGTTAAGCTCGGCTTCTGTTGGAGGTAGGCCCAAAATGTGGAGGGTTTGAAGTAACTCAGGATCTGCTGGTTCTGGCTTATCCCTATTTTGGATAGTCGCGAACATTTCATTAATGGTGTCGAGCGCTTGTAAAATAACATCCATTAACTCTGAATTGACCGTTCGCACGCCTTGACGTAGTAAATCAAATACGTTTTCAGCGCCGTGGCAAGCATCAACAAGTTCTGTCATAGCTAAAAAGCCTGCACCACCTTTTACAGTGTGAAAGCCTCTAAATATGGCATTTAGTAACTCTGTATCTTCTGGATTATTTTCCAGTTCAACTAACTGTTCAGATAAAAGCTCTAGGATTTCTCCTGCCTCTACAAGAAAGTCTTGTAAAATATCTTCATCGACTTCAAACATGCAGTTACTCTCCTCTTAGAAGCCCAAACTTGATAAAAGATCATCGACTTCATCTTGATCAGATACAACATCATTACGCGATTCTTTATCAATAATAGGGCCTTCAGGACCTGCTAAAGTTTGTGTGGCAACTGGTTCTTTTATTTTTTGTTGTTCTACTTTATTCGCTGTGTTGTCACTGTCATCTTGTTCAGCAAACGCTGTTAAAAGATGAAGTAAGCTTTCTTCTACTTCTCTAACAAGTTCTATAACACGGCGAATAACTTGACCTGTTAAGTCTTGATAGTCTTGAGCCATTAGTACATTTGTCATTAAGCTTTGAAGCTCATCCGTTTTATGATGAGAGTTATTCATAAACTTATCGATACTATGGCAAAGTTGTTTAAACTCACCAAGCTCAATCTCCCGGCTCATTAAACGATCCCATGTCGGTTTGATATGAGATATTTCATCTGCAAGTTGCTGAGCTATAGGTAAACTAGCCTCAACAGCATCCATTGTTTTATTAGCCGCATTTTCTGTCATTTCTATAACATAATTAAGCCGCTTTTTAGCATCTGGAATCGCATCTGTCGTTATGTTAGTTAAGCGAGTATCAAGCTCAAAGCTTTTAAGTGCTTCGTGCAGTTGACGAGTCAACTTCCCAACTTCAGCAAATAATTTAGACTGCTCTTGCGAAGCTGTCTCTAAAATCAACTGATTAGCTTTATCTTGCTCATCGTTTTCTAAATAAATGACGAGTTGACGAGCTTGTTCTAACGTTATTTGAGGCGCAGCTGGTGCTGACATAAGCCTCTCCCCCATCATTAGCCTAAGCGTTCAAATACTTTTTCTAATTTAGTTTTTAATGTTCCAGCCGTAAATGGCTTAACAATATAACCATTAACGCCAGCTTGCGCTGCAGCTATTATTTGTTCTTTTTTAGCTTCTGCCGTTACCATCAATACAGGGATATGTTTTAACTTATCATCTGCACGAATTGCTCTTAAAAGGTCAATACCTTGCATTCCCGGCATATTCCAATCTGTAACCACAAAATCAAACACTTGATTTTGTAACATAGGCAAAGCTGTAGACCCGTCATCAGCTTCTTGAACGTTAGTGAAACCTAAGTCACGTAATAGGTTTTTTATAATTCGTCTCATCGTTGAAAAATCATCAACTACAAGAATTTTCATGTTTTTATCCAAAACATCCCCCAGTGAGGTATTAACCTTAGTTTACTTACTACTAGTTTATCCAGTCATTGATTTTAGCTTTAAGCTTAATCATCGCCTGACCATGTATCTGACTTACACGCGATTCGCTTACATCGAGTATATGTCCTATTTCTTTTAAATTCATTTCATCGTTATAGTATAAAGAAAGTACCATTGCATCACGCTCTGGTAATGACTTTATTGCATTTAGCAAAGACTCATTAAACCGATCATTTTTAACATTATTAAAAGGTTTGTCTAGCGCTAAATCTTGGCCTACGGGAGTAATAACATCCTCATCTACACCAAGGTCTTCTATGCCTAATACTTTACTGGTATTAACATCATTTAAAATATGATGGTACTCATTGAGTGAAATTTCAAGTTTTTCAGCAACTTCTGTATCTGTTGGTTCGCGATTCAGACTGCTTTCGAGCCCAGTAATTGCCTCTGCAACTTGTCGGCTTTTACGGTGTACTGAACGAGGAGCCCAATCACCACGGCGCATTTCATCAAGCATAGCCCCGCGAATACGAATACCGGCGAAGGTTTCAAAGCTTGCGCCTTTTGTTGCATCAAAGTTTTTTGAAGCTTCTATTAAACCTATCATTCCTGATTGAATTAAATCATCAAGCTGAACGCTAGGTGGTAATCGAGCAATTAGATGACATGCCACTTTTTTAACAAGTGATGCATGTTTCTCAACAATCACATTTAAGTTTTGTGTTGATTGATATCCCATAGCTCTATTCACCAATGTTGTCATAATTAGCCGTTTACTAGTTTCTCAATGAAAAACTCTAAATGCCCAGATGGTTGATTTGGTATTGGCCATTTAACTGCTTTTGTCGCCAGCGCTTTGAACGCGAGAGCGGCTGGCGAACTTGGAAAGAGCTCAACAATCACCTTTTGGCGACGTGTTGCTTTGCGCATATTTTCGTCATAAGGAACCGTTGCTACTAGCTCCATTGAAACATCTAAAAAGCGATCGGTAACTTTAGATAGTTTTGCAAACAATTCAGTGCCTTCACGCATACTGCGGACCATATTGGCAACAATTTTGAACTTATAAACACCGTGCTCGCGGCTTAATACTTTAATAAGTGCGTAAGCATCGGTTATTGATGTTGGTTCATCGCACACTACAACCATTACATCTTGTGCTGCTCGTGAGAAGCTTAGCACCATGTCTGAAATACCAGCGGCTGTATCTACAATTAAAATATCAAATTCGGTATTCAATTCGCTAAATGCACGAATTAGCCCGGCATGCTCAGATGGCGATAATTCAACCATACTTTGCGAGCCCGATGTAGCGGGTACAATTTTAATACCAGCAGGCCCTTCAACTAAAATCTCGTCAAGCTCACATTCACCTGACAAAACGTGTGATAAATTGCGCTCTACACGTAAACCAAGCATCACATCACAGTTTGCTAAACCTAAGTCAGCATCCAGCACTAATACTCTATTACCTTGTTGCCCTAGTGCAATAGCAGTATTTAGAGAAACATTTGTTTTCCCCACCCCACCTTTACCACCGGTTACAGCGATAACTTTTACGCCGTTGTTATTGTTTTGACTCATTTTGCGCAGGCCGCTTGCTTGATCTAATACTGTGTTAATCATACATCCCTACTGTACTTGGCGCCACTGCTTGGTGCCTTGAATGTTGTGCTTTTGTTCTTTTTAAATATAACTGCTCAGCCTTTTTCACTAGTTTTTCAGCATTTGCAACACGAATATCTTCTGGCACTCGTTGACCGTTAGTAAGATACCCTATTGGAAGGCGATTTTGAATCGCAATACTAATTATCTCACCCAAACTTAATGATTCATCTAACTTAGTGAAAATACAACCACTTAACTGTACTTTTTTAAAGTGACGTACTGTTTCTTGTAATACATTAATTTGTGCCGTCGCGCTTAGTACTAAGTAACTGCGAATATCCACACGTTGGTTACGCATTAACGTGTTTAACTGCTCAGTTAAACGTAAATCTCGCTGACTCATACCTGCTGTATCAATTAATACTAGACGTTTATTTCGTAAATGATATAAAACTTCAGCTAATTCATTAGCATCTTTAACTTGCTTTACACCACAACCAATAATACGGCCGTAAGTAGCAAGCTGTTCATAAGCACCAATTCTGTATGTATCAGTGGTTATTAAGGCCACTTTATCAGCGCCATATTTTTGTGCGCCTAACGCTGCAAGCTTAGCAACTGTTGTTGTTTTACCAACACCTGTTGGACCCACTAACGCATATACACCACCTTGGCGAAGTATTTCATTATTGGTTGTTTGCATTTGATCTTCGACCATCGTTAACAACGCTTTCCAGCCTTGCTTACGAGATACATCATCAGGTACAAAACATGCCATTTGTTGCGCGACTTCTTTATCAATACCCATACCGACTAAGCGGTCAACCATGCAAGCGCGTGTTGGATCGCGACGCGCCATATCTTGCTGCATTAAGCCTGATACTTGATGCTCAAGTAATTGACGAATTGCGTTCATTTCTTCACGCATTGTTGTCATTTCTTCGCTTTCATTATTGGGTGTTTGTTGGCGAGCCGTTACTGGACTATCTAAATCATCAAAGTCGCTGTCTAAATCATCAAAACCTAAGCTATCCGCTTGAGTTTGTGGACGAACTGGCGCTGCATTTTCAGGAGCAAACATATTTTTAGTACGCTGTTCCATAACTGGTTCTTGATAGTTATCGGTAGTATCAATACCTGATTGTGAAAACATTGATGCAAGTTCAGGGGAGCGAGGACGCGGTGATTGGCGCTCTAACAAAGCCTGTAGGCTGTCAGCCACTTTTGCCTGCGGCTCTGGTTTGGCACGCTGAGGCTCTGGTTTTACAAAATTATGCATACTTTGCTGTGGTGCTTGAGCACGCGGCTCTGCAGTACGTTGTGGTTGCGCTGCTACTTTAGGGGCTGCTTTGTCATAATCAACTGCCGCTACAATTTCTACACCGTTAGCCAGCTTCTTATTTGACATAATAACCGCATCAACACCTAACTCATCTTTAACTTCTTTAAGTGCTGTGCGCATATCTTTAGCAAAAAAACGTTTAATTTTCATGATTCAACCCCTGTTAAAATCTTATTGTTGGCCTACAGAGCTAACAATCTTGATCTGTCTTTCGTCTGGTACCTCTTGATAAGACATCACTCTCAATCCTGGAATGGTGTACTTAACAAAACGAGATAACACAGTGCGTAACATTCCTGACGTTAGCAATATAGAAGGTTCACCGGCCATTTCTTGATTTTGATGCGCTTGTGTCAATGACACTTGAAGTCGCTCTGCAAGTCCAGGCTCAATACCGGCACCTTCATCGCCTGCATTTTGTAATGACTGATGCAACATCTGTTCCAACTCAGGTGCCAAGGTTATGACAGGGATTTCTGATGACATACCAACCGCATCTTGAACAATTAACCGACGCAGAGAAATACGCACTGCAGCCGTTAATACATCAGGGTCTTGGCTACGCGGACCATACTCAACAAGGGTTTGAACAATTGAGCGCATATCGCGAATAGCTACACCTTCATTCAATAAATTTTGCAGTACTTTTACAATTGCAGTTAATGGCAACACATCAGGTACTAGTCCTTCTACTAAGCGAGGATGGCTTTTAGCAAGCATATCAAGCAGGTTTTGAACTTCTTCATGCCCTAGTAGCAACGCCGCACTGTTAGTTAATAACTGGCTAATATGAGTGGCAACTACCGTGGCTGAATCTACAACGGTATAACCTAGTGATTGCGCTTCATCTTTTTGATCAGGCTTAATCCATACTGCATCAAGGCCAAACGCAGGATCTTTGGTTTCAACCCCTTTAATTGGGCCAAATACTTGCCCTGGGTTAATTGCTAGCTCGTCGCCATGTTTAAGTTCGCTTTCACCTGTTGAAACACCCATTAGCGTTATTCTGTAAGCATTAGGGTCAAGCTCTAAATTATCGCGAATATGAACAGGTGGTACTAAAAAGCCAAGTTCTTGAGAAAGCTTTTTACGTACACCTTTAATACGATTAAGTAACTCACCACCTTGAGATTGATCTACCAATGGAATTAATCTGTAACCTACTTCTAAGCCAATTACGTCAACCTGCTGAACATCATCCCAACCAAGTTCTTTTTGCTCTTGTTTATTGGTAATACCTGTTGCAGCGCTTCCGCCACTGGCGGCTTCTTCGGCTTCTGCTGCAGCGGCTTTTAACTTAGTTTGCTGTGTGTAGTAAGCTAAATAACCCAGTAACGCACCTAAACTTAAAAAAGCAAAATGCGGCATACCAGGCACTAAACCCATGATGATCAAAATACCTGAAGCAATAAAGAGTGATTTTTCGTTACCTAGTTGTTTCTTAAATTGGTCACCCATATTGAGCGACTCATTTTGACGTGTTACAACAATCGCGGTACCAATTGAAAGCAGTAAAGAAGGGAGTTGAGCAACTAAACCATCACCAATGGTAAGTAATGTATATACTTCCATTGCGTTGCCAAAACTCAAATTATGTTGAATCATACCGACAAATAAACCACCAACAATATTGATGATTAATATAACAATACCTGCAATGGCATCGCCTTTTACAAATTTACTCGCACCATCCATTGAGCCGTAAAAATCAGCTTCGCGAGTTACTTCCTCGCGGCGATCACGCGCTTGCTCAGCACTGATAAAACCAGCGTTTAAATCGGCGTCAATTGCCATTTGTTTACCCGGCATTGCATCAAGGGTGAAACGTGCAGATACCTCAGAAATACGCCCAGCACCTTTAGTAATTACCACAAAGTTAATAATGATCAGAATTAAGAATACGACTAAACCAACAGCGTAGTTACCACCAATAACAACTGAGCCAAACGCTTCAATTACTTTACCGGCAGAATCACCACCATTATGACCTTCAAGTAATACAACTCGAGTGCTGGCAACATTAAGCGCTAAGCGCATAATCGTAGCGATTAGTAATACAGAGGGGAATATACCAAACTCAACCGGCTTCATCGTGTAAACAGTCACGAGTAAAACCACTAGTGCGAGGGCAATATTAAACGAGAAAAGAATATCGAGTAAAAATGGCGGTAACGGTAAAATCACCATTCCCAAGGCAGCAAGCACAAGCAAAGGAGTACCTACCCCTTTGGCATAGTCTTTTTTGTCTCTGTTAAGTTGTTGTAATACCGCTTTAAAACTCATAATTCTACAATTTCAAAAAATTGACACTACGTAGAATTTGCAATAACTATTCCAAGTTACTAAGTTAACGGTTTAATACTTGTAGGCATCGGGGATTGGGAGCTTATTATTAAGTTTAGTTGGGCGTTTTCCGCGCCCTTTATTAAAGCGCTTAAGCTGAAATACATACGCTAAAACTTGCGCTACTGCAGTAAATAGCTGATCGGGTATTTGCTCTCCTACTTCAGCAGTATGATAAAGCGCTCGGGTCAACATGGGGGATTCTAAAATAGGTACTTCATTCCCTATTGCTACTTTTCTAATTTGCATCGCCATTTCATCGATACCCTTAGCAAGCACTATTGGCGCTCCTGCGCGCTCTGTATCGTATTTTAATGCTACTGAGTAGTGAGTTGGGTTTGTAACAATAACATCAGCGTCAGGGACATCTTGCATCATACGGTTTTGCGACATTTGCCTTTGAGTTTGCCTAATACGCGCTTTTATTTGTGGGTCACCTTCAGAGTTTTTATACTCATCTTTAATCTCTTGCATGGTCATTTTAAGTTGTTTGTTATGGTTATAACTTTGAAATGGTGCATCAATAGCCGCAATAATAATTAAAGTGCACGAAAGACCTAAAAACATCCAGCCTAAAATCTCTAAGGCATGGATAATATTACCTGGTGCACTTTCTAAACTTAAATGCAGTATTTCATCAAAATAGGTATTAATTAAAAATATAGCAAAACTTGCAACCAAACCAAATTTTAAAAGTGACTTTACAAGCTCAATAGCCGCTTGCGGGCCAAACATACGTTTAAAGCCTTTCATTGGCGACATTTTACTTGCTTTAGGTGCAGCGGCTTCCCAGCTAAAATTAAAACCACCTAGTAACGTATTACCAATAAATGCAGCCAAAACTATAATTAATACAAACATAGCCATAGGAAACATTAAAGCGTCTGCAACCTCTCCCCATACGGCAAACATTTTAGTAGTATCAAAGGCTTCGTTACGATTTAAGCTAAGGGTTCGGCCCATTACATTGTATAAACCTTTACCAATTTCTGGCCCATACATCAAAAGTGATATAGCCGAAAAAATAAGTACAAACATGGTACCTAGCTCTTTTGAGCGCGCTATTTGGCCTTTCTTTTTAGATTCTTCAAGCTTTTTTGATGTGGGTTCTTCTGTTTTTTCTTGTCCTGAGTCTTCAGACATGACTTTCTCCTAAGGTGAGCAACCAACTAAAGTACACATTAGCTCAACCATTTTTAACCATTGAAACTCAAACTGAGTAACAAAGTTACCTAGTGTCGCCCAAATAATAATAAGTCCCGCTACCAAGGTAAACGGAAAACCAATAGAGAAAATATTTAATTGCGGTGCTGCACGCGTCATAATACCAAACGACATATTAATAACGAGCATCGCGGTAAGCGGTGCAAGTGAGAGTACAAGTGCTGTAGTAAACATCCAGCCGCCCCAAGTCACTATGTCCCAGTAATGATCTACAGACCACCATGTGCCATCAATGGGTAGCACTTGAAAACTATGCACCACCATTTGAATCATCATTAAATGACCGTTAAAAGCAAAAAATAATAGGGTGGCCAAAATAAGAAAAAACTGGCCCACAGCAGGCACACTCGCACCATTAGAAGGGTCAATAACCGAAGCAAAACCTAAACCGGTTTGCATCGCGAGTATTTGCCCTGCTAACACAAAAGTATTTAATAAAAGTATAGATGCAAAACCAATAGCAACACCAATCAGCATTTGTTGAATAACGACTAAAATCATCTCAAACGAAAATAAATTAGTGAATGTAGCTGGGGGCAGAACAGGAACTACAACAAAAGTTACAACAACCGATAAACCCATTTTTATACGTGTAGGAACATTTTTAGCCCCCAAACCAGCCATAATCATAATCATTGAGCTAATGCGTACCAGCGGCAACAAAAAATCGCTCAACCATTGAATAACGACAGCAAAGGGGTATTCCACGTTTAACCTGCAATTTCAGGAATAAGTAATACTAGGCGAGTAAAAAAGTCCATTAGCTCTTGAGTAAGCCAATGCCCACCCACAATAAGCGCACTAATGGTAATTAATAAACGAGGTAAAAAGCTCAATGTTTGTTCATTGATAGACGTTGCGGCCTGAAACACAGCAACCACTAAACCAATAATTAAGCCTGGGACTACAATTGCAGACACCAGCTTAATAACTAAAAAAAGAGCGTCACTTAGGATATCAACAAAAATTTCCGGTTCCATGTTGTACTCCTATTGTTGGGTCATGTTAATGCTTTGCATACTAAGTCCCTAAACCAAAACTTTTGGCTAGAGTCCCCATCACTAAGCTCCAGCCGTCTACAAGTACAAATAACATAATTTTAAACGGTAAGGACACAATCATGGGTGAAAGCATCATCATACCCATCGCCATTAATACCGAGGCGACCACTAAATCAACAATTAAAAATGGGATAAAAAACATAAACCCTATTATAAATGCGGTTTGCAATTCGCTGGTTACAAAGGCAGGTATAAGCACTATTAACGGTGTATCTTGTGGCGAATCTAGCTGATCATAACCGGCAATTTTAGCAAACGTTTCTAAATCTTTTAAACGCACTTGTGAAAGCATAAAGGCTTTCATTGGCTCTTTAGCCAGCTCTAAAGCTTGTACTGAAGTAACCTGCTCATTTAAGTAAGGCTCTATAGCTCGCTCGTTTACCTGCTGATAAATAGGCGACATTATAAAAATACTTAGAAAAAGCGACATACCTAATAACACTTGATTTGACGGTGTTTGCTGCAAACCAATTGCTTGGCGCAAAATGGCGAGTACAACAATTATTCGTGTAAAGGAGGTCATCATAATTATGGCAGCCGGTATAAAACTCAGCGCCGTCATAATTGCTAAAACTTGTAACGTTACTGAGTAATCCTGTGTGCCATCAGCGTTTGTTGTAATAGTAAGCGCATCAATTCCTTCTGCGCTTACACTTGGTACAAACACCATGGCAAAAATAATAAGCAGCCACTTTGTCATAGGTTTAATTCTTTTTATTTTGGTTTGATTGCGGGTTTAAAAGTTTACCAAATCGTTTAGCGAGTTCAGGTAGTTCTTTTTCACTTAATGGGGTTTCTAACTTGTGTAAGTAATTAATACTGTGGGGAGTTACACCAAGTAAATGCTGAGCATTATCTATCTCAACAACCATTAAACGCTCGCGAGAACCCAAAGGTAGACTTCTGACTACTTTAAATTCATCGCTGTTTGCTAAATTTGGATTAAGCTTTTTAACAAAAAATGCCAGCACAATGATTAGTACTAGCACCATTACAAGCGACAGCACCATAGAGAGTATATCTCCAGTTGGTGTTGCCACATCTGCTTTTGAAAAAACGGAACTCGTTAAAGCAATTAATAAGCTCATCGTAGTTTTTTGATCCGCTCTACTTGGCTTATCACGTCAGTTAAGCGAATACCAAACTTATCGTTTACTACAACTACTTCACCATGGGCTATCAAAGTGCCATTAACTAGCACGTCTAGCGGCTCGCCCGCAACACGGTCAAGCTCAACAACAGAGCCTTGGTTAAGTTGCAATAAGTTACGAATATTAATTTTAGAGCGTCCTACTTCCATTGAAATAGTAACGGGGATATCTAAAATAGTGTCGAGTTTTCGTTTTTCATCGCCACTCATTTCGTGTTTTGAATCACTTAACTCATCAAGCTCTGCAACATGTGCTTCGCTACTATCATCTGGAGCTTCGGCTTCTGCTAATGCTGCTGCCCATTCATCCATTGTGTCTTGATCATCGCTCATACTTTTAACCTTTTAATCAATTACCAGTCTAAGTCTACACCGTCAGAGAGGTGTAAATCATCTTCTAGTTCTGCTAATTCTGCATCTGAGTCAATTTTCTTGCCGCCTTTGGTAAATACATGCAGCTCAGATTTAACTGAATCAGGTCGTTTAATTTTTTCACTAATTTGAAGTGCAACATTATCGCGAGAGCGACCCATTTTGGCTCTAAATGTAGGTAGTTCTTCAACAAATACGGTTATATGCTCAGGCATTTCAACCGGAATAATATCACCGGCTTTGAGTTCCATAATTTGTTTTAAGGTTAAATCAACTTCAAGTAACTGAGTTGATATTTCAACCTCTACATCCATTATTTCATCGCGAAGCGCTTTGCTCCAACGTAAATCAGTATCTTCAGTATCAGACTGAACACCCGCATCTAACAGCTCTCGAATTGGCTCAAGCATTGAATACGGAAGTGCAATATGAAAATCACCACCGCCACCATCGAGCTCAATATGAAAAGAACTAATAACCACAACCTCAGTTGGGCTTACAATATTAGCCATAGCTGGGTTTACTTCAGAATCGAGATATTCAAACGATACATCCATAACCGGTGCCCAAGCTTCTTTATAATCTTCAAAGATTATTTTAAGGAGCATTTGTACAATTCGGCGCTCTGTTGGCGTAAATTCTCGGCCTTCTATTTTTGCATGATAACGCCCGTCACCACCAAAAAAGTTATCTACCAAAATAAACACAAGTCGTGCTTCCATGGTAATCAGGCCAGTGCCTTTTAAAGGTCTAAAACGCACCATATTTAAGCTGGTTGGAACAAATAAAGTATGAATATACTCGCCAAACTTAATCATTTGCACGCCGTTAATAGACACCTCTGCGGTGCGGCGCATCATGTTAAATAGGCTAATTCGCATATGACGAGCAAAGCGTTCATTAACAATTTCCAGCGTCGGCATACGACCACGCACGATCCGATCTTGCGAAGAAAAATCGTACTGAAGCGTACTTCCCCCGCCATCTTCACCTTCGTGTATATCTTCCTCTTCAACGTCATCAACGCCATGTAATAGCGCATCAATTTCGTCTTGGGATAATAAATCGCTCACGCTAACCCCTTATTGCATCACAAAGCCGGTAAACAATACCCGCTCAATTACTTTGCTGCCTTCAACATCCATTAAGGCTTTTTGTACCTTTTCAAGTGCAGAAAAACGAAGTGTTTCTTTACCTGAGCTCGTACTTAACTCATCAGCAGTTGTAGTAGAAAACACGCTTAGCAGCGTCCCTTCTATTAGTGGAATGTGTTTTTTGGCTGTTTCTTCATTTACTTCGCCACGTACTAGTAACTGTACTTTAATTTGCACAATTCTGTCGCGACTTGAGCCGGGAACGTTAAATACAAATGGGCGTGGCATTGACACATATAAAGCACTGCCTATTTCAGCTGAATCACCAACTGCAGCAGAAGGTGCATCTGCTGACATCGCAGTCTCTTCATCTAAGGTTTCAACTGGCGCATCCGAACCCGACATAAAAAAGTAACCTGCAGCACCGCCTACAATAAGTAGTACAGCTACTATGATTATTATTAGTTTCTTTTTGCTTTTACCGGTTTCTTCAATTTCTAAACTTGTTTCTTCAGCCATCATGATTCCTTTAATCGCAAAGGTACTTGCTTGTTTTAGTTATTATAATAGCAGCACTTAGGCATAGTAATCTATTGATGATGAAGTTTGTTGTCGAGAACTTTGTGCAGTGTTATTTGCTTGCTCGTCGTTTTCATCATTAACTGACTTATTATTAGCCATATTACCTTGGGGTCCACTCTCACTTTGCTCGGCAGTTTCACCACCTGATTGCCCATAAGAAATAGTACTTTCACCAAGCTCTAACCCTTGTTGCGCTAACATTTCACGTAAGCGCGGCATTGATTGTTCAAGTGCTTCTTTGGCTTGCTGGTTTTGTACTACAAAGTTTATATGTGCTTGTTCTGCATCGCTACGAATACGTATTTGCATACTGCCCATTTCAGGAGGATCTAGGCGAATTTCTGCTTCTTTGTTATTAATGCTCAACATTGAACTAACGCGCTCTTGCAGTAATTTAGCTGCATCACTTTTAACAATATTAATTGCCTGCATTACACCAGGATCAATACTTACTTGCTTAACTTGCGATGTACTTTGTAATTGTTGAGTTTGTATTATTTGGGTATCAAGTAAGCTCTGCTCATAACTTAATGAGTCGTATTGGCTTAATGTGCTCACTTGCTGAGTATTTAAAGCAGCTGTAATTTGCGTAAATATTTGTGCTACGCGTGCAGGTGTTTGTTCTGCAGTTATTTTTTTAAGGCCATCTTTTTGTAATTCTTCAAGTGATTTTAATAAATCATCACGCTTAGTTGAGGTTGTTACGGCTTTATTTAAATCAGCCTCTTCGTTTGTTGATGTCTTTAAGCTTAACTTTTGTGGATTATATACTGTATTAGGAGTCTCTGACGCTACAAACGTTTTTGAGTCTGTCTTAGCGGTATCGGCAAGTCCTATTTCAATTGAAGCTTTTAATTCATTAACTGTTTGCTTAAGCACTGCCAATTGCTCGCCTTTAGGCTGCTCTGTTTTAATATAAGCGTTTAATTGCGTTAATAAGCTTTGTTTTTCAGTTGTATTAAGTGAATTGATTTCTGCGCTAAAAGATTGTTTTGTGCTCGTGCTCTGCGTTTTTTCGTTATCAGTAATAAATTGCGCAAGCATTTGCTTAAGATTTGAAGTGCTACTAGTTGCGTTACTTGTTGAATCAGTATTTTCTAATACTTTAACTTGCGCGTTAAGTTGTGAGCGCTGCTCAGGCGTTAAACTAGCAATAACATCATTAGCTTTAATTAAGCTCGCATCTTTAGTCATTAACGTATCTATTGCTGCATTATTATCTGCTTCAGTTGCGACTAAAGAAGACTGAGTAACGCCCGCTTTGTCGGTGAGTGTTGGCAAAACTATATTATTTTCATCAGCAGACTTATTTTGTCCTAGCTGCTCTTTAAAACTCATTGATGCAACTTCAGGTTTTTCTAATATAGGGCCAATGCTGTCATCGGGCTTTTTATTTATAGAATTTAATGGCCCTTCAATAGCTTCAGCAACACCACTTTTACGATGCTTGCCTTCATTTAATGGTAATGAATTCAAAGATGGTGAGCTAAAGTTATCGCTTTTTGCATCAGTTAATTTAGCCGTTTTAGAGCCTACATTAGTGGCAATTGGATTTTGCACTACACTGGCTGTATTCGCTTCTTTAGCCGATACTTCATCACTTGTATTAGTGGATGCAATTATTGGTGTGCTTTGTAATTCTGAATTCTCTATTTCTGTGTTTTCTATTTCGGTATTCTCTGCTTGTGTAGCTTCTAGCTCTGCATTTTCTGATTCTAAACTGTTAGTTGCATCGAACGGCTTATTGACCGAAGTGCTCATTGCTTGTGCTGAATTAATTTGATCAAGCATCTCAACAGACACAAAAGTAACTTCGTCAGTTATTACTTCATCTAGCTTTACGCTCAGATTTTCATTTTCTTCTGGCTGTTTATGCTTAGGTATGGCAATAGAGTTTTCGGCATCGGGATTTTTATTGCCTTTAAGCAAAGGCTCCATAGAGTTATGCGCTTCGTTTAGCTGACTTAAAAATTCATCGCCTAAATTTTCTCCGCCATTAGCTAAGCTATTGTCTTTAAAAGCTAACAGTGAATCTTTTTCAGAAGAAACTAAAAACGAAATGTTATTCATCGCCATAAATCACCTAATACCATTACGGCAATATGCCACCGCATACCGCCAAAAGTTGAATCCCACTAAGTAACAAAGCAATTAACGTGCCTGAATTACAAAGCTTTACGACGTTGAAAAAACTGATTAGCTGAGAATTCATCTAACATTTTTTGCTCATTTTTAGCCATTAACGCATTTGCTTTAAGTTTTTGATTTTCGATTAGTTTGGCAACTGCTTTAGCTTTAATTTGCTGCTTAAGCCATAGAGTTTTACGTTGAGTAACAACTTGCTTAGCTGTATTTACGGTACTTGCTTGTTGGCGAATTGCCTCTTCAATTTTAGCTATAAAAGCATGGTACTGACCAAACCCCGCACTAGATAAACCCGACTTACCTTTTAGGTGTAACTGCTGAGAGTATTCAAGTCTAAAATTGTTTAAACCTTGTAGCTTTTGTTGATTCGATTGCAAGTTTTGATTAGCTTGTAAGTAACTCATGCGCAAATTTTCTTCTTTATCATTTTCAATTTTGAGCAATAAATCGAGTTTGTTTTTAGCCATTATGCTTGTCCTAGTAACTGAGCAAGACCTTGCAGACCATCATCGTAACTAATGACATCTCGCATACCTTGTTGTAAAAATGCATTCACTCTTGGCATCATATTTATAGCTTGGTCGAGCATTTGATCGGTCCCTTTTTGATAAGCACCTAAGGTAATCATGTCTTTGTTTTGTTGATACATTGAATACACTTGTTTAAGCACTCGGGCTTGTTGCATATGCGGCTCAGAAACAACTTGAGGCATAACACGCGAAATCGACTTTTCAATATCTATAGCGGGATAGTGCCCACTGTCAGCTAAATCACGCGATAGTACAATGTGGCCATCTAATATAGCTCGCGCTGCATCAGCAATAGGATCTTGCATATCATCGCCTTCACTCAACACCGTAAAAAAGCCAGTAATTGAACCTTGCCCTTCACCGCCATTACCAGCACGCTCCACCAGCGCAGGTAATTTAGCAAACACCGAAGGCGGATAACCCTTTGTAGCGGGCGGCTCGCCAACAGCAAGTGCAATTTCACGTTGTGCCATTGCATAACGCGTTACCGAATCGAGTAACAATAATACGTTTAAACCCTGATCTCTAAAATACTCTGCAATAGTTACGGCGCTCTCACAGCCTTTTAAACGCATAAGTGGTGATGAATCAGCAGGCGCTGCGACAACAACTGAACGTTTGCGCCCTTCTACACCGAGTATTTCTTCAATAAATTCTTTTACTTCGCGGCCACGCTCCCCCACTAAGCCAACAACAATGACATCGGCTTCGCTACCTCGGGTCATCATACCGAGAAGTACTGATTTACCCACACCAGAGCCTGCAAATAAGCCCATACGCTGGCCTTGCCCTACTGTGATAACCGAGTTAATAGCACGTACACCTACATCCATAGGCTTAGTGATTGGTCTTCTTGAAAGCGGGTTGATAGTATTTTGCGCAAACTTTAAATGATGCTCAGCATTAATTTTACCTAAGCCATCTAGCGGTCGCCCTAAACCATCCACCACGCGGCCTAATAAACTCATCCCTACAGGTAAACCTAAATTATTTACTTGAGGAATAACACGCGCACCAGGTAATACACCAGAGATGTGGTCGTTAGGCATTAAGTACAAAGTTTGATCGTTAAAACCGACTATTTCGGCGTCTACAAAGCCGTTCATAGTTTCTATTTTACATTGGCTACCAACGGGTGCACGTAAACCTCTAGCCTCAAGGGTAAGGCCAACAACACGCGTTAAAATACCTGCTACAGCAGGCGCTGGAGTTTTAATATGTTGTTGATATTGAGATAAGCGTTCGCTTAAAGGTGCACGTTGAGTTGACATAACACGCCAATAAAATAGTTAGATACCACTATTATGCAAAAAACTATCCAACGTTTCTTTGACACGTGTTTTAAGGGTCATGTCGAGTGACGATTGCGCTGTTTTAACTTCACAGCCACCGCGTTCAAGAGTGGGTTCTGCCATTAATTGCCAGTTATTATCAATAATGGTTTGTTCGCCGTAGCTCTCTTTTATGAGTTCTAAGTCTTCGGGGTTTAAATGGATTCGTACTTTTTCTTGCTCCGCATTAAGTGAATCAATACTTTGCTTTAACGTATGTAAAATCACATCTGGCGATGTTTTTACTTCTTGATAAATAACAGCTTCCGCTAACATGCTAGCAAGTTGTACTAATTGCTTCTCGGCTTGTTCGTCCACTTTATCTAGCGGTGCAGTTAGCCCCTCTAAAATGGCTTTTAAACTTGTTAACTGCTCTTCAATTAATGGTTTTACATCTTCAAGGCCTTGTGTTTTACCTTGCTCTAAGCCTTCTTTGTAGCCTGCTTCTTTACCTTCGCCAACGCCTTTTTCAAAGCCGTCTATGTAGCCTTGCTCATGACCTTGTTTAAGGCCTTCTTCGTACGCGTCTTGTCTAATGCGTTCAAGCTCAACCATGGTAAGCGCAGGGAGTTCTGGTTCTTGTGGCTCATCAATAGGCATTTCTTCGGCTAATTCTTTTTTGTACAACTCACTAAGCGGTGTGCCGTAAGCCGTAGAGCGATTGCCAAAGCTGCTCTCATCTGGTGCTACATCTGGAATAGCCCAGTTTTTTAATAATTCATCTGCTTCATCAGCCCGAAGTGTGCGTCCTTTGAGTTTGCTCATAGTTTACAGGAACTCCTCGCCACCGCCGCCGCCCAGCTGAATTTCACCTGAGTCAGATAAACGACGCGCTGTTGATAAAATCTCTTTTTGCGCCGCTTCTACTTCGCTTATACGTACCGGTGCCATAGCTTCTAAATCATCAGCAAGCATTTCGGCTGCACGCTTAGACATATTGCCCAGTATTTTGTCTTTAAGCGCATCGTCGGTGCCCTTAATTGCTTTCATTAATACGTCTTGTTGTACTTCTCGTAGGATTGCTTGAATACCGCGGTCTTCAACATCCATTAAGTTTTCAAACACAAACATTAAGTCTTGAATTTGCTGCGACATCTCTTCGTCATGTTCACGAATAGAGTCCATTAACTGCCCTTCTACGTTGGTATCTAGGTAGTTCATAATATCTGCAGCGGCTTTTAAGCCACCCATTTTAGCGGCTTGTGCACCTGCTTGGCCGGCAAATTGTTTTTCCATGATTTCGTTTAGCTCTTGCAGTGCTGCCGGCTGAACTTCTTCAAGGTTTGCAATACGCATGGTTAAATCTAAGCGCACTTTTTCAGGGAACTGAGCAATAATCTCAGCAGACTGCTCTGGCTCTAAGTACGATAATACAATGGTTTGAATTTGTGGATGCTCATTACGAATAATGTTTGCTACCTGCTTAGAGTCCATCCATTTTAATGAATCCAAACCTTTAGCGCCTGAGCCCATAACAATTTGGTCAATAAGGCTAGCGGCTTTGTCTTCACCAAGTGCTGCAGTAAGCGCTTTTTTAATAAAATCTTCTGACTGAAAACCAATGGTACTAAAGCTTTGAATTTGTTCTATAAACAAGTTGTGTACAGCGCTAATCTTAGCTTGTGATAAGTCCTGTAACCCAGCCATCGCCATACCCACTTTTTGTACCTGTTTAGGTTCTAAGTGTTTAAGGATTTGCGCGGCATCTTCTTCTGATAAACTCAAAAGTAATATAGCGGCTTTATCTACCCCATCTAGCTTATCAACATCAAAGGCTGGCGGGAGTTGTTTTTGTTCTTGATCAGTCATCTTCTGTTAACCACGCTTTGACTACTTGTGATGATAGTTCTGGTTCGTTAGCTACAAGGGCACGAATTGCTTTGAGTAAATCTTCGTCGCCATGTAAATCCGGTAACTGCAGTGTACCATCACTTGAGAAACCAACCGAAGCAGAATCAAAGTCTTTATTTAGCATATCAAGCGTGTTGTCGCCAATATCTACGCCTGAACTTAATGCATCTTCGTCGTATTCTTCTAGTGTATCGTCTGGGTAAATTAAGCGTTTAAGCATTGGTTTTACTACTGCCATTATCAATACAATGATAACTAAGGCGCCTAATACAAGGCGGGCTATTTTCATAAACCAGTCTTGTTCCCACAGTGGCACTTCTATTGCTAAATTTGTTTCTTCACGTACAAACGGCACTGTTACGACTTCAAGTGCATCACCACGTTGCATATCAAAACCTACACCACCTTGTAGTAAGCGACGAATATTTGACAATGCCTCTACCGAGCGTGGAGTCATGGTTGTTTCACCGTTTTCTCCCACTTTAGCAATGTAGTCAACAGCAACTGATACGCTTATCCTACGTATTACACCACTTTGCTGGCGCTTATGAGAAATTGTAGTATCGAGTTCATAATTACGTGTGGCTTCTTTGTGGCTGCGTGTTGGTGACGTAGCTGTGCCTGCACCACCTTGCCCCGCAACCTCAGGAATGTTCGAATTTAACGGTGGCTGATTTGTAAGCGCACCTGGAATACCAACAGCTAGGCCGCCAATGTTATTTTCTTCAAATGTGGTTTCGCTTCTAACCGCTGGTAGGTCTGGGTTATAACGCTTTTGAGTTTCCTCAATCGAGCTAAAGTCCATGCTCAAATCAACTTGGGCTGTATAGTTTGCAAGCCCTACAACCGGTATTAAAATACTGTCTATTTTTTCAAGGTACTCTTGTTCGCGCTTACGCTCTAAGTCGTATTCTTTACGAGAGCGTGCTGCTAATGAGCTTTGCGAACCTGAATTTAGTAATCGACCATTTTGATCGGTAACAGTAACTCGCATAGGCTCTAAACCCTGTACTGCCGAGGCAATCATATCAACAACAGAATCTACTTCTTCACGGTCAAGTGAGCGCCCACGTTTAAGTGTTAATACAACGGTAGCTGATGGTTTTTTCTCTCTGCGGGCAAATACGTTTTCTTTAGGAATAGCTAACAATACTTTGGCGCGAGTAATGTTGTTAAGTTCTTCAATGGTGCGTGCTAACTGCTGTTCTCGACCATGTTTTAGGCGTTCGCGCTCTAAGCGTTGGCTTACACCAAAGCCCATATCTTGCATAATTATATCAGAGCCCGACGCTGGCCCTTGCTCTAACCCTTCGCGGGTCATTAACAATTTAATATTTTGGTATTCGCTTTCATCAACCGATACAACATTGCCATCTAGTTGATATTCAATTTGTTGCGCATCTAAAAAGTCTAGGGTTTGAATCAGCTCTTCAGTTTGCATTTTGCCCAATGGGCGCATATCTGGCTGACGAGCCCAAATAATAATGAAAATCGCGATAGCTAAACAAATAGCCAATGCTATAACCAATGTTACTTGGCGCAATACATCAACACCATTTAAAGCACTTAAGTAGCCTGACTTTTGTTCTTGTTGATCATCACCACCACTTTGGTCAATACCGCCACCAGCAAGTGCTAGGTCTGTAGATTGGTTAGATTGCGCCACAATAATTCTCCACTACCTAATTAAACAGGCATGTTCATGATTTCTTTATAAGCTTCAACAAGTTTATTACGAACCTGTACTGTAGCCTCAAAAGCAACTGACGATTTTTGAGAAGCAATCATCGCCTCAGCAAGCGATACACTTCGATCACCCATTTCAACCGCTTTTACTTTTTGACCTGCATCTTGCTGTAAACCGTGCACTGTATTTAGTGCATCACTTAGCATGTCGCCAAACTGGGAAGTAGAAGTAGGCTGAACTTGAGTCGGCAATTTATTTATTTGATTATTACGGCCGGCTTCTAAAGCCATTGATTGCATTTCTTGAAATACAGCACTGTTTTGAATTTTCATAATTTATCTCTGACACGCAGTAAACTCTTACAAGTAATAAAGCACAAAGCATGCCAAATAATTAATCATTAAAATACAATAGGTTAACTTTAATTTGTGTTAGTCAGAGTTTTGACAACCCTAAGTTCGCAGCGCAAACTTAGGGTTTATAGGAGGTTATGCAGGAAGTGAAATACCTAAATCGCGCATTTGCGCTAGTTTATAACGTAAAGTTCGTGGGCTTATGCCCAACGTTTCGGCAACGTCTTTACGCTTGCCTTGGCAACGTGCAAGGGTTTCTAAAATAATGCGATGCTCTTTGTCTTTAAGCTCATCTTTATAGCTACCGGTATCTGCCGCTAGCAAGCCCTGCTTAGGTTCAGCCTCAACAGGTGCTTTTTCATCGTAGTATGCCGAGCTTAGCGTACTTTTATCAACGCCTTTATCTGCGTGAGCTAATTCTGTTGGCGATACTGTTTGCGCTGGTGCCAATGAAGGCTCCATAACAAAATTATTAGATACTAAGTTTTCGATAAAAATAGCATGCTCGTTTATTGTATCGCCACTTCGCAGTATAAGTGCACGCTGTATAACGTTATCAAGCTCGCGCACATTACCAGGCCACGCGTGAGCCAGTAACTTTTGCTCGGCAGCTTTATCTAAATACGCCATAGGCTCTTTGCTTTTACTTATATGGCGCTCAATTAAATGCTTAGCCAATACAATAATATCGCCTGGGCGTTGGCACAATGGTCGCCACATTAGTGGAAAAACATTAAGCCTGTAATATAAATCTTCTCTAAACTGATTGTCAGACACAGCTTCTTTTAAATCACGATTACTGGTTGCCAAAATACGTACATCGAGCTGGATTGTTTTACGACCCCCTAAACGCTCTACTTCACGCTCTTGCAGTACGCGTAAAAGTTTAGCTTGCAGCCCTAAGTCCATCTCGGTAATTTCATCAAGTAAAATAGTACCGCCCTGTGCTTGCTCAAACTTACCCGGGCATGCTTGAATCGCGCCCGTAAAAGCCCCTTTTTCGTAACCAAATAAAGTGGCTTCGAGCATATTTTCAGGAATAGCCGCGCAGTTAATCGCTACAAATGGATCATTACATCGGCTCGACTTATCATGAATATAACGCGCAAGTACTTCCTTACCTGAACCACTTGGGCCAAGTACCATTACACTTGCATCAGAGCGTGCTACTTTACTCGCAAGCTCCAATAATTGAATACTAGTTGGGTCAGCAACAATAGGTCCGTCGGTTTCTTTTGCTTTTTCAGGTAAATAACGGCTCACCATATTTAACAGCACTTCAGGTGCAAATGGTTTAGCCATGTAGTCAATTGCACCTAGGCGCATGGCTTCTACCGCATCGTCAATTGTGGCATACGCCGTCATCATCAATACAGGTAAATCAGGGTGGTTTAATTTAATACTGCGTAGTAAATCAAGGCCACTCATTGCGCCCATTTGCACGTCGCTTACAACAAGCGAAAATTGATCTTTTTTAAGCAGTATCATTGCTTGCTCAGCACTGTTGGCTGCAACACATTCAATACCCGACATTTCAAGGGTATCTATTAAGGCTTCACGAAGCCCAGCGTCATCTTCGACAACTAAAATAGTGTTACTCATAATGATCCCTCTAATTTAGATGTTGCCTTAATAGGCAGTAACAAGCTAAAGCAGGCACCACCCTGCGTATTATTGGTCACATCAACACGACCTTGGTGCGCACTAGCTACCGAACTCACTACAGCAAGCCCTAAACCTGTGCCCTGACTTTTTGTAGTAAAAAATGGTTCAAAAATTTTATCGCTTTGGCTTAAATCAACACCTGGGCCATTGTCGCTCACACTAATACGAACCATATCTAAATCTTTTAAATCTCTTTGTGCACTTATTTTTACTTTTGCGCCGCCGCCAATAACTTGAATACTATTGTGCACAAGATTTTGAATAGCACTGGCCAATGCCGTTTTATTACCGACTATTTGTATATCTGGCTCTGGTAAGCTTACATCCAGTTCACTTTCGTTAAGTGCGACCATCGCATCAGCGCCCGCTTTAACTTCTGTTAAAAGCTGCTGCATTGAAACTTGCTCAACAACTTGCTGATCGCCACTTTTAGCAAATAACAGCATGTCGTTTACTTGAGTTTCTAAATCTTTTAAACGTGACATTAACTTTGTTTGAAAGTTATCGCGAGATGCTTCGGGTAAGCGCTTTGACCCTAAATTAGCAGCGTACAGCATAGCGGCTGAGAGCGGCGTACGGACTTGATGCGCCAGTGACGCAACCATTTTACCCAGCGCGCTTAATCGCTGCATATGTGCAACACGTTTTTGTAAGCGGCGAGTTTCGGTTAAATCCGTCATTAAAATAAGTTGCCCAGGCTCTGGTGCTAAAGCAGTAATATCAAGCTTTATTAGGCGCCCGTCTTTTAAAGACACTTCGTGACCATCATCTTGATGTGGCCTAAAAGAGCGCTGAATAACATTAAACCAGCGTTCGCCTTCAAGTGGCTCGCCAAGCATATCAATCGCTATTTGATTCGCTTTTGCAATCAAGCCTTTGCCATCAAGTACAACCACGCCTGCTGGCATGGTATCAACCAAATGTGAAAGCCAACTTGCTTGCTTGCGCAGATCGCTTAATTCACCAATGTACTCCTCTTGAAGTAAACATGGGTTATACTGATTTGCAGAAAAAAACTGTGGTTTTAGCACGCTAGCAAGAGCCATAATCAAATCTCGAATTGATGTAGATATATGTCTAAATGCACGATTTATACCAAAATTTATTTACATACTTATCATTAAGTTACATCAACAATTTGAGCGACATAAAAATGACGCACGCAAAAAGGAATAATAATGAGTGAGCAAATAAAGTGCCGTTGCCCGTGGCTCGACACCACTAAACCCGACTACGTTATTTACCATGATGAAGAATGGGGCGTCCCCCTTTATGATGATACAAAGCTGTTTGAATTTATCACGCTTGAATCCGCGCAAGCCGGCTTAAGCTGGTACACAATTTTAAAAAAGCGCAGCGGTTATAAAAAAGCATTTGCTAATTTTGATGTAGATAAAGTGGTACAATTCACACAAGATGACATTGAGAGATTAATGCTTAATGAGGGTATTGTGCGCAATCGCTTAAAAATTGCGGCAACTGTTAACAACGCAAAACGCTTTATAGAAATACAAGAAGAATTTGGAAGTTTTAGTAACTACCAATGGCAGTTTGTGGGTAATAAGCCGATTATAAGTAATTTAAATAACGCTGAGGACTACCCTGCAATTACAGAGGCATCAACTGCATTTGCTAAAGATTTAAAAAAGCGGGGTTTTAAGTTTTTAGGCCCTACAACGGTTTACGCTCATATGCAGGCCTGCGGTATGGTTAACGATCACAGTAATGATTGTTTTAGAAAAGAAGAAATTATTAAGGCTTTTAGTGGGTGAGTGATTTATAGCTATAAAAGTGATTTGTTCACAAAGAGGTTAAGAGACGCTGCGCTTTAGAGAAGTGACGCGTAAGTTGACTATGGTTTCTCATTTACCTTCGTTTTTCTCTTTGTGAAATAACGTTTTATTTAAATGATTAAAAGTCTTGTTTTTCACGCGAGCAAGTCTAGCGTCTACAACAAAAATAAAAACCGTGTAGGTGCGAATTTACTTCGTGCTCTTGCTAATATTTTTAAGTAAAGTGCGGTATAAAACCGCACCTACAAAACGAGGGGTTCTTTATCTACTGTGTTTGGCCAATTTATAACTAAACACTGACAGCTGCTTTTAAATCTTAATCTCTTGAAAGATTATACTTTTTCATTTTCTCAACGAGTGTTGTTCTGCGTACACCTAGTATCTCTGCAGCGCGAGCTACAACGTAATCATAGCGCTCTAACGCTTGGGTTATTAAGCTAATTTCAAGTTCGGCTAAATAATCTTTAAGTTCAATACCATCATCTGGCAATAGCCCACTACCCGTTTGGCTAAACTCAGCGTCTGGCTCACTTTCGTAATCACTAAAGCCTGTGCTAAATATGTCGTTAAAGGCGTCTTTTTCCATTAACTCTTCAGGGTATTCTGGCTCGTAGGCTTCAACTTCAATGTAACGATATTTGTTAGGTAAATCGGGAATATCAACCACTTTTTCAGGGAACATAATAACCATACGTTCCACTAAGTTAGCAAGCTCACGAATATTACCAGGCCAAGCATGTTCTTTTAAGCTCTCAACTGCGCGCTCGGTAAACTTAGCGGTAGAACCTGTTTGGTCGTTAACACGGCGCATTAACTCTTTTAAAAGCAGCGGAATATCATCAGCACGTTCACTCAGCGATGGGTTTTCGATAGGAAATACATTTAAGCGGTAATATAAATCTTCCCTAAAACTCCCCTCTTCAATCATTGTTTCTAGGTTACGATGCGTGGCCGCAATAACGCGTACATCAGCCTGAATAGCCTTTGTACCACCAACACGCTCGTAGCTGCGTTCTTGCAATACTCGCAGCAACTTAACTTGCATTTGCAGTGGCATATCGCCTATTTCATCTAAAAATAGCGTTCCACCTTGAGCTAGTTCAAACCGCCCTTTACGAGCCGATATAGCACCAGTAAACGCGCCTTTTTCGTGGCCAAATAGTTCACTTTCGAGCAGTTCAGCCGGAATAGCACCACAGTTAACCGGTACAAACGGTCCATTAATACGCTTTGAAAGCAAGTGTACATTACGGGCAACCACTTCTTTACCTGTGCCTGATTCACCTAAAATTAAAACATTAGCATCGGTTTTTGCCACTTGTTCAATTAAAAAGCGAACATCTTTTACGGCCTCTGTTTCACCAACAAGTCCATCAAAGATTTTATGCGGTTTAGTATGCTTATGCTCATTAGGCAGCATACGCTGATACTGCTGGCAGTCGTGAAGTAACTGAGTTGTCACTTCGTGATTAAATGGCTCGCAAATAAGCCCCACCACATTAGCTATACTTAATAGTGGTTTTAGCGTTTCGCCAATTAATAAAAACGGTAATGTTGGATAGCATTTAATTAAGCTTTCGTGGTCAAGTGATTGCAACGCTCCTAAAATAATCATGCATTCTTGCTGCTGATATTTTTTGCATTCTTGTTCAAAGCAGTCTTCGCTTAATAGTTGAACAGCTTCACCAATAAAGCCAAGTGAAGCATTTAATCCTATTGCGCGGTTGTTATTATTATCTAAAATCAAGATCATATTTAGCGAGCCGTACTTTCACTAATTTGTATAATTAGTTAAATTGTAAGCCAGTTCAGCATGGATGCAAGTGGTAGCGGCAGTTTTTTGACATAAACGCCAAAAAACAGACGGGCTAGTTAAGTCAATCATACTTAATAGTTAATCATTAAGTATGAGTTGTAGTTTTAACTTAGTTATTACTCAGCGATTACTTAACGATTACCTAAATACAACTTAGCTCTAATAATTAATTTACTCGGCAATAAAAATGCTATTGTTAGTAAATAAACTCAATTATAAATTTAAGTTGAAGTTACAAATGCCGATATATAGATAAGCAAAAACGCTTGGCATTAATATTGCTTTGTTCTTATAAAAGTATAAAAGCTTTATTGATTTTTTATATAAGTTTTTATAATAGCTTTCACATAATTTTATCGTTTTAAATTTTAGGATTTCCCCATGGCTCATGTCTCAGTAAAAAAATACGGTCAAGTTCGTGCTAGTAGTATTGCCGAAATGGCTCCTTACGAACAAATAAACCTTATATTCAGTAATATTATCGGTCGCTTAGCAGCAACAAAAGGGTTTATTGAGCGCAAAGAAATACAAAAAAAAGGTGAAAACATTTCAGCCTGTGTTTTATTATTTGGTGCACTGCAAGACGCACTCAACTTAGAAGTAGAACAAGACCCTAGTATTTCTAACAATTTATTGGCACTTTACGATTACTGCCAACGCCGTTTAACGCAAGCGAACATAAACAACGATATTGAAGCTATTATTGAAGTATCAAGTATCGTTAAAGAAATTAAAGAAGGCTGGGATAACATCCCGCTAGATCAACGCAGCCCTGCGGTTTAATTTAAATTATGGACTCGCCAACATCTTCAGAGCAACTAACAAACTACTCTGAGCTCATACAAACGTTGCTTAGTAAAATTGAAGTGTTAGTAAATGATGATAATGCAGACGAAGCTCAGCCTTTTTTAGACACTTTAAACACTGAACTAAAGCAATGGTGCGAAAGTAGCGAAGGTCCAAGTACAGAGCAATTAGAATTAATTCAGCTTCGTATAAATACCATTTTAGTAAAAGCGAATAGTGCAAAAAACGAGTCATCAAAAGCTATTATTAAACATAAAAAGTCTGGTAAGGCCATTAAAGCTTATAAAAACACCTAGTAAACAGACCTAATAAACTACCTTTATTCTAACTAAATACATGGCTATAGCTTACTATTTGAATCAAAGAATAATACACACAAAAAACCGCTAAATTTAAACTTAGCGGTTTTTTATTGATTCGCAATACCTTTAACTCAGCCCTTAATTAGATTGCCTAACTACGCCTGGCATGTTCTCTAACTGAGCTTGAACATAACTACTGGTGTTATTAAGGCTCGCTACTAATAAATCCATCGCATTATATTGAGCATATAGTCGAGATGATAGCGACTCCATTTTACTGGCAAGGTCCAAGCGATCATCATCTATGTCATCAAGTTGATTTGTTTTACTGTCTATTCGGTTTTGAATAATACCATCGGAATCTGTATAAAAGCTCATTAGCTCATCAAACGATTGTGCAAAACCATCATCGTCCTCGCCTACAAAAAACTGCTGCACTAAATTTACATTAGCGTCTATTTGCTCATCCAATGTTTCAGTATTTAAGGTTAAAACACCATAGCGGTCTGTTTCGACACCTAATTGCGAAAGCGACAATGAGTTACCATCACCTAAATCAACTGATTCAGTTATTTCACTACGCAGCTTTGACATAACACCACGAAGTAGTGAATCACCAGCCATAACACCTGCACCGCCTTCACCTGATGCACCTAAATTATTACTAAGCTCTAACAATTCATTGTAACTAGCAATAAACCCATTTAAACCTGTTTTAATATTAGTGTTGTTTTCGGTAATTGATATATCACTTAAGTCGTCGTCAGTGGCATGCAACTTTTTAGCGGTAATATCCACGCCATCAATCACATTACTAAACTCATTAGTATTGCTTGATACCGTCAACGTGCCATCAATCGTTATTTGTGCATTTTGAGCAGCATTAACTTGTGTTAAATTAGTTGTGTGATTAGCAGGGTCTACGTCTGATACATCATAAGCTAACCGAGATAGGCCACCCGTATCAGTATTATTACCGTCACCATCTTGTACGGTAATTGTTATAGCGTTGTCTTCACCGGTTTCTTTACTTGTAAGTACTAAATGCTGACCGGTATCGCTGGTTATTATAGTTGCCACAACTGAATCATTACTATCATTGCCAGTAAAAGGGCCGTTATTAATTTGGTCTCGTAAATCTTCTAACGTGTTTGTAGCCGATAAAACTGTAGAAAAACTATTTGTGCCAGAACCTATCGTAATTACGCCAGCACCAATTGCTTCGTCTGCTGCAAATGCAGGGGAAGATAATTTGTGAGCTTGTGCTAATGCGTCTACTTTTACGTTGTAGCTACCAGGCTGAGCGTCTTTATCTGAACTAATTGATATAAAATCATCATTGCCAGATGCTGTTCGCTTTTGATAGTTATCACTATCGCCCAATGCTTCCATTGACGTTTGCACTTTTTCGAGCGCTGATTTAAGTGCACCAACAGCAGAAATATCCGTCGTTAACTTACTTTCAGTAGTATTTAAACGAGATTCAGCAGGTGCTTGTTCAGCATTAACTAGTGCATCAACAATATCTGATACTGCTAATCCAGAACCTAAGCCATTAAATGTAATAGACATACTTTACCTCTTAAATACTCAAAAATAAACTAACTCAATATTAGTAATGCAAACTACCGACTAAACTGTTTGATCAATTAAAATACCTGCCGACTCTGACAATTTAGAAACTAAGTTCAATACTTCCTCTGAAGGATATTGCTTAATAACTTCACCACTGTTTTTATCGAGCACTTTAATGACATCGCGACCTGAATCTTCATCAACTTTAAATTGCAAACTTCGGTTCATTTCGCCCATAAAGTCCTGCAATTGTTGCGCCATTTGTTCTAGCTGTTCGCGCTCTAACGGTTGAGCTTTTTCATCTTGGTCATTATTTTTATATTGACTTTGCTGTAGCTTTTGTTGATTGAGCACTTCCGTCTGCTTTACATCATCAACCGCTCGCTCAGTTAAATATCGAGCTGCTTGCCCTACTTGCTTATCATCACCAGCAGTAGGAGTCGGTAATGTTGTAACCTCTGCGTTTGAAGTAATTGTATTCATAACAGATTCCTATTTTCACTTAATTAACCCAACAATAGCTTAGTTTATATTCTTAAACCACAAAAGGAGGTAGCTAAAGCCACCTCCTTTTTTTGAATACTAATACTGACTTTATGTATTAGTTAGCTAACCATTAAGCTATTACTTTTAAATTATTAACCTAATAAGCTAAGAGCTGTTTGTGGTAACTGGTTCGCTTGCGACAAGATTGATGTACCTGCTTGTTGCAAGATTTGGTTTTTCGTCATTTGTGCGGTTTCTGTTGCAAAGTCTGTATCTTGAATACGACTACGCGAAGCCGACACATTTTCAGAGATGTTTGCAAGGTTACTAATTGTATGGTCAAAACGATTTTGAATCGCACCTAAATCAGCTCGTTGATCATCAATTTGTGCAATAGCACCATCAATGATTGCTAATGCATTTTGAGAGTCTGTTTGCGTAGAAATATCTAAATCGTTTACATCTTCTAATACACTAGATTGAACTGTATTTGCTACACCTGCCGCGATACTTGCATTAGCACCCGATACAGAGAAAGATTCATTTGATGATAGCTTTATTGCACCACTAATTATCGTAGAGTCGATTGAACCATCTGTTTGCCCACCTATAGTGTTAGTCACTGTGCTTACAGCACCGTCATAATCCATACCGGCAACAGTTACAGCATTAGCTCCTGCAGAGTGCGTAAAATCGTCAATTGCAATATCGGCACCTTTCGCATCAGTTAAAACAAGGCTTCCATTATCAGCTATAGTTGCCGAGACGCCATGTGAATTTGACTTTTCATTTACTGCAGCAGCTATGTCGTTATAGCTTGCGTTAGAACTAATAACTTGATCATTCAGCTTAAAATTAACAGTACCGGCTGCTAAAGTTCCTGACAAATTAACCTGAGTTTTAGCATCAGCAGTAACGCCCGTATCACCTGATTTAGCATTTATTAATCCGGCAGCTGTTTCTGCAGTATCGTCATTAGTGATGGCTACTGTTTCAGCGACTCCGCTCTTACCTGTAATAGTATAATTACCACCTGTTACGCCATTTGCAGCCGTGTCAGTTGAGTCGTCTCCTGCAGCAGCAGCAAAAACCTGACCAAAACCTGCAGCTACCGCACTATTTAGATTTGTTTGATATGCGCCAATATCTTTAGCACCAATACTAGATAGTGAAACATTTATGGTTTCATTAGCATTTGAACCTACTTGGAAAGATTTTGTTCCAAAAGAACCATCTAGAAGTTGCTGTCCACCAAATGACGTTGTCTCTGAAATACGAGTAAGTTCTGTTTGAAGTGCTGACACTTCCTTTTGAAGTGCTGACCTATCTGAATCTGAGTTCGAGCCATTCGCTGACTGAAGTGCTAGTTCACGCATACGTTGTAAAATACTTGTAGACTCACTCATCGCGCCTTCAGCTGTTTGAGCCATTGAGATGCCGTCGTTAGCGTTACGTTGCGCTACTGCTAAGCCATTTACTTGTGACGTTAAACGGTTTGAAATTTGTAGGCCTGCGGCATCATCTTTTGCGCTATTGATACGCATACCCGATGATAGACGTTCCATTGAAGTCGCTAAGTCTGAACCTGATTGCGATAGGTTACGTTGAGCGTTTAATGAAGATACATTTGTGTTTACTGAAATCATAATAAAACTCCTGATTACTTTCGTAATGTTGCTATTTTAATTTAACCAAGAGCTGTCACAAATGTATGCTCAGCTCCGTACTGATTAAGTTAACGGCAGGAGATAAATTATCTTTAGAAGTATTTTAGAAATAAATTAGTTTATCTGTTTATAAAATCCTAACTGACTGTTTTAAAAGATTAGTTATTTTAAATGAGTTTCAAATATAGTTTGAACATTATGCTTTTAATTGATTTTAATTGATTTTAACAATCTAAAAATAAAAACGCACTTAATTTAAAGTGCGTTTATACAACCTGATATTAGTTAAACCAATAATTAGCCACCTAATAAACTAATGGCTGCTTGTGGTATTTGGTTTGCTTGCGACAAAATTGATGTACCCGCTTGTTGCAATATTTGGTTCTTCGTCATTTGCGCTGTTTCTGTTGCAAAGTCAGTATCCTGAATACGACTACGTGATGCGGATACGTTTTCAGAAATATTCGCAAGGTTGCTAATTGTATGAGAAAAACGATTTTGAATAGCACCTAAATCAGCTCTTTGATCATCTATCATAGCAATTGCAGAATCTATTACATCTATAGCAAGTTGTGAATCGTCTTGTGTTGATATATCAATACTATTAACATCTTCAAGTTCTGATGCTTGAGTTCCGATAGCAGGTGCAATACTTGCATTATTAGAAGTAATCGAAAAAGTTTCTGTTGATGAAAGTTTCAATGCACCACTTATAGTTGATGAATCTCCAGCAGCGCCAGATGTTAAGGTATTTGTTACAGTACTCACGGAACCTTCATAGTCAATACCAGCAACTGTAGCTGTTTTAGCAGCATCAGAGTTTACATAATCATCGACTCTTATATCATCGCCATCCGTATCCGTAAGCACTAATGTGCCATCGTCAGCCAGTGTAGCTGTTACACCATGGGCATTAGATTTATCATTAACGGCTGATGCTATATCGCTATAACTAGCATTAGAGCTGATTACTTGATCATTTAACTTAAATGACACAGAGCCAGAACCTAAGTCACCACTAATACTTACTTGAGTTTTGGCATTCGCTGTAACCCCTGTTTCACCTGACTTAACATTAATCAGCTCTGCAGCTTCTTTCGCTGTTGAATTAGCTGTAATTGTTACTGTTTCAGCAACTCCACTTTTCCCTGTTATTGTATAAATACTACTTGTTGCTGCAACGCCATTGTCAGCGGGAGCTGAAGCTGATGATGCTGCAGCTGCAACCTGCCCGAAACCAGCAGCGGCTGCACTAGAAATATTAACCTGATTAGCACCTATTTCATTTGCTCGTACACTTGATAACGACATACTTATCGTTTCATTTGCATTCGCACCCACTTGAAATAACTTAGTACCGTACGTTCCATCCAATAATTGTTGCCCACCAAAAGAAGTAGTTTCAGCAATTCTGGTTAATTCGGTTTGTAATGCAGAAACTTCTTTTTGCAGTGCCGCTCTGTCGGTATCAGAATTCGATCCATTTGCTGATTGGAGCGCTAGTTCACGCATACGCTGTAAAATATTCGTCGACTCATTCATCGCGCCTTCAGCTGTTTGTGCCATTGAAATACCATCATTAGCATTTCGCTGAGCAACGGCTAGGCCATTTATTTGCGATGTTAATCTGTTTGAAATTTGCAGGCCGGCGGCATCATCTTTTGCGCTATTAATACGCATACCTGATGATAAACGCTCCATTGAAGTAGCTAAGCCTTCACCAGATTTAGTTAGATTACGTTGTGCGTTTAGTGACGACACATTAGTATTTACTGTTAATGCCATTTTACCATCTCCTAGGTTTAAACAGAGTGTGGTTCAACACGATTTAACAGGAACCACTGTTCGATAATTTCTTACAATAAGAAAAGCATTTACTGTGCCAACTTTAATTGATTTTTAAGTGGTTGTTTTTACTTGTAAATTAATGGTTGTTTGAATTGTAAATAAAGAGTGAAGTTGTTTAGGAAGGGGTGACATTTTTTTGCCGCGATTTTGTAGCCAATTTTTGCCGCAAAGTATTGCCGCTTTAAAGTAGGTAAAGCGGCAAGGTATTTCTGCTTATAAGTAATCGAATAATGAAAGGTTAGTTAAACGGCCAAAAGTAGCTTGCGATGCTTGCAGTGCCGTTTCTTGTTTAGTGAGTTCGCTAATAGCTTCTGCCATATCAACTTCAACTAAGTTAGAGCGATTACTTTTATTTTGAATATCGAGCGCTAAGTTTGAATCGCTTACTCTTTCAAGCGCGTTCATACGCCCACCTAAACTTGCTTGGGTAAATACCACTTGCTCACTCGAGTTCTGTAATTGCACTAGGCCATCAGCAAGAACTTGCTGAAAGTCATCACCTTCAAGTGTGCCATCGTTAAGGCCGGTAATAAGTGCTTGTAGTGTATTGAGTACGTTTTCTTTGCCTGGCTTTTCAAGGCTGAAGTCAAGCTGACCAGGTGCTGTGCCTTCAAATTCAATTTTCATACCTGCAAAATCGATAGGCTCATCAGTAACTTCACCTGTTACTGCGGGGGTTAGTGCTGCGCCGTCTCGGTATATTTCGTAGGTTTGAGGGTCTGTTGCCGTAGCACCTGGGCTTACTAATACACTATATGTATTTGCAGTTGCTAGAGCTGTTGGGTCTGCGTTGTAATTTGCTTGATGAAACTTATCAAACTCAGCTTGGCCGTCAACATATACACTTGCCGCTGTAATAGAGCCTGAAACACTTGCCGTGTTGGATTCTACATTTAATCGCGCGTTAGTTTTTTCAAACGTATCAAAGCCGTTATCGCTTGATTTAATTGATACACCTTCAGCTATAGTTATTTGGTGCTGGCCCTGGTCGCCATTATAGGTGTACTCACCCGCTGCAGAATCAAACTGATATGGCTGCGTGCTGTCTTGGTATCCTGAAAATATAAATTTACCGTCTTCTGATCGGGTGTTCATTAAGTTAGCTAACGTTTGTTGAATGCCACTAAGTTCTGATGCAATCGATTTTAAATCGTCTTTAGTGTACGCACCATTACCAGCTTGAATAGTGAGCTCTTGCGCTTGTTGAATATTACTATTTATACTTTGTAATACGCTTTCTTCAGTTTCTAGCCTGCCGGTAAGCTGATCGATATTTTTAGTGTATTGCTCATTAGTTTGTATTTTATTTGAATACAACATAGCTTGCGAAATAGCAGCTGGCGCTTCTGAGGTGGTTAAATACTTTTCACCTGTTGTTACTCGCTCTTGAGCATTTGCAACACCTTGTTGGTTGTCGAGTATTTTATTTATGTTGTTTTGGTACATTAAATTATTTGATAAACGCATAATTACCTCGCCGCATTTAATAAGGTGTCAAAAATTTCTTGAGCTGCTGCTAAAACTTGTGCTGATGCTGAATATGATTGTTGAAAACGCAGTAAATTTGCGGCCTCTTCATCAAGGTTTACACCCGATAGTGATTCATACCATGCCTCAGATTGCTGTGCTAGAGCGTCAAATGCAGCCCCACTTGTGATTGCTTGGCCGGTTATAACACCTATATCACTCACTAATCCTGAATAAGCTTGGTTGAACGTTTTATGGTTGTCGGCCGTTGCTGTTGTTTCAACATTTAAACGGACTAACTCACCATTTTGTAAATCAGCTAATTTTAAGCCATTACGGTTATCATCAAAGCCGCCTTCGTTAAACTCAAGTGTAAAGGTATCGCCTGTTGCTGGTGTACCTTCTATATCAAAATCGAATCCGTAGGTATCGAATGGAGCACCCGCTTGCGATAACATTCCTTTTGCAGGAGGCGTAATAGTAAAAGTATTCGTTCCGCTATTATCCGTAATTTGATATTCGTTAGCATTACCTGTTTTAACAAGCGTTATTTCGCCATTCGTTAAGCTTGGTGTTGAAGTAAATCCACCGGAGGTAACACTTGTTACTTCTCCCGCTGAAATAGTAGCGGTGCCTATATTATTTAAATCGTTAGCAGTACGGATTGGTGATGCTAGTGCTAAATCTTCTGCGCGCCCTGTTGCAAGTGTAATACTTGAAGCAGCATCTGAATTAAGCTTTATTTGAAACTGATCACCCTCAACACCTGCCCCAGATACATTTACTTGAAGACCAAATGATTCGCCTGAGGTTATAGTCGATGAATCAATAACACCTGTCGATATATCAGCAAGTGAAGGCTGCCCTAACGGATCGCCTTTGTTATCTATAGGCTGAATACTTACTTCATTAGCATTAGCTGTATAAGTAATAATAAAGTCACTGGCAGGAAGTTCACTGCCCTTACCTGGCTCTACCGTTGCAGTCATACCGGCAGTACCTGTGTTAGCTTGATACGCATAAGCGCCAACGGTAGGAATATTAAAAATATTACCCCCTAGCTGACCTGTTGCATCCATACCCAATTTGTTTTGTTCGTTAAATGCATCAGCTATAGCTAAGCCCATTTGACCAATTTGGTTTTGCGCAGGGACTAATATGTCATCTCTAAAAGCAAGTAAGCCGCCAATTTTTCCTTTAAGCTTACTTACATCAACTTCAAGCGGCACTGCTTTGCCACCATTAACGTCAAGCGTGAATTCTTTAAAATTAGGATCGGGGTCGCCTGTCATCGAAAATAAGTTAAATGCACCATTTTGCATAACCACTGCTTCGCCTGTGCCCATAAAAACGAGTTTTTCGCCATTTGGACCATCAAGCGTTTCTATGTCTATTAGCTCTGATAAGTCGCGTATTGCTTTATCGCGTTCGTTATAGGTAGAGCTTGCATCTGCGGCGTTATTAGTGCCATTAACTGCTGCAATATTTTGATTTAGCGTGCTAATACTTTGAATTAGTGAGTTTGCTTCATCTGAAAATATTTCGAGCTGCTCGTTCACTACACTTTTTTGATCAAGCACTATGCCCGAAAGTCTATCCATTTGATCAATTAAGCTTTGCGCATCTGTCATTACTAATGAGCGGGCAACGGTAGATGACGGTTGATTTAGCGCTTCTTGCACGTTATTAAATAAAGAGTTAATTCCAGTCGAAAGGTTGTTCGACTCTTCAGAAAAAATAGTATCAACTCGATTAGCCTCAGTAATAAACTGATCGAAAAACGATTTATTAGAGGTGTCACGATTTAGCTGTGACTGAGCAAACTCGTTTAGTAATCGGTATGTTTCGCCCCGCCCCACTTGGTTATCAACCATAGTGGTAAATTCAGTACGCTCACGTACGTAGCCTACGGTATTTACATTGGCAATATTTTTACTTGTCGTTTGCAATAGCTCCGAGCTTGCTCTAACCCCAGAACTGGCAATGTTTAATAAATTAAACGACATGTTACTCTACTCCTTGGCGGATCACGTTTGCCGCAATGTCTTTTAGCTGACTGCTATTGAGCACTTTTTTTATTTTGCTGGCATAATTTGGATCGGTTGCATAACCTGCTTTTTGTAATGAATCTAAAAAGTCATTTGGTTTTGCTGTATTTTGTAATGCTTCTTTGTAGCGTGGGTTTTGCGTTAAAAAATCAACAAAGTCGTTCACGCTATCTTTAATTGAATCGTAGGCTCTAAAGCTGGCTTGTTTTTTAACGGGTGTGCCTTGTTCAAACTCAAGCGTTACTTTGCTTGCTTTATCGCCTTCCCAGCTTTTATCTGACTTAATATTAAATAAGTTATTTGAGCTGCCACCGTCACTTTTATTAATAATGTGTTTACCCCAACCGGTTTCAAGTGCCGCTTGAGCAACCATTACCGCTGGGTTTAAACCAATTTTTTGCGCTGCAGTTTTAGCGTGTTCCCACACTGAACTTACAAACTCTTCTGCATTTTTAAATGTTGGGCTATCGGTTTTAGACTCTGCAGTATCGACTTTAGGCTCAGCAATATCGGCTTTAGTGCTATTGACGATAAGATCGGGTTGCTTGTTTTTTTGCTCATGAGGAAGAGCTGAGCCGACTTGCGTATCGCTAAAAATATCTTTGGTTGTTCTAAGCACCGAGCCTGGCATAAAGTTTTTAGACTCAGGCGATAACTGCTGAACAATTAAATCGGCAAGGCCTAACGAGCCATTTGATGAAAGCTCTGTAGAAAGTTGCTGATCGTGCATTTCTTCAAAAAACTTTACGCCACTTGAATTAAATGGACTGTCTTTATCTTCAAATGCTTCGTTAGCTTTGCGCATTCCTTTGAGCAACATTTGCGTAAAAATAGCTTCAAATTGTGCGGCCGCTTTTTTGAGCGCAGCTTTGGAAGCATCAGTTGATGCATCGCCACTCGTTAAGGCTTCTTTACGAAGTGAATCTAAGTTGCCTAAATCAAAAAAGTTTTGTTTATCGAGGTGATTAGTTTCCATCGGCTTTTTGACACAAAATGAATAATGCAGTTAAAAATGCAAAAACTGAGCCACTACCGATAAAACGAGGAAGATAAAAATAATAAACTTAAGTTGCTGTAAATCAAAAGCCCTAATTTCAAAAATATAGGGCTTAAGTACTACGTTATTTATTGGCTTGGGTTATTTATATAACAACTAACTGTCCGTTAATTGCGCCGGCTTCTTTTAGTGCTTCTAAAATAGCCATTAAGTCACCAGGCGCTGCGCCTACTTCGTTAATTGCGCGAACTAAATCGTCAAGGCTTACACCTGGATTAAATACAAAGGCGCGCGAGTCGTCTTGGTTTACATCAATAATACTTTGCTGAGTAACAACGGTGTCACCGTTTGCTAGCGGGTTTGGTTGCGACACATTTTGTTGCTCTGCAATTGTTACTGTTAAGCCACCATGAGTTATAGCCGCAGGCTGAAGTTTAACGTTTTTGCCAATGACAATTGTACCGGTACGCGAGTTAACTATAATTTTAGCGGCCATATCAGCTGGCTTAAATTCTAAGTTTTCGAGTGTCGATAAGTACGATACACGCTGGGATGCATCGCGTGGTGCTATAACACGAATAGAAACAGAATCTATTGCTTGTGCGCTATTTGGGCCAACTAAGTCATTAATTGTTTTTTCTAGGCGTTTTGCCGTTGTAAAGTCTGGGCGGTTTAAGTTGAAGGTAATGTAATCGCCTTGCATAAATGGGCTTTCTACAGTGCGTTCAACTGTTGCGCCATTTGGTATACGACCAACTGTAGGGGTGTTAATTACAACCTTACTACCATCAAGGCCTTGTGCGCCTAAGCCACCGACAATTAAGCTACCTTGTGCAATAGCGTACACGTTACCGTCTACACCCTTTAAAAAGGTTTGTAGTAAAGTACCGCCACGTAAACTGCCTGCACTACCAATAGAAGAAACCGTAATATCTATTGTTTGTCCGGGCTTTCTAAATGCAGGTAATTCTGCATGCACAGCAACAGCGGCAACATTTTTAATTTTAGGACTTTGAGTTGAAGGTAGCGTAATACCAAAGCTGTTCAACATGCCTCTAAAACTTTGTTGTGTGTATGAGTTTTGCTCGCCAGTGCCTGGTAAACCAACCACTAAGCCATAACCAACTAATTGGTTAGAGCGCACGCCTTCAACCATAGACACATCTTTTATGCGCTCAGCACTGGCAGTAAACTGCCAACCTAATAACACAACTAAACATAAAGCTTTAAGGCTATTCATGTTGTTACCCTCTAAAATGGAAACAGCGAACTGCTAAAGAAACGTGTAAGCCAACCAGGACTTTGCGCTTCTTGCGTTTGCCCTTTACCTGAGTATTGAATACGTGCATTAGCAATGCGGTTTGATTCAACCGTATTATCGGCGCTTACGTCTTGAGGGCGTACTAGCCCTTCTAAACGAATAAACTCTTCACCGGTATTAAGCGTTAGCCATTTTTCGCCGCGTATAACTAAGTTACCATTAGGTAAAACGCGCATTACATTAACCGAAATATCACCCACTAAGCTGTTTGACTGGTTTGATTTTGAATCGCCCGTAAACGACGAATCGCTACCAATACCAAACTGAATACTATCGCCACCTATATTTACAGGTAGACCACCTAAGCCAATCACTGGGTCTAAGCTTGCGTCGGTTTCTTTGTCTGTTTCTGTTTTAGCGGCTTTTGTTGCTTGAGTAGACTCTTGCAATTTAACCGTAATTATATCGCCAGTACGTAGCGCTTTTTTATCAGAATATAAGTCGTTTGATGTATGAGTATTAAACAATGAACCTGTGGCTACCAGCGGCTCTAAAATAGGCTCGGGGTACATAGGTGCGTAGTAAGGGTCGTCCTGCACTACTTCACTATTTTGCGTAGACATACAGCCACTTAAAAATAATGTGCCCGCTGTAAATAAAATAATATTACGCATAATTCCCCCTACTCTATTAAAGCTGTTGATTGATATAACTCATCATTTCGTCAACGGCCGAAATTACTTTTGAGTTCATTTCGTAAATACGCTGAGTTTCAATTAGGTTTACGAGCTCTTCAGTTACATTTACGTTTGATGTTTCGAGTGAGCCTTGAATAATGCTACCTAATCCTTCAACACCGGGATTACCTTGTACCGGCGCACCACTTACAGCGGTTTCGGTATAAAGGTTTTGACCAATTGGTTCAAGGCCCGACGGATTAATAAAATCACTAATAGTAAGCTGACCAATTACCACGTTATCGGCTTGGCCTGCAACACGTACAGATACTTCGCCGTCTTGCGAAACCGTAATTGATTGCGCGTCATCTGGTACATTCATTTCTGGCTGAATAACGTAACCTGCGCCCGATGTTACAATTCGGCCATCGCCATCGGTAGTAAACTGGCCGTTGCGCGAGTAAGCAATATTGCCATCTGGTTGCAGTACTTCAAAAAAACCTTCGCCAGAAATCATCCAATCTAGTGAGTTTTCGGTGGTTAGCATGTTGCCTTGCGTAAACTCTTTTTGGTTAGCTACAACTTTAGCACCCGCACCTAACATTAAGCCCGACGGCATTTCGGTATCTTGCGATGAACGACCACCTGGTTGATTAATATTTTGATAAAGTAAATCTTCAAATATAGCGCGGCTTTTTTTGTAACCAACCGTACTGGCATTCGCTAAATTATTTGAAATAACCGATATATCGGTTTGTTGAGCGTCTAGCCCAGTTTTACTGATCCATAATGCTGGATTCATAATCGTGTCCTCACTTTAAAGTTAAACTATGCGTAATAACTGATCTTGACGCTCGTCAATTTCTTCAGCTGTTTTCATTAATTTCACTTGTAATTCAAATTGGCGCTGGTGGCTTATCATGTCGACCATTTCGTGAACAGGGTTCACATTCGACATTTCAAGCGAACCACTTAAAACTTTTACATTGGCAGAGGTATCTACTGTTACATTTGCTTTTGGTCTAAATAAACCATCGTTACCTTTTTCGAGCTGTGAGCTATTTGCTTCTACCACTCTAAGCGTGTCTATTTCTTCTAAAAAGTTAGCGGGAGCGCCTTGTGGTCGAACTTGAATAGCGCCATCTTGGCTAAACCCTATTTTTTCGACTGGGACGGGTAAAATAACAGGTCCCCCTTCGCCAATAACTTGACGACCATGGCTGGTTACGAGCATGCCTTGAGCAGTAACGTTTAACGTACCCACTTTTGTGTAAGCTTCATTACCGGAGGCATCTTGCACAGCAAGCCATGCGTTATCGCTCATCGCGATATCTAAGTCGCGCCCGGTTTGAACAATGCCACCCGATACCATGTTAGAACCCGGACGCTCTTGCATTGAAAATACACGGGTAGGCAAACCTTCGCCAAACGCTTGCATAGAACGCGCCTGCGCAAAGTCGGCTTTAAATCCTGTTGTATTTGCATTCGCCAAATTATTGGCTTTAAGCGCAAGCCCTTGTAGGCTTTGCTTAGCGCCAGAGGCCGCAATGTAGACCATTTTGTCCATAGTATCGACTCACATAAAAAATCTCTGAACTTATAAATGCAAAATAGGTGCCAGATTAAATTTGACACAACATTGAGAGGTATTTAGAAGGGCTTACAAAGAGGACTTATAAAAAAGGCTGCAAAAATGCAGCCTAATATATTCAATGGGGTTTAACTTATCGAATCTGCAAAATACTTTGCTGAATAGTTGAGTTAACTTCAAGCGCACGTGAGTTTGCTTGGTAATTACGCTGTGCAGTAATTAAGTCTACAAGCTCATTAGTAAGGTTAGTATTTGATTGCTCAAGTGCTGATGAGTTAATTCCACCAAACGTACCCGAACCAGCTTCACCCGCTACAGGTTCACCTGAATCAATACTTTGCTTCCAACTTGTATCACCCACTTGTGATAACCCTTGTGAGTTTGGAAAACGTACCATAGCCACTTGGCCTAAAAATGTTGAGTCGCCATTACTGTAAGAAGCAACAATTTTACCGTCTGTGCCAATATCAATTCCGGCTAAACGACCAACTGTTGAGCCATCTTGATCGAGTGCTTTTACTTCAAAACCGCTTGAATACTGAGTTGGGATACGTCCTGCCGTGTTATTTTCATCGCGCCAGTTAAGCTCAATACCAGTACCTGGGAAAGTTGCACCATTGTCTAGTAATGTTGATAAACCAGCACCAGAACCCGCTGGCAGTAGTATTTCATCAAAAGTAGTTGTATTTGTATTTGCCACACCACCTGTTGTTGATGGCAAACCACTTGAGTTAAAACCTAGGGTAGTCAGTGGTGTATAAGGTGTCGTTGTTTGTTCTCCACCAGTTGTGCCATCAACTACTTTGCCATCGAGGGTTGCGTATACTTCCCAACTGTTATCTGTACCACCTGCTGCGGCATCATCTTCTTTAGCAAAAAAGTATTGTAAAATATGAGGTTCACCTAGTGAATCATATACTGTTGTTGACGTAGATGAGTTATAAGTACCACTAGACGTAGGGTCAAAATCTAGACCTGATGGATCCGCCGTTGCATCTAAGTTAAACGACAAAAATACATTTTCTGTTGCGCGAGGAGAACCAGACGAATCAGGGATTTGAATTGGATCAGTTGTGCTCAAACTTACCGACGTTGTATCACCTGTAGATGAATCAACTGGGAATGCTTGTAAAAAGTTACCTTTTGCGTCAACCATAAAGTTATCTTGGTTAAGCTTAAATGCACCCGCACGTGTATATGTTAAATCTTGCGAAGATAAATCGTCGGTCATCGCAAAATAACCTTCACCAGTGATTGCTAAATCAAGTGAGTTATTTGTAAATTGCAGTGAGCCTTGGTGAAACTGCTGCGCAACCATGGTTGTTTGCACACCGTCACCATTTTTAGTCTTACCAGAGCTAAATACTGATGAAGCGTAAACATCGGCAAACTCAGCGCGTGACTCTTTAAAACCTGTGGTATTAACGTTTGCAATATTATTTGCCGTTACGTCTAAATCTTTTTGCGCGGCAGCAAGGCCGGTTAATGCAATATTGAAGCTCATAATTCACCTCTAACCTGTTAGTCTGTGGCCTGCTAGCAGGCGAAAAATACTAAAATTTATTACGCGATTTCTGCTACATCTGTCAGCCTAACCGCACCTTCTTTAGTGTTAATAATTATGCCACTTGAGCCATTAATATTAACGCTTTCAATGTTTTTAAATGTAGCAATGGGCAAGCTTGAAAATTCACCGTCAGTGCTTCCTTCAGCGGTTACTGAATATTCACCTTCAGGTAAGCGCTCACCGGCTTCATTTTTGCCATCCCACGCAAAGCGAACTGCACCTGCTGATTGAGAACCCATATCAATAGTTCTTACTAGCTGACCTGATGCATCTGTCACTTTAATTTTTAAGTTATCAACGGCTTCTTCTGCCAC
Organism: Pseudoalteromonas sp. NZS11; assembly: GCF_015864765.1. NCBI lineage: Bacteria > Pseudomonadati > Pseudomonadota > Gammaproteobacteria > Alteromonadales > Pseudoalteromonadaceae > Pseudoalteromonas > Pseudoalteromonas sp. NZS11. The sequence goes on along the minus strand of NZ_JADYWP010000001.1, from coordinate 631,303 downwards.
TGCGGAGCCTCTGGCATCACCCGTTTCATTTAAATCTAAGGTGTTTGACTCAAGTAAAGCTTGCTTGCCAACAAGTGTTGATGCTTGCAATGCTGAATTTGATGTCATAGATGACGCTAAGCTATCAAAATTTGAATTTAAATCGCTGATCCCTTGCGCCATTGTAAAGCTCGTCATTTGAGCAATCATTTGATCGTTATCCGCAGGGTTACTGGGATCTTGAAACGATAATTGCTGAGTTAACAAAGAGAAAAAGTCTTCTTGTGTTAACGCATCACTCTCAGTATCACTGGTAGCAACTTGTTGCTCTTGCCAGCGTATAGAGTCTAAATAGGATGAAGATGTACTAATATCGTTACTCATAACCTACCCTCGGTTACCGCTGCCCTAGCAACAGTGTTTTACTTAGCATTTGCTTTGCTGCATCAGCAACTTGCACGTTTGTTTGGTAAGAACGAGAGGCAGAAATCATATTTGCCATCTCCTCTACAACATTAACGTTGGGTTTATAGATATAGCCATTTTCATCCGCACTTGGATGATTTGGGTTATATTCAATTTGTAATGGAGCATCGCTTTCAACAATGCCCAAAACTTTAACACCAACTGCGGAGCCCTGCTGGTTACTTGCTGATGCTGAAGCTTTTGTTAGCTCAGCCGCAAATACAGGTTGGCGCGCTCGGTACGTTTTGTCTTGAGATGAACTAATGGTATTAGCATTAGAAATATTACTAGCTGTGGTATTTAAGCGAACATTTTGTGCGCTCATACCCGAACCTGCAATATCGAAAACATTATATAAACTCATAATTTTTATCCTTGACTACCGAGAGCTTTATTCAGACCTTTGAATCTGCCGCTTAAAAATTGCAAGCTGGCCTGATACTCCATAGCATTCTGTGTATACAAGTTTCGTTCCACTTGTATATCAACCGAGTTACCATCGCCTGTATCTGATTGATTTGGCAAACGAAATGATTCAGAGCTGCCCATACTATGAGTACCTCCACCAATGTGTTTATCATTAGTTCTTACCATAGTATTGCCGCTTTGCTGAGTTGACCTTGCCGCTTTTAAAGCTGAGGCAAAGTCTATATCTTTTGCTTTATAGCCAGGCGTATCAGCGTTAGCTATATTAGTTGCAATTAATTCTGCTCGCTGTGAACGTATCAACATGGCTTGCGGATGCACACCTAATGCTTTATCAAAACTGATAGCCATAACCTTCTCCAAAAAATTGACTTACCCATGAATAAAGCAAAAAATAAGCCATTAATATTAGGAAGTGTTATATTTTTATAAGGTTATGTATCTAAATAGAAAAACGACGCTGAGGGCGTCGTTTTAGGGAAATGAATTAACTTAGTTATTTCTTTTGGTAAATGATACCGGGGTTGCATCTAACCATATCATATTCAGTACTTAGGCCTGTTAGGGACTCTGACGCGCCTAAAAACAAATACCCTTTTGGGTTTAATGCTTGTGCAAACTGATTAATAATTTTAGCTTTTATTTCAGGCGCAAAGTAAATAAGTACATTACGGCAAAAAATAATATCAAACTTGCCCATTAACGCGTAAGAATCAAGCAGGTTTAGGTGCCTAAAACTAACTTGTTTTTTTATTGTATCGTTTACTTGTGCCATACCATTGCCGCTGTCTTTAAAAAACTTTTTACGACGCTCTGCAGATAACCCTCTGGCAAGTGCAAGCGCGTCATATTCTGCATTTTTACACATATCAAGCATGGTATTAGATATATCGGTACCAATAATTTGTGCCCCCATACGAAGCACACCTGGTTGCTTGGCGTTAAATTCAGCTACTGACATAGCTATTGAATAGGGTTCTTGTCCTGACGAGCTGGCAGCAGACCAAATTTTTAAAGGCCTCCTTAAGTCTTTAAACTCAGGAAAAAGCTTATTTTGGAGCAACTCAAATGGGTATTGATCTCTAAACCACAACGTTTCGTTTGTGGTCATTGCATCAACTACAGCGGCTCTTAATTGCCGCTCGTGAGGCCCAAGTGTTTTACTAACCAACTCTGACAAAGATCCCACATTAAATCGAGTCATTAACGGAGCAAGTCGGCTTTTAACTAAATACTGTTTATTTTCACCTAAAACAATGCCGCATTGCTGCTCTAAAAATGAACGAAACTGGTCGTATTCACTTTGCTGCAAATCTTTATTATTCAAGTTAGTAGCACCTATTTTTGTTAATCACAATGAACCCACTTTTTAACCGCTGTTGCTAATTCGTCTGGGTTAAATTTAGCAATAAAGTCATCAGCCCCTACTTTTTCAATCATCGCTTGGTTAAAAACACCACTCAGAGAGGTATGCAAAATAACATGCAAAGGTGCAAGTTTGGGATCTGCTTTTATTTCAGCTGTTAAGGTATAGCCGTCCATTTCTGGCATTTCAACGTCTGAGATGAGTAATGCTACCCGCTCAGTAATATCGTTTTTACAATCAAGCTCTGCTATTTCTTTTAATCTTATAAGTGCTTCTTTACCATTTTTGGCAAGCTCTGTTTGCACGCCTAACGGCTCTAGGGCACGTTTAACTTGATTACGCGCAACAGCAGAGTCGTCTGCAATAAATACGATACGTTCGCCTAAATCTTTTTGAATATCGCCACTTTGTGCAACTTCAGCACTTACTTCTGTGTTTACTGGGCAAATTTCGTTGAGAATTTTTTCTACATCGAGAATTTCCACTAATTCATTTTCGATTTCGGTCACTGCCGTTAAATATGAATAACGTCCGGCGCCTGATGGCGGTGGCATTATTTTTTCCCAATTCATATTTACAATACGTTCAACTCCGCCCACTAAAAACCCTTGTACAGAGCGATTGTATTCAGCAATGATTATGAAGCTGTCTTTAATGTTGTCGATTGGGCGCCCACCTACAGCCATCGATAAGTCGATTACTGAAATAGTTTGACCACGAATATGTGCAACACCACGAATATACGGATTAGATTTTGGCATGCTTGTTAGTGGAGGGCATTGCAGCACTTCTCTCACTTTAAATACATTAATACCAAAACGCTGACGCCCTCTGAGCTTAAATAAAAGTAATTCTAGGCGGTTCTGCCCAACCAACTGTGTGCGTTGGTTTACTGAGTCTAAAATGCCTGCCATTCAAATCTCCTAAAGAAAACAAATAATACGGAACGATAATTGCTTTCTATTTATAAAGCTACATAACATCGCGGGTGCGTCTACTTTTTGACGCAAAATATTTATACCCTGTTTGAAACCATAAGCATAGTCGAAACATTATGAGTTTGTTAAAAAAAATCAGAAGATACAGTGTTTTTTATTTTGTTACTAGCTTGTGCTTTGCATTCCCTTTGCACGCTAAAGTGTTTAGTAAAGACTTATTACAAGACATGGCCGTCACTTACATAGGTAAGCAGATTGGTACATTACAAAATACTAATATTCAATTAAGTGCACTGCCTTTAGATAGTCGCATCCCTGATCGTGTCTGTAATACTGAGCTTGAATTATCAACATCCGATGAGCCACCATTTAACCGCCAAGTAACCTTACAAGCCAAGTGCAATGATGTGCAAACGTGGACTCAATACGTTCATGTAAGAGTTGTTGAAATGGCTCCAGTTGTTGTTGCCACTGCTAATTTAACCCGCGGTGAAGTAATAACTAAATCGCATTTAAGTATTGAAATGAAACCAACTCACTTTGTACGAATTCAGTACTTAGATGACCCTACAATGCTAATAGGCAGCAGAAGTAAACGAAATATTAGAAGTGGTATGCCAGTATTACTAAACCAAATTTGTATGGTGTGTAAAGGTGACTCTGTTAATATTTACGCTAATCTCAGAGGCCTTAGAATTAAAACCACAGGTATTGCTTTAGAAGACGGTACTTTGGGCGAACAGATACAAATAAAAAACAAAAAATCAGGTAAAGTTTTAAATGCGCGAGTAGATGGTGTAGAGTCTGTTCAAGTGAATATTTAATTTAGATTTATACTAAAGTATCCCACGTATATGCCGATAACATGGCATAAGTTGGGTAATATACGGGTTTATTATTATGGTTAATCAAGTTAATGGCAGTAATCAACAAGCTAATGCGTTAACAAATGCAAAGCAACAAGTTGATTTAAAAAAAGATAACGCAAATACACAAGCGACGCAGACTCCTTCGCCTAAAGCAGCAAGTGACTCTGTAAGCTTGACGCCGCAAGCGCAGCAATTAAAAACGCTTCAAGATAAAGCACAGCAATCGTCTGGCTTTGATAGCGATAAAGTTGCTGAGCTTAAAAAAGCAATAACCGAAGGTAAATATCAAGTGGACAGTGAAAAGCTTGCTAAAAACTTAGCTGATTTTGAGTTTAACGTGTATGGCTGATCATAATAGTTTAATTAGCGTAAAACTAAACCAACAAGTAAGTTGTTTAGATTCTTTGCATACGCTATTAAACGACGAGCTTACTGCTATTGCTTCACGACGTGGTGCTGGTTTAAAAGAAATTACCCAACAAAAAATGTCTTTTTTAACTAAGCTAAGCACTCTAGATAAAGAGCTAAGTAAGCTTATTGCCAGTAACGACTCACAAAACCCTGAAATATCTGAGCTAATAAGCCAAGTTAAAACTCAACTTGCGCAATGCCAAAAACAAAATAATGTTAATGCTCATGCTGCCCGCCAAGCGCAACTAAGTGTTAAACAATTAAAAGAGATATTAATTGGCGCACCAACGTCAATGACCTACGACCAAGCCGGTAAGTCTGTAAATACCGAGAGTAAACTGGTTCGTAATTTAAAAGCTTAAGCCCAAGATTTTACATTAAAAAAGCCTTATTGATTTATCAATAAGGCTTTTTTAATGTCCTTTATTCTTAAATTTCGTTATAAATAATATCAATTTTCTTAATAATGTAAGCCCCCTTAATAAATAATTAAGAGGGCTCTATTAATATTAAATATCCGTTTGATTATTACTACTTTCAATTAAGTGTTTAATCATTTCCTCCGATTGATTTTGTACATCAACCGCAGGTGCTGCTGCATCAATGCTTCCCCCACTTTGAGCTGGAGTATAAGCAATTGCAGAGCCTTCTTCATCAAGTAGATTATTTAAAGCAACTAACTGCTCTGTTTCAGAGTCAATTATTACATCGTTTATGCTTAGTGGTTCTGCTTCACTAACTCCTACCACCTGTTCTGGCGTGCTTGCTATTGTTCCTACATTTGCTAAATTAATGGTTTCGGTGTTTAACACTTCATCACCTTGCGTATCACCCAATGCTGACTCTTCGCTAAATGACGCTGGCATAATGTCGCCAGCACCTGAACCTGATTCAGAGGTGTAAATATTGCCGGACTGCTCTACCTCGTTACCCGTATTTTTAATCAAGTAGTTTCCGACTTCATCAACAGTAACAAAATAATATTGCTCCCCTCCACCAATGTTTAGGTTGGCTAAGTTTAAAAACCCTCCCCAATCTCCATTGCTATCTGAAGTAAAGCTGCTTGAAAGTTCTAATACATCTAAATCTAGACCGAGTAAGTCAATGCCTAATAACGAAGAGCCAATAATGTATACTTCAGTATCTGGCTCTGTTGTCCCTTCAACTGATGGGAGTACAATACCTAATATTCCTGAACTAAAATCAGTAACCTCAAAACCTATTGGCGTGGTATCAATAACCAATCCAGATATACTACCGCTTGAAGTTGTATTACCTGATGTATCAGTTGCTACGGCTGTTACTGTGTACTCCCCATCAGCTAAGTCAGTATTAGCTGTAGCACTCCATACACCCGATGCATTAACAGTTTCTATTAATACAATACTTTCAGTTGGACCATTAAAGGTAACAGTTACAGACTCACCTGGAGCGGCAGTCCCCGTAACAAGCGGTGTTTGATCTGCGGTTAGCTCTAACCCCGAGTCAATTGTAATACCTGAGTCAATTGCGCTACTTGATGATTGCGTACCAGTATTACCTGCACCATCAGCAATGCCAACATCTACAGTGTAGTTACCTTCACTAAGTACTTCTGCCGATATCACGCTCCAAGTTCCATCAGTGCCAACGGTTGTGTCAACATTGTGAGTGGCACCAGCTGAATCAGTAAACATAACTATTACAGCCGCACCTGCAAAGCTTCCAGTTACAGAACCCGTAATGGTAGGCGTTGTATCTTGCCCTACTGTAATTGGGTCTATCACTACAGTTGGTGCAGTATAATCGGTGCTTGACACCATAGTATCGCTAGCAGAGTTACCCGCTGTATCGCTTATTGATGCTGTTGCATTAAAGCTACCTTCACTCAGTGCGGTGGTAGCTGTTACTGACCATGTGCCATTGCCTGAAACTTGAGCGGTAATAGTTTGTGAATCATTATTAGCATCTGTAATAACAACACTCACATTTGTACCTGCTGGTGCATCACTTGTACCTGTAATTGTTGGTAACGGGTTATTAGTAACAGGTAACTGATTAACTTCAACTGTTGGTGGTGTTAAATCAATAATGCCACCTAGACTTGTAGAACTTGTAAGCCCTAAGTTTTCAACTGTAGCACTTACAGTAAAGGCACCTTCAGCTAATGGTGTTGTAGGTATTAGAGTCCATACACCTGCAATAGCTTGGGTGTTATATGTCGTTGCTGTACCGCTACTATCGGTAATAACTACCTGTACGTCACCTGCTAATATATCTGTGGTACCTGTAATTGTTGGCGTTGTATCGCTTGTATCTACAATTTGATTAATTAACAAACCTGGTAAGGTTGTACTAATAGTGCCCGTTTGCGTAACTGTTGCTATATTCCCAGCATCATCTGTACTTATTGCCTCAATTGTTAAGTCACCTTCAGCAAGTAAAGGAGTAACAATAAGCCATGTTCCGTCTCCTAATACCGAAGTGGTAACTACATATAATGTATCTGTAGAGTCAGTAATATTTACGGTAATTAAACTTCCTACCTCTTCATCGCTTGTCCCTTCAATAGTAGGTGTTAGCGTATTAAGTACACCAAACGCATCAATTCCTAGCGCTGGCGCTATAGTATCTATGGTTACTTGCTCAATGGCCGACTGCCCTGTATTACCTGCCGCGTCAGTTATACTTGCAGAAACAGTATATACACCATCTGATAAGCTAGTAGTTACTAAAGACCACTTGCCATCGCTACCAATTAAGGTATTAAATACCGTTTTTTCACCATTACTACCAATAACAGTTACATCAATATTTGTGCCTTCCGCTTCTGGTGATGTACCTGAAAGCTCTAATATATCTGTATTGCTAATGCTCAGTGGTAAAATTCCAACCACTGGTACTAGCGTATCAACGACGAATTCAAGCGTATCGGTAACTACATTACCTGCATCATCAGTAATACTCACATTAGCAACGTGCTGCCCTTCAGATAATGCATCAACTTCAAGTGTAAATATTCCCAAAGCATCAACTGTAGTAGTTAGTACAGTGCCGCCATCTAGTTGTATTTCAACAACACCATTAATTAAATCACTGGTACCTTGGATTATTGGCGTGGAGTCTGATGTTGTGCCAATAACCTGTAAGCCAAGTGTTGGCGATATTGTATCCACCACTGCGGTAAGTAGTTGCGTGGTAGTAATACCGACCTCACTTAACACGTCAACTGTTACGCTAAATGTACCTTCAGCTAATGATTGAGGAACCTGTACAGCCCACGTATTATCGGCTTGAACTATAGCCGTAAGCTCTTGTACTACATTTTCGCTATCTACCACTTTAACTAGCACTTCAGTGCCTGGTGCTTGGTCGGTCGTACCACTAATTATTGGTAAATCGCCCTCACCAGTAGCAAAGTCAACTACCGCATTTAGTACTGGGGTTGAAGCATCTACATCAGCAGTCGTAATAGCGGTGGTGTTACCCGCATCATCGGTTGCAGAGGCTTCAATAACTGATAAGCCAATAACATTAACGGCTAGGCCTAATAGCTCCCAATCACCATTTGCATCTGTGGTTACATCGTATGTTAAATCGAGTAAATCACCTGCAAGCTCTAGAGTAACCGTAACGGTTTTACCTTCGCCCAAATCAGATGTACCAGATAAAGAAACCAACTGACCTAATAGGAACGAAGGCACAATTGTTAGCTCTGGTCCCACGGTATCAACCTCACCACCGGTTTTATTGTCGACCGAAGTATTGCCCGCAGCATCGCTAATAGTTGCACTAGCACTGTAAACACCGTCAGCTAAAATATTATTAGCAGCCGCTTGCCAGTCTCCATTGCCATCGGTTTGAACGGTCATTTGATGAGAAACTCCAGCTGAATCCGTAAACGTAACAATAACGTTTGTATTTGCTTCGTTAGACGTACCTGTAATCAATGGAGTGCTATCTTGAGTTAGTATTAATGAACTTTGATTAATACTAATTTCGGGAGCAATGGTATCTATAGTTGCTGTATTTGTTGCGTCCCCGGTATTACCAGCGCTGTCAGTAACAAATGCTTCAACTGAATAATCTCCTTGTGAAAGAGAGCTACTTGCCTCTACAGACCATATACCTCCAGTTTGAACCGTTGTATTTACAGTGTGCTCATTACCTTGTGCATCAGTGAATACCACTGCAACAGCATCACCCACATTGGCACCTGTCACACTTCCTGAAATACCTGGGGTTAAGTCTGTACCTCCAACAATATCGTTAATGGTCACAACTGGCGCTGTTATGTCAACTTCCCCTGTAATACTTGTGTTTACAGGATTACCGGCAGTATCTGTTGTTGAAGCTAAAACCGTGTAAGTGCCCTCGCTCAACTCTGTACTTGCAGCGACTGACCATGTGCCATTTGCACCAACCGTAGCATTAACCGTTTGCTCTGCACCTAAGCTATCTGTAATTAAAATAGCGACTATGGCGCCTTGTGGAGCTGTAGTTGTGCCTGAAATTGTAGGCGTAGTGTCATTAGACGTTACCGGCGGTGTAATATTAAGTGCTGGTGGAGTTAAATCGATCACGCCCTCGCCCGCTGCATTACTCGTTAAGCCACCTTCAGTCACACTTGCCGAAACAGTAAACTCACCTTCAGGAAGAATATCGGTCGCATCAACACTCCAAATACCGCCTACTACCGTCGTAGTTACAGTATGTGAAATGTTATTAACGTCAGTTATAACGACCGTAATTTCTGTGTTATCTGCCGCACTACTTGTGCCCAATATTGCTGGTGTTTGATCGTTCGTATCAACAATTGTATTAATATTGATTGTAGGCGCATTGGTATTTAACGTTGCGGTACTATTTGCAACTGATTCATTCCCTGCGGTATCAGTAACACTTGCAGAAACTGTAACTTCACCATCAGTCAGTGCGTCTGTTATATTTACACTCCAATCACCTCCTGCACCAACAACAGTTGTGTAAGTCTCGGTACTATCTCCATCGGTCACAGTTACTGTAATACTCGTGTTTTCAGGTTCATTGGATGTGCCTGAAATAGTTGGCGTGCTGTCATTAATTGTACCTAATGCGTTTATAGAAATACTTGGTGCTTGAGTATCAATAAAGCTCGAGCCTGTATCCAAACCTTGATTGCCAGCATCATCGGTAATACTTACCTCTACATCATAATTGCCATCTGGCAAGCTTGGCGCCGTAACTTGCCAATCGCCGTTAGCATCAACTATTGCGGTTAAAATGTGTGTGTCATTATTGCTGTCTGTAATGACTATATCGACCACCGTATTCTGTGGTTCAGTTGAAGTACCACTTACAATTGGTGTATTAGTGTTAAATACAGTTATATCATTAAGTACAATAACAGGTACTTGGGTATCAATTGTTAAATCAATAGTCGTGCTGCTGATATTATTAGCGTCATCGGTAATGCTTACTTGCGCCGTATAATCACCATCAACAAGTGCTACGGGGACATCTACTTGCCAATTGCCATCAGTACCCACAGTTGCTGTTAGTGTTTGACCACCAATAATAATGCTTACATCTGCACCTATCTCATTACTCGTACCTGAAATTGTAGGTGTTGTATCTATTGTCGCGTTAACTTCGTTCACAATTAATGTAGGATCAACACTGTCTATTTCACCTTGAGCCTGCTGCGTTGTTAAGTTACCAACACTGTCTCTAACCTCTGCAACAACGGTATATTGACCTTGCGCTAGCTCTGCAGGTACAGCAACAGACCAGTCGCCACCGGCTTGAACTGTCGCAGTAAACGCTTGGCTTTCTCCTTCACTATCAGTCACGGTTATATTAATTACAGTGCCTTGCCCCATATCGGTGGTGCCGCTAATTACTGGCGTACTGTCATTAGATAAAGCATCGACACTAACTGTTAGGTCTGGCGCTACGTTATCAAAATCAAGTGTATTGATTGTTCTGACATTACCAGCTGCATCCGTTGCACTGGCAGTCACATAGGCAAGGTTTAGTAAAGGTACTGTTATGTTTGCAAGCCCCCACGTGCCATCAGGATTTGTCGTGGCTGTATAAGTTGCGCCAACTAACCCACCAACTAGGTACTCTGTGATAGTGATCACAGAACCCCCTGGTAGATCAGAATCCCCCGAAAGAGAAACTAAATTACCTAATAAAAACGATGGAATAATTTCAAGATCCGGAGCGGTTATATCGACTTCGCCAGTGTCTGTACCCGTGCCTGTATTGCCTGCAGCATCGGTGATGCTGGCGCTGACGCTGTAGTTCCCTTCGGCTAAATCAGTCGTTGGTGTCGCGCTCCAGTTACCGTTGATATCCGTTTGTACATCAATGGTCTGAACTGAATTGGCAGCGTCGGTAAACGTAACGGTGATGGTACTGTTAGGTGCATCACTGCTACCCGTTACTGTTGGTGTGCTGTCGTTTGTTAATACTGGCGCATCCACACTCACACTTGGTGCAGTGGTATCAATGGTGCCATTGCCTGTAATATCGGTGCTGTTACCTGCCACATCGCTGATGTTGGCGGTGATCGTGTACGGCCCTTCAGCCAGTGCAGTCGGTACTTCGATTGAGAAGTTCCCATCAGCATCCACAGTGGTGGTGAACGTTTGTGAGCTACCTAAATCATCCACTACGGTAAAGTTAATAACCGTGCCTTCAACCGCATCGCTTGTTCCGCTGAGTGTCGGGGTGATGTCGTTACTTGAGCCTGGGCTGGTAAGTACAAGCGTCGGTGCAATGGTATCTATTTCACCAGTGCCTGTGGCAGTAGCTTCATTGCCTGCGGCATCGCTCACACTGGCGCTCACTGTAAAGGTGCCTTCAGAAAGTACTTGCGTGGCTGCTACGCTCCATGTGCCATTAACCCCTAATGTGGTCGTTACGGTATGAGTAATGTTATTACTGTCTGTAATTTCAACGCTCACGGTGCTGCCTTGTGGCGCATTCGCTGTGCCGGTGATCGTGGGCGTGGTGTCATCAGTCACGGTTACATCATTTACGGCAATATTAGGAATGGTCGTATCAACAATGCCACTTCCTGTTGCGGTACTTGTATTGCCGCTTCCATCAGTAACACTCGCTTCAACTTCATAACTGCCTTCAGCTAAGTCAACAGGGGCTTCAACACTCCAGATACCGTCTGTAACGGTTGTTTGTACCGTGTTTGTTATGTCATTACTGTCCGTGAAACTGACGGTGATAATAGTGCCATTTGCTGCACTGCTGGTACCGCTCACATTCGGCGTTGTATCATTTGTATCCATTAATGCATCAATATTAATACTCGGTGCATTGGTATCCAATGTTGCGCCTTCACTTAACGTGGTGGTGTTGCCTGCACTGTCACTGACGCTTGCTTCGATAGTGAGTGGACCATCAGTTAGCGCGTTCGGTACATCCGCTGACCAACTGCCATCGGCTTGCACTGTCGCGATGAACGTTTCTGTATTATCTGCATCCGTGACGTTAATCGTTATAACCGTGCCTGCTGGCGCGTTCGATGTCCCACTAATTGTTGGCGTGCTGTTATTAATTGCACCCACTGTATCCAGTGTTAATGTCGGTGCTAGAGTATCAAGGGTGCCTGATTGTGTGGCGCCGCCGGTATTGCCTGCATCATCGGTGATACTGGCTTGCATTGTGTAACTTCCATCTGGTAATTCAGGGCTGGTTGCTTGCCAATCACCATTTGCATCCACGGTGGCGGTGATTGGGTGTTCATCACCGTTATTGTCGGTAATAACAATGTTTATAACCGTGCCTGCAGGCTCTGTTGAGGTACCGCTGATCACTGGCGTGCTGTCGTTACCCAAGCCCAGTACATCAACGGTGACAACTGGCGTAATAGTATCCACATTACCACTGCTGTTTGCGGTGCTCTCGTTGCCTGCCCCATCGGTAATGCTGGCAACAACGCTAAACTCACCTTGTGCAAGGGCTGTCGATACTTCGATTGCCCAGTGACCATCGCTGCCTACAACAGTGCTAAGGGTTTGATTGATGCCTTCGCTGTCGGTGATGGTGAGTGTTACCGTGCCACCAATTTCATTACTGGTGCCCTGAAGCTCAGGTGTTAAATCGCTGACATCGCCTACGTTTTGAATGGTGAGCGTTGGCGCTTGCGTGTCGATAGTCGTGGTGTCACTCACAGTGGTTTCATTGCCAACACTGTCGCGTACACTTACTTCAATGGTGCTTTGACCTTCACTTAATGGTGTCGCTGGTGTGGCGCTCCAATCACCGTTTGCATCCACAAGGGCGGTGATAGTTTGTGGGTTGCCGTTGCTGTCGGTAACCACAATCGTCACTTGTGCACCCTCACCTGCATCGCTTGTGCCGCTTATGATTGGCGTGTTGCTGTCGCTTTGTGCTGCAACATCAACAGTGAGTGTCGGTGGCGTATTATCAAAGTCGTCTGAGCTAATTGTACGGGTATTACCTGCTGCATCGGTCGCTGTTGCGATCACTGAGCCAACATCAAGTAACGATACATCTAATCCGACTAATGACCAGTTGCCATCCGCATCGGTTGTAGTGGTATATGTTGCACCAATACCACCGCCTACCAGCTGCTCGGTAATTGTAATTTCACTACCTGCTGGCAAGTCAGACGTACCACTTAAGGTAACCAATAAACCAAGTTCAAACGTTGGCGTAAAGGCAAGAGTTGGCGGAGTTACATCCACTTCGCCGCTGTCAGTGCCTGTACCTGTGTTGCCTGCAGCATCGGTGATGCTGGCGCTGACATTGTAATTACCTTCAGCTAATGTACCTGTTGGTGTCGCACTCCAGTTACCATCAGCATCGGTTTGTACATCAATGCTTTGAGTGGCATTTGCTGCATCTGTAAACGTAACTGTGATAGTGCTATTAGGTGCATCACTGGTGCCTGTCACTGTGGGCGTGCTGTCGTTTGTTAATATTGGCGCATCCACGGTAATGCTTGGCGCGGATGTGTCTATTGTGCCGTTGCCGGTAATATCGGTGCTGTTACCTGCTACATCGCTGATGTTGGCAGTAATCGTATACGGTCCTTCTGCCAGTGCAGTGATTACTTCAACTGAGAAGTTGCCATCAGCATCCACCGTGGTGGTGAACGTTTGTGAGCTACCTAAATCATCCACTACGGTGAAGTTAATAACCGTGCCTTCAACCGCATCGCTTGTGCCGCTAAATATCGGCGTTACATCATCACTTGAACCTGGACTGGTAAGCACAAGTGTCGGTGCAGTGGTGTCTACTTCACCAGCGCCTGTGGCGGTGGTGTCGTTGCCTGCGGCATCTTCAACACTCGCACTAATGGTGTATGCACCTTCTGCAAGTGCTATCGGTACAGGAATTGACCACGTACCATTAGCAAGTACGGTGGCGCTTATTGTTTGCGGTGTGCCACTGCTGTCAGTGACAACAATCGTTACTTCACTTCCCTGCGGTGCATCGCTGGTACCTGCAATCGTTGGGGTGGTGTCGTTGCCTACGCCGTTGTCGGTAATAACAAGGCTCGGACCAGTAAGGTCGATCTGACCAGTCTCTGTTGCACTCCCTATATTGCCCAGCCCATCATTCACGGTAGCTGTTACGGTGTATTCGCCTTCGGCTAGTACGCTTGGTGCATCGACGCTCCATACGCCGCCCGTTACGGTCGTATCAACAGTCGTAATATTCCCTGCACTGTCTTCAAACGTTAAGCTAATGGTTGTGCCATCAGCTGCATCACTTGTCCCGCGAATTTCTGGCGTGGTGTCATTGGTGTCAACCAGTGTATTAATACTGATACTTGGCGCCGTGGTGTTGAGTGTTGCGTTTTCACTTAATGTAGTGGTGTTGCCTGCACTGTCGCTTACGCTTGCTTCGATAGTGAGTGGACCATCAGTTAGCGCGTTCGGTACATCCGCTGACCAACTGCCATCGGCTTGTACTGTCGCGGTGAACGTTTCTGTATTATCTGCATCCGTGACGTTAATCGTTATAACCGTGCCTGCTGGCGCGTTTGATGTCCCGCTAATTGTTGGCGTGCTGTTATTAGTGGCGCCTACTGTGTCTAACGTCAGTGTCGGCGCTAAAGTATCTAAGCTGCCTGTTTGTGTGGCGCCGCCGGTGTTGCCTGCATCATCGGTGATACTGGCTTGTACGTTGTAGCTTCCATCTGGTAATTCAAGGCTGGTTGCTTGCCAATCGCCGTTTGCATCCACAGTAGCGGTGATTGGGTGTTCATCACCGTTACTGTCGGTAATAACAATGTTTATAACCGTGCCTGCAGGCTCTGTTGAGGTACCACTAATCACTGGGGTGCTGTCATTGCCAAGGCCCAGTGCATCCACGCTCACAACCGGGGTGATGGTATCCACGTTGCCACTGCTGCTCGCGGTGCTCTCGTTGCCTGCAGCATCAGTAATGCTGGCAACAACGCTAAAGTCACCTTGTGCAAGGGCACCTGGAATTTCAATATTCCAGTGACCATCGCTGCCAACTAGGGTCTCAAGGGTTTGCACAGCACCTTCGCTGTCGGTGATGGTGAGTGTTACGGTGCCACCAATTTCATTACTGGTGCCCTGAAGCTCTGGTGTTAAGTCGCTGACATCGCCTACGTTTTGAATGGTGAGTATTGGCGCTTGCGTGTCGATAGTGGTGATGTCACTCACTGTAGTTTCGTTGCCAACACTGTCGCGTACACTTACTTCAATGGTGCTTTCACCTTCACTTAATGGTGTCGCTGGTGTGGCGTTCCAATCACCGTTTGCATCCACAAGGGCGGTGATAGTTTGCGGGTTGCCTGCGCTATCAGTAACCACGATAGTCACTTGTGCACCCTCACCTGCATCGCTTGTGCCGCTTATGATTGGCGTGTTGCTGTCGCTTTGTGCTGCAACATCAACAGTAAGTGTCGGCGGTATATTATCGAAGTCATCTGAGCTAATTGTACGGGTATTACCTGCGGCATCGGTCGCTGTTGCGATCACGGAGCCTAAGTTCAGTAATGAGATATCAATACCAGCCAGTGACCAGTTACCATTGGCGTCAGTGGTTGTGGTGTAACTTACGCCCACACCGCCGCCAACAAGTTGCTCAGTAATGGTAATTTCACTGCCAGCCGGTAAATCAGAGGTGCCGTTTAATAACACTAATGAACCCAATAAGAAGGTAGGTGTAAACGCTAAATCTGGCGGTGTTATATCTACTTCGCCTGTATCTGTACCTGTACCTGTGTTGCCTGCGGCATCGGTGATGCTGGCGCTGACGCTGTAGTTCCCTTCAGCTAATGTACCTGTTGGTGTCGCACTCCAGTTACCGTTAGTATCTGTTTGTACATCAATGCTTTGAGTGGCATTTGCTGCATCTGTAAACGTAACCGTGATGGTGCTGTTAGGTGCATCACTGGTGCCTGTCACTGTTGGCGTGCTGTCGTTTGTTAATACTGGCGCATCAACGGTAATGCTTGGCGCGGACGTGTCTATTGTGCCGTTGCCGGTAATATCGGTGCTGTTACCTGCTACATCGCTGATGTTAGCGGTGATCGTGTACGGCCCTTCTGCCAAGGCAGTCGGTACTTCTATAGAGAAGTTGCCATCGGCATCCACAGTGGTCGTAAAGATTTGTGTATTGCCTTGATCGTCCACAACCGTGAAGTTAATAACGGTGCCTTCAACGGCATCGCTTGTGCCGCTGAGTGTCGGGGTGATGTCGCTACTTGAGCCTGAGCTGGTAAGTACAAGTGTCGGTGCGGTGGTATCTATTTCACCAGTGCCTGTGGCGGTGGCTTCGTTGCCTGCCGTATCGCTCACGCTTGCGCTTACGGTGAAGTTACCTTCTGCAAGTGCTATCGGTACAGGAATTGACCATGTGCCATTGGCAAGTACAGTGGCGCTTATTGTTTGCGGTGTGCCACTGCTGTCAGTGACAACAATGGTTACTTCACTTCCCTGCACGGCATCGCTGGTACCTGCAATCGTTGGGGTGGTGTCGTTACCTACACCGTTGTCGGTGATAACAAGGCTTGGTGCGGTTAAGTCAATCTCGCCTGTTTCTGTGGCGCTGCCAATATTGCCCAGTCCATCATCCACGGTCGCTGTTACTGTGTATTCGCCTTCGGCTAGCACGCTTGGTGCATCGACGCTCCATACACCACCCGTTACGGTCGTATCAACAGTCGTAATATTTCCTGCACTATCTTCAAACGTTAAACTAATGGTGGTGCCATCTGCCGCATCGCTTGTACCATTAATGGTTGGGGTGGTGTCGTTGGTATCAACCAATGCATTAATACTAATGCTTGGGGCCGTGGTGTTGAGTGTTGCGGTTTCACTTAATGTAGTGGTATTACCGGCGTTATCACTAACGCTAGCTTCAATGGTGAGCTCACCATCGCTCAGTGCATTCGGTACATCCGCTGACCAGCTACCATCAGCTTGCACTGTCGCGGTGAACGCTTCGGTTGTTGTGCCATCGCTCACGCTGATACTAATAACAGTCCCTGCTGGCGCGTTCGATGTCCCGCTAATTGTTGGCGTGCTGTCGTTGGTGGCGCCGACGGTGTCTAACGTCAATGTTGGCGCTAAGGTATCAAGGGTGCCAGTTTGTGTGGCGCCGCCGGTGTTGCCTGCATCATCGGTGATACTGGCTTGTACGGTGTAGCTTCCATCTGGTAACTCAGGGCTGGTTGCTTGCCAATCACCGTTTGCATCCACGGTGGCAGTGATTGGGTGTTCATCACCGTTACTGTCGGTAATAACAATGTTTATAACCGTGCCTTCAGGCTCTGTTGAGGTACCACTAATCACTGGTGTGCTGTCGTTACCTAAACCTAGTGCGTCAACGGTGACGATTGGCGTAATAGTATCCACATTACCACTGCTGTTCGCTGTACTCTCGTTACCTGCCGCATCAGTAATGATGGCAACAACGCTAAAGTCGCCTTGTGCAAGGGCACCTGGAATTTCAATATTCCAGTGACCATCGCTGCCTACAACAGTGCTAAGGGTTTGATTGATGCCTTCGCTGTCGGTGATGGTGAGTGTTACGGTGCCACCAATTTCATTACTGGTGCCCTGAAGCTCTGGTGTTAAGTCGCTGACATCGCCCACGTTTTGAATGGTGAGCGTTGGCGCTTGCGTGTCTAACGTAATTGTATCTGTAACTATTGTCGTATTTCCTGCTTCGTCAGATACACTCACTTCTATGGTGTTATCACCTTCATTTAAATCTGTTTGTGGAGTTACTTCCCAGTTACCATTTGCATCTACTGTGGTGCTTAGTGTTTGTTCAACTCCATTTTCATCTGTAATAACAACCGTGATACTGGTACCAACGTCTGCATCACTAGTGCCTGAAATAGTAGGTGTTGAGTCGTTAGTTACAGTATCAAAGTTAACGGTTAAGCTAGGCCCTGATGTATCTATATTGCCTGTAGCCGTATCTGAAGCACTATTTCCAGCAGCATCAGATACTTCAGCTTCTACAGAATAATCGCCCGAGGCCAGCTCTTGAGAAAGCTCAACACTCCAATTACCATCGGCATCCGTTGTAGTCCTAAATGTACGAACAACTCCTTGAGAATCAGTAACCGTTAAATTTATAACTGTGCCTGAAGCTACGTCTGTTGTGCTACCTGAAATAATTGGAGTAGTGTCATTACTAGTTTCTAGTTCATTAACTTGTATTGTTGGAGGCGTAATATCAATTACAGCATCAAGCTCTGCATTTGCGCTTCCACCACCTATGTCTGTTACTGTCGCACTAATTAAAATGGTGCCCTCAGCTAAATTTGCTGGCGGAGTAACACTCCAAAGACCGTTTTCATCAACAACTGTGGTTAAAGTAATTATTGCACCCGCTGAGTCAGTGATCTGAACTTCAACTTGAGAGCCAGCTTGTGCATTAAAAGTATCACCATTTATTTGAGGTGTTTGATCGTTAGTTTCGCCAATAATATCAATGGTAATGGTCAATGCGCTTGTATCAATTGTGCCTGAAGCACTTGCTGTGCCTTCATTACCAGCGCTATCACTAATACTTGCATCTACAGAGTAGCTTCCTTCAGCTAAAGCCGCGGACACTTCTACAGTCCAACTTCCATCTGCAATTACTTCTGCTGTAATTATTTGTACTATACCGTTAGCATCGGTCACTGTTAAAGTTACGGTTGAACCAGCTGGCTCATCGCTAACCGTGCCTGAAATGGTCGGTGTTGTATCACTCGTATCGCCTAGTGCATTAATAGTAACTATTGGCGCTGTGGTATCAACTTCTCCCGTTGTTGTTGCTGTGGTTTCATTACCTGCGGTATCGGTAACCGATACCTCAACGGTAAATTCACCCTCACTTAATTCGTTCGGCACATCTACACTGAAGGTACCATCGGCTTGTACTTCAGTGGTGATTATTTGTGGGTTACCAGCGTCATCAGTAACTGTAATAGTAACAACCGTGCCCTCTGGCTCCCCCGTTGCGGTGCCTGAAATAGTTGGGGTGGTATCGTTAGTATCACCTACTGGATCAATAGTAACTGTTGGCGCGGTAGTATCGACTTCTCCCGTTGTTGTTGCTGTGGTTTCATTACCCGCAGTATCTGTAACCGATACTTCAACAGTAAATTCGCCTTCACTTAATTCGTTTGGTACATCCACACTAAAGGTGCCATCGGCTTGTACTTCAGTAGTAATTATTTGTGGATTACCTGCTTCATCAGTCACGGTAATAGTAACAACCGTGCCTTCTGGCTCACCCGTCGCAGTCCCTGAAATAGTTGGAGTGGTGTCGTTAGTATCACCTACTGGGTCAATAATAACTGTTGGCGCGGCAGTATCAACTTCGCCAGTCGTAGTTGCTGTGGTTTCATTGCCCGCAGTATCTGTAACCGATACCTCAACAGTAAACTCACCTTCACTTAATTCGTTTGGTACATCAACACTGAAGGTGCCATCGGCTTGTACTTCAGTGGTAATGATTTGTGGATTACCAGCGTCATCAGTTACTGTAATAGTAACAATCGTGCCTTCTGGCTCCCCCGTTGCGGTGCCTGAAATAGTTGGGGTGGTGTCGTTACTATCAGCCAGTGCATCTATCGTGATCACCGGTGCTAAAGTATCAACCTCGCCAGTCGTAGTTGCTGTGGTTTCATTGCCCGCAGTATCTGTAACCGATACCTCAACAGTAAATTCACCTTCACTTAGTTCATTTGGTACGTCCACACTAAAGGTGCCATCGGCTTGTACTTCAGTAGTAATTATTTGTGGATTACCAGCGTCATCAGTTACCGTAATAGTAACAACTGTGCCCTCTGGCTCACCTGTTGCTGTGCCAGAAATTGTCGGTGTGGTGTCGTTGCTATCTGCCAGTGCATCAATCGTAATAACAGGAGCTGAGGTATCAATAGTACCCGTTGTTACTTCTGTACTTTCGTTACCAGCAGTATCAGTGATTGATACGTCTACGCTGTATTCGCCTTCGCTTAATTCATCTGGTACATCAACAGTGAAAGTGCCGTCAGCGAGTACTTCTGTAGTGATGGTTTGTGGGTTACCAGCTTCATCAGTTACTGTAATAGTAACAACCGTGCCTTCTGGCTCACCCGTCGCAGTGCCTGAAATAGTTGGTGTTGTATCATTGCTATCAGCGAGTGCATCAATCGTAATAGTTGGTGCGGTATTATCGATAGTTCCTTGTGCTAAAGTTTCACTTTGGTTACCTGCTTCATCGCTAACGATGGCATTAACGCTAAAGTCACCTTCAACTAACTCATTAATAGCATCAGCTGTCCAAGTACCATCAGCTAGCGTTTGTGTTGTAATTGTTTGTGTATTACCACCAGCGTCCGTCAATGTTAACGTAACCGTTGTTCCAGCTGGCACATTTTGTACGGAACCTGAAATTGTTGGAGTAGTATCGGCGCTATCTGGGATTGTATTAATTGCTATAATTGGAGCTGATAAATCAATTGTTCCAGTACCGGTATCGCTTGCTTCATTACCTGCAGCGTCTGTTACTGTTGCCGTAATTGTAAAGTCGCCTTCAGTAACAGCTTGAGTTGCACCTACTTGCCAAGTTCCATCTTCTGACACAACCGCCGTCAATGTTTGTGACTCACCATTTGCATCAGTAACTAAAACACTAACAAGGCTACCCGGTGCTACATCACTCGTTGTTCCACTAAATATAGGTGTTGTGTCGTTTGAATCAGCAAAGTCATTTATTGCAACTAAAGGAGGGGTGGTATCAACTGAGCCTAATTGTGAATCTTGAGCTGCGTTACCCGCATTATCAGATACATTAGCAGTTACGGTAAAATCTCCCTCGCTTAAAGCAGTTGGAATCTCAATACTCCAAGTACCATCAGCACTTATAGTAGTGACTAACTGTTGCTCAGCCCCTAGACTATCGGTAACAATTAAAGTTACTTCACTGCCCGATGCTAATCCTTGGGTAGAGCCGGTAAGAACAGGTGTTGTATCGTTTGTATCAGCAATATTGTTGATAGTGACACTTGGTGCAGTTAAATCAACCGTACCTGTAACAGTTGCCGTACTGCTATTGCCTGCCGTGTCGCTAACACTTGCTGTTACTGTGAAATCACCTTCACTGAGATCTGCAATAATATCCGCTGTATATGTACCATCTGTATTTGTAATTGTTGTAAGTGTTTGTTCATTACCTTCACTGTCAGTTATTACTAATGTAACTTCGGTCCCTGCAGGTACATCAATTACATTACCGCTTACAGATGGGGTTACATCATTCGTATCCTCAATAGGATTAATCGTGATTGCAGGATCGGTTAAATCAATCTCTCCAGTTTCGCTTGCAGAAGCTGTATTACCTGCAGCATCAGTCACTGTTGCAACCACACTAAACTGGCCTTCAACTAATTCATTACTTGCCTCAACTGACCAACTTCCATCAGCACCAGTAACTACTTGCACGGTTTCTGCTACGCCATCGCTTCCTGTAAATGTAACGGTTACTAACGCACCAGGTTCTACGTCTTGTGTAGAGCCGCTAATTGTTGGTGTTGTATCGTTAGTATCAATAATAAAATTAATGCTTATAGTTAAATCAACATTACCTACTGCACTTGCTTGCGCCTCATTGCCCGAGTCATCTATAACCGCTGCAACTACAGTAAAGTCGCCCTCAGGCAGAGGAGTTGTTACTTGTGCAGTCCACGAACCATCTGCTTGCGTCACTGCAAGTAATGTAAATGTACTCCCATCGCTTGCCGTAATAGTTAAAGTAATGGTTGTACCTGCAGGCACATTACCGGTGTTACCACTTAAAAATGGAGTGGTATCGTTAGTATTAGCAATTGCATCGATTTGAATTGAAATAGGAGCAAACGTTATTTCGCCGTTTGTTTGCGCAGTAGCCTCATTACCTGCTACATCGGTTACTGACGCAGTTGCTGTAAACTCACCACCTGGCAAGATTTCATTAGCATCAACACTCCATGTGCCATCTTCATTTAATAAAGTAGTTAAAGTTTGTACGCTACCGTTTATATCGGTTACTAATACTGTAATTACAGAGCCTGCTGGAGCGTCTTCTACCCTACCTACAAATGTTGGTGTAGTATCGTTAGTATCAGCAATTGCAGTAACGGTAATATCTGGATTTGTTAAATCAACAACACCTTGGTTATTTGCTTGGGCTTGGTTACCTGCAGCATCGCTTACACTTGCATCAACCTCAAACTGCCCTTCAGCCAATGGCGTAGTTACGTCAATAGACCAATCACCATCAGCGTTAGTTTGGGTTAATAATGTTTGAGTTTGACCATTAAAATCGGTAATAACCACACTAATAATAGAGCCAGCAGGTACATCTTGCGCGTTACCTGTAATAGTTGGCGTGGTGTCTTGAGTGTCGTTAATATTATTAATTTGTACCGTAGGCGCCGTTAAATCAATTACTCCTGAATCACTTGCTAATGCTAAGTTTCCTACACTGTCGCTTACTTGTGCATCAACAGTAAAATCACCTTCAGGTAAAGGAGTCCCAACTTCTACACTCCAGCTTCCATCGGCTTGAGTAACCGCTGTTAATGTTTGTATTTGTCCTGCACTATCTGTAACAGTAATTGTTACTTGCGTGCCTTCAGGAACCCCATTTGTTGTTCCAACAAGTGGTGGTGTTGCGTTATTTGTTTCATCAGTTACATTTACTGTGATTACCGGAGCAGTTAAATCTACATTAGCTAAAGCTTGGTCTACAGCTTGATTTCCAGCGGCATCAATCGCCACTGCGCTTACGTTAAACTCTCCTTCAGATAAAGGTGAGGTAGTAGTAATAACCCAATTTCCTAGCGCATCAACCTGAGTAACAATTGTTTGTACCGTACCTGCACTATCCGTTAACGTGACCGACACATTATCACCAGTGTTCAACCCAGATACTGTTCCTGTTACTGTCACTGTTTGCGAAGCAGAATCGGCAACAGGATCAATAGCAATAAGCGGAGGTGTTGTATCAATTTCTATAGAAATAGTGTCGTTTATAGGGTTGCCAACAGGATCTGTCGCTTCAACAACAACCGTTACAGGGCCATCTGCGATTGGAGTTGGTAGGGTTATTTCAAAGGTACCATCAGGGCCAATCACAACACTAACTACTTGAGAATTTCCATCAACATCAGTTACCGTCACATTAACCGTTTCGCCAATTAAGTTTTCACTCGTACCGGTAATTGTTGGTTGTGATGAATTAGTAACGCCCAGCTCATTAAGTGAAATAGAAGCCGAAGTTGCGTCAGGCACAATACCATCAGAGGTATCTCTTAAATTAAAAGCTTCAGTAGCGTTTTGATCAAAAGAAGAATCAAAAGTAACACTACTAGGATCAACACTTTCAGAAATTCGGGTTAACTGTACAAACGAACTACCTCCATCGGCACCAGCTGCATTACCGCCACCAGCGGCTGTTGCCTCTAAATTATCTAAAATGTCCCCATCACCCTCTAATGCATCTAAAAAATCTGTTACATCTGAATTAGCCGCCGTTGATGAGTCTTGCTCTGTACCTAAGTCTAAGCTTGCGATTGCTTCATCTAAACTTTCATCAAAAACAGTTGTTTCGCTAGAGTCTCTTGCTTCTTTCGCTAATAGGTCTGGTGTTATTTTTACCTTTTGATTTGCGGGTATAGATAAGGTTTCACCTTGCACATCTATTTGTAACGACGACTTAATAGCAGTAACAACTAAATCACCTACGGTAATAATGTCACCAACGTTTAACGCTCTTATTGATCCATCATCCAACACAACACCCGCCGAACCCTGAATATCAATAACTACAAGTTGATTTGCTTCCATTTAGGTACCCTCAAACTTTTAAAATAACAATCTAATAAGTTAAAGGTAGAACAAAAAAAGCACATAGATACTGGACTCAAGTACAGGTTTAGAAGAAAAATTCAAAAATAAAAAATCAACAAAAAAGTGGTAGAAATTTTTTTTCATGCTACCCAAAAAGATTACTTGCAAAATTAGCACTCCTTTACTAAATATTTAAAAGAGTATTTTCGGTCTTAACAGGATCTAAGAGGAAGAAATGATTATAAAAAACACTTTTAAAAAGCATCAAGGGACTATGTTAATCGGATTAGCGATTACAGCCGTAACTTTATCAAACTACGTGCATGCAAACGAACAATCAGCAATGCCACTTACATACGTCTCAAGTAAAGCGATTGAAAACAATCCTGAAGTACAAGAAGCATGGCATGCTTTTAAATCTTCTATTTATGGAGTGGATGCTGCCCGTTCAGGTTATTTACCAAGTGTTGATGTATCAGCAAGTGCAGGATATGAAAGAAGAAATTACGGTATTGAAGAAGAATATAACCGTAATACAGCCGAATTAAGCGTTACTCAAATGCTTTATGACGGTTTTAGAACATCTAATACAGTTGACCGTTTTAAACGTATTCAACTTATTAGGTACTTTGAGCTTATTTCTCAAACAGAACAAACAGCACTTGAAGCCTCGATTGCACTACTTGACGTACAAAAATTCAAGGAGTTAGTACAACTTGCAGAAGCTAATTTACAAGAGCACGAGTCTGTATACCAACAAATAGAGCAAAGCGTAGGCGCCGGTGTAGCGCGCGCAGCAGACCTAGAACAAATTAGTGGCCGTTTATCTCTAGCGCAATCTAATGTATTAACGGAGTACTCAAATTTACATGATGTAAGCGCTCGCTACCTAAGAGTTGTAGGTGAGCTACCTATGAACGATATAAAGCAAGCTGACCTTGATGAAAACAATATACCAATTTCGGTTAACCAAGCGCTAGACGTCGCCTACAAAAACAGCCCTTCATTTTATGCCTCTTTGTATAATATTGAAGCGCAAAAAGCGAACGCCAAAGCACAAAAAGCGGCCTTTCATCCTAACGTAGATTTATCTGCCCGCTACGGTAGCCAAGATAGAGATGAGCTTGGTCAAAATGAAACCAGAACAGAAGCGCGAGTCGGCATAGATATTAGTTATAACTTGTATAACGGTGGTCTTGATAGCGCTAATTTAGAACAAGCTTATCAAGATATAAACATTGCAAAATATCAACGAGATCAAGCCTGTATTGATATTCGTCAAAGTCTGCAAATTGCCTACTACAACGTCACTATACTAGAGCAAAAGTTGCCAGCGCTTAATCAACACCGCGAATCATCAACTAAAGTTAAAATTGCATATAAAGATCAATTTGATATAGGCCAACGAACTCTACTAGACGTACTTGATGCCGAAAACGAATCGTTCCAATCAACACGTTCATACATAGTTGCGCTATACGACCGCCAATCGGCTATTTTAACTATGCTAAAAGAAATGGGGAAATTATTGCCAGCACTTGACGTAATGTCAGGTAAATACCCTACATTAAAAGAGCTAACTGACGATCCTATTGTGCATAACGCACAAAATATTTGTCCGAGTTACGATGTAGCAACCACCTTTAGCCGCAAGGCATTTCTACAAAAAAAAGCGAAGCAAGATAATGCCTACATGAGTGTAACCGCTATGCCAAGGTACTTAGATATACCGTTGGAAACCGACACTACACAAAGTAGCTTTTTAGATGATGATGGTGACGGCGTACCAAACGAGCAAGACACTTGTCCGAGTACGCCGCTGTCAACTAATGTTGATTTATCTGGCTGTACAATTTATAGCGCATCAACCTCGAATATAGAGATTGGTATCCCTTTTTCTGCTGACTCAAGCGATGTAAGGTCTCAATATATTCAAGAAATTAGTCGGCTTGCAGATTTTTTAAAAGAAAATCCAAATAAGCAGGTTGAAATACAAGGTCATGCTTCTCTAGATGGAGATCGAACATATAACCGCAAACTATCTGAAAAACGTGCGTTTGCTGTTGCTGAAATTCTAATTAAACAATTCGATATAAAACCAAAACGTGTTAAATCGTTCGGGTACGGTATTGATCAACCTCGAGTAAACGAAATATCAGTAAGAGCAAATGCTGCGAATCGACGTATCGAAGCTGTAATTACTGATAGCTAAGTCAATTAACGTTATGTAAATAACCTAAACTCGGCTTGAAATATTTAAGCTAAATTTATTTCTCGAGTTTAGGTTTAGTAGTAACAACCGCATGCAGTTCTACATAACATTGGATGGTTTATGGAATTAAACGATGTACTTGATCATGGTGGCATACTCGTTGACTGCCTAGCAGTTTTATGTCGCCATCATGATAAAGAGTTTTCAAGAGAAGCACTATTAAATGGACTTCCTCTAACTGATGGAAATCTTACTCCATCAGGTTTTTCGCGCGCAGCAAAGCGCATTGGCTTTAAATCAAAAGTAGTTAATAAGCCACTACAAAAAATTAATACAGCACTGCTACCTGCCATATTAATTTTAAAAGACAATCAAGCCTGTGTTATTAATTCTATTGATTACGATAAGCAGGTGGTGAGTGTAATTTACCCAGAGCTTACCGAATCAGTTATCGAACAAAGCATTGATGAATTAGCAGGCAACAGTGTTGGTTTAATTATTTATGCACAACCAGAATTTGCATTTGATGAGCGAACACCTGTACTTGAAAAACTATCAAAAGACGGATGGTTTTGGGGAGTAATTAAAGAATGCCGCTCACTTTATAAAGACGTAATCATTTCAGCTATTGCGTTGGGCTTTTTGTCGGTTGCTATGCCTTTATT
The DNA here is from genome assembly GCF_015864765.1 of Pseudoalteromonas sp. NZS11. Taxonomy (NCBI): domain Bacteria; kingdom Pseudomonadati; phylum Pseudomonadota; class Gammaproteobacteria; order Alteromonadales; family Pseudoalteromonadaceae; genus Pseudoalteromonas; species Pseudoalteromonas sp. NZS11. The sequence continues at coordinate 604,662 of NZ_JADYWP010000001.1, read as the reverse complement.
TGTAATGAATGTATATGACCGCGTAGTGCCCAACCATGCAACCGAAACCCTTTGGGTACTTGCCATTGGTATTTTAATAGCACTCACTGCTGACTTTGTTTTACGCTTAGTAAGAGGCTATTTTGTAGAGCTTGCTGCAAGCAGAATAGATGTAAAAGTATCGGCTGTAATTATGGAGCGGGTATTAGGTATGAAACTAAAAAACCGTCCATCATCAGCTGGCTCCTTTGCAAGCAATATTCAATCATTTGAAGCTGTACGTAACTTTTTTAGTTCCATAACGCTTGTCGCATTAGTCGACTTACCATTCGTAGTTTTATATTTAATTGTTATCGCCATTATTGGCGTACCTCTAAGTTTACCCATTATAGCGGGCGCACTTATATTATTAGCTTACGCTATAGCCGCACACCGCAAACTTGAAGCCCTTTCAGAGCAAACAATGAAAGCAAGCTCAATGCGAAATGCAGTATTAGTAGAAAGTTTAACCAATATTGAAGATGTAAAAAGTTTTCACTCAGAGTGTAAAACACAATCTGTATGGGAAAAGTCGACCATTTACATTGCGCAAGTAAACGCACAAAGCCGACTCGTTTCAAGCTCTATATCAAATACAGCATCGTGGATACAACAATGTGTAGGCGTGATAATAATGATAATAGGCGTACACCTCGTTATTGAAGGTGAGCTAACTCAAGGCGGATTAATTGCAGCCTACTTATTATCATCTCGTGCTATGGGCCCTATTGGGCAGTCAGCCGCTGTTTTAGCGCAATATCATCATGCCGCAATAGCAATGCAGTCACTAAATGAGATTATGGAAAAAGAGGTCGAGCGCCCACCTGGTAAGCATTGGTTAAGCCACCCTATTTTAAAGGGCGATATAGAATTTAAAGATGTATGCTTTAAATACTCTGACGAATCTCATAATGCACTCAACGGCGTTAGTTTTAAAATTAAAGCTGGTGAAAAAGTTGCAATTTTAGGACGTAATGGCTCAGGTAAAAGTACATTAGAAAAGCTTATTTTAGGGCTATATGAACCCTGTTCAGGAGCAATTTTGATGGACAATAACGATATACATCAAATTGACCCTGCAGAGCTTCGCCATAATATTGGTTATGTACCGCAAACCGTTGCCCTGTTTTATGGGACCTTAAAAGACAACCTTACGATAAGCGCTTGGCATGCCAAAGACGAGCAAATTATTGAAGCCTGTGAGCGAAGCCAATTATTTGATTTAATTAATTCGCACCCAGACGGATTTGATCTACAAGTAGGCGAGCAAGGCCGCCAATTATCAGGAGGACAACGCCAAGCAGTAGGTATGGCAAGAGCCATAATTAATGACCCACCAATACTATTACTAGATGAGCCAACTTCATCGCTAGATCACAATAGTGAAAGTAAAATTATTAACAATTTAAAAAATTATTCTAAAGATAAAACCCTAATTGTAGTGACTCACCGCTCATCATTACTCGAGCTTGTTGACCGTATTATAGTTTTAGATAACGGAAAAGTAGTTGCTGATGGACCAAAACAAAAAGTAATTGCGGCGTTAAATAATAAAACCGTGGAGCAAGCCTCATGAGTGATAACAAAAAACCACTTGAACAACGCTCTTTTGAATCTGTTAGCAAAGCAATAGAAGCAAGAAAACAAGGTAAGCCATCCGTATTTAATAAACTATTTAAAGGATGGATTTCACCGCCAAATACTCAAGACTGGGTAGTAGATGCACAGTGGGAAAAAATGCAGCAGGAACCAGCAAGCGCTAGGTTACTACTTTATCTAATTTGTTTAACGTTTATATGCCTTATTGTGTGGTCTGGCTTTGCTAATTTGGATGAAGTTGCTCGTGGCGAGGGCCGTGTTATTCCCTCTAATAAATTACAGCTTATTCAATCTTATGACGGCGGTATGGTCGAAAAAATAAATGTCCGAGAAGGCCAAATAGTAAACGAGGGGGATGTACTCATTAAAATAGACCCTACCCGCTTTATTTCTAGCTTTAGAGAAAATCAATCCAAGGTTGAATCGTTAAGTGCAAAAGTTGCGAGGCTCAGAGCGCTCACTCAAAAAAAGGAGCTCGTATTTAACGAAGATGTTATAAAAAATGCACCTCAGGTGGTTCAACACGAACGCTCTCTTTATTTGAGTAACAGCCAAGAGTTGAAGCAACAGGTAAGTATACACAAACGCCAACTAGAGCAGCGACACCAAGATTATATTGAAGCAAAAGCGGCACTTCAGCAACATACCAGCGCGCTACGCTTAACAAACAGGGAGCTTAAAGTGACCCGCCCATTGTTACGCACCGGTGCTATTTCGGATATAGATATTATTCGTTTAGAGCGTCAAATAGTTGATTTAAACGGCGAGATAAACAGAACCAAAGCAGTTATAAATAGGAGTCTTTCGGCCATTAACGAAGCTAAAAATAAGGTAACCGAAGTTGAGCTCGTTATGATTAACCGCTGGAACAATGAACTCTCCGAAGCGCTACTGCGACTAGATTCAATTAAAGAAACTGAATCTGGCTTAGCCGATAAAGTAACTCAAACTGAAATACGCTCTCCTGTTAAAGGCACTGTACAACGATTATTAGTTAATACTGTTGGCGGTATTTTACAGCCAGGTAGTGATGTTATGGAAATTGTCCCGCTTGACGATCAACTTGTAGTAGAGGCAAAAATCCCGCCTAAAGACATTGCATTTTTACGCCCTGGTCAATCTGCAATGATAAAATTTAGTGCCTACGACTTTGCCGTATATGGTGGCCTTGAAGCCGAAGTATTACATATTAGCGCCGATACAATTACAGATGACCGCGAGAATACCTTTTATTTGGTGCAACTAAAAACCACCAAAAATAATTTTTCAAAAGAGCTGACTATTATTCCAGGAATGACAACTCAAGTGGATATTATTACCGGTAAAAAAACCGTACTTGAGTATATTTTAAAACCGGTTCTTAGAGCTACATCGCAAGCAATGACAGAGCGTTAAAACATTTTATAAATGGAGAAGTAATGCGCCAAAGTATTTTTATTACACAGCCTGAATTTGAATCGAAACACTGGCATACAGCGTTTCCTGGTTGTTTGATATTCACAAAAGAACCACACAGAGTCACGGCATCAAGTATTATTTGGGTTTTGGCCGGCACACCTAATTGGCTTGAGCTTGTTAAAAAGTATTCTCAGCAACGTTTACTGGTTATAGTTATGACCAACGAACTAGAAATAAATCAACTAAGAAGTGCGCTTGAAGCAGGAGCTAGGGGGTACGTAGAAGCACTTGCTACTAAAGTAATTATTGAACAAGTACTTGAGACAATTTGTGCTGGCGGAATATGGTTACCAGGGCAATTACTATCTAACTTAGTAGGAGCTTTATCAAATACACCGTTTAAATATGCGAGCACATGCGAGCTTGATGTACTCACAAAGCGAGAACGTCAAGTAGTTGATATTGTTGTAACAGGTGCAACTAATAAGCAAGCTGCAGAATCTTTAAATATTACAGAACGCACAATTAAAGAGCATATGAGCTCTATATTTAATAAGCTAAAAGTTCGCGACCGTATTCAATTAATGTTAGTTGTAAAAGGGCATTAACCGCACCGTTAATGCCTATTACTTACTCTTTAATAACCCCATCAAAACCTAAGTTAATAAGCGTATCTATATCATCTTGGCTTGTTACACCTTGAGCCACCACTTTAATGCCAATAGAATGCGCTAACGTGCACACTCCTCGCAGAAATGTTTGGTTATCTTGGCTGTAACTAATATTGTGTCCGTAAACGCTATCAACCTTAATCATTTCAAGACCAAATTCCTGAATTTTATTAATTTTAGTAAATTCAGGGCCCACACGTTTTAATGCTACCTTAGCGCCCATACATCGAGCCTGCTCACAAAAATCTTTAAATATCTCAATTTCGCTAACGGCAATACTTTCACGAATATCAAAACAAATTTTAGAGGCTAAATCAGGAAACGCCGAAAGGTACGTAAGAATCGAAGCAAGTGCAGCATCATCAAGTAACGTTTGAGCAGATAATTCAACCGAAATCAGTTCACTTGGTGGCTCAATACTATAATGAGCCACCAACGCCTTAATTAAACCCCAATCTAAACGCGCTAATAACTTTAATCGGTTAGCCCACTGGTAGTAGTAACTAGCACGGTATACTTGCCCACCAAGCTTTAGGCTCAACCCTAATTGATTTTGCATTACCTGCCCTGTAAAGCTAGTTACTGGGTAAGTATTTATTTCTAAATTATTATTGTTGAGTGCCTCTTCTATGGCATTTTTCCAGCTAGTTGCATTATCAAACAGCTCACTTTCTTGCTTGATTTGAGCTACTTTTGCTTGTACATCAGATCGTTTACCCGATGATTTTAAAAGTTCATCCGCACGCTTTAATACATCAAATCGCGTGTCGTCTTTTTGAATATAAGTACAGCTGTGAGGTATCGCTAGCTTAACGTTTTTATACTCTTCAACAAACGATTGATGCATCAATAAAATACGTTCACTGATTGCTTGAATATCATCAATATCACTAAATAAAACGGTAAAATCGCTGTGAGAAATACGTGCAATGTAATTTTCAGAAAAGTGTTCTTGGTTGCTCTCTAAGAAGCTAACCAACATCTGTGAAAATCGACGTAGAAAGTTAACCATTTCTACTCGTCCCACTTCCTCACTTACGCGATCGAGGTTTACAACCCTAAATAAAAACAAAGCACCATGGGCATGATCTTTCGATTTTTGTAAGTGAGCCTCAAGCGTTGCACCAAAGTACTCTCTATTTGCTAAACCAGTTAGCTCATCGTGTTGCGATTTAAATCTAAGCTCTTCTAAACGTTTATTATCTTCTTTAATAATACGGCTAAAACGGGTAGATAATTGGTTCATTGATTGCACTAAACGTGCAAACTCAAAAGTGCGCGGAACGCTCGATTTAATAAAACGTTTTTCACCAAATGCATTAGCCTGATACACAACATCATCTAGTGGTTTTAATATCCTACTTAAAAAGTAAGCACTAACTATACAAGCAAAAAAAGCGACAATTAAAAAACTAAAAAATAGTTTAAGCGCACTTTCCCATAAGGCTTGCTCAGCATATTGACTATGGCTTTCTATAAACAAAGTACCAAACTGCTGCCAACCATCATTTACTTGCCCAACCCCTGGCTGTACATTTAATCCATACATTGATCTAAACCACTGCGGAGCCGTCGCTTTAAGTTCATCGGTAAACGTGCGTTTAACAATCACCTCACCATTAGGGTTTTGTAGTTCTATTCGCTTATAGTGACCGGTATCAAATGTGGCCGATACTAATAACTCAAGCTCAACGGGGTCTTTGTCTAATTGGCTGATCATTAACGCGAGTGAACTGGCGTTATCTACATTTTTTAAGTACAGCTGGGTCGAAAAATAACTTTTAGCCGAATTAGTGCTAATTAAAACACTACTTATAAAGCCTACAAAAATAACAATTAATAATGCAATCCACAGCTCTTGCCTGAGTGTTATTTTTCGTTTTTTAAGATACTTAGATAAGGAAAATGATGCCATTACCACATAACTCCTTCTTTGGTTGTCTGCTCCAAAATTTTACGCCAGCGTGAAAGTCTTGCTGTTGGGCTGGCTACACTTTTGGTTGAATTATTAGCCCATAAACCTTGGCTGTTAAAGCTAAAAACAGGGCTTAAATCTACACGTTTTGCAGCAGGTAAAACCTTTGTTATTAAACTGTCTAAAATAAGTGGCTGAGCGTTTGGTGTAGCAAAATAACCTAACACCATATGTGCTTGCGTTTTGTTAGTGCCCGCAATTTTTGCTTTTACATAAATAAGGCGTAACTTGTCGTCACTCACCCCTAGGGCTCTCAAGCTTATATACTTTGCTATTGCGTAATCTTCACAATCACCTAAGCCTCTGCCTAACGTTTCTAAAGGGGTTGCCCAATAATCGTTTTGTTTCCATAGCAAAATATCAGTTTGGTAGCGTAAATTACGCGCAAAAAAATCATTAACAATAAGAATTTGTTGTTGCTCTGGTTTGTTTTGAGTTTGTACCAACATACTTTGCCAGTTACGTGCAACAGCCGCTCGCGCAGGTCCATATTTTTGACCCATCAGCTCAATAAAGGTATTAAATTGAATAGTTAGTCGGCTTGCAAGCACACCACTAGAGAGTACAAAAAACAGTAATAGGTAGCGCAAATTGGCTTTGCACCATATAAATAATTTAGGATTTAAATGAGTTGGCTTAAACGCCATTTACAGAGCCACTGTTAATATAAGTGGCAATAAAATACATCTGTTGAGCACTACGCAATCTGCTTAAAAATTAATCCTAACAACAGCATAGCACTCAATATAAGAGGATGAGATATTTTGAATAACTTTTTTAATTAACTGGGCTATTTAGTAATAAGTTACTTTTTTAACTTCGCGTGGTTTTACTTCACCTATGTATAAATCGTGCACACGCTTCATATTAAGCTCAAGCTCGGTCACGTAAGTGTCATCTACTGCGTAAGTTTTAATTATTTGTGCACCTTTAATAAGCCCCTGCACTTTACTTTCTAGGTAATCGTCTTGAGCAATTGAACCTTCCACCGTTGTTCCTGCGGTAATTTTTTGCCCATATACTTGCTCAGTAAGCTCGCGGTAAGCCTCAAGCTTAGAAGCCTTAATTGCCATAAGTTGCTTTTGCGACGCGTTAGCGCCTTTTTGCAAGCTAATAGGTGCATACCCTATCGCTTTTAAAACGGGGTAATTATTTGGCTCTACATATTTATATTCAACATGCTTATCAAAAACGCTGCTACAACCACCTAAGGTTAAACACCCAAGTGTAATAAGTAATGAAATTGCTCGCATAGCATTTAGCCCTTGTATAGTAATTAGCAGTACATATGCACGTTTAATGCCATTTATAGCATTACTAATAATTACCAAATAACATTGGTACAGTCCTTGCTCTACCTAGTTAATAGCTAACGTTTAATTGGAGTAAAAGTATGAAGTCGTTTTTATTATTGGCATTTGCAGGGTTAAGTGCAACGGCATTATTAACTTTCTCCCCTTTTACTAAAGCGCAGTGGTATGAATCAACAGGCCATGCGAACGTTCAAAATGGTGATACGAGCGCAGCTAAATCTGCCGCTATAAAAGATGCGATTACACAAGCGTTAGTGTTCTCTGGCGCACGGATTAGCTCGGTGCAAACCTTGGTAGATGGCGTGTTAATGCAAGATCAGCTAAAAATTAGCAGCCACGGCGAAATTCAAAAAATTGAACTGGTCAGCGAAAATAAATACGACAATAAATTTGCCGTTACATTACGACTCGATATTTTTTCTCAAACAGAGCAATGCCCACAAAATAGTTTTAATAAGTTTGTGGCCGTTACACAAAGCCAACTTGTTCATCGTGAACACGCCAAAATGGGTCAAATATTTGACGTAAGCAAAGCGATTAGCAAAAATATTTTTACTTCCCTGCAAAAATCAAAAATGAGCGCAGTACCTATTGCTTACTATAATAATGCAATAAGCGTTGATAAATACTTTTCGCAGCAGCACGACTATTCAAATGCCCAATTAGAAGAAATATCTTCGCGCAGTAACGCTCAATATGTTCTGCTTAGCCAAATAACCAGCCTTTCGACTAGCGACAAACTCAATAACGATTATGCATTTTGGCAAGACGAGGCGTATGAGCGCAGTTACAACATTGAGTTTGCACTGTTTGATGGCACTACCTATGAGCAACTTTGGCAAAATAGTTACCATACTCAAGCAATTTGGCCATTTGAAAAAACAACCATAGTTGATGTTAATAGTGATAGGTTTTGGCAATCACCTTATGGGCAAAGCATAACCGATATCAACCAATCAGTAAGTTATGACATTCAAGCAGCTATGGCGTGTTTACCTACTCAAGGTAAAATAATGCATATGGAAAATAGCAAAATCGTTATTAACTTAGGTAAAGCTCATGGGTTAAAAAAAGGCCAAATGCTAAGCATTGCGCACCATAACTATTTAACCGACGCGGCAGGTAATGTTATGCCGCACACTATTACCACACTTAATAAAATTCGCGTAGAGCAGCTTTATCAGCAAACTGCAGTAGCTGTCAGTATTGATGACAAACCACTACCTGGCGTGCAAATTAACGATGTTGTAGAAATAATCAGCCAAAACCTTTAAATATTTAATTAACTTTTTTAGTTAATTTAGCTTTTAAATTAGGGTGAGCCGATAACCACTCGCCCAATTGTTCTACACCAGATAAATGCGGATAATGCTTTCTGCATGCAAACACCACATTACGCTGCTGATTAGGGAATATAGGCAAGTAATCAATCCCTACACGGTCGGTACATGCCAACTTTGGTACAAATGTAATACCGTCATCCATAGCCACTAACGCTAATAATGTTTCTAAACTATTACCTTTATACTGGTTAGATACATCGACTCCTGCAGAAAAACAAAACTTTTGGGCTTGATCTTTAAAGCAATGGCCATCACTTAACATTAATAGGCTGCATCCTTGAAGATCGCTCAGCGCTACTTTTTTATGCTTAGACAGCGCGTTATCGTGTGATACCGCCACTAAAAAATCTTCTTTGTATAAAGCAACCGTATGGTAATTAATAAGCTCTGGCACATCGGCTAAAATAGCAAAGTCGAGTTCACCCTTGTTTAAAGCTTCTAAAATTGTTGCTGTTTGCATCTCAATAAACGAAAACTGGCTATCAATAAATGCCGCTTTCATCGATGTTAATAACGCAGGCAACAAGTAAGGCGCAATGGTAGGAATAATACCAATAGTTAATTTACCTTGTAGAGGCTCGTTAGAAGTAGCAGCAAGTTCTTTGAGTATTTGCGTTTGTTCTAAAATAATCTCTATTTGCGTCAACAAACGTTCACCTTTTGCTGTTAAGGTAACTTGCTTGGTTGAGCGATCAAACAAAGTAACGCCAAGCTCATTTTCGAGTTTTTTTACTTGACCACTTAATGTAGGCTGACTAACAAAACATGCATCGGCAGCTTTGCGAAAATGTTTATATTGCGCTATTGCTTTTACATATTCAAAATCTTTTAAGTTCATATTCAGCTCTACGTGATAGTTTATAACTATCAGTTTAATACAAACAAACGATTGGAACTATATTTAATTATTCACCATAATGGCTATCAACAAATCAAGAGGAACAAAAATTATGTTAAACAATATCGAAGGTCAAACAATCCCAAGTGTTACATTTGCAACCCGTCAAAATAACGATTGGAAATCAGTAACAACAGATGACATTTTTAAAGGTAAAACTGTTGTAGTGTTTTCACTACCAGGTGCATTCACACCAACATGTTCATCAACTCACTTACCACGTTACAACGAATTAGCAGGCGTACTTAAGCAAAACGGCGTTGACGAAATTGTATGTTTATCAGTAAACGATACCTTTGTAATGAACGCATGGGCTGAGCATCAAGAAGCGCAAAACATTACTTTATTACCAGACGGCAACGGCGAATTTACTGACGGCATGGGCATGTTAGTAGACAAGAACGACCTAGGCTTTGGTAAGCGCAGCTGGAGATACTCTATGCTTGTTAAAGATGGCGTGATTGACAAAATGTTTATCGAACCAGATTTACCAGGTGACCCGTTTGAAGTATCAGACGCAGACACAATGCTTGATTACATCAACCCTAAGCAAGCTAAACCAGAACCAGTAAGCATCTTTACTAAACCTGGCTGTCCTTTCTGTAAAAAAGCAAAAGAGCTTCTTGCAGAAAAAGGCTTCGCATATGAAGAGATTGTTATGGGTGCAGGCGCATCACTAACAAGTCTAAAAGCTGTATCTGGTCGTGACACTGTTCCACAAATATTCATTGGTGGTAAACACATCGGTGGTTCAGACGACTTAGAAAAATACTTTGCTTAATTAATAAGTAAATTAAATACCTAACGTTAGTAGGTAAAAAATAGGGGCTTTTATGCCCCTATTTATTAGAGGAAAAAATACTATGAAAGAATTGCAAACCGATGTTGTTGTTATAGGCGCAGGCACTGCTGGTTTAAGTGCTTATCGTAATGCTAAACAGTTCACACAAAATGTATTAATGATTGAATCAGGCCCATACGGCACCACATGTGCACGTGTTGGTTGTATGCCAAGCAAGTTATTGATTGCAGCCGCAGAAGCTGCACACGCAATTGAAATGGCACCTGCATTTGGTGTTCATAGCTCAAAGCCAGTTATTGATGGCAAAGCAGTTATGGCACGCGTTAAAAGTGAACGAGATCGTTTTGCAGGATTCGTAGTAGAAGCCGTAGATGAATTACCAGACGTAGATAAAATTCGTGGTTACGCTAAGTTTTTAGATGCAAATCGCGTGCAAATAGACGACCACACAATTATTACCGCTAAACGCTTTGTCATTGCAACCGGTTCACGCCCTTCATACCCAGGTGTATTTAATAACTTTGGCGACAAACTTATTATAAACGACGACGTATTTGATTGGGATGACCTACCAGAATCAGTCGCTGTATTTGGTCCAGGTGTTATAGGCTTAGAAATTGGCCAAGCACTTAGCCGACTAGGCGTAAATGTAAAACTATTTGGTGTAGGCGGCGCAATTGGCCCACTTACAGACCCAGTAGTAAAAGACTATGCAAATACTGTTTTTGCTGAAGAATTTTTTGTAGATACCGACTCAAACGTATCTGACATGATGCAAGTTGGCGACAAAGCACAGCTAACTTACACCGACAAACAAGGTGAAAAACACACCGAACAGTTTGACTACGTACTTGCAGCCACAGGCCGAGTACCTAACGTAGATAAACTAGGCCTTGAAAACACCGGCATTGAACTTGATGAACGCGGCGTACCGCACGCAGACACGCACACAATGCAGTGTGGTGAATCGAACATATTTATAGCAGGCGATGCGAGTAACATGCTCCCATTGTTACACGAAGCATCAGACCAAGGTGCTATTGCAGGTCAAAATGCCGGGCGCTTCCCAGATGTGCGTATAGGTCTGCGCAGAGCTAAAATTGCAGCTGTATTTAGCGACCCACAAATAGCAATGGTAGGCGAAAGCTACAAGCAAATTACCGACCGTTTAGGCCCATGTGGTTGTTTTGAAGTAGGCGAAGTCAGCTTTGAAAACCAAGGCCGTAGCCGAGTAATGCTTAAAAACAAAGGTCATATGCGTGTATATGCGGAGCAAGGCACAGGCTTATTTTTAGGTGCAGAATTTATTGGCCCACAAGCCGAACACATCGCTCACTTACTAGCATGGGCTGTACAAAACAAAATGACCGTACCAGAAATGCTTGATATGCCATTTTACCACCCAGTAATTGAAGAAGGGTTACGTACCGCCCTTCGCGACTTAAATGCCAAACTTAAATTTGGCCCAGACATTGTAAATTCATGTATGGAATGTGGTCCAGGCGCATAACCTATTTACTACACATACAAACTTGCTAAGTAAAAGCCAAAACTAACGTTTTGGCTTTTTTTTATAATTTTTTTAAGCTGACCTCTCAAAAAAAAATTTAGCTGTTACACTTAATTGATAATTCAATTAAAAAGATGGAATAGCTATGCCCAATAATAAATTTAGACTAGTCACTCGCAGCGATTTTGATGGCTTAGTTTGTGCCGTATTGCTTAAAGACTTAGACCTAATTGACGATATTTTGTTTGTTCATCCAAAAGACATGCAAGATGGCAAAATAGACATTACCGAAAACGACATTACCACCAACCTCCCCTACGTTGCAGGTTGTCACATCGCATTCGATCATCACCTTAGCGAAACCGTTCGTAACTCAAGCGACATAAAAAATCATATTATTGATCCAGAAGCCCCATCAGCAGCTCGCGTAGTTTATGACTATTATGGCGGCGCTGAAAAACGTCCAAATATTTCTGTTGAAATGATGGACGCGGTAGATAAAGGCGATGCTGCTCAGTTTTCAAAAGACGAAATATTAAACCCAACCGATTGGGTCTTAATGAACTTTATTATGGATGCGCGAACTGGCCTTGGTCGTTTTCGCGAGTTTAAAATTTCAAATTACCAATTAATGATGAAACTGATTGATGCGTGTAAAGATCAAAGCATCGAAGAAATCCTACAAATGGAAGACGTAGCCGAGCGTGTTGCTTTATATAACGAGCATAACGAAAAAGCTAAAGAGCAAATTTCTCAATGCGCTACCGTTCATAAAAACTTAGTGGTTCTTGATTTAACCCAAGAAGAAACAATTTACGCCACAAACCGATTTGTTATTTATGCAATGTACCCCGACTGCAATATCTCGATTCATAAAATGTGGGGCCTTAAAAAACAAAACGTAGTGTATGCCGTTGGCAAATCAATCACTAACCGCAGCTCAAACACGAATGTTGGCGAACTGTGCCTTAAATACGGCGGTGGTGGTCATTTAAATGCAGGTACTTGCCAAGTAGAAACAAGTAAATCTGAAGCCGTGCTTAGTGAGTTAATCGATACGATTACAAGTGATGGCTAATATTAACTTACAATAACCAGAGTCATATAATAGCTCTGGTTATTTTATTTTAGTAGAGTGAGTTTTAATCGCTCTCTTTTTCATATAAATTTCTGTAATAATAAAAGAAATAATGACCTCATGTTAGATACTAAAAACTTCGAAAAAACACTTTATCAAGATACCAAAAAAGCGTTTAAAAACATTATACAAAAATACGGTAACGATCTTTATGTAATGGGCTTTTACCACACAGGTAGCTACTCACTACTTCCAATGTTTAATACCTTATCGGATTTAAAAAAAGTATTTGAAGAAGAGTACGGCAATGATGTAAGTAGTTTCTACATGGCTAAATGGAATCCAGAAGACTACCCCACGCTTGAGGATTATTCCGAATACTTTGATGAAACAACTCTAGAGTGTCAAAAACTAGAAAACAGCATTGATTTGTTTCAATCAGATATAGAAGCAATGGATAATTGGCATCAATGGCTTACAATCATGGAGAAAGTGCTCATACAATTAGATACCGAAGGAATATTTTCAAATGGTATCGAACGCGAAAAAATTACTTTAGCAATACTCGCCTATGATGAAGAAGAAAGTATTCAATTTAAAAGAATCAAACGACTTAACCCACCAACTGTTCTAGCACAAATTCAAACTGACTTTGAAGCCATGATTACAGAGCGTGAAAAATGCGAGCAAGAAGCTTTAAACGCCTTCAATTAAAAAGTGCAACACTACTACATATACGCTATACACAAAGTATAAGGGAGGGAGGTTAAAATATAACTCATTGATTTAATTGGTAGCCCCTGCAAGAATCGAACTTGCAACTGCCCCTTAGGAGGGGGCCGTTATATCCATTTAACTAAGAGGCCACAAATAAGCTGTGTGCTTAGAAGTGTGAATTATAACGGCATCTGGTTTTTTATATCAAGCGACAACTGAACTTAATTGCTTGATAAGTATATATCTTCTTTATTTAGTACATATATTGGTATTAGTTTTCGACTACTCGCGACGATTTTTTTTGTATGCGCGTTAATTACACGTGTATTTACAACAACAGCATCACTGCGATAAATTAATGTACCCGCTAATACATGGCTCGCCATTTGCTCTTCGCTGAGCTTTTCAATATCACGCGAAAAAGCAAAATCACCACGGCTATTTACATCTATTGTTTGAGTGGTTTTAAAATCAACCACGCCATAACCAAACTTTTGTAACTGATGAATTAACGTTTCAGAAATTTGATTACCCAATTGATTACTTTTAGTAAGCGATGAATCAAGATCGACCAAGGTAGTAACGGCAATATTAATATTGGTGTCGGTATCACTTTCAAATTCAAGCGTATCAACCAAATCAAGCGCCATTTGCTCTACATAGTTAGCAAGTGTTTTATGGTGCTTAAGTGGTGTAAATTGATTGCCGTTAACATTATCTTGAGTTGATTGTTGTTGGGCTGTTTTAAGCATGCTTGCTAAGTCATAATTTACTTGTGTGGTTGAAGATGCATTCATTTCAGCACTTTCACTATTTTGAGTAAAGGCACAACCTGCTAAGTTAACTAAAGCAAGAAAAATGATAAAGCGGTTAAATAATTTACTATACATAATTATCTCACTTGCTTGCTTGTTTTAACATTATGCCATCAGTGCGATAGCTACTATTAAGCGCATCAACAACCGACTGTGGAATAAACCCTTGTGCAGAACCTACCACGGCCTTACTTTCTAGCCCAACAATACGTGCATTGACAAGTACACCACCTTGATGGTTTACAAGCGTACCGGCTAGTACATACTTAAAGTTTTGATCTTGATTTAGCTCTAAATAGTCGCGACTAAATACAAAGTCGCCTGTTGAGGTAACACGCATATAATCAGTTGTTTTAAAATCAATAACAGGTACACCAAAGCTGTGTAATTCATGCATGAAGCTTTCTGCAATTTGGTTTCCTAGTAAGCTACCATCGTTGTAGTCTTCATCTAAAAAAATAAAACTCGAAACAGCTAACGGTGTTTGTTCACTTACGTACTGTAAGTTTTCAACCATGTCTTGCATTATGCCGCGCACATAATGGTTAATATTTTTGCGCATTGGCGGTGTTGCTTTTGTGTAGTTATCTTGTGGAGCCATTCCTGACTGAAATAAGTTATCGTCAGAAACAGGTGCTGCAACGTCGCGTTGGTTACTCACCAGTTGGTTGCTTTGCTCACTTTGTGGTGTTGTGGTGTCTGTATTCATTGTGCCTAGTATTTGAGAGCAACCAAAGCCCAGTGGTAAGCATAATGTAATTAATAGGTTTTTCATTTTGTGCTCCAAATTAGTATTCGCTTCGGTATAAAAGTCCGTCACGCTGCTGAATTTTCTCATTGCCCCACATTACATTAATTGGGATCTCGGTACTTCCCGCAGAGAGCACCTGTTTATTTTCTATATTCACAAGCCGTGCATTAACTATGTATGCATGCTGCTGGCGAGTCACTGTTCCTGTGATAACTAAGTCAATATTTTGGCGATTACGTAATTTACTTAAATCGCGACTTAAAATACTGTCTGAGTTTTCTGATAAAGAGAGGTTATTCCCAAGTCTGTACTCAACGGTGTGATAACCCAGTTGAGTAAATTGTGTAAGCAGACTTTCTTGGATCTGCTGACTTAAGCCTGAGGCTTGCCCTGTCACTAATTTTGTATCTAGTGCATCTGCATAAAAGAAGCTACTAACGCCAACACGTGCATTAGCATTTAATGCTCCGTTTAGGTGGTTAAGTTGCAACGTTAAATTAACTACATAGTCATTAACCGTAAAAGGAGCCATGGCTGCTTTAGGTGCATCTGTAGGCACACTTGGTTCTGGCGGTGGCACCAAGTTACAAGCAGCTAAATTTAAAAATAATAAAGGCAGTAAAAGGCGCATAATTGCCATCCTCTTCAAAACATACTGAGGATGAAGCAATTTGTATGCCGACTTAACTATTGTGCGATAAAGGGCTGATCTACGTAATAGCTAACTAAACAATTTATATTTTGGCTCTTTAATTTTTGACAGTCAGTCATAGCGTTTTTTTTGTCTATGTATGCGCCTAGCTTTAAACGGTTATACATAACTCCTTTTACATTTATTGTTTCAACATTCATCACAAAGTTATCGCCTAGTAAGCTAGGAAGCTTTTTTTGTAGTTGCCTAAAAGCTAAAGAGAGTTGTTCTTTTTGCGTTATTGAAAGCACTTGTAAAGCAAATTTAGGATCAACTGGTTTTTTTAATTGTAAATTGGAGCGATTAATTTTGTTGGTATTAACTATTTCTGCTTTTATTACTGGTGCGTTTTTCTGCTCATTTTCTTTTGCAATTGTATTGAGTTGCGATATTAGTAAGCTTAAGTCTTCTTCAATAAGTAATAAACGCGCAAGTTCTGGCTTCATATTTTGCCACTGCTGGGAGCTCACTTTTAGAGTTTCAAGTTCTTGCTTTGTTATTTTTACGTAGCTTTTTTCGTCAGTTACGTTGGTCTGAGTAGCACTACCATCAATTGCTTTATTATTCGCACAACCATAACTTAGCAACATTGCACTGATTAAAAATATACATTGAACTCTTTTCATCCTAATTCCTTTAATGGAGTATTTTATGTGTTTCAACAACACACTTTAACCCTTGCGCTTTTACTGAGTCGCATACAGAAATAAGCTCTGGCGAACTGTTTGTTGCGTACGCTAAGGCTAAAATAAATTTATTTTTAGCTTTATCATGCATATAAAAAGCTTCTTGCTGCTCTATTCGTGGTGCTATTAAACGGTAATAAATTTTTAAGATATTTAACGAACTAAAACTTCCTGCATTGGCAATGCTTCCAGTTGTTGCACTGAGCGCCTTTAATGTTAAATCAACGCCCATTACTACATCTCCTTGAGGCGATAAATTAACTGTTATATTTTGAGTGTTTTTTAGCTGCTTGCGTTGTTTATATTCATCATCAATTACTGCTTTATACTGCCCCGGTTTAAGGTCTGTAAATAAGTAATAGCCATCATATGCTGCTTGAGTTTGTGCAACTTGATCCCCTTTTTCATTCAACAGCGCTATATTTGCAAAGGGTTGGATCTGTGTTGTATCACCTTTTTGTTGATAAACAACTCCCTCCACTTCACTTGCATTATTTAATGCGAAGTCCATATACTCTACAAAACCAGCCCTTGGGGTAATAGAAAAACCCTCATTGGCTGGTATTAAAAACGGATCTTCAAAACTATTTCTATCAAGTATTATATCTGTTGTACGATTTGCTGGCATTGAAGTTAATAGCGCAACGCCGTGTTCGTCTGTAATTGCTTGACGATAATTGTGAACGCCTTTTACTTTTACGCCGGCAACGCCGTGCTCATCATCATCCATAATACCGTTATTATTTTGATCTAAGAATACGCGTAACATTAAGCTACCCGTGTTAGTTAAGCTGCGCTTAGAGACAAAATATGTATTGTGTTCAACATCAAAACCTAAGCTAAAACGGCTATAAATACCGAGCCGCCAATCATCGTTACTGTTGTAGTTTAAGTTACTCGTTAAACTAAACTTGTCGCTTTGCCAATTGAGCCCTAATTCGGCCGATTGAATATTATTACGA
Organism: Pseudoalteromonas sp. NZS11; assembly: GCF_015864765.1. Taxonomy (NCBI): domain Bacteria; kingdom Pseudomonadati; phylum Pseudomonadota; class Gammaproteobacteria; order Alteromonadales; family Pseudoalteromonadaceae; genus Pseudoalteromonas; species Pseudoalteromonas sp. NZS11. The sequence continues at coordinate 587,435 of NZ_JADYWP010000001.1, read as the reverse complement.
AGTGAATCAGTTAAAGTAAGTTCCGCTTGTAAATCTCGGCCCAAGTTGCGGCTAAACTCAGCCTCGTAACTAACAAGCTCACTTACTGGCGATATACTATAATCTATACCAAACCTTGTGTAGGTTCTCCCAAAGCGCTTTTGAAAACGTGTTGTTCCAAAAGTACTCTTAGAGCTATCGTCTTGTTGCCACAGCAATTGGTTACTTAGTGCAAATCCTGAGTATGAGTAGTTGAACTGGTTGCGTACTTGTTTAAAACGCCCTCTAATATCACTATCGTCATATAGGACGTTATTTTGATAAGAAAGGCGTCCATAGGTATTATTCATTAGCCCACCAGCTAAATTTATTTGGTAGCTGTTAAAATCTTGCTGCTGTTCGTCGGTACGATTTGTAGCGCTAAAAAGTAGTGATTGTTCGGCAATTTGAGTTCGGGCTGTAAATTCAAATTCTTGTTCATTGTTATTATTTTTTTCAACATTCGCATTTAATAATAATCGGTCAAACAAGCTTATGTTGGTACCAAATGCATACTTAAGTAGATCGTCATCCGTGTTTTTTTGACCTGATGTAGCAGTGTATACAGATATATTATCTGTAAGCCCTTGCTCATATCTACCCGCAACTTGCCAACCCTGACCCTGCGAGCTTGAAACATTGTTATTTAGTAACTGCTTGCCTTGTTCAGTAACCGACAATTCATAGTGACCTTGTCCCTGCTTAAGTTGATTTCCGTCCACAAAGTAATAATCACTTTTACGCTCAACTTGACCTTGAGGCCCATAAAAAATAAGCTCAAAATTATTAGCTCCAAATAATAGGTTTATATTATCAAAAATATAACGCCCATCTGCGAGGCTAAGCTGCTGGTCTATTAATATTTCATTACGATACAGCTCTACATCCCAACCTGGCTGTATAGCACCGCTTAAGTTAACTTGATTATTGACTATTTTTCTATTGGTTACATTATTAGAAACTTTAACACCTCGGGCATACTGACTACTGTAGCTATTACCCACTTGCGTGGCGATAACATCACCAAAAGATATTTCAGTAGGCATGAAGCTGTTTTTTATTTCTTTGTCTAAGTTTTGCTTTGTAAACGTTAACCTAGAGTTGGTAAGTAAGTCAGTACTTCGTCCAGACAAAAAATACTCTGCAGATAAATACGCAAAGTCTTGAGTGCCTAAAAGTGAATAGTTCGTAGAATGTCTATCATCGCTCGCGGTAAAATTTAGTTGTAAGTCGGCAACCGGAGAAGATAGCGCTTTATATGGGCTAGCTTTCCATGGCAGCGTAGGTGGCGATCTTTTGTTAGGTGATTTAAGGTTGCGCGACTGTCTGTATCTTTGTTGTTCAACCGGTAAGGGGCTCTCTGAGCTTATAAGTAATTCTAAATCTGGGTAATCAATATTAAACTCTAGATTTAAAGCATTATGTAAACTTTGAATATCTACATAAATATCATCTTCAATGGTAATTTGATTTTTTGCTAATAAGTAGCTCTGTGTAGGACTAGTAAATACAGCGGGTGTAACCGCTGCATTTAGAAAAAGAGGTTGTTGATTTGCTCCAACACCTTGAGCAATTCGATTGCTAGCATCAACATTCATTGCAAATTGTAGAATATCAAATAAGTCGCTTAAACTAACTTGTACACTTTGCTCGCTTTTAATTGCTGCAACTTCACCTAAGTAGTATGAGTTTAAATAAAGCGAAAGTATTAATAACTCGCCTGTGGCGATTCGCTGTTGCTGATTTTCTTTGTTTTTATAATCAATTACTTCAACGGGCTTAGTTAGCTTTAGTTCAATTGCGCGTAGTGTTGTTAAAGCATCCCCCACGGAAGAATTAGGATTAGCTATTACACTATTACTAAGCAAACTACTTATGCTTAGTAATAGTGCATACAATAAATTATTTAGCGTCATTCACTGTTAAAACATTAAGTGATTGTGAGGTTAAAGGCAGAGTGTATTGTGCAAATGTAAGGTCTTTATATTCTTGACTGCCTTCATATTTAAAAATGACTTTTCCTGCTTTATCTAAATTTTTGTCACTAAATAAACTAAGGGTTACAAACGCATTATCTACTTCTGGATAAATACTTAAATTACCAATTTCTGCAATTTTAACTTGCTCGTTATTACTATCAACAAAGTAAGCACTTAATTTACCGTAGCTACTAAACTTACCTTCTCGTTTTATATTCAATAAAAACTGAGGACGTTGATTGCTTTCATTTAGCACTAGCTTAGCTTGCTCTATGGCAACTTCTGGCTGTTTCATGTCTTTGCGTAACAAAATAGGAATGCTGTAGCTCATAATCATATTAACTTTTATTGAGCTTGTTTTATTAGTATTTTCACCAGGCAATGCTTGAAATAGAAGATGAGAGCGGTACTCACCAGAAGCTAGACCTTTAGGTTTACGTATTGCTATTTTTACTGTTTGTTTTTCACCAGGTGCTAAACGCATTTGTTTTGGTGACAAACGTGCCATTGAACTTAAACTTTCGCTTGTAGCCTCTGCCAACTGTATGTAGCCACCGCTAGGTTGCGCTTGCTTCTCACTCCATAAAACACGATATGTTTGATATTCATCCCCCGTATTAATTACGGTAACTTTAGCGGTTCGTTGACGTTCATCAAAACTAATACGGGTTGGAGAGATAAGTAAATTTGCGTATGCATTTTTTCCTAAAATACATACACTCAGTGCGAGCAGCACTACAACTTTATAAAGCATGTTTTTCCTTTAGTAATCAATCGTAATTTCTAATTGGGTGTCAGTAATAAAACTACCATCTAAGTAACTTTGGCTAGTCCCTGTCGTTATTAAACGGCCACCTACTTTGAGTAAAAGCTCTCCAAACTCATCGCTAGTTTGCGTTCTTGGTAAATCTACTAATACAACCGAAAACTTGGCACTATTAGCTCCAAGTACTTCACTTTGCAATGTAGAGTCACTCATTTTGTTAAACGATATTTGAGTAAGCGGAGGTAAATCGGTAAATAAAAGTTCTGCGGGATTCCCCTCAGTTAATACGTAAATACTACCAAATGTGGTTGTTTTACCTTCATGGCTAATGGTTATAGAGCTTAAAGTATTATTTTGAGGGATAACTAAAGTGCCAAAACTAAGCGCTTCTTGTTGTATGCTTGCGCTATAGGCTTGCTCGCTAAACATTAACGAAAGCCAAGCAGAAGCATACAAAAAGCGCATTGTTTGTTTAAGCACTAATTAATATGACACTTCAATATTAAAGCTACCAGAATACTCACCATCAGGGTAATCCACACTTGATGCGTTTGATGAAGTAGAAAGAGTCGCGCCTATATTAAATGATACAGCGCCATCAACACCAGCTTGTAGGTTAGGAGTACCCTGCGTATAAAGCGCTCCTGCATTTGTTCCGCTCGTTATAAAGTAAGTCCAAGCATCTACAGTAAAATCAGGTTCATTTAAGCCTTGGCCAGCTAAGGGTAGTATTAAAGTATTTACTGGGTCGCTAATGGTTAAAATAGAGTTTGGTACTACATCTGACACACTAAAAGCACCCGCTTCACCACCTTCAATTATTGAGATACTCGCAGCGTTACCAGTTGGATTCTCTTTTGAAGTAACAGGGCTCGCAGCTGGATCAGGATTAACTGTCAGCGTTGCTTGTTCGGCGCCTAATGGATCTGAAATAGCACGAATAGTACCAAAATTTAAATCGTTATCTTTTGTGAGTATTACAGCATTTTGTACTGTTACTTTCGCTTCAAATGACTCTGTAGCAGCATAAGTGCTAAACGAGCTGACCACGGTGGCTACAGCTAATGCAGATAAATAAAACTTCATGCTAAATCCTTATAAGAAAATGGGCTTTATCAAATATTTGCCCAACTATAGTTAGTATCGACTATTAGTACAAATACTTTAATACTATATAAGTTTAAAAAGCCTAATTTATTAATTATATTGGTTTTCCGACAAAAGCAGCAATATTACATACTTGATCAAGCTGATTAGCTAAATAACAAAACGCACTTACTTGAGCATCGTTTTTAAATGGACCTACACGTAATCCATACAAAGTCATATTATTATTTTTACGTTCAAACATAGTAAAATTAAATTGAGTAAATGCACTGGGGTATAATTGCTTAAGCCTTTCGACTCTTGCTTTAACAAGCTCTGGCTTTAAATACCAACCAAGCTGTGCTCCAATTTTAGTTTCATCTGTTAAGGTGAGTTCTGAATTTTGTAAGTTTGGTGTTTTTACTTCGGGAGTGTTATTTAGTGCCGTCGGTTCCAAATTCTGTGAAGGCTGATTACCATAGGTGATATCGGTTTTACTTTGCATGAGTAAAGGAGGGTTTTCAGTTAATTCACTTTGAGACGATAACGCCATAATTAATAGCTGTAAATCATCTTCCATAGCAGTTAAACGACCAATGCTTTCTTGCTGTAAGTGCCACTGCGAAACATACTCTTTTACTTGTTTATCAGTTATTAAAGAATGCTGCACGCTCTCGTTATTTACAGTTGCGCTGCTACATCCATATAAATAAAAAGATAAGAATAAAACTGATATTAAATGACAAGACTTAAAATACCGCATTGCAAAAGCACTCTACTAACCAAGATAATAAATCAAAGCAAATTTTGCGCCACTTTAGAGCAACTTTTTAATTAAGTAGTCTATTTTTTAGGTAAGAAAAGCCATATCGATAACAAGGCAAAATTTCATCATTTAGTTGGTATCACTAATTGCTGCTGCATTGCTCTACCTCCTGCATTCACGCAGTCGTATATCAAAAATTATTAGCAAAGTTAGCGTCAGGTCTAATCCTTCAAATTGATTAGGTATTATTGCAGATTGATATTACATACTGTGAGCTACAGCTTTACTGGCTTATCGGTGTAGTTACTTACTATGCAATCGAGTTTATATAACTTGAATACGTCACAGTCTGCTTTTGCATTTTTAAAGTTTTGGTAAGAGCCAAGTTTCAGCCTGTAAAACATTTTGTCGTTTATTTTGGCGGTTTCTACGTTAGTCAATATTTTGTCTCTAAACAACGGTGCTGCTTTAGTATTTAGCTCTTGCCATGCTTTAGCCACACCTTGCTCTGAGTCAACCGAAGCTACCTGTAAAGCAAATACATGTTTAGGTTTATTTAATTTTACAGTTTGTTTTTTATTACTGTAATTTTGTTTAACTTGTTGGCGTGACTTAACATTGCGTGTGTTTCGTGGTGAGCGTACAGACTTGCTGCTATACCCTTGATTAGACTGCGCAATAGCTTTGCTGTTTATAATATCGATATGATTTACGAGGTAAGTTATTTCTTTTTCTAATCTTAAAATTCGCTCTATACCTTCACGAGCTTGTTGCCACTGCATTGCGGCATCTTTTAGCTGTGCAAGTTCAAGGGCTGTAATTGATACGTAGTCAGGCGAGTTGCTTTGAGGCTGTTCATCAATGGTTTTTATTTCAGGCGAGACGCTGCATGCTGTACCAAATAAAAGCATTAGCAAGCTAAGTAAAAGCCCAATGTTATTTTTTTTATATATAAACATGTATTAGTTGTCCTGAAAGCAGTGTTTTTACACTACATTTCAGTTAAACATTCTCACAAGAAAGCGTTTAACTTTATTTAAGCTGTGAGCTATAAAACTTAGCTCTTCGCATGCTTGTCAGTATTTCGTAAAACACAACGTTGCATACTCCATCCCTTCCTTGAGAGCATTATTTAATACAAATTCAATGCCAATTAACACAAACTTTACAACATAAATAACAATATGTCTGTAATGACTTAAAAAATTTTATTTTAGAGCTATTCCTTTCCTTACTTCTATCCTAATAAAACTCATAAAAAAAGGCGCCGATATAGGCGCCTTTCATGTTTTACGTTAACTGTTAAATCAGTTTTTTAATAAATGATTTTAATTCATCGGCAAATTCATCGCGACGAAGTGCAAACTCAATCGTTGCTTTTAAGTAACCAATTTTACTTCCACAATCGTGGCTACGGCCTTTTATAGCGTATGCATCTACTTTTTCGTGTTCCATTAACATCGCAATTGCGTCAGTTAATTGAATTTCGTCGCCTGCACCTTGCGGAGTTTTTGCAAGTAACGGCCAGATATTTTCGCTTAATACGTATCGACCCACTACAGCTAAGTTTGATGGAGCTTCATCTACTGGCGGCTTTTCTACCATATTAAGAATTGGCGAGCTTTCACCTTGCTTTAAGTCAACATCACCTAAATCAACCACACCAAACTGGTTCACTTGTGCCATTGGTACTGGTTCTACCATAATTTGGCTGTGCTTAGTTTTCTCAAAATTAGCGATCATTTCTGCTAAGTTATCTTTTTTAAGATCGCTCTCTACATCATCAATAATTACATCTGGCAAAATAACTACAAACGGTTCGTTACCAATAATAGGCGCTGCACAACTAATAGCATGGCCTAAGCCTTTTGCTTCACCTTGGCGTACGTGAATAATGGTTACGTCTTTAGGGCAGATTGCTTGCACTTCGGCAAGTAGTTGCCGCTTAACACGCTTTTCTAAAGTAGCTTCTAGTTCAAAACTTGTATCGAAGTGATTTTCGATTGAATTTTTACTTGAGTGCGTTACTAACACTATTTCTTTAATTCCTGCAGCAACGGCTTCGTTTACTACATATTGAATTAAAGGACGGTCTACCACTGGAAGCATTTCTTTAGGAATTGCTTTAGTGGCTGGTAACATACGAGTACCAAGGCCCGCTACTGGGATCACTGCTTTCATTTTATGTTTTCCTTAATCTTTTATTATACTGAAAATGGATATTGAATCGCTTCGTGGCATTGATAGCCTATTACTTCAAAGTCGTCTCGTGTTACCCACGTTTCTATGTCTTCTAATGATTTAATTTTTGGATTAATTTTTAACTGAGGTGATTCAAATGGCTCACGCGTTAACTGCACGTCTCGCATCAGTTCAAGTTGGTTTTCGTAAATATGTGCATTAGCAATTTTATGATACGCCTTACCCGCTTTGTGGCCGGTAATTTGAGCCACTAACGCAAGCAACACAAAACACTGAATTTGATTGAAATTAAGGCCGAGCGGTACATCACAGCTTCGCTGGTATGACGTTAAATATAGCGTATCGCCAAGTAGCGAAAAAGTGTGCGTATGCATACACGGCCGCAAACAACCAAGCTCAAACTCACCTGGATTATAAAACGTGATTATTTCACCACGGTCATCAATGCCATTTTTTAAGTTATTAATAACTTTGGAAAGCTGATCAAGCGTTGAGCCATCTGGACGTTGCCAACCACGGCCTTGTACGCCATAAACACGCCCCATGTCATCCTCACCTTTACGGTTAGGGTTATTAAGCCATGCGTTGTTATCGTTCGCGTTGGCATCCCATGTTTTACAGCCAATTTCACGAAATTGCTCAGCGCTGTCGTACCCGCGTAAATATCCTAGTAACTCAGCAATAGCGGCTTTGTAGTAACTTTTGCGCGTAGTGATCATTGGAAACTTATTATTAGCCACATCGTATTCTAAATCGGCATTAATAACGGTTAAACAACGCGTACCTGTACGTTTGTTTTCGACCCACTGACCTTCGTCAACAATACGCTGACATAATTTTAAATATTGTTTCATGCTTTTCTTATTATGCCTTAGCTGTTTTAACGTGTTGTGGTTGCTTATATGCCCAAATTAATAAACCTAAACCACCCACTATCATAGGAAGTGAAAGTATTTGTCCCATTGAAATAAAGTCGGCAAATAAACCTAGTTGTGCATCGGGTTGGCGGAAATATTCAATACAGAATCTAAACACGCCGTAACCTAATAAAAATACACCGGCTACGCTGCCTGCTGGACGTGGTTTTTTAATAAACCATTGCAGGATTAAAAACAGCACTAAGCCTTCAAAAAATGCTTCGTATAATTGCGATGGGTGACGCGCAAGCGGACCGCCCGTTGGAAATACCATTGCCCATGGCACGTCGGTAACTCGGCCCCATAACTCACCGTTTATAAAGTTACCAATACGCCCTGCTAAAAGCCCTACAGGAACAAGTGGTGCAACAAAGTCGCCTACTTGAAGCAGTGACTTTTTACGCGTCCACGAAAAAATTGCGACGGCGGTTATAACGCCAAGTGTTCCACCATGGAACGACATACCGCCCTGATCTATCCTAAATAAATACAGTGGGTTTTCTATAAAATAACTAAACTGGTAAAACAATACGTAGCCAATACGCCCACCTAGTATTACCCCTAACATGCCGTAAAACAGTAAATCGCTTACTTGGTCTTTAGTCCAACCCGAATTTGGCTTTGACGCTTGACGATTAGCAAACCACATCGCAAATGCAAAACCTATTAAGTACATTAAGCCATACCAACGTACGCTTAGCGGTCCAACAGAAAAAATAATTGGATCAATTTGAGGAAACTCAAGTGCCATAAAAAATAAACCTTTAGCTAAAAACCATTTTAATTGCGATAACTACAAGCAGCACCGCGAAAACTTTCTTAATTGTATTAACAGGTAAATAGTGAGTTGCTTTGGCGCCAATGGGCGCAACAAACCACGAGGTAATAACAATCCCAAATAATGCAGGTAAATAAACAAACCCGGCAAAACCATGCTCTAAATCGGTAACATGCCAGCCTGCGCTGATGTAACCAATAGAGCCAAATAACGCAATAACAATTCCGCACGCTGCCGCGCAGCCAATTGCTTTTTTTATATCAACCGAAAAATAATTAAGCATAGGTACTATTAAAGCTCCGCCGCCAATCCCTATTAAACCTGATAACCCGCCCATTATTGCAGAAACGCCTCCTAAAATAGGACCTGCCGGCAACGGTTTTTCTGACATCGGTTTATTACGCGCGGAGAGCACCATTCTTGCTGCAATAAATACAACACTTATAGCAAACACTGTACGTAATATTTGTTCAGGGATTAAACTTGCTGCAAAGCCACTAATAAGTGCACCTAAAGCCACACCCGACATAACCCACGGGGCGATTGCCCAAGGCACATTATCATTTTTATGATGAGCCAGCGCTGAAGACGTTGAAGTAAATAAAATAGAAGCGAGTGAGGTTGCAATAGCAATTACTAATACATGATCAGCCGACGTTACATTAAATGAGAGTAGCAGAGTGGTTAGTACTGGAACGATAATTAAACCGCCGCCAATGCCTAGTAACCCAGCTAAAAAACCAACAATACAGCCTAGTAGTGCGCAGCTTGCGACTAACAAACCTAAGTCATACATAGTAATCTCAAATACCCTTTTAAGGTTTATATATTAAAGGATTATAAAACTAATAGCATCTGTGTATTGCAATTAATTAGGTGTACAAGCTTATTTTGGGGTGTAAAACAAATCACCTAATTTATGCTCTAGCATAAAGCTTCGCGTTAAACGTAGTACTTGTTTGGCTGTGGATTGCGCTAAACATTCACTTAGTAGTTGTTCCATGTCACTGACATTTAAACGCCTAAGTACCCACTTCACTTTATTAAGCGATGATAAATTCATACTCAGGCGTCTGTAACCCATGGCAATAAGTAAAATAGCTCCTTCAGGATCGCCGCCTAGTTCACCACACAAACTAAATGGCAGTTCATATTGCTCACATTCGTGCGCCACTTTATTTAGTACTCTTAGTACACCTGGGTGATAAGGGTTAAAAAGTTCGGCTACACGTGCATTAGCCCTGTCTACTGCTAATAAATACTGTGTTAAATCGTTACTGCCTACTGAGCAAAAATCGACTTTTTTTGACCACTCTGGAAGCATAAATACACTTGAAGGTACTTCCAGCATTATTCCTATGTCGGGTCTTTCTATGGTTTGCTCTGGGTATTTTTCACTTAACTCAAAATAAGCCTGTTCAAATAACGCAAGTGACTCATCAACTTCTTCAGTGCCACTGATCATAGGGAGCATTATTTTTAAATTACCCAAACCAATATTTGCTTTAAGCATCGCTTTTAGCTGATCTAAAAATAACTCTGGATGATCAAGGCTAATACGAATACCACGCCAACCTAAAAATGGGTTTTCTTCGGTAATATTAAAGTAATCAAGTACCTTATCGCCCCCAATATCCAATGTACGCATAACCACAGGATTAGGATGATAGCTAGTTAGTACTTCTCGGTACCAATTTTCTTGCTCTGATTGCGAAGGAAACTGACCCTTTTGCATAAACCACGCTTCGGTTCGATAAAGCCCCACACCGTCACAAATATGAGCGCTACTTTGCTCAGTATTAAGCTCAAGGCCTGCGTTTAATAATAAGCTAACATGTTCACCGTCAAGCGTAATTGATTCTGAGTCTTGCTCAGCTAAAAAGCGGTTATTAAGTAGGTTATCTTGATGCTGTAACTCTGTGTATTCATCCATCAGCATTTGTGAAGGCGATATATATAAACGCCCAGCAAATGCATCTAAAATCATCGGTTTGCCATTAAACTGCAGTAGAGGTAAATCCTCTATACCCCAAATGGCAGGAATGCCCATCGCACGCGTTAATATAGAAGCATGGCTATTTGCAGAACCATTTACGCTTACAACGCCTGTTAAGTGACCTTTTGGCACCTCAGCAAGCATAGCGGGCGTTAAGGTATTAGCAATTAAAATAGTGTTGGGCGGATAATTTTTAACAGCGTGCTCGGTATTTACAAGGTGGTGTAATACGCGAAGGCCAATGTCTTTAACGTCAACAGCACGCTCTTTTATATAAGGGTCTTGCATGGCATTAAATTGAGATATTAAACGCTCTATTACAATTTTTAGGGCGCTTTTAGCACACCAGCCTTCTTGTAATTGCATTTCAACATTATGCCCTAAACTTTTAGCATCAAGCAGTTGTTGATACACATCAAATACCGCAAGAGCTTCGTGCGGAATAGAATCGCTTAGCGTCATCGATAGGGTATTAAATTCTTTTCGCGTTGCAGCTACAGCTTGAGTAAACAAACGACGCTGCTCAGTGACGTCACTGTCTTTTAAAAGCTCAATAGATTTAAAATCAAGTTTTGGTAATACAACAAATGCTTGTCCTATACCTATTCCTGGCGCGCTCGATACACCTTTTAAAACAGACGTTTGATGAGATGATTCATCTTGGCGTAGTATTTCTTTAATTTCAGCATGCGCTAACTGTGAAGCAAGTTGGGCAGAAAGTGTTATTAAAAAAGACTCTTCGTCTTGGCTAAATACACGTGCCATTTTTTGTTGGACAACAATAACGCCCAGTACTTTTTTTTGATGAACAACGGGTACAGATAAAAAAGCGTTGTAGCCTTCTTCGTTTACTTCGGGGGAGAGCTTAAAACGAGGATGCGATTTAGCAAATGCAATATTAATAGGTTCTTCACGTTGCGCTACTAGGCCAACTAAACCTTCGGTAAAACCAATTCTAAACTTACCTACCGCATCGGGATTTAGCCCTTCGGTTGCCATAAGTACAAAATTGTCCTGGCTGTAATCTGCAAAATAAATGGAGCAGCACTGGGTTTTCATGGCATCTTTAACCATTTGCACAAAGCACACTAATGCGCTGTCTAAATTCGCTTGTCGCGATACAGACTCCGCAATAGATCTCAGTGTAGCCAGCATGTCCTGCTCCTTTATTTTATACTTGACCTGAACTCTGGTTAAGATATTTACTAACGTGTTGAGTCATGGTGATATTTAGCTTTATTTTCTCTAGCCAGAGATTTTCAGTGAAAACAAGGCGAACTTACGCGTCAATAGCTGGCCTATTGCAAGTAAATTCAACGTAGTTAGCGCTGAAAATAGCTGCTCGAGATAGATTTATTATCCAGAGTTCAGGTTACCTAGTTAACTACCTTTTACTTCGCCAATGATCTTTATGTTGTTCTCTCTTATTAAAAGGCATGGCGAAAGGAGCAAACTCTTTCATTACACGTCGATAAACATCCCGTTTAAACGATACAACCTGTCTTACAGGATACCAATAACTTACCCAGCGCCAATCATCAAATTCAGGATGATGGGTTTTAAGTAAATTTACATCTTCGTCTTTACAGCGTAATTTTAGTAAAAACCATTTTTGTTTTTGCCCAATACACACCGGACTAGAGTCTCGGCGGATTAATCGTTTGGGTAATTTATAGCGTAACCAATGTTTTGAGCTTGCGACTATTTCTACATCTTCTGGTCGCAACCCTACTTCTTCGTGTAATTCACGGTACATGGTTTGTTCTGCAGTTTCGCCATCATCAACACCACCTTGGGGAAATTGCCAAGAGTGTTGACCATAACGTCTGGCCCAAAAAACCTGTCCCTGATTATTGCAAATCACAATTCCGACATTGGCACGAAAACCTTCGGCATCAATCACCTTAGTGCCTCATTTGTAAGTCGATTTTTAATGATTGTTCCACATTAGCCGCAATACGGCAAATACTATTATACCCAACCCTATTAGTAAGCTAAGTTTGAGCTTTTAGTACATTGATAAATTAATGGAGAGTAGGTAAATATTTGGAAAATAACTTAACAAGGCTATTGCGGTTCTTGTTTTCCTCTAGTTACTCACAGTTTGTGCATAACTTTTGTAAAACACGCTCATTTTGCAAACAAATCCACAATATTAGATCTAAAAACTTGGCTTCTCCACAGATTCTGTGGATAAACATGTTCATATAGTTGTATTTATCCTTACAACTTTTAAATTGCTTAATCAAAACTGAATGTACAACATTAAAAAAACCAACTGAGTCAGTAACTTAAAGTAAAGCAGCTTAATTTCAATATGTTCAAAATTAACACAAACAACAAGCGAGCAAAAAACACACAACCCTAGAGATATCCACGGCTTAGCCTATTTGCTATCATGGCTATGATATTTATACAACCGAAATTAAGAATACTAATTACGTTGAATTGATATTTATAATTGCAATAAAAAGTAGCTCAATAACAAAAAACTATCATATGCAGTTTCTCCGCATAAGTAATTTCAACGTAGTTAGTGAGTTGTTAAACCTCTATAATATTCATATTTTAATAAGATTGGCATGACATGCGACCTACAAAACCACACTCAATTAACGATTTAATGCAACGCGTTAATAATATTGCCGGATTAACTCTAGGGCAGCTTGCTAACAAGTATAATTTTAAAACGCCAGATGATTTACTGCGCGAAAAAGGTTGGACTGGTCAGTTAATTGAATACGTACTAGGTGCTACTGCGGGCTCAAAACCAGTTCCGGATTTTGAAGATTTAGGAATTGAGCTAAAAACACTCCCTATTTCCTATAAAGGTAGGCCACTGGAAACTACGTTTGTATCGGTTACACCTTTAATGAACGTTACAGGAATGACTTGGCATACCAGCTCTGTACGTAAAAAACTAAATCATGTTTTATGGCTGCCAATTTTAAGCGAACGTGATATTGCCCCGTTTGATAGAACCATCGGCAGCGGCTTTTTGTGGCAACCCACGTTTGAACAAGACGCTTTATTACAGCGCGACTGGGAAGAGCAAATGGAGCTAATTGCGCTAGGTAGAGTCGACGAAATATCAGGCCATTTAGGCGATGCGATGCAAATACGCCCTAAAGCTGCTCATAGTAAAATAGTGACTGATGCTATTGGTCCAAATGGGCAAATAATTAAAACCCTACCCCGTGGCTTTTACTTAAAAACCAGTTTTACAGGTGATATTTTAAAGCAGCAGTTTCAGCTTTAACTGTGTTATAAAATATTAAAACTTAAGTAACCTTTAATATTATTGCCGCCACCCTCTTTCGCTCTGTGCGCGCGCCAGCAAGCTTAACCCTACAACTTATTCTCATCTCTTTGAAAAAGTATCAGGCATAAAAAATCCCCGCTTATGCGAGGATTTTATCATCTAAAATTAAAAATTAGATTCTATATAAAATAGAATTACTGACCTTTAACTTCTTTAAGACCGTTGTACGGTGCTTTATCACCTAATTGCTCTTCAATACGTAGCAATTGGTTGTACTTTGCAACACGGTCAGAACGGCTCAGTGAACCTGTTTTAATTTGACCTGCAGCAGTACCAACCGCTAAATCAGCAATTGTTGAATCTTCAGTTTCACCAGAACGGTGAGAAATAACAACAGTAAAACCAGCGTCTTTAGCCATTTTGATTGCAGCTAAAGTTTCAGTTAAAGAACCGATTTGGTTAAACTTAATTAAGATTGAGTTAGCAATACCGTTGTCGATACCACGTTTTAAAATCTTAGTATTTGTTACAAATAAATCATCACCTACTAATTGGATTTTATCACCCATTAGTTTAGTTTGATGTGCAAATCCATCCCAATCAGACTCATCAAGACCATCTTCAATAGAAACGATTGGGTACTGATTAGTAAGATCTTGTAAGAAGAAGTTAAATTCTTCAGAAGTGAATTTTTTGCCTTCACCCTTAAGGTCGTAGATGTTTGCTTCTTTGTCGTAGAACTCAGACGCAGCACAATCCATCGCTAAAGTAATATCTTTACCTAGCTCGTAACCTGCGTTTGCAACAGCGACTTTAATTGCAGCAAGAGCCGCTTCGTTAGATGCAAGGTTTGGTGCAAAACCACCTTCATCGCCAACCGCTGTTGAATGACCATCAGCTTTAAGTACTTTAGCAAGGCTATGGAATACTTCAGCACCCATACGTAGGCCTTCGCGGAAGTTTTTAGCGCCAACAGGTTGGATCATGAATTCTTGAATATCTACAGAGTTATCTGCATGTTCACCACCATTGATGATGTTCATCATTGGAAGTGGCATAGAGTAAACACCTGGCGTGCCGTTTAAGTCAGCGATATGTTCATAAAGCTCAACTTTTTTAGACTGTGCAGCTGCTTTCGCAGTTGCTAGTGATACAGCTAAGATTGCGTTTGCACCTAATTTTTCTTTATTTTCGGTACCGTCTAAATCTAGCATCACTTTATCTACAGCGCTTTGATCTAATGCACTTTGGCCTTTTAAAGCATCAGCAATTTCGTTATTGATATAACCAACTGCTTTTAATACACCTTTACCTAAGTAACGTGATTTATCACCGTCGCGTAACTCTAATGCTTCACGAGTACCAGTAGATGCGCCTGAAGGTGCTGCTGCACGACCCCAAGAGCCATCTGCTAAATGTACGTCTGCTTCAACAGTTGGGTTACCACGCGAGTCCATAATTTCGCGACCGATTACTTTTACGATTTCTGACATCTTGATTCCTCTATATTCCCAAAATGGTGAGTTCAGCTAACTTTACTACGTTTTATATAGCTTAGTCAGCCCTTAAAACAAAAAAGCCGTGCAATATGCACGGCTTTTAAAATTACGAATTCGCTTTTTGGTGGATATGCGCGGCTGCTACAAACCCTTCAAATAACGGATGACCATCACGTGGAGTTGACGTGAATTCCGGGTGGAACTGCGCGGCAATAAACCATGGGTGATCTTTATTTTCGATAATTTCTACCAGTTTTTTATCTTCTGATAAACCAGTAAAGCTTAAGCCTGCTTTTTCAAGTATTTCTACAAAGTTATTATTTACTTCGTAGCGATGGCGATGGCGTTCAACTATTTCGTCGCTGCCATATACTTCGCGTACTTTAGAACCTGGTGTTAAATGACATTTTTGTGCGCCTAAACGCATAGTGCCACCTAAATCAGATTTTTCGCTACGTGTTTCAACATTACCTTCAGCATCTAGCCATTCAGTAATTAAGCCAACTACTGGCGCTTCTGAATTTGCATTAAACTCTGTAGAGTTTGCATCCGTTAAACCTGCAACATTACGTGCGTATTCAATTAATGCTACTTGCATGCCTAAACAAATACCTAGGTATGGTACTTTATTTTCGCGTGCGTATTTAGCCGCTAAGATTTTACCCTCAACACCACGACCGCCAAATCCACCTGGTACTAAAATAGCATCTAAGTGTGAAAGTAATTCAACACCTTTGCTTTCTAAGTCTTGTGAATCTACATATTCAATATTAATTGTTAAACGGTTTTTAAGGCCCGCATGCTTTAATGCTTCGTTAACCGATTTGTATGCATCTGGTAATTCAATATACTTACCAACCATACCAATGGTCACTTCACCCGTTGGGTTAGACTCTTGATAAAGTACTTGTTCCCACTCAGCTAAATCAGCTTCAGGTGGATCTAAGTGAAAACGACGACATACGAAGTTATCTAATTCTTGCGTTTTTAATAACGCAGGAATTTTATAAATGCTGTCTACGTCAGGTAGTGAAATAACCGCTTTTTCTTCTACGTTTGTGAATAATGAGATTTTTGCACGCTCATTATTAGGTAGTTTACGGTCTGAACGACAAATAAGAATATCTGGTTGAATACCTACTGAGCGTAACTCTTTAACAGAGTGCTGTGTTGGTTTCGTTTTAACTTCACCGGCAGGGCCTAAAAATGGCACTAACGTTAAGTGAATAAATAGCGCGCGTTCGCGGCCAATTTCAGTTCCCATCTGACGAATTGCTTCAATAAACGGTTGTGATTCTATATCACCTACAGTGCCGCCAATTTCTACAATAGCAATATCATAACCTTCAGCACCGTCGTATACACGTTGCTTAATATCGTTAGTGATATGTGGAATAACCTGAATAGTAGCGCCTAGGTATTCACCACGGCGCTCACGACGTAATACGTCTTCATATACACGGCCTTGTGTGAAGTTATTACGACTAGTCATTTTGGTACGAATAAAACGCTCGTAGTGACCTAAATCAAGGTCAGTTTCTGCGCCGTCTTCTGTAACGTAAACTTCACCGTGTTGAATTGGGCTCATTGTGCCTGGGTCAACGTTGATGTAAGGATCCAGCTTTAAAATGGTAACATTTAAACCACGGGCTTCTAAAATAGCGGCCAGTGAAGCTGCGGCAATACCTTTACCCAACGAAGAAACAACTCCGCCAGTAACGAAGATAAATTTTGTACTCATGCGAACCCTAGAATATCAGGAATTAAAAGGAATATAACACCCAAAGAAGAGCCTAAGGGTATATCATCAAGACGGGGCGAAATTGTACCAAAACACTGCTTATCAATCCAGCTAAAATTAGCTAATGCGCGCACAAAAAATGTGCACTATTTAACATTAAGCCTATTTTACTTTTTTAATTGCATCCCATGCACTGTCCATTTCTTCAAAGGTGGCTGTATCTAAGCTTTTGCCTTGCGCATACAAATAGGCGTTTACCTTTTCAAAACGCACTGAAAACTTATCATTAGCGCTACGAAGCAGCTGTTCGGGGTCTCGTTTAACATGGCGTACAACATTAACAGTGGCAAAAAGTAAGTCGCCGAGTTCTTCCGCTGTATGATCAGATAACGGGTCTTGCTCAATCGCTTCTTTTACTTCAAGCACTTCTTCGCTCACTTTATCAAGTGCACCATGATACGTTGGCCAATCGAAACCAAGTGCGGCAACCCGTTGTTGAATTTTTTTGGCTTTACTTAAGCTTGGCATATTGGCAGGAATATCTTGCCAAAAAGAAGGTAATTTTGTTTGCGCTCTAGCACTGCGTTCTTGTGCTTTGATTGTTTGCCACTGTTGCGATAGCTGCTCGTCTGTTAGCTCTTTTTTATCGCCAAATACATGCGGGTGGCGACGTGTAAGCTTATCGTTTAATTGCTCCACTACATCATTAAAATCAAATAGATTTTGCTCTTGTGCAAGCTGCGCATAAAAAATAATTTGAAATAACAAATCACCCAATTCACCTTTAAGCTCACCTAAGTTGCCTGACTCAATACAGTCGGCAACTTCGTATGCTTCTTCTAGTGTATGCGGCACAATAGATTTAAAATCTTGTTTAAGATCCCACGGGCAACCGCCCTTGGGATCTCGCAGTGTTTTCATTATGCTAAGAAGCTGTGTAAGCGCTGCATTATCATTCATGATTAATGACCACGCTTGGCATCGTGTACACCTTCAATTTGGTGTAACTTAGAAAGAACACGGTTAGTACCAGATAAGTCATGTACTTCTATTTGCATCGTAAATATAGCTAACTGATTATCTTCAACCGTATTTACGTTCATGTTTAAAACATTTACTTTTTCGTTAGCAAGTACTGAGCTTATATCGCGTATTAGCCCTGAACGATCGGTGGCTTCTATTTTAATACTTAGTGCGTACGAGCCGTTGATATCTTCAGACCAACTTACCGAAATAACACGCTCTGGATGCTGATTTTTTAAGTTATTAAACGAATCACAGTCTTCCTTATGAACACCTATCCCTCGACCTTGCGTTATATAACCTATTATTTCATCGCCAGGGACAGGACGACAGCATTTTGCTACATGGCTCATTAAGCTACCAACGCCATCAACCACTATGCCGTTTTTGTCACCGGTTACTTTGCTAGGCGCTTTAATACGAATAACCGGTTCATCTTCTGTCCGATCACTTACAAAGTTAAGCATTTGATTGAGGCGTACATCGCCCGCACCAATTGCAACCATTAAGTCATCAAGTTCTTTAAAGTTAAAACGCTTGATGGCTGGCTCTAAATCTTTGTATGTTAAATTAAGCTTTTGTAATTCACTGTCGAGAATTTCTTTCCCCGCACTTAAGTTTTTGTCGCGGTCGAGCTGTTTAAACCAGTGATGAATTTTGGCTCTAGCGCGCGATGACTTAATGTATCCTAATGACGGGTTTAACCAATCACGACTTGGATTTGGTTGTTTTTGGGTCAGTATTTCTACCTGATCCCCAGTTGTAAGTTGATGCGTGAACGGCACTATTTTGCCGAAAATTTTTGCGCCAATACAACGATGCCCTACATTTGAGTGAATGTAGTAAGCAAAATCAAGTGGTGTAGCGCCAAGTGGTAAATCGATAATATCGCCGCTTGGGGTAAATATGTATACGCGGTCTTCTACTACTTGGTTTTTAAGCTCTTCTGCTAAATCGCCACCATCAACCACTTCTTCTTGCCATTGAAGTAACTTACGCAACCAGCTAATTTTTTGCTCATAACCCGAGCCGCGTCCCGGTAATGCACCTTCTTTGTACATCCAGTGTGCAGCCACACCCAACTCAGCATCTTGATGCATATCGCTGGTACGAATTTGTATTTCTACTGTTTTACCTTCAGGCCCAAATACTACGGTATGGATTGACTGATAGCCGTTTTGTTTTGGGGTTGCTACATAGTCGTCAAACTCTTTATTAAGATGACGCCAATTGGTGTGCACAATACCCAGCGCTCCATAACAATCTTGTAGGCGTTCAACAACGATACGCATTGCACGAATATCAAAAAGCTGATCAAACTCGTAGTTTTTTTGCTGCATTTTTTTATAAATGCTGTAAATGTGCTTGGGGCGGCCATAAACTTGGGCCTCTATGCCCGCTTCACTTAAACGGTTTTTTACTTGCTCAACCATATCTTCCATATAGGCTTCGCGCGTAAGACGTTTGTCGTCAAGTTGTTTGGCTATGCTTTTATAGGTGCCTGGGTGCAAATATCTAAACGATAAATCTTCCAGTTCCCACTTTAATTGCCCTATTCCTAATCTGTTTGCCAATGGTGCAAAAATATCAGCCGTTTCTTTAGCGGCAATGACGCGGTCTTCTTCATCCGCATTTTTTACATTACGTAAATGACATACCTGCTCGGCAAGCTTAATGACCACGGCGCGCACATCTTCAACCATGGTTAATAACATTTTTCGAATATTATCAACTTGCATAGTTCCTTTACCTTGATGCGATAAAGTACTAATAGTGGCCATTTGTGCAACCCCAGTTAACAGCATGGCTATATTACTACCAAGCTGCTCTTCTATGGTTTCTAGTGATATTAAATCGTTTAAAAAATACGGGGTTAAATACGCAGTAGCTAACGATTCGGGGTCGAGATTTAGCTCAGCTAAAATTTCAACCATTTCGATTGCAGTAGTTTGCCTGCTTTCATTATCACATTTTACGCAGAGCGCTTGCGCTTTAGTAAGTAGCTCTGTTTTTTCTTCAGACAAGGCAAGAAATGAAAGCCGAGTGCTAAAATCTGTTGTCTCATCTTGTTGATGTGATTGTCGTGTAGCTACCATAATGCGTTCTACCTCCGTTGAAATAACGCCATAGTTTCAATATGCCCTGTATGAGGGAACATATTCATTAGCCCAATTTTATTAAGATCAAAGCCAGCTTGTGAAATAATTGCGCTGTCACGGGCTAAAGTAACAGGGTCACAAGAGACATATAAAATAGTTTTAAACTGCTTTAAAGATAATTGCTCTAATACAGCCATTGCACCAGTCCTAGAAGGATCGAGTACAAGCACATCTAAGTTTTTACTAAACCATGGGGCGCTCTGTATGCTTTGCGTTAAATCAAAGCAATGAAACTGCGCATTGGTAATAGAGTTAGTTTGCGCATTTTGAGCAGCCATTGCAACCGCTGAAGTCACACCTTCTACGCCAATTACAGATTTTGCTTGTTTTGCCAACACTAATGAGAAATTACCAATGCCACAAAATAAATCCAATAAATTTTCATCACCTTTTAAATCAAGCCAATTTGCGGCTTGCTTTAACATAGCTTCGTTAACTTGCGCATTTACCTGAATAAAATTACCTAAACCAAATTCAAATTTTAGATCAAACTCTTTAAGATAATAAAACGGCATGGCTAAGTGTGAATGCTCAATTACATCGTTCTCGCTTTGCCATACAACTTCAAACTGTTGGCTTTTTGTTATGTGCTCAACCAAAGCCTTTGTATCATCGTTAATTGCTTTAGTGTGACGAATAACAACAAAGTTTTTCTCATCACTTTGGCATAACTGTAAATGGCTTATACTGTGCAGCGCTTTGTGTTGATTAATTAAACCATCAAAAAGTGTAAAAACATCTGCAAATACTTCATCAAGTACTGCACATTTATTAATACTGACAATATTTTTTGAACCACTGGCTCTGTAACCCACACGCATTTTTTTTGCTGCTTTATCAAACATAACGGCTATGCGAGCGCTGCGCCTGTAATGCACAGACTTACTTAATAATGGAGCTTGCCAGTTTAAGCTGTTTAATTTAGCAAACTTACTAAATAGCTGAGTAACTGCAGTTTGTTTTTCTACAACTTGTTGGCTTACTTCTAAATGCTGTAATTGGCAGCCACCACACTGATTATAGTGCTCACAAAAAGCGTCTACTCTTGATTCACTCGCTTTAATAACTTTAATTACTTTTGCACTGCTGTATTTAGCTTTATCTTCGACGAGCATTGCTTTAACTGTTTCATTTGGTAATGCACCGCTTACAAAGCATACTTTATTATTATGCTTAGCAATGCCACGCCCTTGATGATCCATTCCCGTTATATTTAATTCTAATGTTTGTTGCTTAAGCGGTTTTTTTTTCGCTTTAAAAATTTGCGCCATTAGGCATTACCTTCAGTTTATTTATGAAGCACCTATATTTAGATGCTTTAGAATGCGTGTTGAACCGTATATACTCAAATCATACTAATAACGATAAAACGCTCCCATTATGACCAAATTAGGCTTACGCGATTCTGTTTTAACACTGACCCTGATCCCAACGGTGATCATAGGATTACTACTTGGTGGCTATTTTACAATAAATCGTTACATTGAGCTTGATGAAATTTTATATCAGCAAGGTACTACTATTTCTGAGCCCCTTGCTATTGCGCTTGAGCAACCCATGCTCGAAAAAAACAAACAGCTATTGAATCGCCTTATAAGCTACACACATAACAAGCACTCCCCTACAATTAAGTCGATTGCAATTTTTGATAAAAATAATGCGCTATTAATGACGAGTAATTATCACCGCTCATTTGAAAAGTTAATTAATCAAAAGACGCTCATAAATTTAAAAACGACCCATGTGCAAAAGTCAGATGAGCTTGTTACATTCTTCACCCCCATTATTAACCATACAAGTCACGACTCTAAATGGGATCCATCTGCTTTTCAGTCATCTCTGGGCACCGTTATTATACAGCTAAACAAAGACCAAGCGGTTATAGGGCAGCAACGTGCTTTATTAATTAGCGGTATTGTAATTATTTTATCATTGGTGTTTGCAGCAATTTTAGCTTTAAGGTTAAGCCGCATGTTTATGACGCCGCTTAATAAGTTAGTACTTGCAACCGACAAGTTAGTTGAAGGTAAAAGAAGTACTGGCCTTAACGACAACATGATAGGTGAATTTGAGCTATTGCGAGAAGGCTTAAATACCATTGCTCACACTATGGTGATGCAAAAAGATGAAATGCAAAAAAATATTGACCAAGCAACTAGCGACTACCGTGAAACACTAGAGCAATACGAAACTTCAAATATAGAGCTCTCATTTGCAAAAAAAGAAGCTCAAGATGCTAACCGCGTAAAATCAGACTTTTTAGCTAAAATGAGTCACGAACTTCGTACTCCGCTAAATGGTGTTATTGGATTTACACGCCAGCTTTATAAAACACCGCTGAATAAACATCAAAAAGATTATCTCGATACTATTATGCTATCAGCAAATAGTTTAATGACTATTATTAGCGACATTCTAGATTTCTCCAAACTAGAAGCGGGTGCAATGGAACTTGAGTCGATTCAGTTTCAACTTCGTGATGCTGTAAATGAAGTGATGACACTACTCGCTCCTAGCGCACACGATAAGCAATTAGAGCTATCCATTTACATTAACCAACAAGTACCAGATGACTTAACGGGCGATCCCACTCGCTTTAAACAAGTGCTGATAAACCTATTAAGTAATGCGATTAAATTTACTGAAAAAGGCTCCATTAAGGTCGACATAAGCCATCGGTTACTCGATGACGAACGTACTTCTTTACTTGTGTCAGTAACAGATACTGGCGTGGGTATACCTATGGATAAGCAAGACTCTTTATTTACTCCATTTGGGCAAGCAGACTCAAGCATTACACGTAAGTTTGGTGGTACAGGTCTTGGCCTCATTATTACCAAGCATATTGTTGAAGCGATGAATGGCCGCATAACATTAAACTCTGCACCAGGTAACGGTACCTGTTTTACATTCAATAGTGTGTTTAGTTTGCCCAATCATGTATTTACTAACGACTTACCGACTAAATCGCTCATTGGTAAACGTATTTTGTATTTAGAGCCACACGAGCATACACATCACGCTGTACTTTCGTTATTGACTCAGTGGGAATCAAGCGTAACGGCATGTTTTAATGAGACTAGCTTTTTAGACGCTATAAAAAATACTGAACATAAATATGATGTTTGCTTAATTGGCCATATGGCATCAGTTGATGATATGCAGCAACTAAAAAGCTATGTGAAAGCCGTGCGTGAATCTACTGATTACTTATATTTAATGCTTAATACTGTATCGCACAATATGCGAGAAGCCTTTATAGGCAGCGGTGCTGATGCGTGTTTAAGTAAACCACTTAATCACCGTAAGTTATGTGAAGTACTTGCTGCACCTTACAGGCTTGACCACCCTACTCATAATATTGAACAAAACGATCAAACTTTGCTGCCGTTAAAAGTATTAGTTGTTGATGATAACGATGCCAACTTAAAACTTCTCCATACTTTATTAAGTGAGCAGATTGAAGTAATTGAAACGGCACATAATGGTTCACAAGCATACAGCTTAAGTAAAAGTCATAAATACGACATAATTTTTATGGATATTCAGATGCCAATTATGGACGGTATAACCGCATGTAAGCTTATACAAGAATCATCACTTAATGAAGATACACCCATTATCGCTGTAACGGCACACGCCCTTCAAAGCGAAAAAGAGCAACTACTAAAAGATGGCTTTAAAGGCTATTTAACTAAGCCTATTGATGAAGATATGCTTAAACAAATTATTAGCGACCATAGTCCACAGACCCCAGTTAATCGCGATAAAGCTAAAACAGATACACCACAAAGTCCTGCACCATTTCAAAGTAGTCGAATTGATTGGGCACAAGCCCTGCAGCGTGCTGGCGGAAAGAGCGAGTTAGCGCTAGAGATGCTTAATATGCTACTTCTAAGCGTCCCTGAAACTCTTACATTGCTTGCTAAAGCGATAGAGAGTAATGATTGTCAGCAAGTCTTAAGTATTGTCCACAAGTTTCATGGCGCATGTTGCTACACTGGTGTACCTAAACTTAAATCACTCGCAGAAACAATTGAAACATCACTTAAAAATAAATGCTTGTTAGAGAATATTGAACCTGAATTATTTGAGTTACAGGACGAGCTTGAAAACTTACTTGCTGATGCAAGCGTAACTGAGCTACAAAGATAAGCTTTGAATTTTAGATACAAAAAAACGCGGTATTTACCGCGTTTTTTTTATTAAGCTTTTTAAATGCTTATGTAGATTCGTATTACATTCTTGCTTCAATCATTAATCGTTTCATATCGCGTACGGCTTTATCGAGTCCATCTATCGCTGCACGAGCAATAATAGCGTGGCCAATATTTAGCTCATAAATCTCAGGCATCGCGGCAATGGGTTTAACGTTATGATAATGAAGACCATGGCCAGCGTTAACAATCAAACCTAAGCTTGCTGCGTATTTAACACCTTCACGAATATGCTCTAACTCTTTGTGTAAATCAGTATCATTTGTTGCATCAGCATACGCGCCTGTGTGTATTTCTACATAAGGAGCACCACATTCTTTGGCTGCATCTAGTTGGGCTTTATCTGCATCAATAAATAGCGATACTTTAATACCCGCGTCGGTAAGCGTTTTTGTTGCGGCTTTAATTTTATCTATATTACCCGCTACATCTAAGCCGCCCTCGGTGGTTAACTCTTCGCGCTTTTCAGGTACTAAACACACGTACTCAGGTTTTACTTCAAGCGCTATTTTTATCATTTCGTCGGTAACAGCGGTTTCAAGATTCATGCGAGTTTGGATGGTTTTAGCCATCACATAAACGTCGCGATCTTGAATATGGCGTCTGTCTTCACGTAAGTGAATCGTAATACCGTCTGCGCCTGCATGCTCTGCTACACTGGCTGCATGGGCTGGATCTGGGTAACTTGTTCCACGCGCTTGACGAAGTGTTGCAATATGATCTACGTTTACACCCAAAAGAATATCTTTCATTTTCTTACCTGTAAAATTACGTTTATTGAGAGGCCATAAATAGCTCACGGCTTTTTAATGGTTTACTACCTAATAAGGGTTTTAATAAATAGCGACTTAATTGCTTTGCCATATATAGCACATCACTTTGGCTAAAGTCATGATTTGCTATGGCGTTAAGTTGTTTGCCACTAAATCCAGAACGCGTATCTTCTTGTACTAAAAAACCAAGTTCGGGGAAATAACTATACGTCTGCTTTTCATCTATTGGTTCACCACTGGCATCAAAACTAAAATCCACACCATAACCGAGTAATTCCAATAATTGAAATTCGTACGAGCGAAGCACTTCTTGTAAATTGGCTCCGCTGTTTAGGTTTCCTAGGTGAGATTTATATAGCTCAAATACTTGTTCAATTGGCTCATTAACAGGAACGATGCGATTAGTCAGCTCATTCAAATAAAAACCACAATAAAGCTCATCACCTTTTAAAAAGTGCGGGTTACCATGCAGTTCAAACTTATTGATATATTTTAAATCGTACTTGCCACTGTAATTAACAAGGAGTGCCTGGAACGGCTGAAGTTGTGCTTTATGTTTAGTGGCCTGGCGACCACTAATTCGAGCCAGCATTCTTAACTGGCCAACGCCTTCTACAAGCATATCTAACATTACTTGGGAGTCACTATAAGGACGCCGATGTAATAAATACGCGGTGTAGAAGTCGCTATCCATTCACTAAGCTACTGCTTGGTTTAGTCTTCACTGTAACCTAAGCTTCTTAGTGCACGTTCATCATCAGCCCAACCCGACTTAACTTTAACCCAAAGCTCTAAAAATACTTTGTTATCAAGCATTTCTTCTATGTCTTTACGAGCTTCACGGCCAATGGTTTTTAGCTTTTCGCCTTTATTACCAATAACCATGCGTTTTTGTGTTTCGCGCTCAACAAGAATTAACCCATTGATGTGCCAAATACCGTTGTCTTGCCATTTAAACTGCTCAATTTCAACAGTCACAGAATACGGTAGTTCTTCACCCATAAAACGCATTAGCTTTTCACGGATAACTTCAGCTGCCATAAAGCGCATCGAACGGTCAGTTACATAATCTTCAGGAAAGTAAAATTCGCAAGGAGGTAAGCGTTTAGTTACTTCTGCTTTGATTAAATCAACGTTTTTACCTTGCGTTGCTGATACTGGCATAATTCCAACAAAATCAAACTTGTCACTTAACCACTTCATATGAGGCAATACAAGATCACGGTCTTTAACTTGGTCAATTTTATTAATAACCAATAATACAGGCTTACCACTTTGTGATACTTTATTAAGTACCATATCGTCATCTGCATTCCAATGAGTGCCTTCAACGACAAAAATAATAAGCTCTACATCGCCGATAGAACTAGACGCTGCTCGATTCATTAAACGGTTAATAGCACGCTTTTCTTCAACGTGTAGACCCGGTGTATCTATGTATACCGCTTGGTGTTTATCTACGGTATGAATACCCATAATACGATGACGTGTAGTTTGTGGTTTACGTGAGGTAATACTCACTTTTTGCTCAATGATTTCATTAAGCAAAGTCGATTTACCTACGTTTGGTCGACCGACAATCGCCACCATTCCACAAAATGTATCTACATCACGTTCATGAGGCTGTATTAAGGTATCAAGGTTCATTTTTAAGTATCTTCAATGCTTTTTCAGCAGCTTTTTGTTCGGCCTTACGGCGCGAGCTACCAACAGAAATTATGCTATCCATTCCATCAACAATACATTCAACCGTGAATGTTTGATTGTGTGCTTGGCCTTGTGTATCAACCACTGTGTAGCCCGGTAACGATAATTTACGGGCTTGTAAATACTCTTGCAGCAGGGTTTTAGGATCTTTCTGGTTAAGCCCTGGTGAAATAGCATCCAAACGTGATTGGTACCACGCCAATATAAGATCGCCACAACTGTCGATACCTGAATCTAGAAATGCAGCGCCTATAATAGCTTCTACTGCATCAGCAAGCGTTGACTCGCGACGAAAACCGCCACTTTTAAGCTCGCCCGGCCCTAAGCGTAAATAATCGCCTAGACCAAATTCAAGACCAAACTCGGCAAGCGTTTGACCACGCACAAGTGTTGAGCGCATGCGACTTAAATCGCCTTCACGCGCTTTAGGGAATTTGGCATAAAGTGCATTGGCAATCACAAAGCTTAAAATCGAGTCGCCTAAAAATTCTAGTCGCTCATTATGTTGGCCTTTGTGGCTGCGGTGCGTCATTGCTTGTTCAAGTAAACCTTGATCAGCGAATTCATAGCCAATTTTTTTATATAATTCTGTTACATTTTTTTTCATCGTTACTGAATATTACCTAGGCGTTCAAAGCGAACACCAGTTGGAACCCATCCTGGTAAAATATCATCAGGGCCATTCTCAAATTCAAAACTCATCCATATAAAGACAGCTTTACCCACCAAGTTTTCTTTTGGTACAAAGCCCCAAAAGCGACCATCTTGGCTGTTGTCGCGGTTATCACCCATCATAAAATAATGATCAGCAGGAACAGTCCATTCATCAGAAGGCGTGCCCGGTTGCTGATAGTAACGCCCTTTTCTTTCAGGCGCTTGTGGGTTGATTAATATATCATGCGTAACTGTTGTTAAATTTTCATTCACACGAGCTAGAGGCATTGGGCCTTGTTTAAATTCGTTATCATTAATTAGTTTAAAATCAATTTTATTGAATTCATTACATAAAAGCTCACCCTGTTGGGTTTCGCCTTCTTTACAGTTTGGCTGAATATATAAACGTTTATCACGATAAACAATTTTATCGCCAGGTAAACCAATCGTACGTTTAATATAGTCAACACTTTCATCTAAAGGGTATTTAAAAACAACAATATCACCACGTTCAGGCTCACCGATATCAACTAACTGAGTGCGCCAAACTGGGTCTTTTATTCCATATGAATACTTTTGTACTAAAATAAAGTCACCCACTAACAGTGTAGGCATCATTGAACCAGATGGAATTTGAAACGGTTCAAAAATAAATGATCTAAAAATAGTAATTGCTGCAATCATCGGGAAAATCGACTTTGCTGTTTCTGTTAGTACTGGTTCTGGTGCAATTAATGCCGCAGTTTCTTCATCTAACGGAGCTCCAGCAGACGTTTGCGCTATCGCTAAGCGCTCCTGTCTTTTAGGTGCATACATTAAGTGATCTATTAACCATATTAAGCCTGAGCCTAAGGTTAATAGCACCAATAAAACTGAAAAATAACCAGCCATTTATAATCCTTTGTTTTTATTTACCAACTTTTAAAATAGCTAAAAACGCTTCTTGAGGCACTTCAACATTACCTACTTGCTTCATACGTTTTTTACCATCTTTTTGCTTTTTAAGTAGCTTTTTCTTACGACTCACATCGCCACCGTAACACTTAGCAATTACGTTTTTACGTAACTGTTTTACCGTAGTACGTGCAATAACGTGTTGTCCAATCGCTGCTTGAATCGCAATATCAAACATTTGACGAGGAATAAGCTCTTTTAATGCATCAGCTAACTGACGACCACGAGACTGAGCACCATCGCGGTGAACAATAATCGCAAGTGCGTCAACACGCTCACTATTGATTAAAATATCAACACGCACCATATCTGATGTTTGAAAGTGTTTAAAGTTATAATCAAGCGATGCAAAACCACGGCTTGTTGATTTTAATTTATCAAAAAAGTCCATTACCACTTCAGCCATAGGTAGCTCGTACGTAACAGCTACTTGCTTTCCGTGATAGGTCATTTTTGTTTGGCTGCCGCGTTTTTCAATACACAAAGTAATAACATTACCTAAGTATTCTTGTGGTACCAAAATATTAGCTTCAACAATCGGCTCACGAATTTCTAAAATATCGTTTACTGCAGGTAAATCAGACGGGTTATCAATCTGGAATGTACCTTCTTTAGTAACTATCTCATAGATTACCGTAGGTGCCGTTGTAATTAAATCAATATCGTATTCACGCTCTAAACGCTCTTGAATGATTTCCATGTGTAGCATACCTAAAAAGCCACAGCGGAAACCAAAACCTAATGCAGTTGAATTCTCTGGTTCAAAGAATAACGACGCATCGTTTAAGCTTAATTTATTAAGCGCATCACGGAATGATTCATACTCATCTGATGCAATTGGGAACATACCTGCATAAACCTGAGGCTTAATTTTTTGAAAACCAGGTAAACGAAGTGGAGCCGCATTTTTTTGATGAGTTATAGTATCGCCTACTGGCGCACCATGTATCTCTTTGATGCCAGCAATAACAAACCCTACTTCACCTGTTCTTAAAATACCGGTGTTAGTTTGCTTAGGTGTAAACACACCCACTTGGTCGGCAGTATGTATATGCTCATTCGACATTATTTTTATTTTGTCGCCAGTGCGTAATTCACCGTGCTTAATACGCACTAATGATACAACGCCTTGGTATGGGTCAAACCAAGAATCGATAATAAGTGCTTGTAGAGGTCCATCTGTATCGCCTACTGGCGGCGGAACATCTCTAACAATCATTTCAAGAACTTCGGCAATACCTACACCCGTTTTAGCGCTACATTGAACTGCATCAAGGGCATCAATACCAATAATTTCTTCAATTTCTTCTGCAACGCGCAAAGGATCCGCTTGCGGTAAATCGATTTTGTTAAGTACTGGAATTACTTCTAATTCCATTTCAATAGCGGTGTAACAGTTAGCTAATGTTTGTGCTTCAACGCCTTGGCCTGCATCGACAACGAGTAGTGCACCTTCACATGCAGCTAAAGAACGCGATACTTCATATGTAAAATCAACGTGTCCTGGAGTATCAATGAAATTAAGTTGATAAGTTTCGCCATCGTTCGCTTTGTAATTCAACGTTACACTTTGCGCTTTAATGGTAATACCACGTTCGCGCTCAATATCCATTGAATCCAAAACTTGTTTTTGCATTTCACGGTCGGTTAAACCGCCACAAACTTGGATCAAACGATCTGAAAGGGTCGATTTACCATGGTCAATATGGGCGATGATCGAAAAATTACGGATATGCTTCATAAACTGGATTCTATACTTCTATTTTAATGGACTAAATATGAATACCTAAGTGACTTGAAAATACTTGCTGTAGGATGCCATAAGCTCAGTTTGTAAATTACAAACATCACGAATGCTTTTTAATATTGATTAAAACCATTTTATTTATTGAATAACAATAAGTTAAATTTATTTAACTTACATAATTCAGCTAGATAAAATAATTTAAAAAACCACTATTCCCTGTATTTCCAAGTTACTTTGGTATAAAACGGCAATTTTACATTTAATTGGCGTCAATCACCATCTATTTGAGTTAAAGGAATACTAATTGGGTGAATTTTTATAACTTTTATATCGTGCTTTAGCGATTTCACGCGAGTTTTAGCTATAAAGAAACCAGTAACACCACCTAAAGCTGCTGCTAAAATTTGCCAACCTTCACAAGACATAAATAATTGCGCTGCAATCAGTGCAAAAACCAGACTTAAAAGCAGTGGTAGCATGTATACCGCAAATGCATGCTTAACGACGTGACTATCATCAAGTGACAAGGTTACCTTTTGTCCTACTTCAACAGAGGATTCAAATTTATAAGGGAAGGTTTTTTTTGCAGTGCCAAATAGCTTACCAAACACTTGTGAGCCGCAACGACCATTGCAGCCTTCACAAGCTTGTTTTTGTTGTGCTTCTAAATGAGCAATGTGGCCATCGAGGGCCACAACAGTGAGGGTTTGTTCAATCATAACAATCCTTACGAATCGTTTATAATGCGCGGGTAACTGACTCAGCAATCGCTTTTGCGGTCATACTCGGTACATTACCAACAACCGATACATCAAAATTACCGCCATTATGCACATATACTGTCGTTGCACCAGAGGTTAGTGCACCACTTAAACGCTTACCCGGTAATGGACGCTGAATAAATACCGAAATTTCAACAAAACCATCAGAGAACAAGTAATAGTCTGTTAATTCGTTATTTAAATCGAGCTTATGTCTGTCTGATTTTAGTAATTCAAAGCCATCCGGTAACCAACTAATTTGCCAGTTAGTAGCTGTACTGTCTTCGTTTATAAGTGCATCGTTTGGTAAAGGCGTTGGAAAGTTTCGATTGAGCACTTCAAGTAACATACCTGCTGGCTGCTCTGTCACACTAATGTGAGTAAGCTGTAACTGCTCTAAGGCCTCACCTTCATGGTTAACGTACGCGGCTTTTAGTAATAACGACGATTCCATATCCAGCCAAATCCAATAATTATATTTATACTCGTCTTTAGATTCTATGCGAACTAGTTGAGCAGCACGCCCTGCAATACGACCTTTCCCGCCTAATACAAAATCATAGTGCGCGCTTAAGCGATCTATATCTTTAAAAAGCACTTCAGGAATTGGACCCGCTATTGAATCTGTTTTTAGGGAGTATGGTTCAGACTGAGGTTCAAAATAAGTAACTTGGTTGTCAATACGGACCATTTCAAGCCCAGCACCATTAAGTAAACTTAAATGCTCAAGTTCTGTGTCACCTTGTAAAGCATGCACCCATCGGTAGGGTTCCATTGTTTTACCTTTGACAACCACAAACGAAGCGTCAAAATTACGGGTGTGAACGGCATTAGCCATTTTTAGTAATAAATCTTTGGCAGGATTTGTGTCGTTGGCAAATGCATTAAAGCTTACTACCAACGACAGAACAAAAGTGATTACTTTCATTTAATTAGTTTTTTTCCTCAGACGCTTTGGTATTAGTTTGCGCTGTCTCTAAAGAATTCGCAACTCGTGCTTGGCGTTGATGCTCAAGGACTAATGCACCAATACGTTGTTGCTGTAATTCACGTAAACCTTGCTCTGCATTTTCAAGCGCAGGCTCAGATGAGTAACTTACTGGCGACGCCATACCTGTCAGCGGTGTGGTTTGTAGTAATGGAATTTCGCTTTGTTGCTCGTTGTTACTTTGAGGAAGCGTATTAACGCCCACAATAGCAAACATTGCCACACTGGCTGCAATTGCTAGTTGAGCAACTGGCTTGCGCCAATTAAAAGCCACTACTTTATTATCTTGTACCGTCTCAGTGATTGCTTGAGGCTGTGTTTTTGACTGACTAAAGTCAGCATAAACAGGCTCGCTTTCTAGTGCTAATGCAACGCGATCGCTAATATCAATATGTATGTCGTTATTATTTTTTTGAGCACGCATCGCATCACCAATTAACGCATAACGGCCAAACGTAGTTACATCTTGCTCTGCAATTTTTGCATCTGTCAGATGTTGCTCGCCATCAAGTAATGCCGATAACGCTTCGTTATCTAACTTGTTAAGGTGTGCTTTTGTCATACTAAGACTCGCCTATTAATGGGTTTAATTTGTTATCTATTGCTTCACGGGCACGAAATATACGCGAACGCACAGTCCCGACAGGGCAATCCATTACCACTGCTATTTCTTCATAGCTCATCCCTTCGATTTCTCTAAGGGTGATTGCGGTTTTAAGATCTTCAGGCAAACTATCAATCGTATTAAAAATAACAGCGCGTACTTCTTCGCTTAAAAGTAGGTTTTCAGGAGATGCATTAGATCGCATTGAATCTGCACAATCATAAAACTCGGCATCTTCAGCGTCTATATCATTTGCTGGCGGCTTACGCCCCTGGGCTACTAAGTAATTTTTAGCACAATTAACGGCAATACGGTATAACCACGTGTAAAAGGCGCTGTCACCTCTAAAGTTAGGAAGTGCACGGTAAGCTTTAATAAAAGCCTCTTGTGCTACATCAGCAATATCGCCTTGGTTTGATACATAACGTGAGATCAAACCTGCAATTTTGTTTTGATACTTCTTTACTAATAGGTTGAAGGCGTTTTTATCTCCTTGCTGGACCCTTTTTACTAGCACTAAATCTAATTCCTGCTCGCTCATTCGAGCCGGTACTCCTATGTCTGATTTTTGCTTGTTATTCATATTGTCGTCATTGTTCACAAATACTCTGACCTCTTTATGAATAAAAAGTTCTGCTTAATATTATTTTTTTATAAAATAGATGATAAATAACGGCGCTAAGCCTTTAAAATCACTACGTAGTAGTATGACAAATATGGTACAACTACAGATATTAAAAACAAATATTGCTCTATACGAGCATTGTAACCGCAAAGTACCTCTGACATGAACCAAAATAAACATCACATTGCAGATGTCGCTATTATAGGTAGCGGCGCAGCAGGCTTATCACTTGCATTATCTCTAGCTAATTATTGTAACGTTACCGTGATCAGTAAAGGAGCGCTTACAGAAGGTTCTACTTTATATGCTCAAGGTGGTATAGCAGCTGTATTTGATAAACAAAACGACAGCATAGAATCTCATGTTGAAGATACACTCGATGCGGGCGGCGGTTTATGCGACAGAGACGCTGTTCATTATACTGCCAGCAATGCTCACGATTGCCTACAGTGGTTAATCGACCAAGGTGTTCCCTTTGATATGGAGTTTGATAGCAAAGGAAAAGAGCGTTTTCATTTAACACGTGAAGGCGGTCACAGCCATCGTCGTATTTTGCATGCAGCCGATGCTACTGGCAAAGCTGTGCAAACCACGCTTATTAGCCAAGTTAAAATTCATAAGAATATAACGCTCTTAGAGCAATACAATGCTATTGATTTAATTACAGATAAAAGCGCCGGAAAAACAGGATCACACATTGAAGGTATGTATGTGTGGAACAAAAAAGCTAAAAAGGTAGAAACCATTTCAGCTAAATTTGTTGCTCTTGCCACTGGTGGCGCAAGCAAAGTGTATTTGTATACATCTAATCCAGATGTATCAAGTGGTGATGGCATTGCAATGGCATGGCGCGCAGGCTGTAAAGTTGCCAATATGGAATTTAATCAATTTCATCCAACGAGCCTTTATCATCCAGAGCTACAAAACTTTTTAATTACAGAAGCTATGCGCGGTGAAGGGGCTTATTTAAAACGACCTGATGGCACTCGTTTTATGAAAGATTTTGACAGTCGTGAAGAACTTGCTCCACGCGATATAGTGGCACGCGCAATCGATTTTGAAATGAAGCGTTTAGGTGCTAATTGTGTTTATTTAGATATTAGCCACAAAGATAAAGACTTTATTATTGAGCACTTTCCTACTATTTACGCAAAATGCCTAAGTGTAGGGCTTGATATAACAAAAGAAGCAATCCCAGTTGTACCTGCTGCGCATTACACTTGTGGTGGCGTAATGACCGACTTTAACGGTAAAACAGATCTCGATAACTTGTATGCTGTTGGCGAAGTCGCTTACACAGGCCTACATGGTGCAAACCGTATGGCAAGTAATTCATTATTGGAATGTATTGTATTTGCCCACGCTGCAGCTAAAGATATTTTAAGTAAAATTGAACATGCACCAGAGCCAATGGCTCTACCTCATTGGGATGAAAGCCGTGTTAGTAACTCTGATGAAGAAATTGTTATTACCCATAACTGGCATGAACTACGTTTATTTATGTGGGATTATGTAGGTATTGTACGCTCTACTAAACGCTTAGAACGTGCACTGCATAGGGTTGAGTTGCTGCAGCAAGAAATACATGATTATTATGCAAACTTTAGAGTAAGTAATAACTTGCTTGAGCTTCGTAACTTAGTACAAGTGTCAGAACTCATTATTAGAAGTGCAATGGAGCGAAAAGAAAGCAGAGGCCTACATTATACTATTGATTACCCTGAACAAAATGAAAATCCAACACCGACTATTTTGACTCCAAAACGCAATTAATCGCGCTTAAAGTAGCACGTTTTAGACGCGCATAGCTTTGTTCATTAACACCATTGGCTGAAATTATAAGCCAATGGTTGTTACTAAAACCTTTAATATGTAGCCATATATTATTGCCATAAAAACGGCTTTTTTTACTAATTTCACCCTGAATTTTTAAACCTTCACCCTCAAACCTAAATAGCTTGGGTTCTAGAATTATAACGCCATGGTTTGGATGAATTGCCAACACTTTTTGCCACACTAAAAAGCCAGCTAATATATTAATTATCAAACAAAAAAGCATAGCTAGTAGCGAATCTAAAAATAAACATAATATTAAACTGAGCATGCAAAAAAAGACCACAATAGGTTTGTGGTCAGCGTTATTATTAGTAACTGTAAACCTATACACGAACTCGGTCTAAGATCAGCGAAACCATACCGTTTAACTGCTCATCTTTACATTCTTGATGACCCATAAACCATGCAAATAAGTCAGGGTCTTCTTCTGTTAGCAAACGCTGAAAGACAGCCTGTTGCTCTGCGCTCAAAG
This sequence comes from Pseudoalteromonas sp. NZS11, assembly GCF_015864765.1. Taxonomy (NCBI): domain Bacteria; kingdom Pseudomonadati; phylum Pseudomonadota; class Gammaproteobacteria; order Alteromonadales; family Pseudoalteromonadaceae; genus Pseudoalteromonas; species Pseudoalteromonas sp. NZS11. The sequence goes on along the minus strand of NZ_JADYWP010000001.1, from coordinate 551,905 downwards.
AGTCGTATGCTTCTTCAACAAACGGCATAAACAAAACATCAAGCTCTAACATGCCACGACGGCAAGCCCAACGAATACGTGCTTTACTATGAATTTCAACCATTTTAAACCTCATACTTAATTGACTCGAGTTTAACAAACACAAGCCTATTTAGCAGCTATTAATCTCTCATTAAAGAATAAACCCGCACCAATAAGCGCTTGTCTGTACCATACGTAACAACTGCGTTATTATGTCACTTCATTTATATTGCAAAGAAGGTTTTTATGTCGAGCGTTTATGCATGTCCGTTATCTCATCAACTTATTAGCCTCTGCGGTGCTGATAAATTATCTTATTTACACGGGCAAATCACTCAAGATCTAAATAAATTAACCAGCAGTAATTATTTGTGGGCTGGCCATTGCAGCGCTAAAGGTAAACTTTGGGGCGTATTTAAATTATTTTCTTATCAAGACAGCTACTACCTTACAGGCAGCGAAAACGAAGTAGAAAAATCGTTAGCTGAGCTAAAAAAGTATGCCGTATTTGCAAAAGTTGACATTAGTGCATGTTCAAAGCGATTAATTGGTCTCATTGGTGATGATTTATCGGATGTACTCGCACAACTTGATATTAACTTTGAAGGTGATGCGAGCGCGTGTGACTTTGAAAGCGGTAAAGCACTAAAATTAGCTGATAACCGTGTTTTATTGATGGTCGATAGCCAGTTTAGTATGCCTGATGACGTATCTACACTTGATAACGAAGCTCCTTGGCAACAAGCATCTATGCTTGCAGGTGAACCTCAGTTAAGTGCAGATGCAATTGGCGAGTATGTTCCTCAAATGGTAAACCTACATGCTATTGGCGGTATAAGCTTTAAAAAAGGGTGTTATACCGGTCAAGAAACTGTGGCTCGTATGAAGTACCTAGGTAAAAATAAGCGTGCAATGTATATAGTCTCAGGTCAAAGCGAAGGGATACTTTCAGAGCCCGATTTAGAAACCCAATTAGGCGAAAACTGGCGCCGTGCGGGTAAACTCATTGCACAAAGCTTTAATGAACAAACAAATAAATTAACAGGCCTCGTTGTGTTGCCAAACGATACTGATGTAACTCAGGTACTTCGTGCAAAACACACACCTCAGGTGGAGCTAAGCATTCTGCCTCTACCCTACTCTCTTGAAGATGAATAAATAGGAATGACTATGATCGTTGCGGCAAACAAAGTGGTAAAAATGCATTATTCGGTAATGGATAATGATGGCAATAGCATTGATAATTCGTTCGGTGGTGAGCCACTACACTTTATCATTGGCACAGGCTACTTAATTTCAGGCCTAGAAAATGCTTTGCAAGGCAAACAACCAGGCGACACACTTAGCGTAAAAGTTGAACCTGATGAAGGTTATGGCGAACGCCACGATAACCTAATGCAAGCTGTACCTAAGTCGATGTTTGAAGGTATGGAAATTGAAGTCGGCATGCAATTTCGTGCATCAACAGATGATGGTGACCAATCAGTAATGATCATCGATATCCAAGATGAAGAAGTTATTGTAGATGGTAATAACCCACTTGCAGGCATAACACTTAACTTTGATGTAGAGATATTAGAAGTACGTGATGCAACCGAAGAAGAACTCACTCATGGTCATGTACATGGTGAAGGTGGATGTGGTCACGACCACTAATACACTGTTAAACCAAGTGAAAAAGCGCCTAGGGCGCTTTTTTTATATCATATTGTTGCGCTTAACCGTTTCAGTTTTTGCCTTACTAGGTAGCGCGATTGATACATTATTTTCTTTTAGAGCGGCTAGTAAACCTTTTTGATCGTTTGTGCCAACTCGATACAAAGTGCCATCTTTAAGCGTTAGCTGTATTGCACTAAAGCCAGATACTGTATACACCCAACCATCGTGAGTAATTCGCATACCAATACCGTGTCTGTAAGAGTTTTGGACTGCCTTAGCTTCTACTACTTCGCCAAGCTCAATGCTTTGCCCTGCAACGCCTGGGCCAAACGCCCAGCTAATTTTTTTATCATCTACTTTTACTGTTAAACCATGGAACAAAAAGCCCACCAGCACTAAAATCCCAGCAAATATCATTAAAGGTCCATCAGCGCCTAACAAGTTCCATGCAAGCGCTACAAAACCGCCTATCCACGCTAATACAAAAAAGATAAACACCGCATACTGTTTATGCTGATACATAATATTCTCTAAATTAAATAAATACTTAAAAGCTGTACACCAATGTAGCACTCAGCTCTGAGTCAAACTTGAGTTTATCATCTTCGGGTTTTGAATTATAACGATACATGTAGGTAAATTTGAGTGATACCGCACCAATCACTTGGCTTATTAGTGCGGTTTCCGATTTTAAGCGAGAATTAAGACCTGAGAGCGACTGCTCTATACTCACATCTTGATTAAAACGAGTACGCTTAGAAACCAAACGTTCCCACTGCATTGCAACACGTACTAAATAACCGGTTTTATTAATTTCATCTTCGCTCACATCCGAATCTTCATCGGCTACTGAACGGTATAAACCAGGTCCTATATCAATATCTACTTTGTTTTTAGAGCCTTGATATACACGCGCACCATAGCCTGTCGCCACCGTACTTTTAAAATCAAGTCCACTAAACTCATCTTCTTCGTAATCACCGTAAATAAAAAATGAGGAGTTTTTAACACCTACTTTATAGTTACCTTGCGCAGATACAAAAACACGATTAGCTGTAACATCAGTGCCACCGCTTTCATCGTTCTCATCACGCTTATAAAGAGAGTCTATTTTAAATTGGTTACGCCACTTTTCAAAGTCTTGGTATAAATTACCTTTGAGCTTAAAACTGGTCGAATTGGTGTTACCTTTACTTAGAATAAAGCCAAATTCAGTATCACCGTAGAACATGTCACCTTTGTGTAACTCATGAATTTCTTCATCAGAGAGCTTGCCATATTCATGAAAATCTTCAAATGGATCAACGGCCCAACTTGGGCTGCTAATTATTAAAAAAATTAAAAATAAATACTTACGCACAATACTCTCTCTGCACACAATTATAAAAATAAGCAGTATTGCTTATTCAGTTTCTTTCCATAAAATATGACAAAACGGAGCATCTTTATCACGACTAATCAAAATTTTAGCAAACAAAACATCATCATTTTCAAATTCTAAACCAACCAACACCTGAATAAAGTGCTCTGGCTCTATTTCAAGGGCTACAAAGTCTTGCCACTGGTCATCTGGCTCGTCTTCTTCAATAAAGCCTAGGTCTTCTCTAAACTCATTAAAGTCTTCAACATCTTTTTCACTCAAGTTATTTGGCGCTAACTCTAAAAAAATATCATAAGCTTGGTGAGTAGCTTCTTCTACCGTATATAAACGTGGACCCGACATATGTGCTTAACCTTAAGCTTTTAAGTTGCGCTATATTATCAAATCTCATCATCATTTTGATAAAAAAAAGCTTAAAACACTGACTTTTTTGTAACCGAGTCATGCTTTATTCAGCATACAACTAAAACGACAAATAACAACTCACCTAACCTATTGAATATAAAGATTACTTTTATTATTTAAGTTAAAATAACAACGTAAAATATTTTTATTATCTTAGGTCCGAATTGTTTAGCCTTTTCTCATCTAAAACCAATCCTTTAAGACTACGGCTTTAGCAATAAATTCCATTTATTTAAAAAATACCGTCACTTTACTTAATTCCTATAACAACATAAGCTCAAGCAACAGGTCAGAGGAGTGTGTAATGATAAAACTAGAAAAACAAAATGGCATTGCAACCGTCACGCTTAGCAGAGCAAAAAAACAAAATGCATTAAGTTTTGAAATGTTTGTAGAGCTAAACAAAGTCATTAAAAATATAAAAAGAGATCGCAGTATTCGTGCTGTAGTAATAAAAGGCGATGGCGAGCATTTTTGTGCAGGCCTTGATATATCTGCAGTAATGGCTACACCAATGAACATAGTGAAATTATTGCTTAAATGGTTACCAGGCAATCAAAATTTAGCGCAAAAAGTAGTATTAGGCTGGCAGTCACTTAGTGTGCCCGTTATTGCACAAATTGATGGCAACTGTTTAGGGGGTGGTTTGCAAATAGCTTTGGGGGCAGATTACAGAGTTGTTCATATTGATGCCAAACTTGCCATTATGGAAGCGCGTTGGGGATTGTGCCCCGATATGGGCGCAAATGTAATGATGAGCGGTTTAGTTAAGCGCGACCAAGCACTTTGGCTTGCAAGCCACGCAAACCCAATCACTGCACAACAAGCAAATGAGCTAGGTTTGGTTACTAAACTTACCGATGATACTCAACAAGCAACGCAAAACATGCTCGATACATTACTTGAGCGTTCACCAGATACGCTTGCTGCTATTAAACGTGTTACACAACTTAGCTATAAACCAAACCAACGAAAAATACTCGCTAAAGAAACCTTAAGCCAAATTCGCTTATTGCTAAACCCAAACACAAAAAAGCAATTGCTAAAGCAAAAGGAAAAGGAAAAGCGGATATAACCTACGCAAATACAAAGCACTGGTAGACTATTGCACAATGCATAAAAGAGTTTGATTTGTTAAAGTTAAGCTCTTATCTTTTCTGTGAGCCACTTTGATGAAATATCTGCTCAGTAGCGCTATTATTTTACTATGTTTAGCCTGCGCTAAACTCATTATGCACTTTATTAGTGGAAGCTTTCCTGCACCGTTACTTGCTATGGTTATTTTATTAGTTTTACTCTTATCGGGTATTGTAAAAGAGCAACATGTAAAACCATGCGCCTCCCCTATTTTAAATATTATGCCTATCTTTTTCATTCCTGCGGGTGTGGGATTTATTGAACATCTCGGCCTTATAAAATCGCACTGGGCATTTTTAGCATCAGTTGTGGTGTTAGTCCCTGTAACTACCTTGTTGCTTGTTAGTAGTGTAATTGCGCACTTTAAGGGAAGAGAAAATAATGACTAATTTTACTATTTCAGAGCTACAGCCTACTTTATGGTGGCTAAGTATTCCTTTTATTATTGTATTGTTTTTAGCACTAAGGGCCGTAAACCAAAGTATAAAAAACAGCGTATTTAAATCACTCACTAACCCCGTATTTTTAAGTATTAGTATTATCGCTTTATTACTAGTTAATCTAAATTTGTCTTATACGCAATTTGCCTCGCACAGCAAATTACTAAGCTGGTTATTAGAGCCCGCGATTGTGGCTTTAGCGCTTCCTTTATATCAGCAGTTTACACACGTACGAAAAAACTTATTACTTATAGTCGCAACATGTAGCCTAGGTATTGTTAACGCAACCGTAGTGGCATTTTTGCTAAGCATATTATTTAATGCGCCTGCGCAGCTAAGTGCATCTGTTGCCGCACTCAGTGTCACAACCCCAATATCTTTAATTGTCACTGATTCATTAGGGGGGATTAGCTCACTTGCAGCGGCTTTAGTTATTTTTATTGGTTTACTAGGCGCTTTATTTGGCTTTATGCTTTTTAAACTCATTAATATCTTTAATCACGAATCTCAAGGTGTTGCCATGGGCACAGCTTGTCATGCAATTGGGACTGCCGCTGCTATTGCCGAGCATCCAAAAGTTGGCGCTTACTCATCGGTTGCAATGGCGCTAAGCGCTTTACTAACAGCGATTATAGTACCGCTGTTATATCCATTTTTAGTCAACATTTTGCTATAGTTGGAAAAATACAACATAGCCCTAACATAGAGCGCTTTATGATCAGTTCTGAAATCGAACAGTTTGAAAAATATTACACCATGCTTACTGAGTATATGGTTACCTACAGTATGCAAATTGTCGGTGCTATTTTTATCGTCCTCATTGGTTTGTGGATAGCGCAAAAGCTTGCCAAATTTGTAGCGGCCTTAATGACCCGTCATAACGTTGACATTACGCTTACTAACTTTGTCAGTAGCGTGGTAAAAGTACTGCTAATTGTAATGGTTATAATTATTGCACTTGGCAAAATAGGTATCAGTGTTACGCCATTTGTAGCAGCCATTGGTGCTGCGTCTTTGGGTGCAGGTTTAGCGCTGCAAGGAATGCTCTCTAACTATGGTGCAGGCCTTGCCATTATAGCCACTCGACCTTTTGTTGTTGGTGATACTATTGAAGTTAAAAATGTAAGCGGCCAAGTTAAAACAATTGAGCTTGGCTACACTATTTTAATCAATGAAGAAAAAGTAGAAATTACCATTCCAAATAAGCACATAGTAGGTGAAATACTTCATAACTCATTTAGTTACTCATTGGTCAAAGGTGAAATAGATATAGCCTATAGTGCTTGCTCTGATAATGCGATTAGCCTTATTGAAGACGTACTTAAAGCACACGAATTAGTCGCACAAAATCCGTTATCACAAGTGGGTATTGAACGCTTTGCCGATAGCGGTGTTACAATAAGCTACCGATATTGGGTACCTACCACTAAAATTATTGAAACCAAGCTGGCTATTAATGGCGGTGTTTATAAAGCAATTAATAACGCTGATATTGAAATCCCATTCCCTCAACGCGTCATTACTATAAATAAAAGCGATATATAGTCATAAAATCCAGTGGGTAATTCAATATTGAATTACCCACATCAATAAACTTCTTTTACTGCGTAAAAACTCCTTATCTGTTTGTTATTTTATCTGTAATATAAAGACTTGGTTAAAAAAGTCGGCTAATCACTCGCTTTAATTACATAATAACAATAATGAGCCATTATGAATCGCAGCCCTTTTTATTTAGGTGATTGGCAAGTCAATCCCCAGTCAAATACTCTTCAGCGTGCAGAAAAAAATAAACAGTTAGAACCAAAAGCCATGGATGTGTTAGTTCATCTTTGCTTCCAAAAAGGCGAAATTGTTACTACTGACGAGCTATTAGATCAATGCTGGAAAAATGTTGAGGTAGGCGATAACCCGCTGCATAAAACAATTACCCAGTTACGAAAAGCCCTCGGTGATAAAGCAAGTGAACCCACCTACATAGAAACTATTCGCAAACGTGGTTACCGCGTTATTGCAAAACTTGAGTTTCCTCTGGCTGAAGATATAAAAAAAAGTGAAAACACATGGCAAGGTGGCTCTCCTTTTTTAGGATTAAGCGCCTACAACCCAAGCGATACACACCTATTTTTTGGCCGCAATCAATCTATAGAAACGTTACTCAATAGAATATCGAGCCAAGTTAAATTTGGTCGTGCTTTTTGCTTAATACTTGGCCCTAGCGGTACGGGTAAATCTTCGCTTGTTAATGCTGGGATTTTACCAAAACTGCTAGATGAGCGAGGCTATAACGGCATTGGGGTTATTTCTTATAGCCAACTCGACTTTGCAGATGTTCATAAAAATAGACTTTTTTTAGATTTAGCTTCTGCATTGCTTGATTGGGATATAAATGGCCTTCCTGTATTTGAAGGATTAAGCGCGCAAACACTGGCAGAGCAACTAGAATTGGCAATCGATGGCGTAATCAACGCCATACAAATTGCACTTAGCAAAGCCTCTACACAACTTAAAACACCACAGTTATTTTTATTTATTGACCGCTTAGAAGTACTGCTTTCTTCTCCTTTATTTAGTAGCGAAACACGCAGCCATTTTTTATCAGTTATTGAGCGCTTAGCAACCTCTAAAACTGTGATTGTATTTAGTGCGTGTCGTAACGACTTTTACCCTTTAGTGGTTGAACAACCAAGTCTAATGGCAGGCAAAGCTCATGGCGCGCACTACGATTTAACACCGCCAAATCGCCAAGAGCTTCAACAAATTATTCGCCTGCCAGCGTTAACCGCTAATTTAACGTTCTCCAATGACCCACAAACCCAAACACCACTGGATGAAATATTGTGCGCCGATACAGCCAATAACCCCGATGCACTGCCCATGCTACAATACACATTGCAAGAGCTGTACTTACAGCGCAGTGATAATAACGAGCTACTGCACAGTGTTTACACAAAACTCGGTGGTATTGAGGGCGCCATAGGCAAAAAAGCAGAAGATATATTTATTGACCTTAGTAACGAGCAACAACAGCAACTAAAAAGCGTGTTATCACAGCTGATCACTTTAAATCCAGATGGTAAAACCATTACGAGCCGCGCTGCCCGCTGGCAAACATTAACGAACACAAGCCAAAAAGAGCTTGTGCAAGCCATGGTCGATAGCCGTTTATTTGTATCGCATTTACAAAACCAAGAAGCCTGCTTTAGCCTTGCTCACGAGGCATTATTACGTCAATGGCCGCGCGCAAAACAATGGATTAATGACCATAAAGATGCCTTAGCAATAAAAAGTCGTTTACAACACCAAGCGCAAAATTGGATAGATGAAGGTAAAAGTAGTGCTTACCTCCTAGCGCCAGGTAAACCGCTACAAGAAGCGCAGCTATTACTAAACGACAAACTGTTTAAATTAGATGATAACGAGCACACTCTTATCAAAAGCTCTATTAAAAAAACAAAAACAAAAATAAGAGTAAAACGAGTGACCGTTGCTTTATTGTGCTTACTTACATTTACCGCGTTATTAATGAGCTTTACTAGTTTTAAGGCCCAACAACATGCGCAAAAGAAACAGCTTGAGGCCGAAAGCTTACTAGGGTTTATGGTGGGTGACTTTGCCGATAAATTACGTAGCGTTGAACGTATGGACTTACTTGATGGTATTAGTAATAAAGCACTTGAGTATTTTACTGAGCAAACTGACGATTCAAGTTCTCTCTTTAGCTTTAGCGATAATAAAGCACAATTTAACAACCGTTTTCAGTACGCACAAACCCTCGAAGCAATGGGTGAAGTAGCTTATTCCCGAGGTAAAACCGATGAAGCCTTTACCGCCTTTGAAAACGCCCGCACCCGCCTTGAGGCATTATTAAAAATACAGCCTAACAACTTAGAGCTACTCACGCTTGCAGGTGCCAATGCCTTTTGGCTTGGTCAATTAGCTTATGATCAAAATGATCATCAAGCTACTGAGCAAATGTTTAAAAAATACCACGCTTACAGTAAAAAAATGTATGCGCTGGCAGCCAATGATTTTAACTCCATTATGGAATTGTCGTATTCATCTAATTCTTTAGGTTCTTTATACATAGAAAAGTCTGACTACAGCGCTGCAAAAAAGAACTTTACAGAGTCGCTTTTACTTAAAAATAAAGCACTTGAACTAAAACCGAATAACAAAAATTTACTTCGAGATAAATCAGATACGATTAGTTGGCTTGCAAAAACAGAAGAGAAGCTAAGTAACTTTAATGAAGCAGTTAATATATTGGAAGGTGCAGTTGAGGTAATCACAAAATTGACTGCTAACTACCCTAGTGATGCAAGCCTTTTTTACACGTCAGCAAACATATATATGCAACAAAGTTATTTACTGAGCTATTTGAGTGATAAACGGATGGCTCATAAAAAAGCCAGCTTGGCTAATCAAGTTATCAATGAAGCTTTAGTACAAGATCCAAAAAACAATAAATTTCAGCTTATGTATTATCGCTCTTTAGCACATTCACTAATGCTATCTACTGATGAAAGTACTGACTCAACAATTGAAAAAATAATTAATTTTTTAAAATCTCAAAATTTTAAAAATACCAGCACTATCAATACACAAATTACACTGATTCAATATTTTATAAATAGACAATCACCACTCAAAGCACAGGAGTTATTAACTGAGCTTGAGAATAATGAAAACTACACACATCAATTAGCCAACCTAACTAGAACTGGTGATTACTTAGTACATACAAGAATAAACTTAATCAAAGCGAACTTAGCTACAACTAATAAACAGCGAGAGCAATTTTGCTTAAGTGCTATCAAAACTATTTCTGAAGCAGCAAAAACAAGTCAGAGCGTAAAAATAACATACCCACTAGTACAAGCTTATACCTGTTTAAACAGAGAAGACGAGATATCAGAAATAAAAACAAGCCTAGTTAAATTAGGCATTACGAACTTCCAACTATAATTACTCATAAAGGAAATGATATGAATAACACCCTAGAAAATGTCGACTTTCAAGTAAATATTAAACTTAACAACGGTGAAGCTATTTTTAGTTATACAAAAAATGGCGAACCCGCTACTGGCGGTGGTGTTGTAAGAACCGAAACCGCTGGCAACTACAATTTAGACGACGCCACAATTCAAAATGGTTTCGTATTTACTGGCGCTACTATCACCGATATCGACACACAAAAACCATGCGCCCAAGACTTCAGCTATAAAGTAAGTGATAACGGCCACACAATTATCATTACCGACACAGACGAAAATAATGGATCTGTATGCTTAATCTTTAACGTTGAGTGTAATGGCAAAAAATATGAAAGCGCCGATCCTCAAGTTAAGAATGAAAAAGAACTCTAATTAGCAACGCTTCTTTTTAAATTGCACTGGCCTATTAATTGCGGTGCAATTTTTTAAAAACGCCCCTAAATAAACATTAAATAACAATAACTTAAATCAGAAGGTTACCGAAAGGTTTAAAACCCATAAATTAAATAAACTCCTAGACATAAAGTTTCATTAACAATAAAAATGAGCAACACCATGTCTAACAATAATGAAAATAGCAGAGCAAACAACACCGACAACGCTGTATCTGCATTAATCAGCAGCATTTCTAATACCGTTAACAATGAAAAAATAAGCGCAATTATTAATGTCACTAATGTCATGGCCGATGCTATTTTTATTGTTAATGCAGATGGAGTGTTTGAATCAGTAAATCCCGTTGCAGCTCGTTTTTTTAATGTTACGTCTGACTCATTAATAGGTAAAAAATGGCAAGATTGTTTACAAGAACAGTATCGCGATGACTATCAATACATGTTTGAAAGTTGGAAAAACAACTATCAAACACCACTCAATCATGGCCCAAAAGAAGTTAAAATAATAAAAAACAATGGTAACTGTTTAGATATAGAGCTCTCAATTTCTTGTATACCCGCATCAACCACAAACAATACTCCTCTATTTATTTGTATTATGCATGATATTTCTAGGCATGTTAAAAAGTATAAAGTACTCGAAAACATAGCCAAAATAGATCACCTTACAGGCGTCGCTAATCGCTGCACTTTAGAGAAGGCGATTATTAAAAATTGGCAAGAATGCATAGTAGACAAACAGCCTTTGAGTTTTATCTTGATCGATATTGATTTTTTTAAACTGTTTAATGATAATTTTGGTCATGTAAAGGGTGATAAATGTTTGCAAAAAGTAGCTCAAACAATTGAAGACTGCCTCCCCTCAAAAGATAGTTTAGTAGCACGCTATGGTGGTGAAGAGTTTGCTGTTGTATTACCCCGCTCACATGTCTCAAATGCAGAAATGATCGCAAAACGTATTCAAGAAAAAATACTCAACATTAATTTTAGAGATATTGGTTTGCCAGCGAATGTAAAGATAAGTGTAAGCCAGGGTTTAGCGTGTGAATACGATAATCAGTACAGAACATCTGAGGCATTAATATGCGCGGCTGATACGGCTTTATATAGAGCGAAGTCGGAAGGTCGTAATAAATTATGTATAAGGTGATGTACTAACTATTTGGTATAGCCTTTATCTACTAAAATAAAAAACCGCAATTGCGGTTTTTTATTACTTAAGAAAAGCTTAAACGTCGATTAGCAGCCCTTCGTCTTTTTTAATCTTTTCGATCACCATATAAGTATGATGAGTGCCCACGCCGGGAATATCGACTAAGTCGCCAAGAACTTGTCTATATTCTTCCATATTAGACACGCGGATTTTTAATAAATAATCATAACCGCCTGCCACCATGTCGCATTCAACGACTTGTTGTATTCTTAGTATATGCTCTCTAAATACCTTAAATACTGCTGTATTTGAAGCAACAAGCGACACTTGAACATGTGCTACTAAGCTTTGATTAAGCTTTGCTTCGCTAAGCTTAGCGTAGTAGCCTTCGATATAGCCTTCTTGCTCTAATCGTTTTACACGATCAAGACACGGGCTTGCACTCAAATTAACCTGTTTTGCGAGGTTAACATTTGAAATTCTGCCGTTCTTTTGTAGAACGTCTAGTATGGCTAAATCAATACGATCTAGCATGCGTAATCTATTTGGAATTGTCATAACAGAATTTTATGCGGATAAGTTAAATTTATGCCCTGTAAATTATCGTAAAACGCGAAATTTAACCAGCATATTCTGCTGAAATTTAATTAGAATGCACTCACAATATCACTGGTAATTTATTGGTAATTAATTTTACTTTAATTCTTAACACTCCTGAGGGTTGCTTATGTTATTCAACGGCGATTTAACAACGATTTGTCCTATTAGACAAAGAATCCGTGACTTCTACCGCATAGATGAAAATGCGGTTATTGATCATATTTTACCGCTTGCAGAAGTAGGCGTAAAAGCACGAAGTCGTGCCTGGGAAAGAGCCCGCCAGATTGTTTTAAACATTCGTAAAGAGCAAGATGGGCAAGGCGGTGTTGATGCGCTTTTAAATGAATTTTCACTCTCTAGTGAAGAAGGCGTTGTATTAATGTGTTTGGCCGAAGCACTGCTTCGCGTACCAGATAAAGCGACTCAAGATGTACTTATTCGTGACAAGTTAGCGAAAGGTGATTGGAGCTCTCATTTAGGCAGCAGCGATTCTTTATTCGTAAACGCGTCTTCTTGGGGATTATTAGTTACCGGTAAAATGGTTAACTACACAGACAAAACGAAAGAACAACAGTTCGGCATGCTTAAAAAGACCATTGGTCGTTTAGGTGAGCCAGTTATTCGTAAGTCTGTAAATTTTGCTATGAAAATTATGGGTAAGCAATTCGTTATGGGTCGTACCATTGACGAAGCAATTGAACGTGCTGCCGATACAGAGCAAAAAGGTTATGTATATTCTTACGATATGCTAGGCGAAGGCGCGCGCACAATGAAAGATGCGAAGCGTTACTTTGACAGCTACATGAATGCTATACACTCGATTGGTAAAGCGGCAAATGGTCGTGGTCCAATTAAGAGCCCTGGTATTTCAGTTAAGCTTTCTGCTATTCATCCACGTTATGAGTTCACTCATAAAGACCGTGTGATGGAAGAAATTGTACCAAAGTTAAAAGAGCTTGCGCTTGCTGCTAAGAAATACGATATCGGCTTTACCGTTGATGCTGAAGAAGCTGACCGTTTAGATATTTCATTAGATGTCATTGAAGCGGTATTTAGTGATGAAGATCTTGGTGATTGGCAAGGATTTGGCTTAGCGGTTCAAGCGTACCAAAAACGCGCTATTTTTGTAATTGAATGGCTAACAGACCTTGCAACCCGTGTTGGTCGTAAGATGATGGTACGTTTAGTTAAGGGCGCGTACTGGGATACTGAAATCAAAACCACACAACAAGATGGTTTAGAGCATTTCCCTGTATTTACTCGTAAAGCAACAACCGATGTTTCTTACAAAGCATGTGCAATTAAAATGCTTGAAGCGCGCGACGTACTTTATCCACAATTTGCAACGCACAACGCTTACACTGCCGCGACTATTTTAGAAGTAGCGAAAGGCGACAACACCGGTTTTGAATTTCAACGTTTGCACGGTATGGGTGAATCATTATTCGACCAAATCGTTAACGAAGAAAAAATTCAATGTCGTGTATATGCACCGGTTGGTCAACACGAAGACCTACTTGCTTACCTTGTTCGTCGTTTGTTAGAAAATGGTGCTAACTCATCATTTGTAAACGCGATTGTAGATACAACAAAACCTGTTGAATCATTACTACCAGACCCTGTAGAAACACTGCAAGGCCTGCGTAACAAGTACAATACGCAAATCAAAATGCCAATTGATTTATACGGTGAAGAACGTGCTAACTCTAAAGGCATGGATTTAACCGATATTAACGTTATTACCCCTTTCAAAGAGAATCTTGAAACATGGTTTAATGAGCACTTAATTGAGCAAAGCCAAGTACCAGAAGGCTCATTGGCTGTTAAAAACCCAGCAAATCACAAAGAAATCATCGGCCACGTTAAGTTACAAACTGGCGAAGAGATGAAAGTATTACTGGCTAACGCTGAAGCGGCACTTGAATCATGGTCACAAACACCAGTAAAAGAGCGTGCTAATTTACTGCGCCGCGTTGCTGACATTTTAGAGCGTCATCATGATGAACTAGTCGCTATCTGTATTAAAGAAGCGGGTAAAGTAGCGCAAGATGGTATTGATGAAGTACGTGAAGCGGTTGATTTTTGTCGTTACTACGCAGCGCGCGCTGAAGAGTTATCTAAAGATGAGCGTTTCGAAGCCCGTGGCGTTATTTTATGTATTAGCCCGTGGAACTTCCCGCTTGCAATATTCTTAGGTCAAGTTGCTGCTGCGATTGTTACAGGTAACACTGTAATTGCTAAGCCTGCTGAGCAAACAAGTTTAATCGCCCTTCGTGCCATTGAACTAATGCTATCTGTTGGTTTACCTGAGCACGTTGTTCAACCGGTTATCGCTCGCGGCTCAGAAGTAGGTAAAACAATTGTTCCTGATGAGCGCATTCAAGCGGTTATGTTTACAGGTTCTACTGAAACAGGCACATTAATTTCTCAAACACTTGCTGCACGTAACGATATTCAAGTACCGTTAATTGCAGAAACAGGTGGCCAAAACTGTATGATTGTTGACTCAACGGCGCTTCCTGAGCAAGTAGTTGACGATGTGATCAGTTCTGGTTTTCAAAGTGCTGGCCAACGTTGTTCTGCTCTTCGTGTTTTATTCATTCAAGATGACGTAGCTGATGGCATTATCGAAATGCTTAAAGGCGCTCTAGCTGAGTTACACATTGGCGATCCATCGTTACTATCAACTGATGTTGGCCCTGTAATTGATGAAAAAGCACTTAAAAACTTAAATGAACACGTTGAGTACTTAAAAGGTAATTCTATACTTCATTACGAATGTAAAATTCCTGATAATACTCAAAATGGCGCATACTTTTTTGCACCTCGTTTATACGAAATTAAAGACTTATCAGTACTTAAACGTGAAGTATTTGGCCCATGTGTTCATATTGTTCGCTTTAAATCGAATGAACTTGATGATGTGATGGATCAAATAAATAACACGGGCTATGGTCTGACAATGGGTGTTCACTCACGTATTGAAGAGCGCTGTGAGTACCTTGCTAAAATGTCACGTGCGGGTAATGTTTACATTAACCGAAACATGATTGGTGCCATTGTTGGTGTGCAACCGTTTGGTGGCCGTGGTTTATCAGGTACTGGCCCTAAAGCCGGTGGCCCTAACTACCTACAACGTTTAGTAAAAGAAAAAGCATCACCAGATAACGTACAAATGACTAACCTAACGCCTGACGAACTTGATTTACACCACTACAGCGGTGCGAATGAGCAAGTTAAAAAGCTAATGGCTAACTCAATGCGCGATGAGAAAATCTGGCGTGCAACACCACTAAACGACCGTGTTTCGGCTGTACGTCAGTTGCTTGCTAAAATCGCGACGGTAGAAATTATCGACGATTTAGCAGACGACTTAGCATTAACATTATCAGAAGCACGTGCACAGCTTAACCGCCTTGAAAAGCACATGCGTAAGTTTACTACCCTGCCTGGGCCAACGGGTGAGTCTAATACACTTCATCTAGAAGCACGTGGTTGTGTAGTGTGTTATGCAGATAAGAGCACATCATTTAACTTCTGGGCATTGTCTATCATCACTGCTATTGCCGCAGGTAATACGGTAATTACTGTAGCGTCTGAGCTGTTTTATGATGAAGCCGTTGCCTTTAAAGATAAATTTATCTCTACAGGTGTTGCAGAAGGTGTTTTCCAAGTAGCTAAACCTAACCAGTTACAAGCTATTTTGGCGCACCCTCATTTAGCCGGTGCGGTAGTTGCTGCTCGCTCGTCTCGCTTGGGCTACTTTAGTCAACAGCTTGCACAGCGTAAAGGTGCTATTTTACCAGTAATTAGCTCTGAGTATTACGATACATTAATCAAACGTCTTATTACTGAAAAAACAATCAGTATTGATACAACAGCATCAGGTGGTAACACATCACTAATGACGCTTGTTGAAGATGATGAATAATTAAGCTAATGCTTTTTAACTAAAAAATAAAAAAGGCACTGAAAAGTGCCTTTTTTATTAGGTAGTAACGTATATATTTGTTAGCTTAATGAAAGATTAACAATAGAAGTAATAAATTTGAAAATAATTCCTGTAGGTCAGTTACTGCCTGGTATGTTTGTGCAAAGCGTTACTAGACAAACTGGCAGTATTAAAATTAAAAATCAAGGCTGGATTAAAACTCAGGCTGGTATTAATAACCTAATAAAAGCAGGTATTTTAGAAGTAGAAATCGACCCTGATAAAACCCTCATTGAATCAGTCCCTGAAAAAGCTCCTATTGCTGTACCTGCAACAAAAATAAAGCGTGACCCTTGGCAAAAAACACACAGTGCCGAACAAGAAATGGGAAAGGCAAAAAAACTGTATGACGAAGCTAAAACACTGCAAATAAAAGCATTTAAAGATATTAAAGCAGGCCGCGATATAGATATTGCACCGTTCAAAGAGCTGGCAAGTGGCTTTATGGACTCTGTTTTTAGAAACCAAGATGCCCTAGCCTGCCTTACCCAAATGCGCCAAAAAGATGCTTACCTACTTGAGCACTCTATTAATGTATCGATATTAATGGGGATTTTCGCTAAGCATTTAGGTATAGAAAAAAACATTATCGTTGAACTGACTACCGGCGCACTTTTACACGACATTGGTAAGATAAAAATCCCTGATGAAATACTCAATAAGCCGGGTCGCTTTACCGATGATGAATTTAAAATAATGAAAATGCACTCGCTTTTCAGTAAAGAAATATTAGAAGAATCTGGCTTAACGGGTATCGCGGTTGATATTGCAGGTATGCATCATGAAAGGCTTGATGGTAAAGGCTATCCGTTTGGTAAAAAGGGCGACGAAATAAGTCAGTACGTGCGTATGGCATCAATTGTAGATGTGTATGATGCACTTACCGCAGAACGTGTTTACAAAGCAGGCATGGAGCCAATAAAAGCCTTTAAAATACTAAAAGACGGATGCCCAGATAGCTTCGATCCCATGCTGCTTAATAAGTTTATTCAATGTATTGGTATTCATCCGGTAGGAACGCTCGTTAGATTATCGAGTCAAAAAGTTGGTTTAGTGACCGAGAGTAATCCCAGTACACCACTAAAGCCTATCGTTAAAACATTTTACAGCGCTAAACATAGTCGCTATACAGAGATAAAAGATATCGATTTATCTAATAAAAAAACCTTAGATACCCTTGAATCAGCGGTGAAACCTAAAGAATATAATATTGATTTAGAACGCTTTTATAAAAACTCAATATTACCCTAAGTAATATTGAGAGCTCAACATTCTACCGAGCTCTCAACATAATAGCTAAACGTTTACTGCGGCCAGTCTTGCAAAGCCTTTAAGCTAAACTCATAACCATCAAAATCAAGTACACTTTGCTCAGGTGTAATCTCTCTTACAGTTAAAGCACCTATGCTCTCTCCTTCATGTAACTCTCGGCCATTTAGCTTGATCCAACGTTTGTCAGCACTCGATGAATAAATATGCGCTTGATATTTAATACTAGGCAACATTGATTGCAAACCATCTGGTAGTAATTCTACAGGCTCAACACGTGATGACGTTTTTGATGCATGGGTAACTTCATAATCCTGATTTTTTTCGACGTCTTGTATAGCTTGCGCAAACGCATTTTTAAGTGTTGTAGGCACCTCATCAAGCTCAGGATCGCTCATCTGTTGAGATTGGTTGTTACCATTAATTGGCTTACCTAGTACTTTATATTTACTCATATCTAGTTGAGCTGATGCTGTATTTTGACTTTGCCCAAATACCGAAGCGTTCTGTGTATTATTTGGATTGTAATTATTTTGTGGATTAAATACTGGCTGATTATAATTTTGAACTGGCATTACTTGTTGCACGTTCTGCTGATTATAACCCGTTGCGCTCGTGACCGGACTCGATGGCATAGGAATATATTGCCCATTAGGCGTTAATAACATTTGCTGTACACCATTAGGTGTTTGCACATGTACAAGTTGCCCTTCAATCGTTGCAGTATTATTTGGAGCTATTTTAGCGGGTTCTAACTTAGCTATTTGCTGCTTTTCAACTGCGGCATCTACCTCTTTAACTTGTTCTTTAGGTGACGATTTTTCGCTTTCAACCACCTTAATTACAGCGGGTTCCGATGTGTTTAATAAAGTAGTACCTTGTAACCACTTACCCGTAGTAAACCCACCAGCTACCGCAATAAAAGCAGCTAAGCTTGTACCAAATACTAACGCTAATCGTCTATAACGCTTAAGTGCTTGCTGTTGCTTTAACTGCTCTGATTGTAAGTCGTATTGCTCAGCACTCATATCTGATTGCTGCGACTGCTTTAGCGCATCTAATAAATAAGACATAACTTACCTAACTATAAAATAAATGAAAGCCCAATGCCTACGGCAAATAAAGCAGCGAATGCAAGGCTATATGGTACAAATGACGTTGCTTTGTTGGCCTCATTAACTGGCGCTACAAAATCCATGGGTAATGACTCATGTGCTGATTTTTTTATTATATCGCTATCAACTATCAACTGCTGCTTTGCAAAAGTGCCTACCAAAGCTCGCTCACATACCAAGTTCATTAATCGTGGCACACCACCGGTTAATTGATGAACAGCTTGCATGGCATCCATCGAAAAAATTCCTTTATCACATCCTGCAACATGTAACCGATGCTTTATGTAAGCAACTGTTTGGCCTTGCGTAAGTGGTAATAAATGGTAACGAGCTGTTATTCTCTGGGCGAGTTGCCTTAATTCATTGCGCTTTAAAAGCTCTTGCAGCTCAGGTTGACCAACCAATACTATTTGTAATAATTTTTTATGATCGGTTTCTATATTTGTCAGCAAGCGTAATTGTTCAAGCACATTAGGGGCAAGTAACTGCGCTTCATCAATTATAAGTATGGTGTGCCCACCCGATTTATTATTGGTCTCTAAGTGCTTTTTTATAATATCGGTAAGACTTTTAAGCGTCGCATTATTAGCATCGTAACTAATGTTGAGCTCATCACAAATACTAGCCAATAACTCTAGCTCTGAAAGTGCTGGGTTATGGATCATCGCTACTTGCGTGTTTTCAGGTAACTGCTCTAACATACTGCGGGTAATTGTAGTTTTACCAGTACCCACTTCGCCTGTTAATAATACAAAACCACCGTCTTCACCTAATCCATAGGTAAGGTGTGCTAAGGCTTCTTTATGTCGTTCACTTAAAAATAAGTAATGAGGGTTGGGCGAAATTGAAAAAGGTTTTTCATTCAGGCCAAAATAGCTTAAATACACCGTGATGTTCCTTCGTAATTAAATCACGGCCTATAATGGCAAAAAAACGCACTAAGTGACAACGTTGTAAGCGCTTTATTATTGAAATAACGTAAATTTATGTAAAACAAAAAAATGCAGCGGTTTTAAGGCTGCACTTTCATCTGTCTAATCTTAGTATGTAATTTACTCTTCGTAGCGAACTAACCGTAAATACACATTACTTGTTTTAGCGTGCAAACTATTCAGGCCACTATCAAATTGATAAACCCATGCAGAGCTCATCGTGCTCACACCCGATGTATTTGACCAATAGTTTTGAAGCTTAGTACCAAAAAACACCTCTTCATTAATGCTCGGCTCGGTGCAACTGTGCTCTAAAATACTCGCCAACTCTTTAATGTTAGGCATTTGCCAATCATCGTAATCTGCGGTTGTATCATTTTTAGCACCGCGTAGTGCTTCTTGCCAAGTAAGAGAAGGTGTAGAGCCTTCGCAAAGCTGCGTCTCTGTATTATAAATTTGCCCATAACTACAACGTTGCCACATAAGGCCTGTTTCGGTATCTGACACTGTGCCATCTGTATTTATAGTAAATCTATCTGTCGGCGTTGTGGTATCTGCACCGTCGTAGCACGTTTGCGCCGCTGCAATATTAAAGCTCAAGCTTATAGTTGCTAGTGCATAGAGTAATTTTAATCTCATTATTTTCTCCTAACGGCTTCTAACTAAACGAACATACGCGGTATTTTCTTTTGGATAAGCAAGATCGTTACCATCACTCATATCAATAATGTACGCTTGCGATAAACTTGTACCATCGGCTGCGGTTTGTGAAGTCCAATAACGTAAGTGGCTTAATGCACTTTCACTTGGCATATTGGGGAAAAACACCTCATCAATTAATATGCTTTGCCCTTGTTTACCATAATCAATTAAACCTAAAAGCTCTGTATAAGTAGGTAACCGCCAATTTGTACCACCACAAAAATCTAAGTTATTCACTTCGTTTATATAACTTTGTACTCCACAACTCGTATCATCCGGACAAGTTGAATTGGCTGTACTGGTATCGGTAAAAGTAGTATCGCCTAAATCCCAAAAGTAATGATTTTGCCCCTCACGCAAGCTTGTATTTGGCAATACTCCTGAGGATTCACTTTTTACTTCCCATACAAGTCCAGTAACATTATCGCGTATACAGGTAAAGTCACTACTATCATCACCAACTTCATCCGCAAACTGATTAAGTTTAGTGTAATCAAACGCTAAATTACCTTTACCAACCTTATCTAAGCGGTTTGCATAGCTATCGCGTCCAAGTTCAGCATCTTGCGCTGGAAAGTCATCGCTTTCACAGTTAATGCGTTGGGTGTTGTTATAGCACTCACCAACACCACTATCGTTTATAAGCCCAAGCGCTTTTGGTGATACATCAACAAATAAAGAATCTGTATCGGTGCGTCCTTTTGAGTCGGTTACCGTTACTTCAAAGCTCAACGTGGATTCAGTATCTACATCAGAGGCAAAAAATGTCGTTGTACATTGGTCGCTATTACTTAATGTTTCGCTATTACCGGTAAGTTGTTGCCACTTACACTGATAGGTATCGGTGACAGTTTCGCTATTCGTTGCATCAAGCGTTACTTCTTCAAACTCTTCGACATTTTGATCAGCGCCTGCATTTGCATCCACTAGTTCATTTGTTTTATTAAGCGTCATTGAATATTGAGTACTCGCCTCACCGCCTTCATCATCAGTGACTGTTAGCTGCCAAGACAAATTTACGTTACTTTCTAGTAAAGGATGAGAAAAGCTAAGAGTTGACTCATTAAAGCTAGCAATATCTAAATCAGGACCTGATAGCAGTTGCCACAAGTAACTATCAATTTGGCCATTATCATCAGGATCGCTCGACTCAAGAGCGCTCAAAGTAACTGTATCTTTGTATACAGAAGGAAGTGTTTCAGGAGATGTTTGGGTAACAACAGCAAGAGGAAGTTGATTATTAGAGCTCACTGAAATAGAAATGTCGTCACTAACAGCGCTACTACCGGTGCTTTGATAGCTTACTCTTAAGATTATTTCACTATCAGTTTTTACGTCAGGGGCTGTCAATGTTTGCTCAGCGCCTTCAAGCGGAAAACCTTCTAAGCTTGGGCCGCTAACTTGTTGCCATGAAAACGTACCATCAGCGGGGGAACCTTGTGCTGTGATGGTAAATTCAGTTTTTTCGATAATTTGTAAATCGGTTCCAGCATTAACAGATGTTTCTACAACTGTATTATCGCTATCACCGCCACCTCCTCCACACGCACTCAGCAAACCGCAAGAAATGAGGGGGATTAAAGCAAACGCTTTCATACGCAGCACCTTATTATGTCAAATAATTACTATAGTGTAATTACTAGCAATAAAGATGCCATTAAAGTACTACATATATGTATCTTGATGAATGCGTACAAACAACTTCGTACCGATTTTACTGTAATCTACTTTGTATTCACGCCCATCTAAAGCTTGAATAAATAGTAATTGTTTTTCTTCGCCAAATACATCAGGGCTTCCAACATAGACTATTTCTAAATAGCGATCTTTTGCATCACGGCGGTTTTTAGGTAACTCTTCTTTAAATGGCTCTAAGCCATGTTGAGTCACTTTAATTTTAGGATGAATTTCAGAGTTTACAATCACTAAATCATGCTTTTTATCTTTATGTATTATGGTGTTTCGACCACTTTTTAAAAAGGCTCTCTCTTGACTCATTTTTCTTTCCTACAGTCGCAGCTTAATTATTAATTTGCGACGCTATAAACTGACTAGGCTCGCGCTTCCACTTATTTAAGTTAGCACTAAATGCCCAGATATCTCTATCTAACACACTGGCTGGTAATAATAAATCGTAACCGGTTAACAGTTGAAGGTGCTTAGTCCTGTTAGCAAACATAGCTATAAGACCAGTATAGCTTATCCCTTTATGGGATGTGTAATGTGTATCTTCTATAAGCCATTCTGATGGGCAATTGCCATTTTTGCAATGTTTTTGAACAACTTGCATAAATAAATTACGCTGCTCTATTAATAATTTCCCTGCAATTCGAGGCGCTATGCTTGTTAAAAAGTCATCTATGTCGTTTACCTTTATACCAACCGCATTTAATTCTAAGTAATCAAAGCCATCTTCTACTTTGGGTATACCACTGTGATGAAAGTTACTATGAGGCATACACCAAGCTCCGTACTTATGGCAATAAACGAGCTCAGACTCATTTAATATAAGGCTATGATATGGTTCTTGAGTTTTTAAATATCCAATAAAAATAGCGGCAATACACAAGCTCACTAAAAATATTTCAAGTATGCTAATCTCACCCGGCCTCAGTAAATTAAGCAACATAATAAAAACTAAACCAATTGCACCTGCAACAAGCACTTCAATTGCGTTTCGCGCACCTTGTGCCCGAAACTTAATGACATTGTTAGGTTTATCCATATTGGTAAAACACCATATAAAAAACAAGCATAATAACAGCCCAAATTATGACCTTTCTTGTTGTTATACATAAGTTACAGGTGGTTTTAAATTTCATACATTACCGCTTTTTCCTCAACAAAATAGGAACAATGAATAAATCTTATTTACTTTTACGCTTAACGCACAAATTTATGAGACACATAACCGTCTTTTCCCGGTCTTATTTCGTACAATACTTACAATTCATTTTCAGGTATGAAATCAATGTACTCAAGACAATCAGGTAAAGCACTTTTTCCATTTATTATTACGTTACTTCTAATATTTAGCGTTTATTTATATCTACCCGCTAGCCACGGCGAACAGGCCGATTTATCACAAATGTCTACTCAAGTAACAGCTCATACTGTTACTTCTCAGGAAAACGCAGTGATGATAGAAGCGATCGGTAGCGCGCGTGCAAACCAAGCAATCTATATAAAAAGTGCGCAAAACGATTATGTCACAGATATATATTTTAAAGACGGCGACTTAGTCAGTAAAGGACAAAAGTTAGTACAGTTACAAAGCCAACAAGAACAGCTTGCCGTTAAAGAGCTTGGCATTAACTTACGTGAAGAACAACGTCAGTTAGATCGCCTAACCGAACTTTCACGCTCGCAATCAACGGCAAAGTCGTTACTTGAGGAGCAGTTATCTCGTGTTGATGCAACAGAGGCCCAACTAGAAAGCGCTAAAACTAAATTAAACGAAATGACTATTAGTGCGCCCTTTTCAGGCCTGTTAGGTAAGCGTGAAATATCAATAGGTGCTTACGTAAGTAATACAACAATAATCACAACACTTGATGATATTAGTATTATTAAAGTTGACTTTAAAGTACCTGAAAAATATTTAGCACAATTAAATATGGGCATGAAAGTGCTTACGCAAAACGATGCCTATCCGGGGCAAACATTTAACGGCAAGGTAACGCATATTAGCTCGCGTATTGATTCGGTTACTCGCAGTGTTGAAGTTACAGCAAGTTTTGCCAATAAATCAGGATTACTTCGCCCTGGTATGTTACTAAATACAGCACTTGAGCTAAGCAGCAACCAAGCTTTAATGGTGCCAGAAAAAGCGGTTATACCTTTGCAAGACAAACACTTTGTTTTTCAAATTCAAGATGGGATAGCTAATAAAATTGAAGTGCATGTTGCTAGCAGAAATAATGGCTGGGTTGCTATCGACGAAGGCCTAACTGATGGCGAGCAAATTGTTACTGAGGGGCTAATAAAAATTCGCTCTGGAAGTAAAGTAAGCGTAAAGGGGTAATACGTGAAAATTACTGATACTAGCGTCAAGCGCCCCGTTTTTGCCATTGTAATTAATTTACTGCTTCTTACTTTTGGACTGGTTGCGTTTACTATGCTGCCACTTCGTGAATACCCGGATATTGAAACGCCGATTGTAAATATCAGCACTGAATACACAGGTGCTTCTGCCGAAATTATAGAAACCAAAATAACGCAAATAATAGAAAATCGAATTTCAGGTATTGAAGGTATTAAAAGTATTAACTCATCGAGTCGTAATGGACGTTCAAACATTACCATTGAGTTTGATATTAACCGCGACATAGATGCAGCATCTAACGATGTACGCGAACGTGTAGCACGTGCACTTGATAGTTTGCCGGATCAGGTACGCCCGCCAGAAGTATCTAAATCAAATAGTGATGAAAGCCCAATCGCCTGGTTTGTATTAAACAGCGAAACAATGGACTCGTTACAGCTCTCTGATTACGCGCAGCGTTTTATTGTTGACCGCTTAGCCGTAGTAGATGGTGTATCTAACGTACGTATTGGTGGTGAGCGCCAATACGCCATGAAAATTTGGCTTAACCGCCAAGCAATGGCCGCACGGGGTATTACCTCAAGCGATATTGAAAATACACTGCGTACAGAAAACGTTGAACTACCCGCCGGCGAAATAGAATCTATAGATCGTGACTTTACCGTGCGTACTGCCCGTAGTTATAAAGATCAGCGCGATTTTAAAAACCTGGTAATTAAGCGTGGTGATGAAGGTTACTTAGTACGTTTAGGTGAAGTTGCCGATGTACGTTTAGAAGCTGCCGATGACGAAAGCTTATTTCGCGGTAACGGGCGTAATATGATTGGCTTAGGTATTGTAAAACAAGCTAAAGCAAACACACTTACCGTAGTAGATAACGCGCGCAGTGAACTTGAAAAAATCAAACGTAACCTACCTGAAGGCACTACAATTCAAGACAGCTACGATTCGTCTGTATTTATTAAAGAGTCTATTAATGAAGTTTACAGCACACTTGCCATCTCTATGGGTTTAGTCGTACTCGTTATATTTTTGTTTTTAGGCAATATACGAGCAACGCTTATCCCTGCGGTCACCGTACCGGTCGCACTTGTTGGTAGCTTTATGTTTTTATTGGCAATGGGCTACTCAATTAACTTACTCACTTTACTTGCCTTAGTACTGGCCATTGGTTTAGTAGTAGATGATGCCATTGTAATGCTTGAAAACATTCACCGTCGTATTGAACTGGGTGAGCCGCCGTTACTAGCTGCATTTAGAGGCGCGCGTGAAGTAGGTTTTGCTATAGTAGCAACCACGCTTGTACTTATATCTGTGTTTGTGCCATTAGTATTTATGGATGGCCGTATAGGTGCATTATTTACTGAGTTTGCTATGGCGGTAAGTGCTGCCGTATTTTTCTCAAGTGTTACAGCACTGACTCTCGCACCAGCCTTGTGCTCTAAAGTACTTAAAGTATCAGACAAACCAAATAAATTTAGCCAATGGATGGACCGCCAGTTTACTAAAATTGAAGTAAGTTACCGTAATTCACTCTCCACCAACATAACCCGTAAATGGGGTTTAATGGTGAGCCTATTATTAGCTGGCTTTGTTAGTTACTCGTTGTTTTTACAAGTTCCTTCTGAGCTAACGCCAAAAGAAGATCGTGGCACGTTCTTTATTATGATGAGCGGCCCTGAGGGCGCAAGTTACGAAAATAACGCCGCTAAT
The DNA here is from genome assembly GCF_015864765.1 of Pseudoalteromonas sp. NZS11. Lineage (NCBI taxonomy): Bacteria > Pseudomonadati > Pseudomonadota > Gammaproteobacteria > Alteromonadales > Pseudoalteromonadaceae > Pseudoalteromonas > Pseudoalteromonas sp. NZS11. Next base: position 525,950 of record NZ_JADYWP010000001.1, on the reverse strand, counting down.
ATGGCTAAAATTGAAGAGCGCTTAATGCCTTACTCGCAAGCCGGTGAGCTAAGTCGCGTACTTGTTCGAGTGCCTGGCTGGGGTGGCAGCGGCGGTGTTGCGATTGTGGGTATGGCCGATTGGGATAAACGCAAACGCTCAACGTGGGAAGTAATGGATGAAATAAGCGGTAAAATGCAAGAAGTTACCGATGTTCGTGCATTTGCCATTATGCGCCGTGGTATTGGTGGTGGTGGTTCATCTCGCCCAATTGAGTTTGTACTACAAGGTAATGATTATGCACAACTAGCCGATTGGCGTGACCGTATAATTAAGCGTGCTGAACAAAACCCAGGTTTAGTAAGAATCGATCATGATTACAAAGAAACCTTCCCGCAGTTTTTAGTCAGCATAGATAAAAACAAAGCTGCCGATTTAGGCGTTTCGGTATCTGATGTAGGCCGTACACTAGAAACAATGCTTGGCCAGCGCCGTGTTACGACCTTTATTGACCGCGGTGAAGAATACGATGTGATTTTAAAAGGGACAAAAGAAGATTTTACCAATCCTACTGATATTTCAAATATATACCTTAAATCACGAAGCGGTGAACTAGTTCCACTTGATAGCCTTATCAGCTTAAAAGAAGAAGCAACAGCCTCACGCTTAAACCGTTACAACCGTATGCGCGCAATTACATTAAGCGCCAACTTAGCTGATGGCTATACACTTGAGCAAGCGCTTAACTTTTTAAACGAAGTAGCCGCGCAAGAAAACGATATAGATGGCGCAGTAGATTACAAAGGTGAGTCGCAGCTTTATTACGAAGGCGCATCAGCGATGACCTACGTATTTATACTTGCACTTACCGTTACCTTTTTAGTACTTGCTGCGCAGTTTGAAAGCTTTATGCACCCGTTTGTCATTATGCTTACCGTACCGCTTGGTTTAATGGGCGCTATGTTTGGGCTTTGGGCTACAGGACTTACCTTAAATATTTACAGCCAAATAGGTATTGTCATGCTCATAGGCTTAAGTGCTAAAAATGGTATTTTGATTGTAGAATTTACTAACCAATTACGCGATAAAGGCGTTGAGTTTAGTGAAGCAATACTACAAGCAGCTACCCAGCGCCTTCGCCCAATAATAATGACCTCACTAACAACCGTTATGAGCTCTGTTCCCTTGGTTTTTGCTTCAGGCCCCGGCGCTGAAAGCCGTATGGTAATTGGTGTAGTTGTGTTTACAGGGGTTATTGTATCTACCCTGCTGACTCTTTTTGTTGTACCTGCTGCGTATTATGCTCTATCGAAAAATACACAGTCACCTGAGTTTTTACAACAAAAGCTGAATAAACAAGCTGCTGAAAAGCCTTTCGAAGAGATCTAATCTCTTTATTGCGCCGTAACCTTGTTGTTGCGGCGCATACAATTTATGCTCGCCTTTAAACTCCATATACATTTTAGGAATACTTATGAGCTCAACAACGCAAGTAGCAACATTTGGTGGCGGCTGTTTTTGGTGTATAGATGCAGCATTTAGACGTGTAAATGGCGTATTAGATGTGAGTTCTGGCTATACCGGTGGCGAAACCGACACCCCAACCTATAATTCTGTATGCTCTGGCACAACTGGGCACGCTGAGGTTGTTAAAATTGAATTTGATACTACTGTAGTTAGCTTTGAAACACTTTTAGCAATGTTTTTCACTTTGCATGATGCAACACAATTGAATCGCCAAGGTAACGATATAGGCACACAGTACAGAAGCGTTGTTTACTATCACGATGAAGCCCAACTAAAGCAAACCAATGAAATGATAGCTCAACTGCAAAGCCATGTGAGTGAGCCAATTGTGACAGAAGTCAGCCCTGCCACTACGTATTATCCAGCAGAGCATTATCATCAAGATTACTATAACGAAAACCCACAGCAGGGTTACTGTAGTATTTTAATAGCACCTAAATTACATAAGTTTGAAACCGTCTTTAAAGAGTTCTTAGCTGGCTAGCTAATTTGAGTAGTTAAATTGATTAGTTAAACTTAGCTACACATTAAAAAGCCCGACATAAGTCGGGCTTTTTAATATTAATAAATACCGTTAAAACTGGTAGCTTGCGCCTGCAAAAAAGCGACGCTCTGGAGTGTTGTAGTAATACACTTGACCCGTTGTAAAATCAGTATTTGAATCAACAGCGTTATACTCTTTATCAAATAAGTTTTCTACACGAAGCGAAACTTCAATATGCTCATTTACTTGATAATTACCCGCTAAGTTCCAAAGCGTGTATGATCCTAAACGCGTCACAGCACCTTGTCGGTCGCTACGGTATTGCATGTCTAAGCTTGCATCAAAAGCACCAAACTGTTTTGCAAGTTCCCAGTTAAAAGTACGTTTAGCAACATTACGTAACTCTGCGCCCGTTTCTTCGTCTTCAGCGCTTAAGTAAGCAAAGTTAAGGTTGCTATCAAAACCAAAAAACTGCTGAGATAAGCTAAATTCAACCCCTTCATAACGTGCTTCATCGATATTAGCTAATGCAAAGTTTGCATCGTAATCAATTTTATCTTCTATATCGTTTCTAAATATTGCAACATCAACTTGCGCAATATCAAAGTCCACACTCAAACCTAGCTCACGGTTTACTGATTTTTCAGGCTGTAAATCAGGGTTACCATAAAGTGGGAAATATAAATCGTTAAATGTAGGGGCTTTAAAGCCAGTACTTTGGCTTATACGAAATGTTGCATCTTCAGATAAATGATAACCTGCAGCGGCTGTATACGTTGTTTCGTCGCCAAATTGCTCGTCGTCATCTTGGCGAACAGTTAAATTAGCCAATACTTTATCTGCATCGTAGTAAGCACCTACAAACACGGCAAGTACATCTCGGCTGTCTTCAACAAATAGTTGCGAACTATGAGATACATCATCGTTGTACCAATTGATACCACCACTAATGTTAAGATCATCAGATAATAGGTATTGGCCGTTATAATCCATTTGTGTGCGTTTAGTTATAAAAGTACTTGTTGTTGGTCCAACTGAAAAATCAACATATGTATTGTCTGAATCATCCGTTGCTAGCGCTAAATCAATACTGTGCGTTTGGTTAGTGTAGTTTTTACTCCAACCTGCAGAAAGCTGATAGTTTTTAAAATCATCTCGTTCAATCGTACTGTCGGCTGGGCTAAAGCGGCTGTCGTAATCTGCGAAACCTTCACTGTATTGACCTAATAACTTAAAGTCGCCGTAGTGTGCATCAGTATAATTTACTTTAAAACCAAGATTTTTATTTTCATAGCCATCTTCATCTGGTGCTACGCCTTGCAGTACATCAAAGTTATCTGTTTTTTCAAAGCCTGCATTAAATGCTGTTGTTATATCGCCTGATTTTACAGAGCCTGCCACTTGATAATTTTGGTAAGAATCAGAACCAAACGTAGCACTCACAGATAAGTTATCTGATTCACGCGTTATAATGTTAATTACGCCAGCAAGTGCATCAGAGCCGTAAACAGCCGCGCGAGAACCCTTAATAATTTCAATGCGTTCAATACTATTTAAAGGGACATTATTTAATGCTTTTTGACCAAGTGTTGCTGAGCCTGTACGTACACCGTCAATCAAAATTAGCGTATCGCCAGAGCCAGTACCACGAAGTGACACACCTGTATTTTGGCCAAAACCACCGTTTGGATTAACCTGAAAACCAACTCGCGTGCTTAATAAGGTTGGTAAATCGCGTACGTTGCTTGCTTCTATTTCTGCACGCTCAATAACATTTACACTTGCTAAAACGTCATTGATTGATTGCTCAAATTTATTAGCTGTAACGGTTATTTTTTCAATTGATTGCTCTGCGCCAGACACAGAAAATGAAAGCGCAGCAGAAATAGCAACGCCTAAAGTTGTTTTGTTTAACATGATGTCCCCTACCTTTGCCCACCGCAAAGATTTAAGTAAGTAAGATTGCATCAAGGCCGGTCTCCGGACTCAGTAAGCACATCAAAATATGCAATACTTTACCGTTGCGGGGGCAGTGTTGGGCTTGTAGTCATCATGAAAACGCACCAACTTCCCGATTATCCTGCTAAAAAAATCATTACATGAAGTGGCTAGCAAGCACCTTGAAAATATGTCGCTATTGTGAGTATTTTGTTTACAAATGTCAATGGACGTCTATACAGCTAAAAACCTTTAAAATGCAGTTAGGGGCTAGTATAGTTTGAAGAAACTCCATATTTATCAAGTAGCTTCTGAAGTAGTATTTGTGCAGTAGGTAAGCTTAGTATTTCATCCATTTTATTACTAGTGATCTTATTTGATTTAGAGTTAACTAAAAAGTGCGTTTTATAAACGGCATCTGGTACGTTACTTTTATAGAGTAAATCCATATTAAAAGTATTTTGATTTTTAAAATATTGGTAAGCAATATTATTTAAAACACCTACTTCCGCGCGCTTTAATAGCAGCATTTTAACCACATTGAATTCATCAATGGTTAAACTTACCTGATGTTCCTCACTTAAAAATTCGGCATCGGTATTAAATCCAGCAAATTGATACGAGTACCCCAATACCCCAACCTTTGTTAATGACGTAATGTCGTCAAAGTAAGCTTGCTCATTTGTATTTTCTTTAAGCGTATAAAGCTCATTTTTGGTAATGGTATAAAATTCGGTTTTTTTAATATTCTCTTGCGCTGATTGTGGGATCCATTGCAGTGCCATTAAAAATAAAACATCAAAATTATTTTTTTCAACTGACAAAGCAAGCCTTTTTACAGGTAGAGACTCAAGTACGAAGTTAAACTCCTGCTGTGCGCCGTTTAAAATCTTAATAAACTCAGGAGCAAAACCCTGTTTTTTTTGCGCATTAATAATAATGGGAAAGTAGCCATCTTCAACCAGTACATCAATATCAACTGTTTTTGATAAGCTTGGTTTGGTAAATGTAAGCAAAACAAATAACAAAAATAATTGATGACGTTTCATTTTAATACCTTCTAGTGTGAAGTACTTAATTGCATGTGATTAAATATAATAGCTTAAATATCAAAAAGGAGATTAATACATACGGGAGTATCTAGGCAATAAAGAGGGATAATAGTGAGATATTTAAAAAGAGTAAGTAGCTTCAATCTGTCTGTAAGTATAAACAGATTAAAGCATGCTTAATTTAAAACTATTTATTAATTAATCGCGGAAATTTTTAAACTGAAAAGGCTGACCTAGCTCAGCACTGCGCACTACTTGCATAGCCTCTTGAAGATCGTCACGTTTTTTACCCGTTACACGTACTTCTTCGCCTTGGATAGCAGCTTGAACTTTAACTTTAGAGTCTTTAATGGCTTTAACTACTTTTTTAGCCATGTCCTTTTCGATACCTTGCTTTAAGCCAACGTTACGAAATACATTTTTACCTGCACGGGTAATATCTTGAAGCTCTAAGCTTGATACATCCATACCACGCTTAGATATTTTGTTAGCTAAAATATCAAATAATTGCATAACCTGAGAGTCTGCTTCAGCTTTAAGCTTAATTGTTTTGTCATTTAGCTCAATAGATGCATCAACGCCTCTAAAGTCAAAGCGAGTCTCTAGCTCACGATTTGCATTATCAACTGCGTTTTTAGCTTCGTTCATTTCTACTTCAGATACAATATCAAATGAAGGCATTGGTTTGCTCCTAACTATTTAATCTTAATTTTATGTGGCAATTATAACGCTAAAATTATAAATCTTTACATTTTTCTGCATCTTGTTCAGGTGCGATATTAAATTAGTTTGATATACTTGCGCCTCTTTTTTAAGCGATTTTAGGATTTGTCGTGACAAGGCGTGTTTATCAAGCAATTTTTTTAATCAGCATAGTAGCTTTTACCTTTTTATTTGCCAAAGAAATAAAAGGTGGCGTTGTAAATTTATTTCCTCATGTTGATAAAGTCGCCCATTTTGGGATTTTTTTTATACTAGCCATAATAATGGATAAAGCGTTTAAGCTTCCTTTATATGCGCAAATACTTTTATTGGCAGGTTATGGCGCCTCTATAGAAATAATGCAAGACGCACTTCCATATAGGCAAGCATCACTCGGTGATTTTTTTGCTGATTTTGCAGGTGCCGCAAGCTACTTTTTACTTAGAGTAATTTTTACACCTCGAAAAAAGAACCCATATGGCTAATATTTTAATTGTCGGCGATGGTGCTATTGGCTTATTGATGAGCCACTTTCTAAGTGCGTCGCATAATGTCAGTATTTTAACTCGTAAAAACCCAACAAACACTCGCTTTTACAGCAGAGGAAAGGGTGCATCTAAAAAAATTGACGCACAATTTATTGCATTAAATCAGCTAAATAAAGCGGCTGAATTTGATGTTGTTTTATTTACCGTTAAAGCCTTTCAAGTACTTGATGCATTTACACAAATAAAGCCATTTTTACCAAATCATTGCTCTGTTGTACTTTCGCATAACGGAATGGGTAATGTTGATGAGGTAAATAGCCAGCTAAGCACTCACCAAGCACTCTACTTTTTAACGACAAGCATAGCGGGCTTTAAATCAAACCAATACATTGTGCAGCACACTGGTGAGGGACAAAGTGTTATTGGTGCTTGTAATGAATTAGCTTTTCAAAATAGCGCGCCAATAGCTGATATTTTTAAAGTAATACCCAGCCTAAAGTTTACTAATAACATTCAGCAGCTTCGTTTTGAAAAACTACTCGTAAATATTGCCATTAACCCATTAAGCGCTTTAAGTAATGTAAAAAATGGTGAGTTACGCGCACCTAAGTACAACGCTATAATTTTTAATGCCCTCACTGAAGCATGCAATATAGCAAACGTACAAGGGCTTAATATCCCATTGATTAAAGCACTTAATACCGCTTATAAAATAATGGAATTAACGTCTGACAATTACTCTTCAATGCAGCAAGACGTAGCGCATTGCAGAGAAACTGAAATATCAGCTATATGTGGCTATATTAGCCAACAAGGTAAACTTCACGGTATTCCTACACCTTACAACGATGAGTTGTTTGTCAAAATTCAGGCAAAAAAAAGCGTGGTATAAACCACGCTTATATAAATTCTTAACTTTAAGACGACAAACCTTATGGGCGGTAAACTTTTACCGTTTCAAAGCCTTGTTCGTGCAGCATAAGTGCCTGTAGTTGGCTCATTACGCCTCGATCACAATATAAATAGTAGTCGGTGTCTTTTGGTAAATCACCAAACTTAGTCGCCAGACGGAAGAACGGTAAATGAACCACTTCAACACCGTCGATTGCAAGCGGTGCAGCTTCTTCTTCTTCTGGTGAGCGAATATCAACTACCACAGAGCCTACAGGCAAATCAGCAACCGATTCAGCTTCTTTAAGTTCTTGTTTGGCTTCTACGTCAATATCACGCACGTCCATTATACGTGCGTTGTTTACAACGGTATCAAGTACATCAAAGTCGAACTTTTCTTCTTCACCAAGAATAACGTCTATTTTGGCTTTAACCGTTGGCTTTTTAGAAATAACACCACAGTATTCAGGCATTGTTTCTGCCATTTCGGCCGTACCAATTTGACGAGCAATATTAATAATTTCTTGCTTATCGTGTTGAATAAGCGGGCGTAAAATAAGCGTTTCAGTAACACGGTCAATCACGTTTAAATTCGCTAATGTTTGACTAGATACTTGGCCAATACTTTCGCCAGTGACAAGTGCTTGAATGTTTAACTTTTGCGCAACCACACTCCCTGCGCGCATCATCATACGTTTAAGTACAACACCCATTTGACTGTTTTCAACGTTTTCTAAAATTTCAGCAACAACAGGTTCAAAATCAACCGTTACAAATTTAACTTTATGTGTAGAGCTGTATTTTTTCCATAAGTAGTAGCTTGCTTGCTTAACGCCAATTTCGTGCGCTGCGCCACCTAGATTAAAGAATAAAAAGTGTGTGCGTGCGCCTTTTCGAATCATTTGGTAACTTGCTACGCCAGAGTCAAAACCACCCGACATAAGCGAAAGCACATCTTCTTGAGTTGGCAAAGGAAAACCAGCCATACCAAAATGTGTATGAGAAACAATGTAAGCTTTATCGTCTTTTACTTCTAGGCGTATTGTTACTTCTGGGCGGCTAAGCTTTACGCTTGCGCCTTCAATATGCTGATTTAATCCACCACCAACATAACGCTCTAAATCAGTTGAGGTAAAATCGTGTTGCCCTATGCGCTTAGCACGAACACAAAAGGTTTTACCTACAATAGTATGACCAACTAAAGCGATGGTTTTTTGATAAATATCATCAAGAGTTTCAAATTGTGTTTCGGTTACTTCAATAAATTGAACAATGCCAGGGATGCGTTTAAGGCTATCGATAAAATCAAGGCGAACTTGCGCGTCTTCAAGCTTTGTAACAACTGAAATGTTATCCCAGTTATTTCTTACTTGTACTTTTTCGTCAACACGGCGCAATACAATTTTAATGTTATTTTCTAACACTTTAGTAAAGCGTTTACGGACTGAACGGCTTTTAATGGCTATTTCAGGATGTAGTTTGACGATAAATTTAAGCATAGTTCACTCTTAGACTGCGGGAATTCGCGCTCCCAGGCATTTGGCGCGGGATTATAGCAAAAAATTCAGCGCCTAGGAAACAGCCTATTACTATCGATTAAACTACAGCTAGGGCCTGTTTATCTTTCGAGGTTAAATTTGCAGCAGTGTGTTTGGTATTTAGGCAAGGCAGAGCCTATGTAGTGTGGTTATTCCCCATAAATAGGCGATAACTTAGCATAAATACCAAACAAGCGCTGCCCAAAGGGTTCAGCCTAGGGGCGATTAACTCTTTGTTGCTTGGTTTTTACTTAGCCCACTAGGTTACAAACCTCGCGTCGCGATTTAATCGCCCCTAGATTGAACAAATTTTAATCCTGAAAGGTCAACAGGCCCTAAGGCTTGTTGCGCTAATTCAGTATATTTTTCACGTAGCAGGTTCATTTTATCAATGCTTTTATCGGTACTGTACGCTCTAAATAATGTAAGTACTTTTAAAATGCCATGATATATATCTTGCTCAGCAAGCGTACCACTTGGCCTACGGGCTTTAATATAAGGCGTCCAAAAACTAACCGTTAACTTTAGTGTATGTGCTAAATCAATGACATCTTGCTCATCAATAGCAATCATTTCACTGTCGCGAAGTCCTAAAATAATTTTACGAACTTGCTCTAACAACTCTAACTGAAAATCAATATAAGCTTGTTTTAAATCAGCATCTCTAGAGAGAATATCCCCGAGATTATCGTAAAAAAAATGATAGCGCCACATCAGCTCAAATAACGAATCTAGGTAAGCCGTTAAATGATTAAATGCATCATCATCTTTATTAATAGGTTTAAAGTGAGTATTTAAATGATCGCGATACAGCGCAAAAATATGACGGATAATGTCTTCTTTATTTTTAAAATGATAATAAAGATTACCCGGGCTCATCCCTAAGTTTGATGCAATATGATTTGTCGTTATTGCACGCTCACCATTTTCGTTAAACAACAAAATACTGGTGTGTATTATTTTATCCTTGGTATTCATATGCTAATACTCAAATTATCTATAGGCTACATTACACTCAAAAGAGGTAAACAGTATAAACAAATATGAATCATTAAAACACTCCCACCATGGACTGACCTGTTTAAAGAAAGTAAGTGTTTATATGCTTTTTTAGCTAGGCTGCTTTGTGGCATAAACACTGTTAAACTAGCGCTAAAATAATAAATAGTGAACATTATGAAAGTTATTGCAATTTACCCGGGCACCTTTGATCCACTAACTAATGGGCACACAGACCTTATTCAACGTGCAGCTAAAATGTTTGATACTGTATTAGTTGCGGTTGCTAATAACCCAAGTAAAAAACCCTGCTTTAACCTTGAAGAACGTGTTGAGCTTGCAAACTCTATTTTAAGCCACATAGATAATGTTAAGGTGATTGGTTTTTCTGGTTTATTGGCTGATCTTGCACGCGATCACAATGCTAATGTGCTTATTCGCGGTATTAGAGCGGTCTCTGATTTTGACTATGAATTTCAATTAGCTAACATGAACCGCCGCCTGAACCCCGACTTAGAAAGTGTATTTTTAACACCCGCAGAGCGAAATTCATTTATTTCATCAACACTCGTCAAAGAAGTCGCTCGCCATAATGGTGATGTAAGCGAGTTTGTAGACCCTGTAATTGTTAAAGCGCTAAAAACTAAATTGGGCTGTGGTGCCAGTTAATAATAAATAAGGCCTGTTAGCACTGAAATCTATTACTAATAGGCCCTTTTATTAAACACTTTATTTAGCTTTCCTTCTAACCAAGCAAGTTTTAAAACATCTTTACCTATAAAGAAAACTAAAACCATGGTCAAATCTGTAAAATTTATACCTACTATGTACACCCACCAGAACCACCAAAATTCATAATGGTGCATAACATCATTATCTATATACATTGCAAAAAATAGTGAGGTGTTTATACCTAAACCAAATAATAAATAAATGTATACGCTGCTAATCTTTATAAAAAAACCAGATAAAATAATAACAAATAGAGTAATAATATCGAATAAGAAAAAATCGAAGTAAGTAATCGCGTCCATATCAATAAACATACTAGAAGAGTAAGAAAGTGCCATGATGAAAGATAGCCAAACAATGCTTTTATCTGCGCTATTTATCGAACTTGCTAAAGAATATAAAAAAGCCATCAAAAAGCCCCATTGTACAAAAATACCTATATAAAAAGAGATATTTGTATTTAAAAGTAGCTCAACCATTTTACTCCAACACTAGATAAAAAATTATTATACCGCTTTACATATTACGGCAACATCAAATAAAGGCACAAAATCACTCTTCTTTTAAGTTGAGCTTTACTGCCTCAGCGATCTAAACTTAACTTTCTAACACATCTTAAAAGCTTGTTTAAGCCTAAAAAATCCTTATTGATGATTAATACCAATGCCATTGTAAAGTCGACAAAATACATTCCAAAAATATAAACAGTCCAAAACCACCAATAGTAAAGAGTACCTGCAATTTCAATATCGTAGTGCATACCTAAAAATAAACATGCATTAATAAAAAGGCCTACAATTAAATAGGAGAAAGCAATTGGTACTAATTTTTTATATATAAATCGCCAAAGTATCAGGGCGCTAATAGTAGCAAGATCATAATAGAAGTAATTTAGGTGAGGATTTTCAATAAGTGGATCCATGAAAAGACTAGATATATATGAGACCATCATTATAAATGAAAGATGCGTTCTACTTTTATCATTTTTATTAATACTCTCTGATAGATTATATAAAAATGCGATTAGGAAGAACCATGTAAATAGTATTGCTACGTTATACCCTAAATCTACCAGAGCCCAAAGTATGTCAGCCATCAACTGTCCTTTTCAAGCTAGTAATCAAACCATTTTTAAATTTCATCAAGTATAAAAAATCTTTGTTTATAAAAAATATAGCTACCATTATAAAATCAGCAGCGTTGACCCCTATTGCGTAAGCATTCCAAAGCCACCAGTAGCTTGTATTATTTGATATATAGATGTCGTAATGCATGAGAAAGTGTAGAGCTGAGTTTATAGCTAAACCAGTAATAATATATAAATAGGTAATACCATCATGCCAGAGCCGCCTAAGGGAAATAATAACTAGGAGAGTTAAAATATCGGAAAACAAAAAATCTAGATAAGTTACCGTATCCAGATTTGTAAATATACTAAATGAATATGAAATACTCATAACCAAAGACAAATACACTCTTTCTTTATTAGGCTTATTAATCGAATGAGCAAGGGAGTACAAAAAGGCCATAAGGAATCCCCATTGTACAAATGCACCTATGTACAAAGAAACTGTTGGGCTAATTATGAGTTCACTCATTATTCTTAAGATTTTTTTTATTCAAATTAATAATTTTTAAAGGCGACATTTTTATAAGATTTTTATTAAGTATTAGCGAGAGCATCATCAATACATCTATTAAAGTACTCCCAACAGAATAAAAACTCCAATACCACCACTCATCTAAGTGGTAAAGAATATATAGATCGTAATGCATTACTGATGCGAGGAGGCTATTAATGACTAAACCTATCAGAATAAAATTGGCACTTGGGCAACATTTAATAAAGTCAATTTTTATAAAAAAGAGTATCGCTACTATGGTAAGAAAATCATATAAAATCCAATCTAAATAAGGAGCATTCAATATAGTAAAGTATCCACTTAAAAAATATGAACACAACATAATGCTTGATGTAATGAGAAGGGATTTATTTTTAATATTGACACTAGATACTAAGCAGTACAAAAAGGCCATTAAAAAGCCCCATTGTGTAAAAGCATTTATATAATCCAGAAAAGCACCAGTTAAGTACATTTTAAACTAGGTTACTTTATGGGTATCGTTTGACTTGAAGTAGCTGAGGATTTTGTTCTTTAATTTATGAAGACCGAGGAAGTCTCTATCAACAATTAATGCGACTATCATAATTAAGTCCATTAAATTAACTGCGTATGTATAAACATCCCAAAAAAACCATCGTTCCATATTTCCGAATATATACATATCTAAATACATACAAAAAAAGAAAATCGAATTTATAGACAATCCAACAATTAAATACAAAAAAGAAGGTGTTGTTTTTTCTGTTATTTTATATATACATATTAACGCTAAAATAGTAGAAATATCATACAAAGCCCAATCCAAGTATATTGAGTTTTTAATAGAAAGCCATGTATAGAAGTAGTCAGATAAAGTATAAGATATCATCATAATAAATGAACTGAGCAGAAGAGTTGTACCTCTTTTTACATCTAATGAGTATACAAACACATTAAAAAAGAAAGTCATCAGAAATCCCCACATCGTAAAAGCAGACAGTGAGAACAACCCAAAAAGCTCAGTTAGAATCATTTAAAACCTTAAATTATTACTTTGGTCTGACAGGCATTACACTGCCCCCGCCGCGTTGTAAGCTATCACCACTTGCTGCAGCAATAGCCTCTTGAGAAATGCTTACTGTATCAGATTGCAGGGTTTTAGGGCTAGCAGTTTGTTCCATTGCAGGCTTTAATTGTTGTGTTTTGTTGTATGCTTGCATTTGTACTTGGCTATTAGCTGAAACTTGCATGTGATTGATCCTTGTAAAAGTTTTAATTATATCTGGTGCAACTTTTAACCACATTATTATGTAGATAAATGCATCACCTGTTTAAAGTAGTGATAGCTATTTTGCTATCTACCTTATACAAAGCAACCAATGTGCCAACTTTTTTTGACACCTTAAAACTTACTCAAAACATACTTATATAATCAAACCAAACAGCTCCGACCAGTTTACTACAAACATAAAAAAACGCACAGGGATAACCGTACGTTTTTTGTATCCAGGGAGTTTAAGCTACGTATTTACACGGGATCTCCGCACGTGTACTTAGCTTCAAAATATATTCCATTGCTACTTCGTCACAATTTTCTTTACGAAGGCAAAGTTCACAATCTTTCATTACTTTTTCAGGCAAAGAGTCTTTGCTACAAAAAGTAAAACGTTGTTGTTCAAAAAAATCTGGTACGCGTGTTAATACAATAACTCGGTTAAGTGCCAATTTTTTGGCTTTAGTAAGTAGATGATCTACAAGCTGTCTACCCTGCCCCGACACTTTACTTTTTGGGTCTATACCCAATGAGCGTATTTCAGCAAGGCCGGTATCGTAAATGTATAACGACGCACAGCCCGACACTTTTCCATTTATTTCTGTTACTGCAAACTCGTTAATAGAGTGCACCATATCACTTTTTGCACGAGGCAGATTTTCACCTACCGTTGCCCAATGCTGTATAAGCGTGGCAATTGCTTCTACATCATCTAAATTTGCATCACGTACCGTTATTTGCTGTTTTTTTTTGGCTTCTTTAACAGCATTCGTTACTTGTTCAATAGACGTCCCACCAAGGGCTTTACGTGCTTTTATACACGCATCAATTTCAAGTACTGGGTAAACATCGTCTTCAAATACAGTGTTTACTGATTTGTACTGCTCAAGCGATAGCTCTTCAAGCGTTTTACCTTCGCTAATCGCAAGCTGTACAAGTACACCTACAATGTGATGCCCTTCCCTAAATGGCACACCTTTAGCAACTAAGTAATCAGCAAGTTCGGTGGCGTTTGCATGCCCTCCTTTTGCTGCAGCAAGTGTCTTATCACCGTTTACTTTAACGCCTTTAATACATGCTTGCGCCATATGAATACATGCAAGCCATGTTGGCATAGCGTCGAACAGGCCTTCTTTGTCTTCTTGCATATCTTTATTGTATGCAAGTGGCAGCGCTTTTAACGTCATCATCATAGCGCTAAATGCACCAAACACACGTCCGGTTTTACCGCGAATAAGCTCGAGTGCATCAGGGTTTTTTTTCTGAGGCATGAGCGATGAGCCTGATGTTACGTTATCAGCAAGCTCTATAAATCCGGCTTCACCCGAATTATAAAAAATCAAATCCTCTGACATACGAGATAAGTGAATCATCGAAATAGACGCACAACTTAAAAGATCTAACACAAAATCACGATCAGATACGCCATCAAGGCTATTTTTTGTAGCCGCTGTAAAACCTAATCCGTGTGCTAATGCTTGGCGATCAATCGGATAAGCTGTACCTGCTAATGCACCACTGCCTAATGGGCAAAAATTCATGCGCGCTTTAGCATCTTGCAGGCGGCTTTCATCACGCTCTAGCATCTCTACATATGCCATACACCAGTGGCTAAACAATACTGGTTGTGCGCGCTGTAAGTGCGTGTAACCTGGTAATATTGTGCCAAGCTCTCGCTCTGCAAGCGCTACAAACTCGCCTTTAAGCTGTGCAATAGCATCTAGTAAATGGTCAGCCGTATCACGGCACCATAATCTAAAGTCGGTGGCAACTTGGTCATTACGGCTTCGGCCTGTATGTAATTTTTTAGCTAAATCACCTACTTTTTCAATTAGAGCTGCTTCAACATGTGAATGAATATCCTCTGCACCTGAAGTAGCTACCGCTTGTGGATCTGCTTTAACTTCTTCAAGCAGCTCATTTAATGCAGCCACTAATCTTGTGTGCTCGTCACTTGAAAGTACACTTACCTGTTCAAGTGCACCAGCCCATGCCACAGAGCCAATAATATCTTGCTCTGCTAACTGGTAGTCAAAGGGAAGAGAGTCGTTAAATTGCTTAAACGCCTCATCTGGACCCGTAGAAAAACGTCCGCCCCATAATGCCATGAAATCTCTCCAAACCCTGTAGTGCCCGTTTTATAAGGGGCGTAATAAATTACTTTTTAGCGAGTGCTGAAATTCTGCTTGAAAGCGAGAATAAACGAATAAAGCCTTCAGCGTGTGATTGGTCGTACACATCATCTTCGCCAAATGTAGCAAATGCTTCGCTGTATAAGCTATTTGGTGACTGCTTTTGAACTGCAGTTACTTGGCCTTTGTATAGCTTAAGTACCACTTCACCTGTTGCCACTTTAGAAAGTGCTTCAGCACCGGCTAAAATAGAATCTTTAAGAGGCGTAAACCAACGGCCGTCGTATACTAAATGCGAGAACTCGCCACCGAGTACTTCTTTCCACTTACGGCTTGCTTTATCAAGCACTAGCTCGTCAATGGCTTGAAGCGCTGCCATAATGACTGTACCGCCTGGCGTTTCATAACAACCGCGTGACTTCATGCCAACTAAACGATTTTCTACAATATCAACACGTCCAACACCATGAGGCGATGCAATATCGTTTAATTTAACTAAACAATCGTAAGGTTTAAGCTCTACGCCATTTACAGCAACCACTTCGCCTTCAACAACTTTTAATGTTACTAGTTCTGATTTATCTGGTGCTTGCTCTGGAGAGTTAGTCCAAGTCCATACTTGTTCAGTTGGTTGACACCATGGGTCTTCAAGCTCACCACCTTCGTGCGAAATATGCCATGCGTTAGCATCACGGCTATAAATTTTTGTAGCAGATGCTGAACACGGAATGTCACGCTCTGCTAAGTAATCAAGTAATGATTCACGGCTCGATAAGTCCCACTCACGCCATGGCGCAATTACTTTTAAATCAGGGGCTAGTGCTGCAAAACATGATTCAAAACGAACTTGGTCATTACCTTTACCAGTACAACCATGAGAAAGTGCATCAGCACCTACTTTACGTGCAATTTCAACTTGTGCTTTAGCAATAATTGGGCGCGCCATAGAAGTACCTAATAAATAAGTACCTTCGTAAATTGAGCCCGTTTTAAGCGTTGGGTAAATGTAATCACTTACCATTTCATCTTTTAAGTCAACTACGTAACATTCAGATGCACCAGAGGCAATTGCTTTAGCTTCTACGCCTTCAAGTTCTTCAGCGCCTTGACCTACATCGGCAACAAACGCGATTACTTCACAGCCGTAGTTTTCTTTTAACCATGGCACGATAGCCGACGTATCAAGACCACCAGAATAGGCTAAAACGACTTTTTTAATTGAACTCATAGGTGTTCCTTAACAAAATTTGGATTTAGTAATGTAACTAGCAGAGCATTTTGCGCATGCATGCGATTCTCTGCTTGTTGAATGATTTTTGATGCTGGACCATCCATTACCTCAGAGGTAATTTCAAATTCACGGTGTGCCGGTTGGCAATGTAATACCGTAGTCGCACCTGTTTGATCTAGCAATGCCTGGTTTAATTGATAAGGCATGTATTTTTCTTTTACTTGCTCAAGCGGCGTTGTATCACCCATTGATACCCATGTATCTGCGTATACAACGTTTGCACCAACCGCAGCTTCAACTCTATCGCTCACCATGACTGATGCGCCATTCATTGCTGCAATTTGCTCTGCTTTTTTAAGTATTTGTGAATCTGGCGAACACCCTTTTGGTGTTACAGCAACAAAGTCAGTACCTAGCGTTGCGGCAAGTAACATCAATGAATGAGTTACGTTATTACCCTCACCTAAGTAAGCTACTTTAAGCTGACTCACATCGCCATGTACTTCTTGAAGTGTTAAAAAATCAGCAAGTGCTTGGCAAGGGTGGTACAAGTCACACAAGCTATTTACCACAGGTACCGATGAATATTCACCTAACGTGGTTAATGTGCTGTGCTGATTTACACGCGCCACAATACCGTCGGCCCAAGTAGAAATATTAAGTGCAAAATCTTTAATTGATTCACGTGCACCCATAGCGCCATTTTGCTGATCTAAATAAACAGCATGACCACCAAGGCGATTAATACCTATATCAAACGATAAACGTGTACGTAAACTTTGCTTTTCAAACAATGTTACGATTGATTTACCCGATAATACTTGGCTGTATTTTTCTGGCTTTGCTTTTATATCTTGCGCTAACTTTAATAAATTAAGTGCGCCTTCTTGGTCTAATTCTAAACCCGTTAAAAAATTCTCAAACATAATAAACCTATGGTGTAATCTTTGTTCCGACATGCTCGCCTTGCAGCAGAGCAGTTAAATTTTCTGGCTTTTGCCAGCTGGAAATATACACACCGCGTCGTAAATGTTGGGCAGCGTGAAGGCTGGTCTTAACTTTGACCTCCATCCCGCCCACAATTACTCCATCTGTAATTAAAGTATCAATGTGTTTTGTGTCAAGTTGATGTAACGGTTGTTTATTTGCGTCAAGTACCGCTTCTACATCCGTCATAAAAATTAGTTCTGCATTTAAATTACTGGCAATAGCCGCTGCAGCTTCATCTGCATTTACGTTGTACCACAAGCCTTGTTCATCAAAGCCGATAGAGCTAACAATAGGTAAACGAGAAATTCTAAGTAAATCATTGATGATAGAATCGTCGTTACTTGTGCATTTACCCACTAAGCAAAGCGCTTTTAATTTTTGGGTTGCAGTCACACCCGCCTCAAAAAGACTTAAGCCGACAGGCTTATGCCCTGCGCTTATAGCTTGAGTCATTAATTGTTTATTAGCGCAACCTGCAAGCGCACCCACTATATAAGGCATTTGCTCTGCTGGACTAATACGTAAACCTTGGTGTTTAACACTAGCAAAACCCGCTTGCTTTAGCCATGTATCTACTAAAGAACCACCGCCATGAACAATGACAAACTCATCATTTTTTTGCTCACTTAGCACGTCAAATAACGCTTTTGCTGCATTTTCTGTATTAAGTACTGCACCACCGAGTTTAATAACCCACGTTTTTTTACTCATTTAAAACGCTCCTTTTAAGCCCGTAGTGTGATCTAAATTCATAGAAATATTAATACACTGCAAAGCTTGTCCAGCAGCGCCTTTTAATAAGTTATCAATGGCAGACATTACAATTAACTGCGTGCCTTGTTGCTGCCAGCCAATATCAACAAATGGTTGCTTAGCAACACCTTTGATTGAAGGTATTTTATCGCCTAACAAACGAATTAATGGCTCGTTAGCAAGCACTTGATAAGCAGATGCAACGTTTTCCTTGGTAACGCCAGGCTTAAGTTGTACATAAATAGTTTCTAAAATACCGCGCGCAAAGCTACCTAAATGCGGTGTAAATAATACTTTGTGGCCAAGGTGTTGTTCAATTTCAGGACCGTGGCGATGGTTAAACAAACCATAAGGTGCAAGCGATACCTCACAAAAATGTGTTCCTACACTCGCTTTACGCCCGGCACCCGTAACACCCGAAACGGCATTAATAATAATACTTTGATCGCTCAATAAGCCTGCTTGTTTAAGCGGTTTAAGTGCATTAAGCGCCGCTGTTGGGTAACAGCCTGCAACAGCAATTAGCTTTGCGTTAGCGATAGCATCATGGTTCCACTCTGCTAAACCGTAAGCCGCTTCATTTAAAAGCTCTGGGTGTTGATGCTCAAAACCATAGTAAGTAACGTAATCATCATTATTTGCTAGGCGATAGCCACCAGATAAATCAAATACTTTTTTACCCATAGCTAAAAATTGAGGCGCTAAATCAACACTTACTTTGTGATCGGTACATAAGCATACATAATCAGCATCACTTTGAATGTCATCAAAAGCTGATGCACTAAGAGGAAGTAAAGGACAATCTAGTAAGCCAAGGTGCTCTGGGTATAAATCACTTAGTAATTTATTTTTATCTAAGCTACCCTCAGATACATAACAGCCTGTTAAGGTAAGGTTTGGATGATTAGCAACTAAGCTTGCTAACTCTGCGCCGCTATAACCGCTTGCGCCAATAATAACTACATTCATTGATTACTCGTTATTTTAAAATTTACTGCTAAATATATATGTTGTTCGCTTAAACTAGCTAAGACGCTAAATTAAGACTTAATTTAATGAATTTGTAGATTATCGTCGCATTATTTTCATAGCTTTACTTTAATATATTTATGCTTAAAAAGTGAATTGATATTCATCATAAATACTTTTATATTGTTATGCAATTAAATTGAATAATAATTTTGGATTTTTTTATGCCTTTGCCTTCGTTTATTTCTATGTATCAACAATTGATTGCAGCCCCTTCTATTAGTGCAATTGAAGACAGCTTGTGTATGAGCAATAAAAACGTAATTGAACTCCTTGCGAGGTGGTGCGAAACACTCGGTTTTACGTGTGAAATTATTGAATTAGAAGGAGGTAAAGGCCGCTTTAATTTATTAGCAAAGCGTGGAAAAGGTGATGGCGGGTTAATGCTTGCGGGCCACACTGATACAGTGCCTTTTGATGACAGCCGCTGGAACCACAATCCGTTTAAACTTACTGAACTCGACAATAAATTGTACGGGCTAGGAAGCATTGATATGAAAGGTTTTTTTGCTTTTGTATTACAAGCAATTAGTGAACTTGATGAAAAGCAGCAAACTCAACCTATTTTAATACTCGCCACTGCCGATGAAGAAACAACTATGGCAGGTGCACAGCAAATATGTAAGCACCCTAATTTAAAACCTGCGCGTTGTATAATTGGCGAACCTACTGATATGACGCCAGTATTTATGCACAAGGGCCATATGAGTACAGCAATAAGAGTGGTTGGTCGCTCTGGGCATAGCTCAGATCCCGAACGTGGCCTTAACGCCATTGAAGTAATGCATAAAGTGATTACAAAATTGATGATCTTAAAAGAGCAATTAAAGCATAAGTATTCAATAAATCACTTTGAAATTCCTTATCCAACATTAAACTTAGGTAATATTCATGGTGGCGATAATGCGAATAGAATTTGTGGTTGCTGTGAAATGCATATAGACATGCGCCCATTACCAGGTTTAAGTGTACAAGAACTACAAGCATTAGTGCTTGATGCAACAAAAGAGATAAATCAGCAATACCCAAATGCGGTGAGCGTTATTGATTTACATGAACCAATCCCGGCATTTAGTGGTAGCACCGACAGTGCTTTAGTTAAAATGGCTGAAAAAATAGCAGGGCAAAAAGCGGTCGCGGTAAATTATTGCACTGAAGCGCCGTTTATCCAGCAACTCGGTTGTGAAACAATCGTAATGGGCCCAGGCTCAATTAACCAAGCGCATCAGCCTGATGAGTTTTTAGCGATGGAAAAAATAAAACCATCACAACAAATAATCACCAATATCATAAAAGCAAACTGCTTTAGCAATCAGAGTTACTAACTGCTTATAACAACACAAAATAATAAAGGCGCCAATTGGCGCCTTTATTAATACAAAACTAAGGCTTAATCACCTTTAACTTCTAAGTTAATAAACTTAACTAGCTCTTCAGGTTGCCCTATTAGCATCATAACTTGTTGGTTAATTTCCATCATAGTTTTACCTTCAGGTAGCTTTGCTGACACACTGAATGAATTTAAACCTTTCGCAAAGCTGGTTAAAGCTTCTGCAATATCTTCAGTTACAGGAGCTTGTTGTAACTGCTGCTCTAACATCATTTCCATTTGCTCTAGCGTCATGCCTTGCTTTTCAAGCTCGCTTGATAGTAAGTCTTTTAACTTACCTTGGTTATTTAAGGCAAAGCTAACATTGCGCGGCTCTAACTTACTCATTGCTTGCATAACAAGTGTTTGCTGCTGTAACTCTTGCTCATAAGTAAGTGGCTGGTTACCCGCTTCTTGCTGCGCTTTACTAATCGCCAATGAAGCATCCATTAATGCTTTTGAATTAGCCAAGCCCATATCCATATTAAAACTAACAATGTCTTTTGCATCAAGCTTAACTACTACATCACTATTGCCAGACTCTTCATCGTAATCAAGTGATGAATGTAAGTCGTAACTTGCCGACGCGAGCATTTCGTTTGTATCAGCAGGTAATTTTGAAACAAAGTCTTTATCAAACTGAAAGCTTTTTACATCAAATGATGTATGCGGTGATATTTTATCTGGCTCGTAACCTGTTATTTCAATGCTTTGAATATTAGCAACATTGTCGCCCTCTGGGCTTATTACTTCCATGTTTGTTATTTCTACGCTTTTTGAAATAACACTTGCCGATAAACCAGCGTATTTAAATGTAGCGCCAGTTTGCTCGCTTACTAAAGCAAGTTGCTTATCTACTTCTGCACGCACTTCTTGTGTAGCTACATAATTTGCATAGCTCACGCCACCAACGCCCGCAGCTACAATCGCTGCAACTATTACTAACTTTTTCATGTTATTTCCTTATTCTATTCTTTGTGTAAACCGAGTTTTATTAAGAGTAACATTACACATTAACACCCGTAAGTATTAATTAATTAAACTAAGCAACTCATGTACTGTTTTAACTGGGGTAATTTTAGCGCCCAGCCCTTCCATCGACTTATGGTAATTACGAAATGGAATATATATTTCTGTAAAACCATGTTGTGCCGCTTCTTTAACACGTGGTACGCCACTGTCAATTGGGCGTACATCGCCATTTAAGCTGAGTTCGCCCATAATACACGTGGTACGAGGCACAACAAATTCGTTTAAGCTGCTAAGTAACGCGGTTACTAATGCTAAATCAATACAAGTTTCTGTTTCATCTATTCTTAGGCCACCCACAATATTAAAAAACGTATCGTGGAATATTTTGGTTTTAGTGTGTTTTCGTAATATGCCAGTCAGCATTTTTATGCGGTTCATGTTTAAACCAACGCAAACACGCTGCGGAAATTCCGCCTCGGTTTCGGTAGTTAAACATTGAATTTCAAGTAGTAAATTTCGATTACCTTTACGGATACAGGTAATTGTAGAGCCTGGCGAGTCGGTTGTAGACCCCGATAAAAATATTTCGCTCGGGTTATCAACACTCAACATACCGCGTTCGCACATTTTAAAAATGCCAACGGTATCTATATCACCAAAGCGGTTTTTATTTGCCCTAAGGGTTCGAATTTGCCCATCATTGGTGTCTATGTGTAAAAGCGCATCGACAATATGTACAAGTGTTTGAGGACCTGCTATTTCGTTATTTTTATTTACATGAGCAATAATGAACATGGTTACATCATTTTGCTTACAGTATTGAGTCAATGCTTGGGCGGCGCTTTTTACTTGCGAAGGGGAACCTGGGCTACCATTTGCCGTTTCGGTTACAACCGCTTGAATAGAGTCAATAACAGCAAACTTAATTTTATTTTTCTCGAGCTCTTCAATGATGGTTTCAACACTGGTTTCTGAAAGTAAATAAAGCTCGTCAGGGTTATAGTTTAACTTTAAACGATTTACCCTGTTTTTAAACTGCGATAATGACTCCTCGGCCGTACAGTAAAGTGACGGCATACGTTGTGACATTCTCGCTACTAGGTCAGATAGCAATGTTGTTTTACCAGCACCTGGATCACCCGAAATTATATTAACAGAGCCGGTAGTTACACCACCGCTTAGCACACGATCGAGCTCGCCAATTTCTGTCAGCTGTTTTTCTGCCTCTGACGTAGCAATATCATTAATTTTTTTAGAGCCGCCACCAGCACCGCCAGCATAACCACCTACATTTGCTCGAACTGACGCTTTTTTACTCTGCCCTGCTGAAGGTTTAAATTCTGCTAATGTGTTCCACGCACCGCAGCGGCATTGACCCTGCCAACGTGGGTAGTTCATGCCACATTCTGTACACACAAACTCTATTTTTGCCGCTTTAGTCATTTATAACCTTATCTACGATTCTCTAATTTTAAAAACATTTACTGTTAATAACTTATTTTGCCACTTCAAGCATTTACTTAGCAACAAACTCTTGCCTGCGTAAAAATCTAGCGTCACAATCATTAAATACACATGGTGTTTCTTTTTAGCTATAATTTAGGGCATACTTTTTGCTTTGAAATAGTTTAAAGTAACTTGCCAACAAAATGGCATATAACACATAATAACAAGAGCTAAACAGTAGTAACTAAAATAATTGTACCTATATTAATAACATAGCGCGATTTAACGTTTATTGAACTTCTAATAAATGGACTTAACAGTATACCTACTTTTTCAATTAGACGGTGATGGTTTTATAAATGGCTGATGACATAATGCTCAAACACGAAGACCTCGTGAATGAGTTAAAAACATATTTAGGCAATGCTAAATTTGACCTGATTTTCAAATCAAAAACCGCTGGGTTAACCAAACCTGAGCAATTTTTGATGAAAATGGAAATGTCACGCTTATCTCAGCCAGTGGCACGCTTTGTTGATCTTCGTGGATTAGTGACGGGCCAAGTAAAACCGTATGAGCATAACGGTAAACAGCACTTTATGGATGACACAGCCATTGAAGTGTTTGAAAAAGCACTTAAACAGCATGGTGAATATACCCTAGCCGTTTACGAAGCCGTAATGAATACAGAAAATAACCACCGCGTATTACAAAAACAAGCCGCCGAAAAATCAGAATTACAAGAATCAGAAAGTAACTTAAGCACTGAAGTAATTAAGTTTGCCTCTTACGAGAGCCGCCGTGAAGAACGGATGAATTACTCAATAAAAGTAACTATTGATTACAAAGATAAAAAGAACATTGCTGCTAGCACCTCAGATATATCTTTAAGCGGTTGTAAAGTTAAGCTTGCAACGCGCTACTCTATAAAAAAAGGTGAACTAATAGCAATGCGCTTGGTAGGCCTTGAACAAGACTTTGAACTTGGCCTAAAGAACGGTATTCAATACGAGGTTGTTGCCGTTGAAAATATCTCTCGTGAATACAACCACATTCGCTTAAAACGCACTTATATCGAAAATAACGATGCCTTTAATGACTTTTTAGAAAGCTTTATTCACGGTAATAAACGTCGTTATAAAGTAAATTTAGATAACACGCTCGATGCTGTAGTATCAAAGGGGTATGAGCAATACTACATCCCTCGTGTAACGTCTTTATATGTATTTTTAAGCAAAAAAGATGAACAGTATTACCCAAGCCTTAGCCTTACTACTGAAAATAATATTTTTATCCAGCGCTATTTTACCGATGAAAGAAAAACACCGTGTTTGTACAATATACTCAATCATCAGCGCATTACACAATTACTAACCCAAATTACCGCGGTCAAAGAAGATTACCTCTATACATTTACACATATATCATCGGGTAAAATTTACTATTACTCTGCGACACGAACTGAGCTAAATAATAACCCTAAATTACGTGATCTATTTTTAGGTTTTGGTAGCCAAAAAGAAAGTTGGCAGTGCTTTAAAATACAAATAATGCCAAGTCATCCAGATGATTCTTTTATACCGCTTTCATTACCTAATAGTGCTGGCGCTAATATTGAAAAACTCAACAAGCCGCCTTCCCCTCGAGTTAAAGGCCTTATAAAAGACGTTAAATATATTGTTGTACTTACAAGTATTGGCAATAAAACAGAGCAAGCAGATTATAAACAACTTACTTTTGATAAAGCGTTAGTAAATCAGCTTAAACATTTTGGCCACGCAAAACATAAAACGCCACCTTATTTAGATATTGTGCCACTTGAATACGTAAATTTACGCTCGCATAAGCGCTACCTTTATAAAACACCGGTTAGCGTCACTATTAATGATGAAGTATTTAACGGTTATACACGTGACTTTTCTGTAATGGGTTTGCAATTAGAGTGCGAGCAACCAGTCACATTTAAAAAAGGTGATATAGTACTTTTAACATTTCCTGAGCTTCAAAAAATAACTAAAAAGCATAAACTTAGCGAACTAAAGTACGAAATAATGGCCATTAGTAAGTCATTCACTACTATTAACCTAAAAGCGAATCGTGTTGCTGATTTACCCCATGCTGGCGTGACCTTTTTCACTCAGCTAATAGAAGGTAATAAAGACAAACTTAAAGTATCTGAAGAAGCGCCAAAAGTAGAAGGCTTATCTACCGCGCTTAGAAATATGGTTACAAAAAGTGTATGCCAATTTCCGCTGTATTTAC
This sequence comes from Pseudoalteromonas sp. NZS11, assembly GCF_015864765.1. Lineage (NCBI taxonomy): Bacteria > Pseudomonadati > Pseudomonadota > Gammaproteobacteria > Alteromonadales > Pseudoalteromonadaceae > Pseudoalteromonas > Pseudoalteromonas sp. NZS11. The sequence goes on along the minus strand of NZ_JADYWP010000001.1, from coordinate 500,559 downwards.
ACAAAGAAGCTGCACACTTTAAAACAGGTGCAATTGGTTATGGCTTATACGCCAGTCCTATGCATGTTATTTTGCAAAACTTTGGCTTATTAGGTAACAAAACTGACTTTTCGAGTATTCTTACCGAAGAGCAAATTATTAATGTAATAACACCTAATATTAAAGATCGCAGTCGCCAAGACGCACCGCTTGCTTTTACACTCGCTATTAATTTCGACCCTCGTAAGGGTAAAATTGAAGAAGCTATTGTTAGCCAATGCGCTTTAGGTGAAGACTACTTAGGCTTTTATAAACAAATTAGTAAAGACATTACATCGCAACTTATATTTGTGATGCGTTTGTATATTTCGCGCACAGGTCGCCCCGATACTGACTACCTATCTAATGAGCTTAAATACGTAAGCCAATATGCAATGCATAAAGCAAAAGATTTAGAAGAAGCTTTATGGGCTGTTGCAGGCGTGGGGGACGTAGTAGATATAACTGAAGAAGCTCTAAGCCATTTAGAGCTTAAAAAAGAGCAAGTTGAACAAATGGGCCGCCGTAAACTAATCTGGTTAAACCGCTTACGCTAAGCGGTTTAACTTAAACAACTTTAAAGAGCGGGCTCATTTTCTAACGGAATAGCCAACATATACAGCAATTGCAATAATGACCCTTCACAAATAGCCGCTTGTGCTTGCTCAACTACTTTAGGTTTGCCATGCACTGCTACACCTAGGCCAGCTTTAGCCATCATGATTAAATCGTTTGCGCCATCGCCAATAGCAACTGTTTGCGACTTCTCAAGCCCTAGTTTATGTTGTAACGACTCTAGAATAATTGCTTTTTGTTGTGCATCTACAATTGTACCCAGTACTTTACCTGTTAGTTTATCGTCTTTAAATTCGAGTACATTAGCGTGCACTTCATCTAAATTAATAAGCTCTTGAACGCGCTCTGCAAACGGTACAAAACCACCTGATGCAATTGCTAAATACCAGTCATGCTGTTTTAGAATTTGACACAGCACTTTAATACCCGGCATGAGTGGCAATGCACTTTTTAGTTCTTCAATTAAGCTTTTTTCAATACCAGCCAGTTTAGCTACACGCTGATTTAAACTCTCGCTAAAATCAAGTTTACCCGCCATTGCAAGTGCGGTTACAGAGGCAACTTCGTCGTAAACATCCGCAAGCCGTGCTATTTCGTCTATGCACTCAATAGTTATTGCAGTTGAATCCATATCCATAACCAATAAACCAGGCTCATATAAATTAGGCGCAGTAGCAACTTGCACTAATTGACAATCTAGAGTGTTTGAAAACTCTTGTAGTACTAACGGGTTTATAGCTTGATCGGAGTTTTGCGCGTAAAAACACAGTGCTGGAGCTAACCCTAAATCTGGTTGATATTGGCATATAGCAGTGACGGTTTGGTTATGCATAGCTAAAAAATCAATAATGCTAACAATGTGTTTTTCTTCAAAATCACCCGCAAATGCGATGCTAAATAACCCTAATGCTTTGTTTGGTATATAATCAAGAGGTGTAAATACACCACCACTATAGCTAAACCATTTATTTAGAGTTAAGTGTTGTAATGGTTGCTCAGCAGCTTGCTGTGCCATGTTGATTTGCGACATGGGATCTCCGTGTTTATTTTTATTTTCCTGATAATTGGCATATCATAACTGGTATTCTCAACACTAAATTCGCCATCAGGTGGGGTTTAAGGTTATAGTTAGTGTAGTTGTAACATCAAATCAAAATGCTGTCAGTAGCATAAACGGTGACTATGAAAAATAACCATATTAAAAACCCTATTACGGCTTCTCAAAGAAAACGACTTGTTCGCTTAATACTAGCGGCTGGTTGTTTTGTATTACTAAGCTGGGTAGGTGTTAATAGTAGTTTTCAGAGTCATCAGTTACTTTATGATAGTGCCGATAGCACGGCAAAAAGCCTCACTCAGTTTATGGCTTTAAATGTTAAAACACCGCTTATTGAAAAAAACAAACCACAGCTCAACGCCATTTGTAACGATATAAGTAAAGATGAATTTGTACTTTCTGCGACTATTTATGATCAACAAGGCATTTTAATTGCTAGCAGTGACAATTGGCAGTCACACCATATTTATGGACAACTTCCTGACTCTACACCGGGTATTAGTAAGCTAAAAACACCTTTTATGGAACCCGTGATAAGCGATGATGACCGCCCTATAGGCTTTGTGTCTGTGACTTATTTAACTCGCGCCGCAATATCAGACAGCCATAATCATTTTCATGACTTAGGTCGACAGGTACTATTAATGCTAGTGATTGCATGTATTTTTACGTGGCAGTTAGGGCGTGGATTAAAACGTTGGCAGGTAAATCGCTATATGCAAAAAACATCTGAACAAGAATCGTAAAGCTGCTTTGCAAGCGTCCCTCTTTTACTATGTGGCTTTAAATCACATAACGCGTTAAATACATCAGGTATATGTAATGGCGTGTTAACTTCACCTTGATGACCGCTTAACGGCATTGAAGGTGAGTCGGTTTCAAGTACTAAGTGCTCTGGCTCAATAGCAGCAATAACAGCGCGTGTTTTAACTGCGCGATCATAGGTAATAACGCCGCCTATGCCAAGCTTAAAACCCTGCTTAATATAGTACTGCGCTTGTTGAAGTGAGCCCGAAAAGGCATGAATCACTCCCCCGTTTTTTGGCTTACACCGCTTAAACGATTGCGCAATTAAATCATGGCTTTGCCTATGATGCACAATGAGCGGTAAGTTAAGCTCATTAGAAAGCCCTATTTGCTGCTCAAATAAATAAGTTTGTTTAGGAAGGTTTTCAATACTTCGATCAAGCCCGCACTCCCCAATAGCTACCAACTGATGCTTATTTGCAGTCGCGAATTCAAATAACGCTTCTATGTGCGATTCGTTATGTTGCTCTAAAAAGTAAGGATGTAGCCCTGCGGCTATTTTTATACTTGGGTAAGTTGCTTTGAGTTTTATGAGAGTATGTGATTGAGCAAGCGTAATACCCGGCACAACAAACTGATTAACTCCCTTTGCTACACACTCGTTTATGAGCGATTCACGATTCGAATCAAACTCGCTAAAGTCGAGGTGGCAATGAGAGTCAATAAATTGCACGGTTACTTACTCATCTATTTATTAAGGGTTTAAGCGTGTAATTTGCCAGCTGTTATCTGCTTGGCGCTGATACATAAAACGGTCATGCAAACGATGCGCCCCACCTTGCCAAAACTCAATTTTAGTGGGCACTACACAATATCCGCCCCAAAAATCAGGAAGTGGTATTTCACCTTTAGCAAACTTATTTTTCATGTTGGCGAAGGTTTCCATGAGTACTTTACGTGATGACACCGGACGACTTTGCGCTGACGCCCACGCAGCTAATTGGCTTTCTTTAGGACGAGATAAAAAGTACTTTGCCACGGCAGATGTAGGTAATGGTTTAGCCTCGCCATACACAATAACTTGGCGTTCCATGTGGTGCCACGGAAAGTGCAGCGATATTTTGTTATTACCTTTAAGCTCTTGCGCTTTACGCGAACCTGTATTGGTAAAAAATACAAAACCGTTATCATCCAGATGCTTTAAAAGCACAATGCGCTGTGAAGGCTGACCTGTTTCATCAACAGTTGCTACAACCATCGCAGTTGGGTCGGGTAACTGGCTTGCCACTGCATGCTCAAGCCATGTTTCAAACTGCTTAAACGGATCACCTTGCAAGTTATCTTCGCTTAACGCGTCTTGCAGGTATTCACGGCGGATATCTTCGAGTTTCATAACAAGTCCTTTAAATAAAGCCTAGAAAAGAGCTTAGAGTAGCGAGCTTAAAACAATAGATGTTGAGTAATAACAAATATTAAGATTCAGGTGTATGCGATAGCAATAACACCGAGTCTCAGGTGTATTCGATAGCAGTAAACATAGAGTCTCAGGTGTATCGTTGGGTTTCGTTTCACTCAACCCAACCTACAACGTAAACTACACAACTCAGATATCTGCAAGTGTAGGAGTGCTAGCAAGGCGGTAAAACTATTTATGCCAAGGAGCATACGGTTTGTATGTGACTTTGGCTAAATAAACTTCTTAACGCAGCTAAAGCGAACTACACAACTCAGATATCTGCAAGTGTAGAAGTGCTGACAAGACGGAGTGCTTTTTTATGCCAAGGAGCATACATTTAGTATGTGACTTAGGCTAAAAAAGCACGACAACGCAGTCAAAGCGAACTACACGCAGCAGAAGGTGATTACATTTGCTCCATAACTTCAATGCCTAGCAAATCCAATCCCGTTTCTAATGTTTTAGAAACCAAATTACACAACACTAAACGGCTATCGCGCACGCTTGGCTCTACGCCCTCTTTAAGTACTGGGCAGGCTTCGTAAAATGTCATGTATAAGCTTGCTAGCTCATATAAGTAACCACATAGTACGTGCGGTGTTGCTTCGCTGATCATTAAATCAAGTACTTCTTCAAGCTGTAGTAGCTTAAGTGCTAGTGCTTTTTCTTGAGGCTCAATAATTGCAACATCTGAATTTAATGTAGCTGCATCAACGCCTGACTTACGGAAAATACTGCGTATACGTGTATAAGCATATTGTAAGTAAGGGGCGGTTGCGCCTTCAAAGCTTAGCATGCTGTCCCAGTTAAAAATGTAATCGCTGGTACGGTGCTTAGAAAGGTCGGCGTATTTAACTGCGCCAATACCTACTTTACGTGCAATCTCGCTGCGATCGCTATCACTTAAATCAGACTCACGTTCAGCTAGTTTTGCAGCTGCACGGTTAATTGATTCTTCTAATAAGTCAGCAAGTTTTACTGTGCCGCCAGTACGTGTTTTAAATGGTTTGTTATCGGCGCCCATCATGGTGCCAAACGGGCAAAACTCGTAACTTGTTTCGTCTCGTAATAAACCTGCTTTACGCGCTGTTAGCTCTACTTGATTAAAGTGTAGGTTTTGACGTGCATCTACAAAAATTAAGATACGATCAGCACCTAATTTATTTGAACGATAATCACATGCCGCTAAATCTGTTGTTGCATATAAAAAACCACCGCCAGACTTTTGTACGATAAACGCAGATGGTTCACCATCTTTGTTGGCAAGTTCATCTAAAAACACAACTTGCGCACCTTGCGACTCTACTGCAATATTTTTATCTTTAAGTAGGCTAATAATATCGTTAAGTTCTGCGTTGTATGCGCTTTCAGCCATAATATCAGCTTGAGTAAGTGTTACATTTAAACGCTTATATACTTCTTCAGAATGCTTAACTGAGGTAGCTATAAACAGTTTCCAAAGTTTTTCACAGTGCGCGTCGCCGCCTTGTAATTTAACAACGTAATTACGTGCTTTATCAGCAAAGCCTTCTTCGTCGTCAAAGCGTTTTTTAGCATCGCGGTAAAAGGTTTCTAAATCAGCAAGCGCTACAGAATCTAAATCTACACCTTGGCTAATTTGATCTTCTAAATGCGCGATTAACATACCAAATTGCGTGCCCCAATCACCCATGTGATTTTGACGTACAACCGTATCGCCTCTAAATTCAAGCGCACGCACAATTGAGTCACCAATAATGGTTGAACGTAAATGGCCTACGTGCATTTCTTTAGCAAGGTTTGGTGATGAATAGTCAACAACCACTTTTTGCGGGTTAGCATGCTCATTTACAGCAAGCTTTGCATCACTGTTAGCTGCTTGTACGCTTTGCGCTAAAAATTCAGGCTTTAAATGAATATTAATAAAACCTGGGCCAGCAATTTCAGTCTTTTGAGCAATATCGCTTACATCAAGATTATCTATAATTTTTTGCGCAAGCTCACGTGGGTTGCTTTTCATTTTTTTAGCCGCGCCCATAGCTGCATTAATTTGGTAATCACCAAATTGTGGACGTGTGCTTTGTGTTACTGCTGGGTTTGTGTCTTCAGGTAAGCCTGCGCCAGCCATAGCTGCAATAGCTTTTTCGATTAAAATAGTACGAATATTCATGTTTTTACCTTTATAAGCCCACCAAAGCAGGCTTTCTTTTAATTCTTTGAATGAGTTCTAGTTTTCGCGTGTATGGTTAAACGTTACTTCTGGGTAACGCTCTACCGATAAGTTAAGGTTTACACGGCTCGGCGCTATGTAAGTTAAGTTATCGCCACCATCGAGTGCTAAATTACTTTCGCACTTGCGTTTAAATTCTTCAAACTTTTTAACATCGCTGCTTTCTACCCAGCGTGCTGTATTTACGTTTATACCTTCGTAAATAGCATCTACGTTATATTCAGCTTTTAAACGTGCTACAACCACATCAAACTGAAGTACACCTACTGCGCCCACAATTAAATCGTTGTTTATAAGCGGTCTAAATACCTGCACAGCACCCTCTTCAGAAAGCTGTACTAAGCCTTTTAATAATTGCTTTTGCTTAAGCGGATCGCGAAGACGAATACGGCGGAATAATTCAGGCGCAAAGTTAGGGATACCGCTAAATTTAAGTTTTTCGCCTTGGGTAAATGTATCACCAATTTGAATTGTACCGTGGTTATGCAAACCAATAATATCGCCAGCGTAAGCATCTTCTGCTCGCTCACGATCGCCCGCCATAAAGGTTACCGCATCAGAAATGCTCACTTGCTTGCCAATTCGCACGTGATTCATTTTCATGCCTTGGCTGTACTTACCCGACACAATACGCATAAATGCAATACGGTCTCGGTGTTTTGGATCCATGTTTGCCTGAATTTTAAATACAAAGCCGGTAAAGTTTTCTTCAGTTGCAACAACAAGTCTGTCTTCAGTTTCACGTGGTAATGGCGTTGGTGCCCATTTAGTTAAACCATCTAAAACATGGTCAACACCAAAGTTACCCAGTGCAGTACCATAATAAACAGGCGAAAGCTTACCGGCTAAAAACAGCTCTAAATCAAATTCGTTTGATGCGCCAATAACAAGCTCAAGCTCATCGCGTAATTGCGCAGCTAAATCTTCACCAATGGCAATATCAAGTTCTGGGTTATCAAGCCCTTTAATGGTACGAACTTCTTGAATTTTATGACCTTGACCTGTTTTGTATAAAACAGCTTCGTCATTATGAATGTGGTAAACACCTTTAAACTCTTTACCACAGCCAATTGGCCAAGTGATGGGCGCACAGGCAATATTTAGCTCTGTTTCAACTTCGTCAAGCACTTCCATTGGGTCGCGTATTTCACGGTCACACTTATTCATAAACGTAACAATTGGCGTTGTACGCAGGCGTGTAACTTCCATGAGCTTACGGGTACGATCTTCTACACCCTTTGCCGCATCAATAACCATTAAGCACGAATCTACCGCAGTTAATGTGCGGTAAGTATCTTCCGAGAAATCTTCATGTCCTGGAGTATCAAGTAAATTAACAAGTGCGTTGTTATATGGAAACTGCATTACAGAGGTAGTAACAGATATACCACGCTCTTTTTCCATTTCCATCCAGTCAGACTTTGCATGCTGGTTAGAGCCACGGCCTTTTACAGTGCCGGCTCGTTGAATAGCTTGTCCGAATAACAATACTTTTTCGGTAATGGTTGTTTTACCAGCATCTGGGTGAGAGATGATAGCAAAGGTTCGTCGTTTATTAATTTCGCTAAGGAGATTTTGATCTGCCATTAAAAAAGTTCTTTTAGTTTGTATACGGATATTATCCACTTTAAGTATGCTGAGCTTTCAAGGCTTAAATAATACCAATTGCATTAAATTAGCGTTCTATTATAGCGATAATAAAATAGCGCAATAACAAGGCGAAATTATCACATAGAGTTATTCTCTATGAATAATTTTTAACGTAGTTAGTGAGTTATTTAATACGCTAGAACGATCTTGTTTTTAATAAAATTGGTATAGAGCAACCTCGAAAGCTCAACACACCATCAGAAAAGCCCTAAATTGGCCCTTCACATGCGATCCGTTATGTTAATCGTAATTGAAGACTATTTTCGCTGATCTTGGCCTTATAAACAATCAATGGTTGGTTATTAGCTGATCTTTTTTATTAATATGGATTTTGGGAAGCCTAACTGCAAATGAGGTACAAAAAAATCAGTAATAAGCCAAATAAATAGGATCAGCACACAATACACCAAGCCTCTGCACACCATTAGAATTTTTAAGCCTTGCTTGAGAATATAACCTAGTGGCCCGGCTAACAGCCCTGCGTTAACCCACTGGTATTTATAACTGAGAGTAAATTAGAATATTCAATTTTAAGTGATAGCATTTATCTTTAAAAAAATGACTTTAAAAGATGTAAATTTATGTAAACTTTTTTGAACAATAAAATAACGGTTATAAGCATGTAACTTATTAAATTAAAATAACTTAATAAAATAAAAAAACACCAATACAGAGCTAAATACCATGCAACTACTGATTGTAATTTAGCCACCAAGACCGCCACAAGCTTGTGTAATAAAGTCGTAACGCATATTATTGATAGATTGCATGGAGGATAAGTCGTTTGGTCATGAAAACCAGTAAGTTAAGTATTAGATTATTATGGTATATAACACCCCTTGTTATTCTACCGCTGCTATTTTTAGGTGGCTTTACGCTCACCAATGTAACTAATTCAACACAAAAACAAGCTGATTTAATAATGAGCCGTTTTGTTGAGCAACAACAGCAAAAAATATTTAATTATATCGACTCTTTTCACTCTACAGCAAAACTACTTTCAACCTCGCCAGTACTTAGTGATTTTTTAGCAAACGACATTCGTGCCAACGGTAATTACACCCGAAAACTTGGCGCGCTTATGGATGTATTTGCCAGTTACAGTGAGGCTTATCCCGATATAATTAGCATTAATTTAGTTTCAGCCAGTGGGAAAAGCGATGCCTACTACTCTAACAACCTAACAACAGCGCCTAAAAGCTACCCGTTTTTTAATCAAGTATTGCAAAGTAATTTAAGTAAACAGCAATTTATGATTCAAAAGGATGATGGCACCACTAGTTTGTATTTTATTCAACGAATTTATAGTGTTGATTACTATTTAAAACGACCACAGCAGCTTGGTTTTATTGTAATACATATAGAACCTTCAATACTAAACTCTAGTATTTTAGAAGCGCCATATAACAACACGCTTAATTTAATGTTGACTAAAGACGGGAAAATTTTATTTAGCTCCGATTACAATATGCGTGGCCAATACATAAGCGAGTACGAACTTAATCAAGTGCACGACCTCGCTGATATCGGCATGCTTTCAACTATTGAACTCTCAAGCATAGACAAAATAGAGCGAATGATTTTTGCAGTGCAAATGCCCGGCGGATATTATTACGTATCGACCATTCCCAAAGGGGTGCTTTATCAATCAGGTAAAGCCATAAGTTTAATAACAGGCTTAATTGTTATTATTTCGGTGATCACCCTGCCAATATTAATTTTTGTAGTGGTCCGCAATTTATTACTTAACCCAATTGAGTTACTCGGGGCTGCAAGTCATCGTGTTGGTGATGGCGATTTGTCGGTGCACTTACCAGCTCATACAAATGATGAAGTAGGTGTTTTATTTAACGACTTTAACCACATGGTTAATCAAATAAGGCACTACCAACAACAGCTTGAAGAATACAAACACCACCTTGAAGATAAAGTGGAAAGTCGTACCCAAGCACTTGAAGCTATGAACAGCCAACTTGAGTTAGCTATTGGCCAAGCTGAGCAAGCTAATCAACTTAAGAGTCGTTTTTTAGCTAACATGAGTCACGAAATACGCACGCCGCTCACGGCCATTATGGGCTTTACAGAGCAGTTACTACATAACGATAAAGTAGCGAATGACAAACAACACCTAAGCACTATTTTACGTAATTCAAAACACTTACTAGAGTTAATAAATAACATACTCGATTTATCTAAAATTGAAGCTGAAAAGCTGGCTGTTGATTTGTCAGCGTTAAACGTAGTGCAGCTTGTGCACGATATTGAATCAATTATTCAACCACTGGCACAAGAAAAACAATTAACCCTTAATATCGACTATCAACTGCCGCTCCCCCGCACCATTTATAGTGATGTGACCCGCTTAAAACAAATACTTATAAACATTGCTAATAACGCCGTTAAATTTACCGAAAATGGTAGCGTGTCTATTTGTGTGCATTATTTACAAGCAAGTCAAAAGCTAGAGTTTGTAATTAAAGATACTGGTATTGGTATGTCTGAGCATCAAATAGAACGTGTATTTAAGCCGTTTGAACAAGCCGATGCCACAACTACACGTCGTTTTGGTGGTACAGGTCTTGGGTTGTGTATTTCTAAAAACTTAGCACTGTTACTTGGTGGCGATGTAAACCTTGAAAGTGAAGTGGGTGTAGGTAGCCGAGTTACAATTAGGGTGGCATGTCAGCTATCTGATGATCAACCCATGCTTGAGTTTTTAACGCAAGAAAGCCAGTTAATACCAGAGAAAGACCCTCTCTTATCGTTTGCAACCAATAGCTTCGACGCCAATATATTAGTGGCTGAGGATAACCCAGATAACCAACTATTAATTAAATTATTACTGCAAACCTGGGGTCTTGAACCCGATATTGCCAGTAATGGCGCACAAGCTGTAGAAATGGCGCTCGTAAACGACTACCAACTTATTATTATGGATATGCAAATGCCTGTAATGGGCGGATTAGAAGCGACTAAAATGCTTCGTCATGCAGCGTATGATGGCCCTATCATTGCCCTTACTGCCAATGTAATGAACCATGATATAGGCACTTATCTAGAAGCTGGTTGCGACAAAGCACTGGCTAAACCCATTGATAAAGATGCTCTGGAAAACGTACTCGTAAGCTACCTGCATCTTGAAAAAGATAATCAAAATAAATGGGATAGCCTATTAAAGAGCGAAAAGTTTCAGCAAATTGCCGATAATTATTTAGCTAACTTACCTACATATTTAGAAGAAGTTAAAGCTTTGCAGCATTGTGATGATTGGGAAGCATTAAGAGGTATAGCGCACAGTGTTAAAGGTAGTTCTGGATGCTTTAACTTTGATGAAATTTACCATAGCGCTGCGGCACTTGAAGAGAACTTAAAAAGTAACAATAAAGTACCAAGAGACGAGTTGGTAAATGATTTAATAGCAGCCATTGAGCAAGCAATTAGCGACAAAGTAACCTAAAAAGTAAACTTACAAAACTGTACAAATGCAGTACTTTAGCGGCTCTATATTTTAAATGCTAATTACCGTCTTTAATTATGAAAAGTTTAAACCTAGCGCCATACCCATTAAAATAGCGTCTTCAAAGCCATTTTTAGCAGGGTTATCACTTGGGTAGTAGTTTTTACGCACTGACATCTCAGCAAAGCCTGCGCGCTCGTACAGCGCAATAGCACGCGTATTTGATTCGCGTACTTCTAAAAAGAGGTTTTCAGCATTTTGCTGCTCACCATATTCAATAAACTGCGCTAACAACTGCCTTGCAATACCCTTACCCTGGTGACTTGGTGTTACACAAATATCCATAAGTGTAAAATCAGGCCCTGCTTTTTCACCAATATAAAAACCAATCATGCTCGCCTCATCAAATGCGGCAACATTAAAATAGCGCCCGCCTATACATGAACCCATTGTATTTAAAGTCCACGGATGGCTATGACACGCTGTTTCGATGGCCATTAATTGAGGTATTGCAGTTTCATCTACTGATTTAAAGTTTATCAAGGTATTCACTCATTAAAGCCCATAAAGCACGCTTCTCAGAGGCGTTGAGCTGTGGGGTTGGCAATGTAAGCTTATTGTCGTTTAATTGCATCTCACTGCCCTGTACAACGCTATTTATAATAATAGGCTCTGCACTGAGTTTAATGTCTGCAAGTAGTTGCTCATTTAGCGTTAAAGAACTAGCTATCGTGCTTTGCGATAAAGTATTAGCTTGATCATTTGCTTGAGGACAATAATGTTGATTGAGTTCAAGATTTTCTATATCAAAAATAGCTGCGTAACGTGGATGCATAACAACTCAGTAGATTAGACATTTGAACAATATAAGAAGTAATAAAAACGATGTAAAGAAGAAATGGCAGGGGCGGAGAGATTCGAACTCCCAACCATCGGTTTTGGAGACCGCTGTTCTACCAATTGGAACTACGCCCCTGCAATGACGACGAATTATAGAGAAGTTTCGCCAAAGGTAAAGAGAAAAATCACTCTTTTAGTTTAACTGCTTTTTAAATAAACAAAACGGCGAATTAGCATGCTAATTCGCCATTTTTTAATCACTTAAAATTAGTTAATTAAAACTAAAATTAATTATTCCCATTCGATAGTTGCAGGTGGTTTACCTGAAATATCGTAAACAACACGAGAAATACCATCTATTTCGTTAATGATACGGTTTGATACCACACCTAAAAACTCATAAGGTAAATGTGACCAGCGCGCTGTCATAAAGTCGATTGTTTCCACACAACGAAGTGATACAACCCAATCGTACTTACGTGCATCGCCCATAACCCCTACCGATTTAACAGGTAAGAATACAGTAAACGCTTGACTTACTTTATGGTAAAGCTCAGCTTTGTGAAGCTCTTCGATGAAAATCGCATCAGCGCGGCGTAATAAATCACAGTATTCTTTTTTGATTTCGCCAAGTACACGCACACCTAAACCTGGTCCAGGGAAAGGATGACGGTAAAGCATGTCGTACGGTAAACCTAGTTCTAGGCCAATTTTACGTACTTCATCTTTGAATAATTCACGTAATGGCTCAACAAGGCCCATTTTCATGTCATCTGGTAATCCACCCACATTGTGGTGAGATTTAATAACATGCGCTTTACCAGTTGCAGATGCCGCTGATTCAATTACATCAGGATAAATTGTACCTTGCGCTAACCATTTTGCATTTTTAAGCTTTTTGGCTTGCTCATCAAATACATTAATAAACGTATGACCAATGGCTTTACGTTTATCTTCTGGGTCTGACTTACCCGCTAGATCATTTAAAAACTGCTCTTCAGCTTCAACTTTAACAATATTTAAGCCAAATTTATTACCAAACATGTCCATTACTTGTTGGCCTTCGTTTAAACGAAGTAAACCATTATCAACAAATACACATGTTAGTCTTTCGCCAATTGCACGGTGAATAAGCATAGCCACAACCGATGAATCAACACCACCAGAGAGGCCTAAAATAACTTCGTCATCGCCAACTGTTTCTTTAATACGCTCGATTGCATCATCGATAATTTTTGCAGCAGTCCACAATTTTTCACAGCCACAAATATCAATAGCAAAACGCTCTAATAAGCGCTGACCTTGGTGCGTGTGTGTTACTTCTGGGTGAAACTGTACACCGTAAAAACGTTTTTCTTCGTTAGACATTGCAGCATGTGGACAAGTAGATGTTTTAGCTGTTGTTGCAAAACCAGCTGGAATATCCATTACTTTGTCGCCATGACTCATCCATACGTCGAGTACGCCGTTGCCGCCATCGGTAATGCTGTCTTCAATTGCATCAAATAATGCACAGTTGCCTACTTTTTCTACTTGTGCGTAACCAAACTCTTTTTTATCAGAGCTGTGTACACTTCCGCCAAGTTGAGCTGCCATTGTTTGCATACCGTAGCAAATACCTAGCACAGGCACGCCTGCATTAAATACATACTCAGGAGCGCGCGGGCTGTTTTCAAGTGTTGTTGATTCTGGACCACCAGAAAGAATAATACCTTGTGGGTTGAACTCGCGGATTTGCTCTTCAGTCACATCCCATGCCCAAAGTTCACAGTAAACACCAATTTCACGCACACGACGGGCGATTAATTGAGTGTATTGTGAACCAAAGTCTAAAATGAGAATTCGTGAATCGTGAATATCTTTGCTCATGGAGTATCTCGTAAAGTCTGATGCTAAATGCCGCTTTGAATACCAATTTTATTAAACATTACTAATTTTTGCAGGCTAAATAACTCTCTAACCACGTTAAAAACTTCTTATTTAGAAGAAACTAAAAATCGAAATTTTTGCCTCGTTATTGAGCCATTTATCTGTCGCAATAATTGACCACTTTATTAATGCAATTGGTATTTATATAAACGACTAAAAAGAGGGCTTGCAAAGCAAGCCCAGTATATTAAATTAATTACGCTGCTTAACCTAAACGGTAATTTGGTGCTTCTTTAGTGATTTGCACATCATGAACGTGCGACTCACCCATACCGGCTGAAGTAACACGTACAAATTGTGGTTTTGTATTTAGCTCTTCAATTGTTGCACAACCCGTTAAGCCCATAGCGCTTCGTAGGCCGCCCACTTGCTGATGAATAATCGTTGCAATAGGACCTTTGTAAGCTACGCGACCTTCAATACCTTCAGGTACTAACTTGTCTGCTTCGTTTGATTTTTGGAAGTAACGATCTGATGAACCTTCTTTTTGATCCATCGCGCCCAATGAGCCCATACCACGGTAAGATTTGTAATAACGGCCTTGGTATAATTCAACTTCACCTGGTGCTTCTTCAGTACCAGCAAGCAGTGAACCCACCATTACACACGATGCACCAGCAACAAGTGCTTTAACAATATCACCAGAAAAACGAATGCCACCATCAGCAATAACAGGAATGTCGCGACCTTTTAAGCCTTCAACAGCATCTGAAATAGCGGTAATTTGTGGAACGCCACAACCGGTAACAATACGTGTAGTACAAATAGAACCTGGGCCGATACCTACTTTAACTGCATCCGCTCCCGCATCAGCAAGTGCAATCGCACCTTCAGCTGTTGCTATGTTGCCTGCAATAATTTGTAAGTCTGGGTACTCTTTGCGAGTTTTAGTAACACGGTCAATAACACCTTGAGAGTGACCATGCGATGTATCGATAAGTAAAACATCAATACCCGCTTCTACTAATGCAGCAATGCGCTCATCAGTACCTGCGCCAACACTTACAGCAGCACCTACACGTAAACGACCTTGGTCGTCTTTACATGCGTCAGGTTTGTCTTGGGCTTTTTGGTAATCTTTTACTGTGATCATGCCTTTAAGTTTAAATTCATCATCAACAACAAGGATTTTTTCAATGCGGTGTTCGTGCATTAAGCCTAAAATTTCTTCGCGTGCTGCGCCTTCTTTAACGGTAACAAGCTTTTCTTTTTTAGTCATAACGGTAGAAACAGGCTGTTCAAGCTTAGTTTCAAAACGCATATCACGACTAGTAACAATGCCTACAAGCACATTATTGCTATCGGTAACCGGAAAGCCTGAAAAACCTTTTTCGTGCGAAAGCTCAATTGCATCTGCAATTGTTAAATCGGCAGTAACCGTTACAGGGTATGAAACAATACCTGCTTCGTAGGTTTTAACTTTACGTACGTTTTTCGCTTGTTCTTCAATAGTCATGTTTTTATGAATAAAACCAAGACCACCTTCTTGCGCAAGGGCAATAGCTAAACGAGCTTCTGTAACAGTATCCATAGATGCTGAAATAAGCGGCAAGTTAAGTTTGATACCACGCGTTAAGCGAGTTGAAATATTTGCCGTGTGTGGCAAAACAGTAGAATGACCAGGTACTAAAAGTACGTCATCAAAGGTAAGAGCTTCTTTAGCGATTCTAAGCATTTTGGCAACTTCTCACATGTGGATCTAAGATAAGGAATTGCGGCCAAATTTTAACAGCGTTGTTGGCATGAGTAAATAATATTTCGCAAATATTTATGATAAAGTAGTGCAATAAATAGTTTTAGGTTGTTTTTTATGTTTTCGAAGCCTTCGCAGGCGGTTTACACCGTTTCACGCCTTAATAGAGAAATTCGCACAATCCTTGAGCAAGGTTTTGCATCTTTAGTGCTCACGGGCGAAATTTCTAACTTTATTACCCCTGCATCTGGACATTGGTACTTTTCGTTAAAAGACGATAAAGCACAAATTAAAGCCGCAATGTGGCGAGGCAATAATCGCAACCAAAGCTACCGCCCTGTAAATGGCGCACAAGTTACAGTAAAAGCGCGTGTATCGCTTTATGAACCTCGCGGTGACTACCAGCTTATTGTTGAGCATATGGAACCCGCAGGCGAAGGTCAGCTAAAACAAGAATTTGATGCGCTTAAAATGCGTTTAGCCGCCGAAGGATTATTTAGCTCTGCTCACAAACAGCCATTACCCCAAAATATTAATCGCATTGGTGTTATTACCTCAGCAACCGGCGCTGCTATAAAAGATATTTTAACGGTACTCAAACGCCGTGCACCGCAGCTAGAAGTCATCATTTACCCTGCTATGGTACAAGGCAAAGAAGCGCACGTGCATTTAATTAACCAAATTGAATTAGCTAATGCTCGTGATGAAGTAGACGTACTTATTTTAGGGCGAGGCGGCGGATCACTTGAAGATTTATGGTGTTTTAATCACGAACAGCTCGCCCGCGCTATTTTCAAAAGTGAATTACCGATAGTAAGTGCGGTAGGCCACGAAATAGATACCACTATTAGCGATTACGTTGCTGATGTTCGTGCAGCGACTCCATCAGCCGCAGCTGAGCTTGTAAGCCCAAATACGCAAGAGTTACACAACAAAGTAACGCAATTAGTTAATCGTTTATCTAACGCGTTTAAGCACGGCATTGCCGACAAGCGCGCACTAGCAACGCAGTTACAACACCGCCTTAATTTATGTCATCCGCGTAATCAGCTTAATCAAAAATCACAACGTTTGGATGAGCTAAGCATTGCGCTACAACAGGCGATGCGTAATCGTTTATACCAGCAAGAACGCACACTCAATAACTTAACGCCGCGTTTAATGCGCCAATCACCCGATAAAAAACTCGCTACAGCAAGCCATCAACTTTCGCAATTACAAGCTAGGCTAAACCAAGCTATACAACATCAGTTACAGCAAGCGAATAATAGCTTAGCACTGCAAGCAAGCAGGTTAGATTCAGTAAGTCCGCTTAATGTTTTAGCGCGCGGCTATAGCATCACTAAAACACAACAAGGCAAAGTGGTTAAATCTGTGGGGCAAATTAAAACAGGCGATGTTTTGATTACAGAGCTCGTTGATGGCTCTATAGAATCACAGGTTATACCTATTACATAAAGTTGGTATTACTTAAAACTCTGTACTTAGCAACAATTTAAGCTCGCTATCGCTTGATGTGGAGGTAGTGCTTTTAAATTGTTGCCAAAACTCTTGCTTCATCAACTTGTCGTTTAGCTCTCGCCATTGAGAATTATCAAATGTGTCGTTATCAGCGGGTGCGGCAAGTTCAAATTCACATATCGTCGTTTTACATTTTGCGCTAACAACATCGGGTATAATCGCTAAATCAGCTGTTAATAAAAAATCTTGTAATGCCATTTCAGTACGATAAGCCCATTCTTCGTCACGCGTTTGCTTTTCAAATTTATCACGTAAGATCTTCTCAAAATCTGAAGGACCTCTCATTTGCTTTAAAATACTTTTAACTGTCGCTTTCTGCTCAGCAAGTTGCTGCTTAAGCTGAGTTACTTGCTCTTCTAAAGGTAGTTCATCAAGCATTTGGGTTTCTGAATAGGTTGGAGGCGTGTCTTCAGCGGGCTCTATACTAGCGACTTGCTCAGGTACTGCAGAGTCTGCATTACTTAATACTTCATTACTTTGTTGTTCAGTATGAAGCTTTTGCTGTTTTTCATAACTTGGCTGCGACTTAACAGATTCAGGATGACTTGAAGCTGCGTTAAAGTAGCTCCAAGTTAAACCTACACCCGCAATAAACCCAATCCCTAGAGCCAATAAACTATTCTTGTTCATGTTAATTCCTTTTAAGTTTTATTATTTTTAATTACTTATAGCATTGCACTCGTGTGCGATTCGTTTTCAGGCTCAGGATTTGCTAAAAAGTTTTGGTTCATACTTTGCGCCGGACACTCACAATCCGGTCGACCAATAATTTTAGCGGGTACGCCAACAGCGGTTGTGTGTGGTGGAACATTGCTAAGTACAACTGAGCCCGCACCAATTCGTGCGCCCTCACCTACTTCAATATTACCCAGTACTTTAGCGCCGGCGCCAATTAACACGCCCGCTCTAATTTTAGGATGACGATCGCCCTGCTCATTGCCTGTACCGCCAAGCGTTACAGATTGCAAAATTGATACGTTATCTTCAATTACTGCTGTTTCACCAATAACAATACCGGTTGCGTGGTCAAACATAATGCCTTTACCCACTTTACATGCTGGGTGAATATCGACCCCAAACACTTCAGAGTTACGGCTTTGAATAAAGCGCGCTAGCTCTTTGCGGTTTTGTTGCCACAAGCAATTAGCCAAACGGTGCGCCTGAATAGCATGAAAACCTTTTAGATTTAATATAACCGTAAGATAGGTTTCTGATGCAGGGTCGCGGTCTTTTACCGCTTTAATATCCTCAGCAACAAAAGATAGCATACGGTCACATTTTACAAATGCTTGGTCAAACAGCTCTCGGATAGTGAATGCCGATACCACCGCATCAGCCAACTTATTAGCAACAATAAAGCTCAATGCCGAACCTAAACAATCATGATTCAAAATGCATGAATAAACATGACTTGCTAATAATGGTTCACGTGTTACTACATCGTTAGCTTCGTCGCGAAGCTGTTGCCAAATTGCATGACGCATAATACTGCACTGCCTTAAGTTGATATAAAATAGCCTTTTCCCAAGTCTAACGGATTTAAAGCCTAAGGTGTTAATCCCTTAGTTATTTGTTCTGGTTATTAGATATAACTAGGGACGATTAACTCTTTGTTGCTCGGTTTTTACTTAGCCCACTAGGTTACAAACCTCGCGCCGCGATTAAATCGACCCTAGATTGAACAAATTTCAATCCACAGAGTTCAACACGCCCTAGCACCCAGAAATGATATTTCAAATACGTACCCATTTTTTAGATTAAGTTATACGACAGTAGCTAAAATTACCAATACATACTTAAAATATAGTAAATTAATAAAAATCAAAAGCTAGCAACATACGAAAGCTCACCTGTCATATGAAAAAATACGGACTGACGTACAGCTGACGGCGTAAAAAAACGCTAAATTAATTAGGATTTAAGCTAAGTTTGTTCATTATACCGAGCTAAGCTATATTTAGTTTTATTGATTTTTTACATAAACAAATAGAAATGAGGAATTCAAAATGAGTGATGACTCTGAATTAAAAAATAAAGAAAAGCGTGGAATAAATATATTACTTCTCATTAGTTTAATAATTATGATTATTGGTATTGCCATCAAAATATATGATGCGCGTTTCATTAATTAAAGGACCCTACTACAGAGTCATTAAAGATATAAAGTGCCCCATAAGTTAGGGCACTTTCCAACCATTAAAAACCACTTAAATTATTGAAATACTTTTTCAACTTTTACTACTTCAATATTTTTTGCAGGAATTGCTAATTTGTAATCAGCAATTACTTTATCCTCAGCAACTAGTTCCGCTGGTTTTTTTGTGTTGTAAACCATTGGTGAGGTTTGCTGCGATGCCAAACGTTTTTGCATATCAGCGCCGTCACCAGTAATAAATACATAGTGAACATTGTCTGTTTGTAAGTTTTCTTTAATAACGCGGTTTACATCGGCAACGCTTAGCGTTTTAAGTTTATTAGTTACGTAACTTACAAAGCTATCTGTGTTGTAAAATTCGCTATCAAGCGCGTAACCTAATTGGCGGTTTTGACTTGCCACCATTTGCGGCACAAAGTTAATTAAAAAGTTACGCGTAGCTTCAAAGTCATCTTCGCTCATACCATTTTTAATTAGCTTATCAAGCTCAAATAAGGCTGTACGTGTGGCAAAGTGCGCATCGTTATTAGAGCGAAGTGGGCGTAACCACACTTGAAATATTTGCTCAGAGCGCCCTAGGTTTGCATCAGGTTTGGTTTGAAACATACCACGTGGAAAGTATTCAATGTATGCGTAATCGCCATAGTTCATGCCGCGAGTTTCACGAATGCGCTCATATAAAAAGCTGTTAGAACTACGGTGCTCACCAAAGTACGAACGCACAAGCCAAAGGGCTGTCCAGTCTTCGCTACTTCTTATCGTATCAATAGGGAAACCAAACGATACCGCTGTCGATTGCGCCGATTTTTCTACAATCGTTGCATGATGACCTTTAAGCACTGGCGCATCAGGAATGCTTAAACGGCTTTGCTCACCTTTTGGTAGCGTTGCAAAATCGCTCATCATTTTAGCTTTAAGCTTTGCAGGTACAGCCCCAATTAAACCAACCGTGAGTTTAGATTGCGTAAGCTCGCTGTTATAAAACGCTTTAACATCATCTAGCGTCAACGCTTCTAAATCCGAAATATCACCATAGTTGTAGCTTTCGTAAGGGTGATTTTTGTAAAGTGCACTGTAGAGTACTTCTTTGCCTAGCTCTTCATCGTTAGATGCTTTTAAGCCTGATTTAATACCGTCGATCATTTCTTTTTTAAGGCGCTTAAAGTCATCGTCTCTAAAACCTGGGTTTAGTAATTGATCGCTCACAAGTGCATACCACTGCGCCGCATTATCTTTATGGATACGCCCTTGGAACGACAGCATTTCTTTATCTATTTGATAGCCAAAGCTACCCGCAAGAGGATAAAGTGCTTTTTGAATATCTTTATAGCTTGTCGCCTCTGAGCCACCTTGTGCAAGCATAGCCGCAGTGAGTGCTGCAATGCCTTTTTTGCCTTGTGGGTCGGCAGCCGCACCGGTATTGAATAAAAAGTTAACATCAATTAATGGCGAGCTATTCGTTTTATCAAGCACTTTAAATACAGGTGCCGCAGGTGCTTGTTCAAGCTTTGCAGTAAGCGCATTTAAATCAACTTCTTGCTCAAAACCTGGGGCTTTATCAAGTGCCGACATCGTTAATGTGGTACGTGCGTTATCGGTAAAGTATTTATTAGCAACGGTTTTAATATCTGCGCTGGTGATGTTATCAGCCGATTTATACAGCTGGTTTATAACCTCAGGATCGCGCTCAAAATGCATGTAGCTGGCAAGGGTTGATGCAATCGCTTGCGACGAGTCTAAGCCATTAATAAAGCTGTATTTAAGGTTCGATTTTAAATCACTGAGCTTTTGCTCATCAACAAGCTCAGTGCGTGCTTTTGCATAAGTTCGGTTAATGGCATCGCGCGCAGTGGCTAAATCGTCTGCGTTTTCTACTTTAACAAATACGTGTAATAAACCCGGATCTTTAGTCTCTGGGTTATAGGTAAACATTTGGCTGGCAATTTGTTTGTCGACCACTAGCTCTTGATATAAATCTGAATTATTTGAAAAATAAAGCTGTGAGATTAAATCAAGCGCCGCTCTGTCTTTTTTAGCAGGCTCCCACGCAGCGCCTTTGTAGGATACAAGTAACCAATGCCCTGGTAGCGCTTCATCTTGCTGGTGCAAATATTTTGGTGCTTGTTGAACAGGCTCTGCTTTAATGTCGGCAACATAGTTACCCTTTTTCCAGCTGCCCCAATGCTTTTTAACCATTGCCATTGTTGCTTGCGGATCTACATCGCCCACAATAACAAGTGACACATACTCAGGCTTATAAAACTTAGCAAAAAATTCTTTCCCGTACGCCATTTGATCAGGCATGGCTTCTATGTCTTTAAAAAAGCCCATAGTGGTGTGTTTATAAGTGTGCTTATCAAACGCTTCTTCGCGCACAGCGCTTAATAATTTACGAATTGGGCTCGCGTTGTTTTTTAAGTACTCACCTTTTACCGTTTGCGCTTCGGTTCTAAATTGCTCTTCGGTGTAGGTTAAATTTTGAAAAATATCAGCTTCAAGCTCAAGTACTTTATCAAGATGCTGTTTTGAAAAATTTAAATGGTAGTTTGTAAAATCGTTTGTTGTATAAGCGCGGTTATCAACACCTGAATTTTTTAATATGTCTGAATACACATCTTCAGGGTATTTTTGTGAGCCTTTAAACATCATGTGTTCAAAAAAGTGAGCAAAGCCTGTTTTGCCCTCTTCAACTTCGTTACGCGATCCAACCGATACCGGAATTTGCAGCGACACCACATCAGGGTAATCGGTTTTAACAACCATTACACGTAAGCCGTTTTCTAGCTCTTCAATTAAATAATCTTGCGAAAAAACACGATCATCAGCTTTATTTACTTGTTCTTGTTGTGCTGTTGTTTGCGTGCTTTGGTTTTGTTGCATGGCGCAACCTGTTAACGCCAGCGATACCGCTAAGCTGGTTGCTAATAATTTAAATTTCATTGTTGTCCCTTTTTAAATTGAGCAAATTTGTTGTCAGATTTAACTCTTTAATTATGCCCCAAAGCCAATAAATATAAGAGCCCCAAGGGAATTTATTATGTAAACAACTGTGTCAATTATAAATAATGGGAACAAGCACTATGAATAAACATCATGTTAGTTGAAAAACTTTCACTAAATAAATCTATCTAGACGTCTAAATGGCTGCTATATTAAATCCATCAAAACAAACTTAGCTGGAATGAGGATTATGGCTTTATCACTAAAAGAGAAGATAGTGGACACCAATCAAGGTGTTTATCTTATTGGTACTACCCCGCCTAAAATTGGCACCGATAAAGCGCAATTAAAAACCATTGCAGAAAAGCTATTAGGTCGCTTACACGAAATTGAATACGACGGCGTGATAATTTACGACATTCAAGACGAAAGCAGCCGAACCAATCAAGACCGCCCATTTGCGTTTAAACAAACCGTTGATCCGCGTGAATACAGCCATTTACTTCGTAATTTATCTGCACAAGATGTGATTACTTATAAAAGTGTGGCGCAGCGTGGCGTAGGCGAATTTAAAGATTGGCTAAGTGAGACTAAAAACGACTACGATTTACAAAATGTAGTTTTAGTAGGTAGCCCGTCATCAATAGGCGATATAAAGCTAAGCCTGCCAGATGCGTATAAAGCGATGGCTGAGCAATCAGATGATTTCTTTTTAGGTGGCGTTACGATTGCCGAGCGCCATTCAAGTAAACGAAATGAGCACGAACGATTAATAGAAAAAACAGCACAAGGTTGTCAGTTTTTTATATCGCAAGCTGTTTACGACGCACAAGCTACTATAGAGCTAATTACTAGCTACGCACGTACATGTAAAGCACAAGGGATTACACCTCAACGTATTATATTAACGTTTACCCCGTGCGGCGGCGAAAAAACCTTAGACTTTATGCAATGGTTGGGTATCTCAGTGCCAGAGGCAACTAAATGGCGCATGCTTGATGCAGACAATACATTAAGCGAATCAGTACGTATTTGCCGCGAAAACCTCGACTTAATACTTAAAAGCTGTGCGCATTTAGATGTACCGCTGGGCCTAAATATTGAAAGCTTAACAAACCGTAAAGAAGAAATTGACGCGTCAATTAACTTATACCGTTTATTAAAAGCCATTATGGAATTAAACCTTGCGGAAAAGCTAATAGCTTAAAGGCTAGGTAAGAGCTAATTAACACCCTTCTTGGCAAGCCTCATGGCTTGCTTTTTTATGTCCGTTCTTTGAAAAATTAATTAATAAATACAAGTAAAGATTTGCAGCTTAAGCTATTTATTGAAGGTGTTTTTGGTTATTACTCTCAAGCCTTTTTAAGGCAAACCCCATAGAGGAGCACATAACACCAAAAATTATTCCCTCATTAGATATAAATCTAATGCTAGGGACGTTTCAAATAAGCTTATTATTGCTAAGGAAAAAATAAAACCCATCGCAGAGAAACCAACCAAGTTTGTGTGGCATGAGTCATGACGAACCTCCTTTTATTATTGTGCTTTTTTAGCGAGCTTATACGCTTGTTTATTTTTATACATTGCGTGGTCTGCATCATTTAATAGCGCTTCAAAGGGCTGCTTTTGTTTATTAGTAAAACTATAACCAATACTAAGCGATAAATCGCAAACGTCTTCTTTGAGTAAAGCTTTTGAATACTCAGAGGATATTTTATCCATAATGTAGTTAATTTTACTCTTATCGCTTACTTGCATTACTGCAACAAACTCATCGCCACCTAAGCGTCCTACTATATCAGCATCTCTTAAATGCGTTTTTAGCGTATCTGCCAATATAATTAAGGCTTTGTCGCCCACCTCATGACCAAAGGTGTCGTTTAATTTTTTAAAGTCGTTTATATCAATAAACAAACAGCATACGTCAAAGCCTAAACGTAGCGCTAAGTTAAGTTTTTGCTGGGCTAATAAGTTAAGTGCTCGGCGGTTATAAATATTCGTTAATGAGTCTAACATGGCTATTTCGCGCATTTGCTCATAGCTATACACAAGCGCTAGGTCGTCTTCAATCAAATCGCGTAGTTGTTCTATGAGTTCAAAATATTCATCGGTATAGCTTGTTATTTTAGTGTCTTTTAAACATAACGTGCCAAACACTTCGCCTTCAGGCCAATGAATAGGTAAACCTAGGTAGGATTCAACACCGTCTTCAACTACTTCTGGTAGGGTATTCCATGTATCGTTATTACTTGCATCATTAACATATAATGTATTGTTAGTTTCAGCTACGTGGCGACAAAACAGAGGTGTTTGAGGAGGAAGTATAGGATTGGTCTCAAAGTTAGAGCCACCTTCGTTACTTCTAATAACAACGCGATAGCCTTTGCTTGTTGCCTGAACTATATAACCAGACGGGGCTGAAAAAAGCCCCGTTATAAGGTCGATTGTTTTTTGCCATTTATGCAAAGATATTTGGCCATCAATACCAGAAAATGCCCATTGATCAATTTCAAACATTGCTTTACCTCGGCTATTTAGTAGCTCCAGTATAGGCAAAAAAGCAAAGTAAAAGCTATTATTTACGACGTCTACTTGGCTCTCTTTTACCAGTGATGCGTTTTTTATCGCGATCTTTTCGCGACTTGTTAGTATTTTTACGATTATCTTTTGGCTTTTTATTAGGATCTGGCTCGTAACCTTCTAACCACTGCGGCGTTAAACGCGTATCGAGTAGTACTTCAATTTCTTCTAGCAGCCATTGCTCATCAAGACTTACCAGCGACATAGCAAGTCCTTGTTCGCCAGCACGACCTGTACGGCCAATACGGTGCACGTAATCCTCGGCAATGTACGGTAGTTCAAAGTTAATTACGTATCTAAGTGTAGAAATATCTAAACCACGCGCAGCTACATCGGTTGCAACAAGTACGCGTGTAATACCTTCTTTAAAGTTTTGCAATGCACGGTCGCGTGCGCCTTGCGATTTGTCGCCATGGATTGATTCGGTTTTTAAACCGTCTTTACACATTTCTTTAGCAAGCTGATCAGCCATTTGTTTTGTGCGAGTAAAAATAAGCACTTGGCGCCAGTTTTTCATACCAATCATGTGCGATACAAGTTCGCGCTTACGATCCTCATCTACAGCGTAAATAACTTGCTCTACTTCAACGGCTGCTGAGTTACGTTTATCAACTTCAATTAGCTCTGGGTTTTTAAGTAACTTTTTACTGAGTTCAAACACGCTGTCATCAAACGTAGCTGAAAATAGTAAAGTTTGGCGATCACCCGGGATATGTCGCAATATACGTCTAATTTCATCAATAAACCCCATATCAAGCATGCGGTCAGCTTCGTCAAACACTAAGGAGTCTACGCTTGAAAGTACCACACTGCCTTTAACTATATGATCAAGCAAACGCCCAGGTGTTGCCACTATAACTTGCGCTGTTTTAAGTGCTTTTATTTGAGGGCCAATACTTGCGCCACCATAGGCTAAAGCGCCATTGATATTAGTGCCTTGTGCGTACTTTTCAAAGCTTGCAAATACTTGCTGAGCAAGCTCACGGGTTGGCGTTAAAATTACAACGCGGGCAAGGCCTTGCTCATCTTTTTTAGGGGTATTTAAAAGCTTATGTAACAAAGGTAAAACAAAGGCGGCGGTTTTACCAGTACCTGTTTGCGCGCTGCCCATTACATCACTTCCGGCTAAAATAGGCGGAATAGTTTTAATCTGAATTGCGGTTGGTTGAGTGTAATTATTTTGCTCAATCGCTGTTAATAATAACGGGTCGAGATTAAGTGATGAGAACGTAGTGGCAGACATAGGCTTAGCTTTAAAATAACAAAGAGCGCTATTGTACGCATATTACTGTACTGCGTAAATTAACCAGTCCAGAAAAGTATTTAATCGTGGTTGCTCACTTTCGCTTTAGCGCTAAAAACAATAAAAAAGGCGCTAAATAACAGCTGTATTTAGCGCCTTTTATAATTTGCTGTAGCTTTAAGCTGGCTTTAGTGTCGCTTTACGCTCGTTGTAAAACGCTATTAAATCGTCAACTGTTGCTTGGCAGTATTCGCGTATACCCGAAACTACCATATGCTTTTCACCACTACCCACTTTAACGCCGTTTTCTAACAGGTTAAAACGTAGTGTAATTTTTCCGCGCTTGCCGGCGTACTCAAAACTAGGCTCTGCAAACTCAAGTTCTGGTGCTGTAATATCAAGATTATCAAGGTTGATAAGCATTGATTCGTAAATGATCATTGGGCGAGCAGGGTTAATCATTACCTCTTGCTTACCCATTAATGGAATAATTACATGCGGGAAAGTAGTACCAGAAAACTCAACATAATTTTTTATTAGGCTATTAGTCAGTGCTGGGCATTGGCTGGTTTTACCTTTGCGCTTTACCTTTAAAATAACTTTTTCGCCATTGGTTACATCAAACTCATCAGCCCCTTCAGGGAAGTTAAGTTTGGTGTTTTCATCAACCATACCGGCAAAAGTAAATTCCATTTGTTCACTAATACCGTAGCGGTCTAGTACCAATGAAAAAAGTAAGTCTCCTGGCGCGCAAAACTTTTTGGCATCTTTGTCGTGAAGTGGATTGTAATCATCAGCAACGCATTTAGCGAATCGACAACCTTGCTCACGAGAGATAGAAACATAATCAGCATGCTGCTGAAAAAAAGGACTTAACATAGTTTGTTCACTGCTTAAACTGCTTATAACCTATCTATATTACCAGAAAAAAAATACTGAGAGGTCGAATCTGTTAGATTAGTTGCTAAATAAAACAGAGCAATATAAAACAATGACCTTTTATTTATTAGCGCTATCAATTATATGTGTTTTTCCGTACTGCAAAATATCAATAATGCGGCAACCCCTTTGGCACTACTTACTAGCTTTAAGTGTTGTAAGTGCATATTTTCAAGGTTATATAAATTTATATGCCCTGCTGAGCACTGGGCTTTATGTTGCTTTATACCACAGCGCACTAAATACAAAACAGCCAATAATACGCGCCATATTAAACACTATTTTTATAATTGCCTCATTGGCATTAGCACTTCATTGGGTGCCTGGTTTTAATAACTTCCCTATTGTTATAAACGAGCGTATTACCAGCGATGCGATTACTTTTACCCTTTATGCTAATTTTGATAAAGCTATGGCTGGGTTATTTCTTTGTGCTTACTTTTTTTCAAACTTAGATTCAAATAAAAAGCCTTTAAAAACAGACTCTAATAAAGTGGGCTCATTAAACGTTAAACAACCCATTTTAATAGTTATTGCTACTGTTTTAGCTTCGCTCATAGCGGCTTTACTGCTTGGACTTGTAAGCTTTAACCCTAAGGTTCCTGACTTTTGGTTAGCCTTTATGGCTATTAATCTTTTATTTACCTGTGTAGCTGAGGAAGCTTTATTTCGAGGTTTACTACAAACTAAGCTTAGCAAAATAATTACACCTACCCGTTTAGCAATACTTGCCCCTGTAATTACTGCAGGTATTTTTGCTTTGGCACATTTTGCTGGAGGAATTAACTATGTATTGGTTTCATTTATTGCCGGCTTAGGGTATGGCTATGTTTTTTATAAAACGCAGCGCTTAGAGTGGGCTATTTTATGCCATTGGTTGGTTAATGTTTGCCACTTCTTTTTGTTTACTTACCCTATGCTCAATAAAATCTAAATACATTTACAAATGCTAACAATTTACTTAGTAGTAAACATTGCCCGCATTTGATTTTGTTAGTAATTTACTATTTCAAATAATAAATTAAGGGACTAATAAATATGCTACGTTTTATAACGGCAATAACAGTGCTCGCCACAATAACGGGTTGTTCAAGCATGACTTATCATACAGATATAGACAACGGCGTTTTATCTCAAGAAATTGGCACCTACGTTAATAAAAGAGATTTACAGCAATTTTATAGCGACCAAAAAGCACACGAAAGTGGCGCTACACTCCTAGGCCGAATAGAAGGTGAAAGCTGTGATGGCGACGGTATGGGTAACAATAATGTAAGCTATAACCGCTCTAAATCAAACGCAATTGATTTACTTAAAGCTGATGCCATGCGCAGAGGCGGAAATGCTTTTACTATTAATTCTTGTAGTGAAACGTCTGTATCGTATTGCGACCTATCTGTTTTATGCACCGGACAGGCCTACGACTATTAATAAGTAAAAGTGCAAATTATATATTAAGCGCAAAGCTAAGTAGTACGCGCTTTCCAGACTCGATTTTAGATACGCTGTGTTCGTACTTATCGGGTCTGAATAAATACACGCGATTAAATAAATTTATAATGCATTTTGAGCATTTAAATACCCCACCCGCTTTAGGTTTTTCTAATACAAAGTTGAGCTTGTAATAGCGCCCTTGCTGCACAGGGTCAATATGGTTCATTACGCTGTGATTAGTTGGGTAAGTAACAAGGTTTATCGAAAATGTATTACTGCTAAAAATAGCTTTGTTTTTAACGGTTGCAATCATACTGCCTCCATATTGTTTATGTGTCTTATTGTATCATTGGGCTGGGTCTTACTTCGTTTTTAAACGAGACTAAAACGCCATGATATATAGCCAATCAGACTAGGGTCTGTTGTTCTTTGCGGATTAAAATTCATTCAAACTAGGGGCTATTTAATCGCGGCGCGAGATTTGTAACCTAGTGGGCTAAGTAAAAACCGAGCAACAAAGAGTAAGTAGCCCCTAGGAAGAACCCTTTGGGCAGCGCCTGTTTGGCATTAATGCTACGTTATCGCCCATTTATAGGGGAATAACCACACTGCATAGGCTCTGCCTTGCCTAAATACCAAACAGACTGCTGTAAATTTAACCTTGAAAGAACAACAGACCCTTATATAAAACTATCTGACACAAAAAAGCCGAGCTTAATAAGCTCGGCTTTTATAAGTGCATTTTAGTAATTATGCACTTGGGTATTCGCGGTACGCACGCTCTATATTTTTAGCCTGCTTTTTAGAAATACCTAAATGAGCAAGTGCAACACGTAAACGAGCACGTGATAAGTCAGACCCCAATATTTCCATTGCATCAAGCACTGACGTACTTGACGTTTTGCCAGTAATTGCGACAAATATTGGCTCTAAAAAGTCTTTAATCTTAAGCTCGTGGAATGTTGCAACTTCTTTTGCAATTGCAAAAATAGCGGGCTTTTCAAAGCTACGTAAACCTTCAAGCTGCCATACAAAAAATTGTAGCGCTTGGCGAATCACGTTTTCGTCTGCTTTGCCGGCTGTTAATAGCGCAGGATCGTAAGTTGGAATACCACCTACAAAGTGCCCTGCAAGCTCAACCATATCCGACAGCGTATTAATACGTGTTTTAACTTCTGGTAATATTTTAGCTAACATTTCGCCATTAAACTTCCAATCAACAAAGCGCTGAATTAACTGCTCGTCGGTTAGATTTTCGCGGATCCACATGCCGTTTAACCAGCTTAATTTATCTACGTCGAATACTGGACCACCAAGCGATACGCGCTTCATGTCGAAGTTTTCAATCATCTCATTAAGTGTGAACTTTTCACGCTCATCAGGCATTGACCAACCCATACGGCCTAAGTAGTTAAGCACGGCTTCTGGCAGGTAGCCCATTTCTTTATAGTAATTAATAGACGTTGGGTTTTTACGCTTAGACAGCTTTGATTTATCTGGGTTACGTAGTAATGGTAAGTGACCAAGTACTGGTGCTTCCCAACCAAAATCTTCATACAGTTTTAATAACTTAGGTGCTGAGTTAATCCACTCTTCACCACGGAAAATATGACTAATTTCCATATGGTGGTCGTCAACTACGTTCGCTAAAAAGTACGTTGGAAAGCCATCCGCTTTTAAAAGCACTTGCATGTCTACGTTTTCCCACGGGATCTCAATTTCATCACGTAAGTAGTCGTTAAACTTAAATGTGCCTTCGCTTGGGATTTTCATACGTATAACGTAAGGTTTGCCTTCAGCTAAGTTTGCTTTAATTTCTTCATCTGTATGGTTTAAACCACGACCGTCATATTTAGGGCGTAGGCCTTCTGCCATTTGCTCTTCACGCATTTGATCAAGCTCTTCGCTTGTTGCAAAGCAGTAAAACGCTTTACCATCATCAACTAACTGATGCGCGTATTTTTTATATAAATCGCTACGCTCAGATTGACGGTAAGGACCAAATTCGCCACCCACATCAGGACCATGATCCCACTCAAGCCCTAACCAACGTAGGCTATCCATAATCGCAAGTTCAGACTCTGGCGTGCTACGTACTTGGTCTGTATCTTCTATACGAAGTACAAATTCACCGCCTTGTTGTTTAGCAAAACAGTAGTTAAATAAGGCGATATAAGCGGTGCCAAGATGCGGGTCACCAGTTGGCGACGGGGCAACACGGGTGCGAATTGTCATGGTATATTCTCTTTAAATAAGTGAGATAATAAAAGTGGTTTATGCAGCTACTTTGTTTAAGTAAGCAATAATATCGTTTGATTCGTACAGCCATTGTACTTGGCCGTTTTGCTCTATACGCAGGCAAGGCACTTTAACTTTGCCGCCTTGTTCTAGTAGCTCTTGACGATATTGCTCATTGTCTTTTGCATCACGCGTTTCTATGTTTAAGCCTTCGCGTTTAATGGCGCGACGTACTTTTACACAAAACGGGCATGCTTTAAATTGATACAGTTTAAATTGTGAGGTTTGCTGATCAAGCTGTGCTTGCTCGTCGCTTGCACGCTTTTTACTGCGAGGAGTAAATACAAAATTAAAGAATAAGATTATACAACCTAAAAACCAACGAACTAATTTCATGTTCTGTGCTCTGCTTACAACAATTTAAGGAGCCAGATTTTAGCACAAATTTACAATCAAAAAAGTGTAATACTGCGAGAATTACACTCAAGTAATTTAATTTACTAAAAGTGCTTCTATAGCAAGACCATATCATCCCTATGAAGTACTTCTGCGCCACTATCGTAATCGAGTAATTGGCCTATTTGACTAGAATGCGCACCCTTTATTTTATTTACCTCGGTGCTACTAAAGCGCGTTAAGCCCCGTGCAATTACTTGATTTTTATTATCTATTAAATCAATTAAATCACCGCGTTCAAAACGTCCAAATGCATTAGTAACGCCTTTAGCAAGTAAGCTTGCGCCTTTATTTTGAAGGGCACCAATAGCACCTGCATCTATAACAATTTGGCCGGTACTTTTAGGCCCGGCTAGTAACCATTTTTTACGGCCATCTTTTGGAGCGGTGAGTTTTAAAAAACGCGTGCCTGGTAACTCGTCACTCATGCATTTTAAAATAACGTTTTTACCTGCGCCTTTAGCAATAATAACTTCAACACCTGCGCGCCTTGCAATGTCGGCGGCCTGCAGTTTAGTCGCCATACCGCCGGTGCCTAAATTTGTACCACTGCCACCAGCAAGTTGTCGCAGCTCATCATTTATATGTGTTACTTCACCAATGAGGGTGGCATCGGCGTTTGTGCGCGGATCGCTGGTAAATAACCCTTCTTGATCGGTAAGTAGCAGTAACTTATTAGCATTAGCCAAAATAGCGACAAGTGCCGATAAATTATCGTTGTCGCCTACTTTTATTTCGCTGGTAGCGACTGCGTCATTTTCGTTAATGATGGGTACAACGTCGTAATTTAATAATGCATTGAGTGTATCGCGGGCATTAAGGTAGCGCTCTCTGTCGTCTACATCGGCGCGAGTTAACAGCATTTGCCCTACATTTACACCGTATAAACCAAACAAGCTCTGCCAAATATGAATAAGTTGACCTTGTCCAATTGCAGCAAGCATTTGTTTATCAATTAAGCTTCTGCCACAGGGTTTTAATAGTTGTTCGCGCCCAGCAGCTACCGCGCCGCTCGATACTAAAATAACGTGATGACCCTGCTTTTTAAGCTCGCAGCATTGGCGTACTAATTCAACCATGTGTGCTTTATCTAGTTTATCGGTGCCGCCAGTAAGAACGCTTGTACCAAGCTTTACAACTATTACCTGTTCCCTTTGCATGTGCTTTTTACTACTGATTAATTAAAGATGAATTAATTTATACCAGCTCGGTATTTTTGAACAAGTTAAAAATATTCATGCTAGGATCTGATTTTATTAAATTATGTAAATTACTTTCTATGCCTGCCAGTTTATGTTTAATTATTGCCACCTTTTTATGGGGCAGCTCTTTTATAGCGCTTAAATACGCCATTGCCATTTACGACCCTGCATTGGTAATATTTTTACGCATGCTCACCACGTTAGTTTTGTCGCTTTGTTTGTGGCGCTACGTTATTCGGTTTGAGTATTTAAAAGGTGACTGGAAGTATTTAGTGGGTATGTCGCTTGCTGAACCTTGCTTGTACTTTTTATTTGAAGGCCATGCAATGGAATACACATCGGCCTCGCAGGCTGGGGTTATTGTGTCGTGCTTGCCCATTATTATTGCGCTGCTTGCCTTTTTATTGCTTAAAGAATATATAAGTAAATCCATCGTGGTCGGTTTTACGCTGTGTATTGGCGGCAGTATTTTACTTACGCTTCTTTCACCCAGTTCTGAGCAGGCACCTAATCCGTTGTTGGGTAACTTTTTAGAGCTTATGGCTATGGTGTGCGCTGCATTTTATACCGTAAGTATTAAACATTTAGCTAATCGCTACTCGCCCCTGACTTTAATTGCATTGCAAGGTATTAGCGGTAGCTTGTTTTTTGCACCGTTTTTATTTTTTATCGACCTACCAAGCGAAAACCAACACGACTTAACCGCGCTTATGAGCATTTTGTATTTAGGTTCGTGTGTAACCCTTGGCGGCTACGGCATGTACAACTACGCTATTAGTAAAGTATCGGTATTAACCGCGGCTGCATACTCTAATTTAATCCCTATTTTTACACTTATTTTGTCCGCTATTATTTTGGGCGAAGTGCTCAATGTGTGGCAATGGCTGAGCATATTTGTGGTATTTATTGGTGTAATGGTAAGCCAGCGCCATCAAGAACTTGTGGTTGATATACCGCTTAGTGAATCGGGCGAAGACATTTGCGCAGATACAAGCAATCTTAAATCAGTACCCGAGGCAAGCGAATCAAAAGGGTAACAGGTAAGCAAATACAGCCCGGGTGTTTGTAAAAATGTGTTTTGGGATTGATGAATAACCTCAATCCCCGTTACTTTATAATTTTGTATCACCCCACTTTGCAGCTGCAAAGTAAACGCCTCTCCCAATTTTGCGTTTTGTAAAAATGCAAAGTGGGTGTCGTTATGCCCTGCTATTAGCGCGCCTTTTTCGTTTCCAAATTCTTTTCCGCCAAGCTCCCCTGCGGGTAAAAATTGGCTAGGCGCAAATGCTAAATTACGACCACTCGCTCCAGCCAATACGCTTAATGTTTTATTATGGCTTGGCCAATCAAGCTTTGCAGTAACGTAGCTGTCGGCGTAATACCACGGCCTTACTTTAATCCCGGGTGATTTAAGCGCCTCTTGCCATGCCTGTTCAATTAATACTTGAGCAAGCCACGCTTTTGCCTGCATATAAGCACCGTAGCCAAATAATCCAAGCCCAGCTATTAGTAAGCCCGCGCTTAGCCACTTTTTCATTTACGTGCCCTGCTTAATTTAAATGATCGGTTTATTTTAAGAGCGCCATAGCCGAGTAATAAAATACATCCTAGCAATATATGTAATCTGCTTTGCCCATCGGTTTGCGGTAAACGCATTGCCATACCTTGTGGCACTGCATTAGTAGCTTGCGCCGTTTGCTCTGCCACTTCTTTTATGTGAGTTTGTTCAATCGCTATAAAAGCAGTAAACGGGCTAAGTAATTGATGAGTAAGTGCAAGCTCCTGTACTTCATCTTTAACTGTATTTTGCTCGTTGTATAAAAGTAATGACTTGATTTTTTGGCGCGCCCACAGTTTTGCTATACCTTGAGCGCTTGAGCTATTTTGTGTACTTAATTTAATACTTAAAGGCCCTTGTGCTGTTTGCCCAGCAAGTACCACACTTTTAGCATTATTAAGTTTTATAGCGACCATAATAGGCTCGCCAAAATATAAATCAGGTAGTGGTGACGGCCAAAAATCTAAGCTGTTACCGCTTTCATCGCTTAGCGCCAAATTAGTAATAGCCGGATGTGCAAGCTTATCAAACAACTGCTGCATTTTGGGTTGCACCTCACTTGTGCTGCCTATAAACGTAAATGAGCCTTTGCCTATATCTGCCGCTCGGCGCATAAAAAAGCTGTTAGGTGCGCTGCCAATACCTACCGTAAATAAGCGGCTATCGCCTAACTTACTTTGAATGTTTTTAAACAATGCGTCTTCATTACTTACGCTACCATCAGTTAAAAATACAACTTGGCGTACAAAACCATCAAACTCGCTGCCATCAAGTACGGCATTAAGCGCACCTTGTATTTCTGTGCCGCCGTCGGCCTCTAGGCTATAAATAAATCGCTCTGCACGGCGTAAATTAAAGTCACTGGCTATAAGTGGTTTATCGCTCATTGGAGTCACTATGTTGTCAAAACCAATTATGTTAAAGCTGTCGTCGCTATCGAGTAATGACAGCGCATAAAACAACGCTTTTTTAGCTTGCTCCATAGATTGCCCGTGCATAGAGCCTGACGTATCAACTACAAATACCATTTCGCGAGGTAAGCGCTGAGTTTGTGTAAAGTGATCCCCCGGTGGCATTAGCATAGCAAGCCCGTATCGGTCACCATTTTCAAACTGCTGAGTAAAAAATGCGGCTTGAGCTTGCTCTTTTTGCAGCGGTTTAAACTCAAGTACAAAGTCGCGATTAACTGCATTTGTCTCATTTAACGCTATTTTATATTGCCCAAACGCGGTGTTTTGTACATCAACATTATGAAATTTAGAATTGATATCCACCAGCTCTAAGCCTACGTCTATATCAATGTTTAAGCTAAATTGGCTGCTTGGTACGTTATCATTTTGAGTACTATTTTGAGTGATGTTTTGAATGCTGTAAACAGGACTTAACCACCCAGTTGGGAGTGGGTTAGTATGCGTTTGGTTTTGAGTATTAACCTCAACCTCACCACTAATCGCGTGATAACGCGGTGTAATGGTAGTCGGAAATCTAATAGCAAATGTACCGCTGCTATAATCAATTATTTCTTGATACTCAAGCTCAATTATTACTTGCTCACCAGGGCCAATATTTGCCACATTCGTAATAAACATATTGGCGCGTTGCTGGCGTACAAGGGCCGCTTGCTTACCTGCTTTTTTAGCCTCTTCGTATTTTTTTTCGGCCTCTACCTTTTTATCAATTTGGCCTTTAATAACTCGCTCACCAATGTG
This sequence comes from Pseudoalteromonas sp. NZS11, assembly GCF_015864765.1. Taxonomy (NCBI): domain Bacteria; kingdom Pseudomonadati; phylum Pseudomonadota; class Gammaproteobacteria; order Alteromonadales; family Pseudoalteromonadaceae; genus Pseudoalteromonas; species Pseudoalteromonas sp. NZS11. Next base: position 464,952 of record NZ_JADYWP010000001.1, on the reverse strand, counting down.
CATGGTCATAGCATGCACGGCGCTTTCATCTGGCAGTGGAAAAACGTAGCGCGCATTAACCGCAAACGGGTTTTCGTTTTGATAGGTTTGCGTTACTACAACATGATTAATTAGGCCAGTTAAGGTCATGTTGGCGTCGCTTTTTAATATTATTGCTGGTCCTGCTGGCGCACCATTGCTATCAAAAAGTTCTAACTTGGGTGATTGCGCATGGCTTTTAAAGCTCGCTAACAGCACAATCGCTATGAATATAAAAATGCTTACTTTAGTAAGCATTTTGGTTGGTTTACTCAACATAAAATCACTCCATCGAACGCTTAGCTTTACTTAGATTCAGTTAGTTTTAGTTACTCGCCGTTTGGCCATTTGCTGGGCTCATTGAGCGAGTGGTAAGCGTTACGCGTCTATCAAAAAAGTTATCTTCCACCGTGTTGCTGTTAGCCAATGTTTGCTGCTCGCCAAATGCCTGCGTACTTAAGCGTTTGTGGCTCACACCGTGTTTTATTAAATAGCTTTGCACGGCATTTACACGCGCTTTAGAAAGTAAAAGGTTAGCTTGCTCATCGCCGCGTTGATCGGCAAAGCCACTTAAATCAAGTGCGAGTTGTGGTTGGTTGTTTAACAAGGTAACCAGTTGATCTAACTGCAGCGAAAAATGCGGGGCAATAACACTTGAACCCGTTTTAAATTGCACCGTCATCGCCAATAAGTTATTAATTTGAACTTGAGTTAACTGCTCATTTTGATTGGCAAGCACTTCTACCTGTTGCTCTAATATATTGTTGTGGTTAAGCACGTGTTGGTAATCGCTGGTTTTTTCTTTCATAACCGCAATTGCACGCTCTTGCTCTGCAATTTTGTTATCAGCTACTTTTGAATCACCTATTAAGCCACCGGCAAATGCCCCAATAAACGCACCAATTGGCCCGCCCACTACGCCGCCAATAATAGCGCCTGCACCTAGCCCAATAGCGGTTTCTTTATGGGCTTCTTTTGATGGCGTGTTAGATGCTGAGGCAATTGCTGGAGTACAAAAACTAGCAACCAGTGTTAACGCAATTAATGTCTTCTTCATGATTTGATCCTTAAACTTACTTTTTAATTTGTGACGTTTTGTTTTGATGGCTGTATTAAAACAAGCTCAAGTGGCAATAAAGGGGAGCAAAAATGGCAAACTGCTGAGCAATTGTGGCAAAAAAATGGCAATTGCCTTTTTAAGCGTACTTAGCTTAAAAACTTCGTTATAGTGCACAACAGAGGCAATAGGATAATGATTAGAATGAAAAAAATAGCCATCGTTGAAGATGAACCCTCAATCCGCGAAAACTACATAGAAATGCTGAGCGCACAGGGCTACCAAGTTAGTGGCTTTGCAGATCGCGCCAGCGCTGAAGCTGCATTTAAAAATGCCCTGCCCGATTTAGCCATTGTTGATATTGGCCTAGGCCATGAAATAGATGGTGGTTTTTTACTGTGCCAAACATTGCGTTCGCTTTCTAAAACACTGCCTATTATTTTTTTAACCGCTCGCGATAGCGAAATAGATACCGTATGCGGCCTGCGCATGGGCGCCGACGACTACCTAACAAAAGACATAAGTTTGGCGCATTTGGCTGCACGTATTGGCGCGCTATTTCGCCGAATGGAAGCGCTTGAGCAACCTGCTGATGCAAACGCACTCATAACACGCGGGCAGTTAACGCTCGACACGCAACGCATGCAGGTATTTTGGCAGCAACAATTAGTTGATTTAACCGTAACCGAATTTTGGATGCTGCATTCACTCGCCCAGCGACCTGGCCATGTTAAAAGCCGTAACGAATTAATGAGCGATGCAAAAATTTATGTAGACGACAGCACCATTACTTCACACGTAAAACGTATTCGTAAAAAATTTATAGCACTCGATAGCACCTTTGATTGCATAGATACCGTGTATGGCATGGGCTATCGGTGGGAACAACACTAATGCTACGATTTGGTCTGCGCAGTAAATTTATATTACTTTCATGTTTTTTGTTTTTGCTACCGTGGCTTGGCTACGAGTACGTGTGGGAAATGGAAAAGTTTTTACGCCAAGGCCAAGAAAAAACCCTCGTAGGCACCACTCGAGCACTTGCTACTGCATTACATGAGCGCCCCGCATTATTTGACGAGCAAACCAACTTTTTAGACCAAGTAGTAAAAGGCCGCGATTTATACGCTTATAATCTTAAAAACCCTATTCAGCTCGACGGTAAACTTAACGATTGGGACAGCTACCAACCGCTATTTTGGCACTACGACAAGCGCTACTTACAAAAAACAGATAACAAACATCAAGCCAGTGACTTATCGTTTGATCATATGGTGGGAAAATTTGATAACTACTTATACGCCGCATTTAAAGTCACCGACAATACCCTTATTTATCGCGCTAAAAATAGCTTAAGCATTACCAATAACGATTATTTACAAATTGGCCTAAAAACGCCAGACGGTCAGTTTAATACTTACATTATTGCGCCGCGCCAAGATGGTTGGGTTAATGCGTTTGATGCAAATACCAAAGCCCCTTTTACAAAAATTCAGGGCTATTTTGAAAGTACCAAATCAGGATATAACGTAGAGCTGCGCTTTCCTATTAACATGCTGGGCAACAAACTTGGCTTTGCCATTGTTGACATTGATAGTAAAGAGGCATTGTTAGAGCCTAAAATAATGTCCACTTCAAACTTAAATAACCCAAACGATTTAGGCTCGGTATTAGTCCCTTCTCCAGAAATTAGCCGTATTTTAAAAGGCATGGGCCACAGTGGTAGCCGCATTTGGGTGGTTGATAACCATCATCGTGTACTTGCACAATCGGGTACTATTCAAAATGCAGATGGCGTTTGGGCTGATGGACTTGCTAACCAAGCACCTGAAACTTGGTGGCAGCGCTTTGAGCAAAATTACTTGCACCCAATTTACTATAAAATATTAACGCGCCCCGAAAATGAGTTTTTAGATACCCTGCACGATGTAGCTTCTATGCAGGGCACACATTTAGCGAAAGCATTAAAAGGACAACCAGCATCGTCTTGGCGATTAACACCCGACAGTAAAGCCGTTATTTTATCGGCCGCTTACCCTATTTGGATTCAAGACCAAGTAATTGGCGCAGTAATAGCAGAGGAAACCACAAACGGCGTACGTACGCTGCGTAATAAGTCACTCGAAAAACTCTTTAACGTTATTTTAGCTGTGATGCTAATTGGTACTGTGACTTTATTCTTTTTTGCCTCACGTATATCGAACCGAATTAGGCGGCTGCGCGATACAGCTGAGCAAGCAATTGATGCACAAGGGCGTGTTACCGGCAGTATTAATTACAGCGATGCTAACGATGAAATTGGCGATCTGTCTCGTAGTTTTTCAAACATTGTTAGTCGACTTGGTGGCTATACCGATTACTTAGAAAATATGTCGTCGCGATTGTCACATGAACTACGCACGCCTGTTGCGGTAGTGCGCTCGTCACTCGAAAACTTACAAAGCTTGCCACAGAACGAGCTGAGTCAAAAATACCTCGATCGCGCCAGCGAAGGCGTTGAACGCTTAGGTAAAATAATAACTACCATGAGCGAAGCCACTCGCCTTGAACAAAGTATTCAAAGCAACGAACCCGAGCCATTTGATTTACAAAAAGTAATAAATGGTTGCATGCAAGGCTATCAGCTTACTTACCCAAACCAGTTATTTACGCTTGATGTATGCCAAAACAAATTACCTATGCAAGGTGCACCGGAGTTTATAGCTCAGCTGCTTGATAAACTTATTAATAACGCGCTGGAGTTTAGTGAAGCCAATACGGCTATTAATGTAGGCCTTAAGCAGAGCGAAAATAAAGCAATATTAACAGTGAGTAATACAGGCCCCGCGTTACCCGAAGGATTAACTGAGCATATTTTTGACTCTATGGTGTCGGTACGTAGCCAGCAAATGCAGCAACAGCCACATTTGGGGTTAGGTCTTTATATTGTAAGGCTGGTGTGCGACTACCATAAAGGCAGTGTAACAGCGCAAAATAACGAGCAAGGTGATGGTGTCGTATTTACTGTAACGCTGCCGTTAGTTACTGGCTAAGGCTGTATTTTTACCATTATATTTATAGCTACAGTCTTATATGCAAATAGTAAGTACACAATAAATTAAATTCAGCTGTATATTTTCAGTTAAAAATAGTTACTTTAATTTACCTTAACTCCATATAAATTAACAAATAAACACCTCTTATCCCTCAAAACCTGCCGGTTACAATTTAGTACAACTTCAAATGTAACTATTCACTTTTAATTCAGTCGAATGACCATACCCTACATCATATTAAAGTATTAAATTGAAGGAATACTCATGAAACCATCACTAGAGCGTGAAGAACTAGACTTTATTTTTGACTTATACAGGCCATCTAAAAAACCGGAGTCTGAAAATGTAAAACCTAAAAGTACAAACTACAAAGAGCTAAGAAAGCACGACGCGACTAAAAACCAAGGCGTATCGCACTACTTAGTCTAATTTTATTGCGCTTGGGATTTCTCATGTTTTAAAAATGCTTTAATGCAGTTTATTTCTGCAAGTTTTACTTCTTCGCCTATTTCAGGGCCTTTTTTGCCATTTTTAAGTGCATTTTGCACTACCAGTTTCTTATCCATTTTTTGCAGTTCAGTATGAATTGCTCGCAGCTTAGCTGCTTGCGGGTATGGCTTATCTACCAGTGTTTCACCACGCCCTTGTGCATCGCATTGGCATGCTTGGGTAAACGCTATAAAACGTTCTGGGTGTACCAACGCATTTAAGTTAGTCACTATTAGCTTGTGAATAGTTTGCGGCCTTAATTGATCAACCGTGTGGCAAAGGGTATGATTATCACTGGTGAGTACACCAACATCGCGAAAACGATTAGGCACTTTTAAGCGCTCACAAAACGCCTCAATAACTGCAACACCTTCGCGTTCGTGGCCACGTAAATTTCCGTACTTTTTAAAACTAAGCGCTTTTCCAAAATCATGGGTTAGTGCAGCAAAACGTGCTTCCAAGTTAAAATTTAAATCGGCAGCACGCCTAAGTACCAGCATAGTATGTACAAATACATCCCCTTCAGGATGATGGTTTGCTGGTTGCGGTACATTAACCATGCGCTCAAGCTCTGGAAAAACACCTAAGCCTTGCAGTGCTTCAAAATAAAGCTCAGGGTACTTTTCATCCAGTGCTTTTTCGGTTTCAAGCCACACGCGCTCTGGTACTAAATGATTTAGCTCACCTTTATTTTTAAGCTCGCGCATTAGTGCATACGTACTTGGGTGAATACGCCAATCACTGCCATAGCGCGCTAAAAAACGGGCAATACGCAGTACTCGAACAGGGTCTTCTACAAATGCCTCAGTGGTGTGGCGCAGTGTTTTATTTTGTAAGTCAGTTTGGCCATTAAACGGGTCAATAATATTACCGTGTTCATCAAGCGCCATTGAATTTATGGTTAAATCACGCCTTGCTAAATCTTCTTCTAGCGTTACAGTTGGGCTGGCATCAACCACAAAGCCTGTATAGCCCTTGCCGCTTTTACGCTCTGTGCGCCCGAGTGCATATTCTTCTTTTGTTTTTGGGTGTAAGTAAACCGGAAAATCGCTACCTATTGGTACAAAACCTAGCGACTGCATTGTGTCTGGCGTTTCGCCAATTACTACATAATCGTTATCTTTTGATTTTATATTTAGCAGCTTGTCGCGAACTGCCCCACCAACGAGGTAAACTTGTTTTAAGTTACTTTTCACTTTATTCCCATAAACATTAATAAAATTGTTTGATGTTAATCATAACATTAATTAAAAAATTCTGCGGTGTTTGCCAAGCTCAAGTAAGCTCATTACAATGGCGCATTATTTTCAGCTATAGCCTCACAATTAATGAGAAACCATTCATCAAAAAAAGAACTTATGTTACTACCCATTTTATTAGTGGTTATTTTAATGTGTGTGGCGGGTCACTTTTTACTACAAGCAAATTTTCAAGACAGTGATGTGGTTGAATACATGTTAGCAGCACTGCCGTTTGCTATGTTTGGATTGGTTATTGTGGCGTTTAAAATGGCGGCTAAAAGCGAAAAGGATGAACAAAACGAGCAGGACTCTTAACCCTGCTTTTTGGCTGATTTAAAGTACGTGGTAGCCAAACCAGTCTGGCTTTATCGGCTGCGATATACCGCTGGGCGTGAGTTTAATGCTTAGCTGGCTATCGAGTAAATCAATGGCAAAGCAATCGTCTACGTCATGTAAATCATCTTTATGAATATAGCTAAGGCCTGCAAGTAAATCGTTTTTAGCACGCTCTTTAGCTTCATGGCTACTACTTGCAACATACAACGCAAAGTCGTGTTGCTCAGCCATAGAATCACTTCTGTAAGCGCCTAAATTTACAAAATAGAGTTGTTTATTTTGCTCCACATAGCTATCGACTACTTCTACTTTAAAGCCATCAATATGATTAATTGCCATGTAACTATCCACGTGAACACTACTTCTGTCGCCTACCCACTGGCTTTTTAACTTTGAGTAGGTTTGCTCTATATTCTCCCCAACTACAAAACGAATATCATGCATTTCAATGTGGCAACCTCGAATCCGGCCACCTAAATAAACCATAAATAACTGCATGCTTTTCCTTAACCTAAATTATCAACATCAATATTATGCTTTTTAATCAACTTATAAAAATCTGAGCGGTTACGTTTAGCAAGCTTAGCGCCTTCGGCTACGTTACCACCTGCCATTTTTAAAGTGTTAATTACATAGTCGCGCTCAAACTCTTTTTTAGCGTCGTTTAGTGATAATGGTTCTACATTTGTTTCGTTACTATTTAGCGCTGCTAACACTAAGTGCTCTGAAATAACATCGCTTGGCGTTAATGCTACAACCTGCTCTACTACGTTTTGTAGTTGGCGGATATTACCTGGCCAGTCGTAACGCACAAGCGCATGCATAGCATCGCTTGCAAAGTGTTTTTCAGTTTGCTTCATGCGCTTAGCAATGCTTGCACTAAAATGCTGTGCTAATAAGCTTATATCTTCGCGACGCTCACACAGTGGCGGTAATTTTAAATTAACTACGTTTAAGCGATAGTATAAATCTTCTCTAAATTGCTGGCTTAAAATAGCCTCAGGAAGATTTTTATGTGTAGCCGACACTATGCGTACATCAATTGCTATTTCTTCTTGAAAACCCACCGGGCGAATTGTTTTTTCTTGTAATACGCGCAGTAACTTAACTTGTAGGTTAAGTGGCATGTCGCCTATTTCATCTAAAAATAACGTGCCGCCCTCAGCTTGTTGAAACAACCCTTGGTGATCTTTAATTGCGCCTGTAAAAGAGCCTTTTTTATGACCAAATAATTCGGACTCTAAAAGCTCACCCGGTACAGCCCCGCAGTTAATGGCAACAAAAGGTCCGTTACTTACATGGCTATGTTGATGAATCGCCTGTGCGAGTAGCTCTTTACCTGTACCACTAGCCCCCGAAATCAATACATTTACTTGTGTTGGCCCAAGTAGTTTTACTTGCTCGAGCAAGTGAAGCATTGTGCCGCTACGCGTAACTATATTACTTTTTGGTGCGGCTTCATCAGCGTTAACACCGTGAATTTCTATCGCTTTAGCAAGGCTGTCAAATAGCTCATCTTTATCTACAGGTTTAGTTATAAATGCAAAAATGCCCTGCTTAGTTGCCTCTACTGCATCAGGAATTGAACCGTGTGCTGTCATCATAATGACAGGTAATGCAGGATAGCGGCTTTGCAACTGACGATGCAGTGCCATGCCATCCATTTCATCCATACGCAAGTCGGTTATTACGGCGTCAAACACTTGGCCTTTAAGTATTTGTAGTGCGGTTAAGCCGCTTTCACAGGTCGTTACTTCGTATCCTTTTGATTCGATACGAATAGCGAGCAGTTTTAATAAGCTAGCGTCGTCGTCAACGAGTAATACTTTTGCACCTTGCACTTTAGTTGCTGCCATAGTTACTGCTCCTTAGTTTCTTCTCGTAGTAAAAGCTGCTGCTCAATTGTTGCTAACGATGAGAGGGTTTCTTGCATTTTATTATTAAGTGCTTGCTGCTCTTTTTTAGCATTTATTTGCATAGTCACTTGCTGCTTTTGAAGCCATAAATATTGCTTTATATCATCTGGCCAAAAGTAAGCAAGATCGAGTTTTAGCAACTTAGTCATTACCGTATTTGGATCATCATTTATGTTTAAGCACATAAATTTAAAAAAACGTTTAAGGTCGTTTTCACCTGTAAAAATATCTTTTTTTGGCACCAATTTAAATCCGCCACACTGATTAGCGTGCCATGCAATAACTTGCTCTGCAGGCGGATAGCTAGGTTCTATTTTTGGTCTGGGTTTTGGACTAGGTTTACTGTTTTTGTCGTTCGTTATTTTGGTATCGACCACAGGTGCAGGTGTAATTGACACACGCTCTTCTTGCCCATTATTAATTTCACAACCTGATATAACCATGCTGCTACTGAGCACACATAAAATAGCGATTAAACGCAAGCGCATGTTAATTAACTCCTAGATTTTTTGTTATGGGAATTTTAATTGAAAACCGGCAACCATGCGGCTCGTTATGCTCAACAGTAAGTGTACCTCTTAGCTGTTCAACAGATTCTTTCACAATAGTTAAGCCAAGCCCACTGCCTTGCAGCGTAACATTTTTACTGTGTTTACCTTGATAAAATGCGCTGAAAATTTGAGTTTTTTCTTGCTCTTTAATACCGCACCCTTTATCAAGTACAGCAATGCAAAGTTGGTTTTGCTCAAGCGCTAAATTAATAGTAACGCTTTGCTTATCTTGTGAAAATTTTAAGCCATTTGAAATAAGCTGAATTAAAATCATCTCAATAAGCTCACTAGGTAATGCAAGCTGTTTATTAGGTAAGTTATTTTGCCATTGCAGAGCTTGCTGACGCGCACTTAAGCGATGTTCAAAATGGCTATTAATTTTATTAATAAGATAGCTAAACTCAACTTCGCTTAGGCTGTCTTTACTGGTGCGAATCGCATTATAACTCAGCAGGCTGTCAATCATTGTACGAAGGCGCACCATAGATTGGCTAATAAGCTCAAGCACTGCTTTTTGCTCAGCAGTAATTGGGCCTACTATTTCATCAGTTAGTAAATCAGTGCCTTCGACCATTGAAGCAAGCGGCGTTTTTAGCTCATGGGTAACATGGCGTAAAAAGGTATCTTTTTGCTGCTCAAGCATATGAAGTTGCTCTTGCACCCATTGGAGTTTTTCTCCTAGCTCAACTAGCTCAGCGGAGCCTTTCACAGATATTTTTTGCTGCCAATGTCCCTGCCCTAGCTTATCAATAACCGTAGTTAACCCTTTTAGTCGCCCACTTATACGCCATAAAAAACCACCACCAACAATTAAAGTAAGCGGAATGAGTGCCACCAGCCAGTTTATAAATGAAGTTTGTAGGCTTGTAAGCTCATTTTGGTTATTGGTAATTTGCGCTTCGTTTTTATCACGTAACCATAAAGTAAGCTCAGCAACTAAATCGCTCACTGGCACAAATAGCTCCGCTTGCTGTTGTTTTTGCTCAACAAGCTCTACATGCGCTGTTTGTAAGGTGACATATAAGCGTTGCCATTGGTGGGTGTAATCTTTATCCGTGTTTACAAATTTAAGTTCATCAATACTTTGCAGGGATGATTGCCATTTATCGACAATGAGCTTATCTAACGATTCGCTTTTTAATACCCAGTTTTGCCTAGTGGCGCGCTCAAGGCTGTTGAGTTCTTGTTTTAGAGTATTAAACGATTTGGTAACTTGGTAGTTGTTACTCACGATACTTTGAGTCACTGCTAATTGCTTGTTAAGCGCATTTAAAAATACAATCACCACTATAGAAAGCGGGAGTAACGAAAGCAGCATACTCATTGCAAATTGCCCAATTAAATTAGGCCGCCAGTTAAGCATTGCATGGTATTTTTTAGCTATGGTTGCTGGCATTTCGTTTAGTCCTTTTAAGTTAAGCGTTCTATTATTAAGTGCTTACCTTATACACTAGCTGAACCAGCAATTATATTTAATACGATTAACAGCCAGCGCTACAAAAACAATGTGTCGCCAAATAGAGACAACGTAAACCATTGATTTTTAAACCCTACCTTTAATCTCACTACATAGTGTTGCAAAAGGCACACAAAAATTACAATAAACCCCGTAAAAACTTCTCACCCCCTTTAAGTTGAAAATATAAATACTTGAAAATTAACAATAATTATTTTTGGCATCATTTTTGTAGTAGGAGTAATAACTTTAATCAATAAGGAAATAATTATGAACAAACGCATTTTAGTAATTTCATCATTACTGGCTTTAGGCTTTTTAGGCGCTAACGCACACGCAATGGACGTTCACGCGACTTTTAACGAGCTTGATAAAGACAGTAACGGCACATTAAGTGAAGCCGAAGCAGGTGAAGATGCCGTTCTACACGAAAATTTTTTACAAATTGATACTAATCAAGATGGGCAATTGTCGCTAGATGAATTCAAAAAATTTATTCAATAAACTCATTTAATAAGGAACGTGATTATGAAACAACTTATAGCCGCTTTTTCATTAATGTTTTTAGCAATTAGTGCCACCGTAATTGCATCGCCAACAAACGTGCGCTTTGCCCATTTAGATAAAGATATGGATGGACAAATATCAATTGTAGAAGCAAAGGAAGACAAAGAAGTAATGAGACAATTTGCCGACTTAGATGAAGACGGTGATGAAAAAGTCTCAAAAAAAGAATTTGAAAGCTTTAAGCCTTAATGAGTAATTACTGATTAAGCTTTACTTAAGCTTGTTACAAGTAAACTGAATTTAAAAGCATTTGCCATAATCCCTGAGGGAGTGTGTAAAAGGATTTAATGTTGGGAGTTAAATTACGGCAAGTGCTTTTTTCCTTTTTACTTTATTTTAGCCACGAACTTTTAATACATCTTTTGGAAGGAAGACCATGAAGATACTTTCCCTTGTTATAAGCATTTTAATGCTATTAAGTTTTGATGCCGCGGCACTTGATGTAAAGCAACGCTTTGATCACCTAGATAGCGACAAAAGTGGCTATTTAACACACGACGAACTTGATCCCCAACCACAACTTTTAAACACCTTTGTAAAATGGGACAAAAACCAAGATAACCAAATTTCGCTAGTCGAATTTAAAAGTTATCTAACTAACAACCTTTACTAAGTGATTTGTATGAAAAGTATTAGCTATATAACGCTGCTGGCGTTTAGTATTTTTAGCACATTTAGTTTTGCCGCAAGTAATGACATTGCAAAGCAATTTAAAAAGCTAGATAGGAATAAAGACGGTTTTTTATCACGTTCAGAAACCGCTATAGACCCGGCTTTATGGTCACGGTTTTCAAGCTACGATAGTGACAAAGACGGTAAATTAGCATTAAATGAATATGGCTTATATGCAAGTAAGTAGTTTTATAGCTAGGTAAAAAACACCTAGCTTATTATATTTATATCTATTAATTACGTTCAGGCTTTATTTTTAGAACAATGCGCCAAATACTCTGCATCAGTAGGTTTTGGGCTCACCATAAAATCCATTTTGAGATAAGTTAGAACAGGTTGATTACTCGTATTTTCAGTTGTCGCTTTCCAGCGCCATAAACCCACAGCAGCTGCCGCATTATTATCAAACACGCCCTCTGGGTAAGACGAGATAACCTTATACCCTTGTGCTTTACCTTGTGAATTAATTAACGTAGCAAGCTCAACACAACCTGAAATACTTTTCTTCGCAGCTTCTATCGGATATCGCGGCTCTACTCTTTTAATAACATCCCAGTATTCACCTGCCTTACTTCGCAGTTCAGGACTCGATAAATCAATAAAACTCAGCATTTCATCGCTTACTTGTTTATCAGACGTTGAGCTACAGGCTGTTAGCATCATGCTCAAGGGGAGTAATAAATAGAGGGCTTTCATAGCGTTTCCTTATGCTTTATTGATTATTTTACATACTAAATAATCACATCAATTACCTATTTTGTAAACAGTTAATATAGAGAAAAGCCTTAAAATGAGGTCTATCAATTCATTGGTATTATAAAATCAAGTTTGTTAATGTAAGTAAATTAACAATAAAAATTAAGTAACTATGCCACTCAAAAAAATAATCAAACCACTCATACTAGCCAGCCTTTGCGCTAGTTCTAGTTACACTCTCGCACAAACAAAAGTAATTTATAACGCCAATGGTTATACCCCTTTATACAAAGGTGAAGTACAGCAGTTTTCTACCCTCGTTATTAAAAATGGCAAGGTAGTTAAGCTCGGTAGCGAAACACTTAAAGATAGCTACCCAGATGCCAAGCTAATTGACGCGCACGGTAATACCTTATTACCTGGCTTAATTGATGCTCATGGGCACGTTATTGGCCTTGGCGACAATTTATCGCAACTTGACGTACGCGGCGCAACATCGGTTGATGAAGTAACAAATAAACTAAAAGTATTTGCCGATAACAAACAAGGTTGGATTATTGGGCGAGGTTGGAACCAAGAGCTTTGGGCTGATACACGCTTTCCTACGGCTAAAGATTTAGACAAAGTAGTGAGCGATCGACCTGTGGTTCTTTCGAGGGTTGATAGTCACGCCATTTGGGTTAATTCAAAAGCGCTCGAACTTGCTGGGATTAATGCCCAAACAAAAGCCCCTGAAGGCGGTGAAATAATTAAAGACGAATTTGGCAATCCTACAGGTATTTTTGTAGATAAAGCAGAATCGCTAATTACCCAGCATATGCCAGCCCCTTCAAAGCAAGATATAAGTGACTCACTAGATGCAGCAGGTAAGCATTTATTAAGTTTAGGCATTACCTCTACTCACGATGCAGGTATTGATAAAGCCACATGGGAGGTTTACAAAGAGCGCGGCGACCTTGGTAATTTACCGCTACGTATTGTGGCAATGTTAAGTGGTGCAAGCCCTGATTTAGGCGCAATGTTAAAGGCAGGCCGATACCACGACAAAAATGACTTTATGGAAATTCGCAGTGTTAAAGTTTACGCCGATGGCGCACTTGGCTCTCGCGGAGCTGCTCTGATTGAAGAATACGCAGACAGACCTGGTCACCATGGTTTAATGCTTGAAACACAAGAAAAACTCGAAGCACTCTTTACACAAAGCTTTAAAAGCGGCTTTAGCGCAAATACCCACGCAATTGGCGATAAAGCAAATAAAGTAGTACTTGATGCTTATCAAAATGTGTTTAAAAAAACGGGCGGTATATTACTACGTAACCGAATAGAGCACGCACAAATTGTAACGCCTGAGGATATCCCTCGCTTTAAAGCGTTAAAAATAATCCCTTCAATGCAGCCAGTACATGCCACATCTGATATGCATATGGCAGAGCAACGCTTAACTGAAAAACAATTAAGCGGTGCCTATGCTTGGCAAACATTTTTAAAGCAAGGATCGGTTGTTGCAGCAGGCTCTGATTACCCGGTAGAGCTTGCAAATCCATTTGATGGTTTGTATTCAGCCATTACACGCATGGATCATAACAAACTACCTGAAAACGGCTGGCGCGCAAGTGAAGTACTAAGCCGCGAAGATGCATTACGTGCATTTACTCTCGGTGGCGCTTATTCAGCTCATCAAGAATTTAAGGTGGGTAGTTTAGAAAAAGGTAAATGGGCCGACTTTATTTTACTTGATAAAGACTACTTTAAAGTACCTGTTGACGAGATATACAAAACAAACGTACTGCAAACATGGGTAGCAGGAATAAAACGGTACGAAAAAACCAAAACAGAAAATACTATCGATAAATAAATAAAAAGGGTTAACGCAAGTTAACCCTTTTTATTTGTGTAATAAAACATGTTTAGCTAAACATGTTTTTCACATCTTTTAGCATATCGTTGTATTCATCACTTGTGAATAATTGCATAGACGGTATTACACCTTTATCTATGTACGTTTGCAGCGCTGCTGACTTATCAGAAACCTGTAATGTTCCCTCTAAAATAGCGCCTACTCGAATAAAGTCTACGTAACTAACTTTATCAGGTTTGTAACTTGGATCTGCCCAGCTTAGAGCTACATCAACAAACTCTTTAGGAAATTCCCACGCTTGCATAATCGACGAGCCAATTTTCCCACTCAGCTTTTGAATTGCGTGCGCTAAAAAGCTTGGGTTGGCAAACACTTCAGGGTGGCGCTCAGCTTCTGTTAAAATTGGTAATACACCAATATTATAAACAAGCGCAGCTAATGTAATTGAATCACGATTTAATGAAGTGTGTTTATTGTTTTTTAAGTAAAACTCCATGAGTGTTATTGAATGGCTAGCAACGGTTAATGTTTTTTGCCAAGCCTTGCCCATGTAGCCTTTAATTAGCTCATTGTTTGATACAAATAATTGCTCCATAGCCATAGCCGTTGCAATATTTTTAATTTGGCGCAACCCAATGCGAGTCACTGCTTGTTGTAAATTAGATACTTTTACAGAACGTCCCATAATCGCACTATTAGCTACTTTTATCATACGAGCTGAAAGCGCTGGGTCTTGTGAGATTACATCTGACATTTGCATTAAATTCACATCAGGGTTATCTGCAGCTTGGCGAACCTTAATCGCTACTTCAGGTAGCGTTGGTAAAACCAACGTATCGTTATTTATTCTATCGACTAGAATCGTTAATAAAGCGTTTTCTGTAGACATAAAGCTGCCGTCCTTTTGTGTTCAGCCTGTAAAGTAACTGCAAACTCAGGCAGTTAATTTTCGTATTAGTAATATAATTAGTATTGTCTAACTTACCGATAAAGTTAAGAAAATTATAGAAGTTTATTTTTATTTATAATGCTTTATCGCTCATGCTTGCCTTACAACGCCAAATACTTGCTATTTACTATTTAGTTTTGCTTTAATGCACTCACAATAAGGAAGCGTTTGTACATACTTAATATTTTAACTAAAGCAGTACAAATTATTAAACTTACTTTTTAACAGGCAATATAATGATCTTAAATAAAATTAGCCAAGCAATTATGCTCTCTGGTGTTGTTTTTCTTAGCGCATGTTCTGAACAAGCGCCGTCTTCTACCGACAACACAGCCACAGAGCTTGCTCAAAAAAGCAGTGCACAATCAGGCCCTGAGCTTATTAATGCAAATAACCAACGTTTAGATATTTACACCGACTTTAGCTTACAAAGTGATTTATCGCACTTAAGCGATAACCAACGAGCAATGGTTGCAAAGCTTATTGATGCTTCAAAAATAATGGACGAGTTATTTTGGAAACAATCTTTTGGCGAAAATAAAGACGCTTTTTTAGCAAAACTAAACGACGACAAAGTACGTAAATTTGCCGATATTAACTACGGTCCATGGGATCGTTTAAATGGCGATGAAGCGTTTTTATCCAGCTATAAAGAAAAACCTCTTGGCGCACAGTTTTACCCTGCCGATATAACCAAAGAAGAGTTAAACAATGCAGATGTTGAGGACAAAACAGGCCTTTACTCTGTAATTAAGCGTGATGAGCAAGGTAAGCTTTACAGCGTGCCATATTCAAAAGAATACGCTAATGAGCTTGCAAAAGCCGCTGACCTTTTACGTCAAGCTAGTAAACTTGCTGACGATAAAGAGTTTGCTAACTATCTAAACTTGCGTGCTGATGCCCTACAAAAAGATGACTTCCAAGTATCTGACTTTGCTTGGATGGATATGAAAAACAACCCAGTAGATGTGGTTATTGGTCCAATTGAGACTTATGAAGATCAATTATTTGGTTACCGCGCAGCTTATGAATCTTACGTACTTATTAAAGATTTAAAATGGAGCGAACGCTTAGCTAAGTTTGCCGCATTTTTACCTGAGCTTCAAAAAGGCTTACCCGTTGATGCTAAGTACAAACAAGAAGTACCAGGCTCTGACGCCGACCTAAATGCATATGATGTTGTTTACTACGCTGGGCATTCAAACGCGGGGAGTAAAACAATTGCAATTAACTTACCAAACGATGAGCAAGTACAGCTAGAAAAAGGAACTCGTCGCCTGCAACTTAAAAATGCGATGCGTGCTAAATTTGATAAAATTTTAGTACCAATTTCAAAGCAGTTAATTGTACCTGAGCAGCGTAAACACATTACTTTTGATGCATTTTTTGCCAATACGATGTTCCATGAAGTCGCTCACGGTTTAGGTATTAAAAATACAATCACAGGTAAAGGTACTGTTCGTCAATCATTACAAGAACACGCAAGTGCGCTTGAAGAAGGTAAAGCCGACATTTTAGGCCTGTACATGATTGAGCAATTACTTAAAAAGGGCGAAATTACAGAAGGAACTATTGAAGATTATTACACGACCTTCATGGCGGGTATATTCCGCTCAGTTCGTTTTGGAGCATCAAGTGCGCATGGTAAAGCAAATATGATTCGCTTTAACTTTTTTGCTCAAGAAGGCGCTTTTTCTAAAAATGAAGAAGGCCTGTACCGCGTTAATATGGAAAAAATGAGCATTGCAATGGCCAAGCTTTCTCGCTTAATTTTAACCTTACAAGGTGATGGCGATTACGAAAAAGTAGATCAACTAATTGCAACGCATGGAGATATAAAAGAAGAACTTGCTGAAGACTTAGAAAAACTAAGTAAAGCAAATATCCCTGTAGATGTAACGTTTAAACAGGGTAAAGAAGTACTAGGGCTTAAGTAGTTTTAGTTAAACTTAGCTAAACCCTAAAAAAGCGTTGCAGCTTAAAACTGCAGCGCTTTTTTTAACGCTGCAATTTGTACATCTGTATACGGCACAGCTGGATACTTACCCCAAATTGGCGCAGGCCAAGCAGCATCAGTAGTAAAGCGTGCAATATGGTGAATATGTAATTGCGGCACCATATTACCCAAAGCCGCTATATTTAACTTATCAGGGCTAAACACATCCATTAATAATTTACTTAGCTTGGCTGACTCTTTTAAATACACAATTTGATCATCCTCAGATAAATCAATTATCTCTTTTAAGTTAGCCTGCCTAGGCACTAATACAAACCACGGATATTGGCTGTCGTTCAATAAAAGTACTTTACATAGTGGCCAATCGGCAAGCTCTATACAGTCACGTTTAAGTTCTGGCGCTAGTTTAAATTCAGGGTTAGTCATTGTTATTTCCTACTTTGTCTTTAATAATCGCCACTTTATAGCATTTAGTTGCAGTTGCACACGCTTGGCTTTACCATCAAAGCAATATTTATAATAAGCTAAGGCAACCTTGTGCTAAAAAAAATAAAACACCTCTCACTAGCCCTTCCATTAATGGTTGGCGCTATTAGTGTTCAAGCAAAACCTTTATCGTTGGAGCGTATTTTTGACGATCCGAGCCTTTCAGGTAAATCACCTGTACAACTTAAATTTTCGCCTGACGGCAGCCGTGTAACTTATTTAC
This sequence comes from Pseudoalteromonas sp. NZS11, assembly GCF_015864765.1. NCBI lineage: Bacteria > Pseudomonadati > Pseudomonadota > Gammaproteobacteria > Alteromonadales > Pseudoalteromonadaceae > Pseudoalteromonas > Pseudoalteromonas sp. NZS11. The sequence continues at coordinate 447,445 of NZ_JADYWP010000001.1, read as the reverse complement.
AAGGCAAAAGCGATGACTACAACCGCTACGATTTATGGGAATACAATCTAAAAGATAACACCAACCGTGTGCTAGTTGATTCGGCAAAGTTATTTTCAGGCCCAGAAAACCTATCTGATGAAGAAAAAGCACGCCGCGAACGCCAACGTATTTTTGGTAAAGGCATATTAGAATACAAATGGTCTAAAGACGGTAAAGCACTTTTATTCCCACTTAACGGCGACCTTTACTATTACGATTTAGCCTCTGCTAAAAGTAAAAAACTAACCGACACTGAAACATTTGAAACCGATGCACGCTTTTCACCTAAAGGTAACTACGTATCGTTTATTCGAGAGCAAAACCTATTCGCTTTAGAGCTTGAATCAGGTAAAGAGATTCAGCTTAGTAAAGATGGCGGCGGCGTAATTAAAAACGGCATGGCCGAATTTGTAGCTCAAGAAGAAATGAGCCGCATGACGGGTTACTGGTGGTCAGGTGATGAAACTAAAATTGCCTATACCCGCGTTGACGAAACCCCAGTAAAAGAAGCTATCCGTAACGAAATTTACGCTGATGAAGTTAAATTATTTAACCAGCGCTACCCGTTTACAGGTACCGATAACGTAAAAATTCAACTCGGTGTGGTTAAGCTAAATGACCAAAAAGTAGATTGGATTGATTTAGGTAAAGATGAAGACATTTATATCGCGCGTGCTAAGTGGCTAAAAGACGGCAATACACTGTCTTACCAATGGCAAAATCGCTCGCAACATAAATTAGAGCTTCGTTTTTATAACAGCGAAACTAAAGTCCAAAAAGTAGCATTAACCGAAAACAGCGAAACGTGGATTAACTTACATTTTGATCTTGAGTTTTTAAAAGACAAAAAACATTTTGTATGGGCATCTGAGCGCGACGGTTTTAAACACTTATATCTGTATCGCACAAACGGTCAACTTGTTCGTCAAATCACCTCTGGTGATTGGGCTGTTGATAGCTTAAAAGGTATTGATGAGAAAAAAGGCATTGTTTACTTTGCCGGTCGAAAAGATACACCGCTTGAAAGCCATTTATACAGCGCGCCTTTATTTAAAAAAGGCGATGCCAAACGAATCACCGAAAAAGGTCAGTACCATAATGTTGTGCTAGCAAAAGACAGCAAAACCTTTATCGATAATAGCTCGTCTGATAATAAACCAAACTCAGCAGCGCTTCGTAAAATAAACGGCGAATTTATTACATGGCTTGAAGAAAATAAGCTAGATAGTAGCCACCCGCTTACTCCTTATTTAAGCGACTTAACAAAACCAGAATACGGCACAATTAAAGCCGATGATGGCCAAGTTATGCATTACCGTTTATTTAAGCCTAGCAACATTACTGATGGCAAAAAGCACCCTGTTATTGTTAACGTATACGGCGGCCCGCATGCTCAACGAGTGACGAATAGCTGGCGCAGTAAAAACTTGTACTTTCAGTACATGGCGCAACAAGGTTACGTAATTTTTCAACTAGATAACCGTGGTTCGTACAACCGTGGTAAAAAGTTTGAAGATGCTATTTATAAAAACCTAGGCGTGGTTGAAGTTGCCGATCAAATTAAAGGCGTAGAGTTTTTACGTACACTTGATTACGTAGACCCACAACGCATCGGTGTTTATGGCCACAGCTACGGCGGCTACATGGCACTTATGACTATGTTTAAAGCAGGCGATTACTTTCAAGCCGGCGTATCGGGTGCTCCTGTAACCGATTGGGCTCTATACGATACGCATTACACAGAGCGTTATTTAGGTCACCCTGATACGAATGCTAAAGGGTATGAAGACAGCGCAGTATTTCCATATGCTGATGGCTTAAAAGGCCCATTAATGATTTACCATGGAATGGCTGACGACAACGTGCTGTTTACTCATTCAACTAAATTGTTTAAACAACTGCAAGATAACGAAAAACAGTTTGAAATGATGACCTACCCAGGCTCTAAGCACAGCCTACGTGGTAAACAAGTGCAAACACACTTACATCAAACAATTACAAACTTCTTTAATCGCCATTTTGATGTTAAATAAGCAAGTAAAGTAATAACAGACTAAAGGCTGATTGATAAATCAGCTTTTTTTTTGCATTAATGGGCGTTAAGCCTAGATTAAACTCTTTTTTTAGCTACGCTTATTCTATGCGCTAAAGCGCACACTTTTTGAGGATAAATGTATGCCTAGTCTACGTAGTTTTAGTATATCCCAGCGTTTTTCATTGTTAATAGCCATAGTTGTATTTGGACTAATAATACTTAGTATATCGAGCCTGACTCATCAATATAGTTCGCTAAAAAACGAGCAGTACCTTAAAACACAAAATGTAGTAGAAACTGCGTACAGTATAATCGAGCACTTTTATGATCTTGAGCAAAATAATACTCTCACTCAACAACAAGCTCAATCGCAAGCACTTAATGCAATAAGAGCTCTGCGCTACGACAAAACCAATTACTTTTGGATTAACAATTACCAGCCAAAAATGGTTATGCATCCTATAAAACCTGCGCTTGAAGGAAAAGATTTAACCAATAATAAAGACCCTGACGGCAAAGCATTGTTTGTTGATATGGTTAATATAGTTAAACGCTCTGGCGAGGGATTTATTCCTTATAAATGGCCAAAACCAGGTAAAGAAAAACCGGTTGAAAAAATCGCATTTGTTAAAGGTTTTAATCAATGGCAATGGATTATTGGCTCAGGTGTTTATCTTGATTCAATTGACGAAGCATTTAGCGAGCAACGTAATCTAATAGTCGTCAGTGCAACAATTATGATTATTGCTGTTATTTTACTTAGTTACTTTATAGGCAAGAGCATTTTAATACCAACTCGTTTAGCAGCCGATATGATGAAAGATATTTCACAAGGTGAAGGCGATTTAACTCGTACATTAAATGAATCCGGTAACGATGAAATATCTGAACTATCACACTCATTTAATTTATTTGTTTTAAAAATGCGAGAGTCTCTTGTTCATGTATCACAAAGTGCAAACGATGTAAGCGAGCATGCGCATACAGTTGATGATTCAAGTAGAACAAGCCACTCGTTTATTGAGCTTCAAAACGACAGCTCAACCCAAGTTGCAGCTGCCATGGAGCAAATGACTCACCAAATACATGATGTAAGCCGTAACGCCGAAGCCGCAGAGCAAGCAGCTAAGGATGCAGCACAAAACGCATCAACGGGTAAAAATGTGGTTGCGCAAACAATTACAGCAATAGAAACACTCTCAAGCAACATAGAAACAGTCAGCCGTGTAACAGAAGATTTAGCCAACGAGAGCCATAATATAGGCTCTGTACTTGATGTAATAAGAAGCATATCGGAGCAAACAAACTTACTGGCATTAAACGCTGCCATTGAGGCTGCTCGCGCAGGAGAGCATGGCCGAGGATTTGCTGTTGTTGCAGATGAAGTAAGAACACTAGCCAGTCGTACAGGGCAAAGTACCGACGAAATTCAAACCATGATCACTAAACTTCAAGAAGGTGCAAAAGCAGCAGTAGAAGCTGTTAAATCAAGCCAAGCACTTTCAGTTTCTACCGTAGATCAGGCGTCATCGGCCAATACTTCACTTAATGAAATAGAACGACTTGTTTCAATTATTACCGAAATGAACAGCCAGATAGCACGCGCCACAGAGCAACAAACTCAAGCTGCCGACGAGGTTAATTTGCGTATTAATGAGCTATCTCAATCAACTGAGCAATCATTAAATAATACTAAACAGCTTACCGATGCCAGTGATAATCTTAAACAAAGTAGCCTAGAGCTTTCGAGCGTAGTTAATCGTTTTAAATTAGATTAATAGCCCATACCGTTATCATAAAATGCAAAAGCCCTGAATTAACAGGGCTTTTTTATTGCATGTAGGTTTTTAGCTTACAAACAGTAACGTGCAAACAAGCTCGTTACTGATGCAGCCGTTGGCTTGCCATGCTGCCAATCACCGCCTTCAACACCGCTTCCAGCAATGTCCATATGCACATAAGGCAAAGGTTGTGCAGAGTCGTTACCGTGCTTATCAAGCCCACCAACAATAGCCATAAACGCCATAGGGAACTGATGCCCACGCGCAGTAACAGCAGATGCTGCGTTATTACTCGAGAGTACATCGTCAGCTAGCGTGCGTGGTTTAATAAAGTCGTAATCTTCACGGCGAGAACGCGATACTTCTGCGCCATCGGCCCACAAATCTCCAAGGTCAGCTATTTGACGTGAAACACCAGCGCTACGAGCTGGACCATTTTCAACATACGCACCGTAAGGACCCATTGCACGTGCCGCGTGACCCGTTAATGTAGCTACAGTAAATAACGTTGGGTTTATTTCGCCTTTAGCTAAATCTTTCATTTCGCTAAGCAGGTCGCCCATTGCTAAGCGCCCTTCTGCATCGGTATTACCAATACGTACACGGATACCTTCGCGGCTAGTAATAATTTCATCTGGCACAAAACAATCCGAGCCAATAGAGTTACGAACAACGGCTAAGTACGATACCACTTTAACGTCTTTAGGCTGATAATCCGCAACGGCTTTCATAAAGCCCGCAACAGAAGCAGCGCCGCCTTTATCACGGCTCATGCCTGCCATATGGCCACCTACTTTTAAATCTGCACCGCCTGTATCGTATACAAGACCCTTACCTACAAACATAAGTGTGCGAGTAATTTCGCCCTCTGGTACATATTCAAGCTTAACAACACGTGGGTGATGGCGCTCAACTGCATACGATGCACGAGCAACAGTGCTTAGCATTGGATAGTTTTTATCAATAGCTGCAATATCATCAATTACGTCAACTGCAATGCTTGAGCCTTTAAATAAATCAACGCAGTAATCAGCAAAACGTGGTGGAGCCATACGCTCAGGTTCAGTGCCACATAAGTCACGCGCGGCATATTGGCCTGCAGCAATCGCATTAACAGCTTTAATTGTTTGCTCGCTTGCGCCAACTAAACCAATTTGAGTAATAGGTTCAATACTTTCACCGTGATATTCACGCGCTTCTAATGGCTGCCATAAGGCTTGGCAAGCGCCTAAATAAGCAACTTCTAAAGCATGCTGATAACGGCTATCGCCATTTAAATTTGGTAAAAATAATACAGGATTAACACTACCCGACGCTTTTGCTTCGTTAATCGCTAATTTAGCAGCATCAAAATAACGGCGTACATCGTCGTAATCTCTATTTAACGGACCCGTTGGCGCAAGTACAACGCGTTTGTTTTCAATCACTAATAAAGTAACTTGTTTACCAATACGAGAATCAACTTTTGCTTGGTCTAAAATAGCATTACGTAATGAGTTATTTGGTAATAGAGAAAAGTCATCACTAATAATAATAAGCGCATCATGAGATGTGCATTCAAGGCTTGCACTAACCGCTTGAGGGTATGCCATAAATAAAGTCCTGTTAGAAAACATAAGCCCCTATTATCGTCGATTTAAATATTGAAGACCAGCAAGGTGCGATGAGCTAATTATACAAGTTGCCAATAAATGGCAACTTGGGGTTACAGGCTTTACAGCTTAATCGAGAATACTAAGTTGAAAGTTTTGTTCTGGCTCGCTTTTAATGCCAACGCCTATGCCAAGTAATCTTACAGGTTGTTGTAGCCCTCGTTGATAAGCCTTAGTAAGGAGTTGAATAAATATTTCTGTGTTTAGCTCGTGGTATGCCTGATCGGCTGAGGTTACTACAAAATTTGCAAACTTCACTTTAACACTCAGCTTATTAATACGGTTTTGTAATTGCTGTTTATTAAGTCTTAAAACTAATTCGTCTAACAATTTTGGCAGCTCATCTAAGCACTCTTGCAAACTTGTTTTATTGTATTCGTAGGTATGCTCAACACTCAGCGACTTTCTGATGCGATCTGTTGATACTTTACCAACATATTCACCTGCACATTTTTGATAAAGCGACACACCAAAATTACCCACATGTTGCTGCATCCAGTTAACGCCTTTTTCACGTACATCCTTGCCGGTATATAAGCCTTTTAAATTTAGCTTTTCGAGCGTTACTTTACCCACCCCCGGAATTTTCCCCAGCGGTAATTGCGCTAAAAAGTCATCGACCTCATGAGGCAAAACGACAAATTGACCATTCGGTTTTTTTTCGTCGCTGGCTATTTTGGCAATAAATTTAATCGGTGCAATACCTGCTGATGCAGTGAGCCCTGTGGCATTGTAAATATCGGCTCTTATTTGCTGTGCAATAAGTGTGGCACTGCCTTTACAAGCAGTGCTGTCTGTTACATCTAGGTAGGCTTCGTCTAAAGAAAGAGGCTCAACTAAGTCTGTGTAGCGGCTAAATACTTCACGTATTTGATTTGAAGCTTCTTTGTATACAGCCATGCGCCCAGGGACAATAACTAAATCGGGGCATAATTGTTTAGCATGATAGTTCGACATAGCCGATCGTACGCCATATTCTCTAGCTATGTAGTTAGCGGTTGAGAGCACGCCTCGTCGGCTATTGCCTCCAATAGCAAGCGGTACACATGCAAGTTTTGGATTATCTCGCATTTCTACTGCTGCATAAAAGCAATCCATGTCTATGTGAATAAACTTCTTCATCACCACAACAATAACTGGTTATTTATACAGTCATTATTATAGAATCAAATGTGATAAGCAAGCCTAGGGCCTGTTTATCTTTCGAGGTTAAATTTGCAGCAGACTGTTTGGTATTTAGGCAAGGCAGAGCCTATGTAGTGTGGTTATTCCCCATAAATAGGCGATAACGTAGCACAAATGCCAAACATACGCTGCCCGAAGGGTTCTGCCTAGGGGCAATTTACTCTTTGTTGCTCGGTTTTTACTTATTCTTACATGGATGTAAGTCAGTAGAATAACGCAGGAGCAGTTATCGAGCCCACTAGGTCACAAACCTCGCGCCGCGATTAAATAGCCCCTAGATTGAACAAATTTTAATCCTGAAAGGTCAACAGGCCCTAGTTAGCGATTAAAAAAAGCGCTTATTACCTTCTTGCTCTTTATAACCGCGCAACCAAAACATAACCTCGAAAAAAAACCCCGCTAACATTAAAATAATAGCGCCTGATTCGTTACCCATTGCGTAACAGGTAAAAGAGGCTATAAAAACCAAACAAGCTAAGGACCAATTAATTATATTCTGCATATTTTTACCTTTGTGTGTTTTTGTGTTTGTCTGTGTAATTTAACTGTAGACCTAAAATTAAACAGGTACAATCATCTTATAAAAAAACATGCTATTAATTACCTTGAGCTCACAACTCCATATTGATAATCTAAATACTTTAAAATTAAGGGCCAATAAATAATGCAAACGTTTAAAGATCAGCACCCTATCCATACCGACATCACCGTAGCGTGGGCTGATATGGATGCACTACAACACGTAAATAATGTAGTGTATTTACGTTACTTTGAAATAGCCCGAATCGACTTCTTAAATAAAATAAATCTGTTCGATACAATAAGCCCTAATGGCGTGGGCCCGGTAATAAGCGAAAATAACATTCGTTATAAACGCCCAGTTACATTCCCAGATACGCTTACAGTCGGTGTTACTATTTCTGATATAAAAACAGACCGATTTGTTATGAATTACACCGTATTTAGTCACGCACAAAACGCTATAACAACAACAGGCACTTCAAAAGTGGTTATGTTTGATTTTGAAACAGGCCAAAAAGCCCTCATTGCAGAGCCTCTTTTATCGGCGTTAGTTAGCTACTCTCAAGACGAGCAATAAGGAATTCTCATGCAATACAGCCCACTTGGCAGCAGTGGTATTAACGTTTCAAGAGTATGTTTAGGCAGTATGACTTGGGGTAAACAAAATACTCAAAGCGATGCTGATGAACAAATAGCCTACGCGTTAGAGCAAGGCGTAAACTTTATTGATACAGCCGAAATGTATGCAGTACCGCCCTCTCCAGAGACCTATGGTAAAACTGAGGAAATTATTGGCAATTGGCTATCGCGTAATCAGCAAAAGCGCAGCGATGTGGTACTTGCTACAAAAATTGCAGGCAATGGATTATCGTGGGTACGTGATGGTGGCAATATTACGCGCCAAACAGTAATAGAAGCCGTAGACGATTCACTTAAGCGCCTTAAAACCGACTACATTGATTTATATCAGCTGCATTGGCCAAACCGCTCTACCCCGCACTTTGGCAGACAATGGCCCGGCACTCTTAAATTTTCCGACGTAAATACACAAGAGCAGCAAGCTAGTATGCTTGATATTCTAGAGGGCCTTAATGAATGTGTTAAAGCAGGTAAAATTAAGCACTGCGGTTTATCAGACGATACGCCATGGGGTATAAGCCAGTTTTTAAGCTTGGCCAAAGAGCATAACTTACCGCGCATGGTATCTATTCAAAATGAGTTTAGCTTAGCGCACGCTAAAGACTGGCCGTATTTAATAGAACAATGTGTACACGAAGATATTGCCTACTTACCGTGGTCGCCCTTAGCAGCCGGTTTATTAACGGGTAAATACCTAAACGGTGCTCGCCCAGAAGGCTCTCGTTGGACCTTCATGCAGCGCAACGGTATTTTTAGAGATACACCAAATGCAGAGCAAGCCACTAAGCAGTATGTTGAGCTGGCTCATGCAAACAATATTACTCCAGCACAACTAGCACTCGCATGGTGTAACCAAGTAGATGGCGTAACCTCTTCAATTATTGGTGCAACAAGCATAGCCCAATTGAAAGAAGATATTGATGCATTTAACATCACGTTAAGCGACGAAATTCTTAGTGAGATTAACACTATATTTAAAAACTATCCTATGCCTTATTAAGCATGTACCAGTTAAAAGCAGCCTTGAACAAGGCTGCTTTTAACTAAAATATTTGACCCTACTACAACCAACACTATACTTTAATTAAGTTTTCTTAATTCAACGAACACTTATCAATGCTGAGAAACGGATACTATGCATTTTGCCTATTAATTGTATTTAACGCGCATGCCGTTGAGAAAAAAGTACAGCCTCTAGAAGAAATTGTTTGGCTGCAAAGTTACACGCCCCCTTTTCATATAGCTAAAAGCGAAAGTGCACCACAAGGCGGTATTTGCGACAACCTAACCGAGCAACTCATTAGAACCATAACAGATGTAAAACATACCCGCTTAATTGTCCCTCAGCAGCGTATAAATAAATATTTAAGTGAAGGAAAAAACGTATGCTTCCCGTGTGTTATTTATAAAAAACATAATAACCAACTACTTAACTACTCAAATCCAACAACGGTATATCCCCCATTTTCAATTATCACGACTAAAGAGCTAAAGCCCAAATTAGAAGAAAAGCACGGCTCGCCCATTCACCTTATTAATTTATTAACCGACCCGCAATACGTATACGGGCAAGCTGCTGCACGTAAATTTACAACTAAAATTAATACAATTATTGAAAATACAAAACGAGATAAAGAGTCATCGTTAAGTTGGAGTAGCGAAAATGAAAGTCAGGCTGTTATAGCACGCTTGAGTCATGGCTTTTTAGACTACTCAATTGATTACCCGTTTATGGCCGATTACTTTAATAAACAAGGGGAGTATACGAATATAGAAAGTGTACCAATAGAAGAAAATGACATTCAATTTATACGAGGAGCAATAGGTTGTGCGGCTAACGCACCTAATAATTTTGCACAGCAAGCGCTTAAAAAAATTAACCGCGCGCTAAAAAATAATGTACTACAATCGCCTGAGTATCAACAAAGTCAGCATAATTGGCTTAAAACTACCTTTGCCGACTTTGATAAACACTACCAACAGCAAGTTATTAATTTTTACTTACTTGCCACTGATGCTCAAGCAAGCACTGTTCATTAGCATAAAGCGCAACAGCAAAAATACTTTTAGCTGTTACCTCACCTACGCCCGACGGTGTGCCTGTCATTACTACGTCACCATCTTCTAAGCTCATAAATTCACTAATTTCTTGTAAAATTGAGTCCGGGTTATGCAGCATAAAATGAGTATCGCCTTGCTGAACTACTTTATTATTAATTTTAAGTTCAAAGCTAAAGTGCTTCATTACATCAGTTAGCGCTACAAAATCAGTTAAAATTACAGAGCCGTCGAACGCTTTAGCGCGCTCCCATGGAAGTCCTTTATTTTTTAATTTACTTTGCACAGTACGCTTAGTTAAATCAAGGCCGAGTCCAACCCCTACAAATTTTTTATTTTTAACTACAAAACATAGCTCGGTTTCATAATGCAGTGTATCGCCGTTATGAGCCGCAAATAACGTATTTGTAATCGCGCTATTTGGTTTGTTAAATAAAACCATTTGATCTGGTGTTTCGTTGTTTAGCTCTGCAATATGTGCGGTATAGTTTCGACCAACACAGACTACTTTTGATGGTGTTAATTCTTCAGATACTAACTTTATTGAATACATATAAATAATGTCTCAGTTATTAGCTAATAAGCGTTTCAAGTAAGCTCAAATTAATAGGTTTAAGTAAAACTCGATCAATATTTAAATCTTTTATTTCTTTAGGATCTGGCTCTGCCCCACTTACAATTACTAAACGTAATTCAGGGTATCGTTCGTTAATCTGCTTGCCTAAGTCTATACCACGTCCGTCGGGTAAATGCATGTCTAACAATACCTTATTAAATTGCTGGTCGTGATTAAGTATTTGCAAACATTGTGCGCAGCTAGACGCAATGACGGTTTCAACGCCTAGACTTTCTAAAAGTAGCTGCGTAATTTGCGCTGCATCGTGATCGTCCTCAACAAGTAAAAAGCGCTGCTTTTTCTCGGTTAAGCCATTGCTACAATTTATATCTTTAGCTTGCGGTGCATGCTCTGGCGCTACCAAATAATCTTGCAAACTTTGGTATAAAGCCGCGCTATCAACAGGTTTTGGTATTACATCGTTAAAGCCTAGTGCAGCAAGCTCCTCATGTATGCCTTTCATAGTAGCGGCAGTGAGCGCGATTATTGGGCCTTTGTAACCCATTTTTCTAAGCTCTATGGTAGCTTCCTTGCCGCCCATTACAGGCATATGAATATCAATAAAAATAATATCGTAAGGCGCTTTATACGCATCTGCAATACGCACTTTTTCAAGCGCTTGTTGGCCATGTTCGGCATAATCGACGCGCGCACCACAAGTACTGATCATATGACCAACTAGCATGCGTAAATCACGTAAATCATCAACTACTAATACTCGCCCATGCACTTTGCATGGAGCCGATTTACTTTGTAGTTGCGGCGCACTACTAAAATTAAGTACCTGTCGTTCTACTTCGCTAATATCACCTGGGTAAACCGAAATAGTAAACGTAGAGCCTTTGCCAATTTCAGAATGCAAACTAATATCACCGTGCATACGTGCTAACAATTCAGCACATATTGCCAAGCCTAAGCCTGCGCCACCTACAGAGCGTGATTCTACATCAGCTATTTGTTCAAATGGCTTAAATATCAGTTCTTGTTTTTCAGGGGCAATGCCCATGCCTGAGTCTTTAATGCTAAAAAACAGCATTTCGGTATCATCAACCCATTGCGTCCACGCATTAACAACAATTTCGCCTTTATCGGTAAATTTAACTGCATTGTTTATTAGGTTTATTAAAATTTGGCGAACTCTTGTTGCATCCAGTCGTGCAACCAAAGGCAATGGCTGATGAGATTCAAAGCGCAGCGTAAGGCCCTTATCAAGCACCGATACGCGCATTAGCGTGTATACATCGGCAAGCATGCTATCAAGGTTAACTTCGCTTAGGGTCAGCTCCAGTTTATCGGCGGCTATTTTAGATAAGTCGAGCACATCGTTTAACAGGCTCAATAAATGTTTACCGTTTCGATAAATAACACCTAGTTCATTTTCTGCTTGCTGACTGAAGTCGCTCTGCATTAACAGTTCGGTGTAACCTAAAATAGACGATAGAGGAGTACGTAATTCGTGGCTTAAATGAGCTAAAAAGCGGTCTTTTGAGCGATTTTCGGCTTCGGCTTTTAAACGCTCTACTCGCTCACCTTCAACATCTTTACGAGCAAGTGCATAGCGAATAGCGCGCGCAAAGCGGCTCGAACTCATTTCTGTTTTTATTAAATAATCTACTGCACCGGCATCAAGCGCCGCCGAGTCTAACTCGTCGTTTGACTGCCCGGTAAGCATAATAATTGGGCCGCTAAAGCCATTAGCAATGGCTTCTTTTAGTACATCTAAACCATTAGATGCACCCAAGCGGTAATCAAGCAGGCAAATGTCGTGCTCATTTTTGCTAAGCGTTGCAATTGCCTGCTCTGGGGAACTTATCCATTGAATGTTAAACGTGTGTGAATCCAATTGGTCCAGATAGTCGCAGGTGAGTATGTAATCATCTTCATCATCTTCTACAAGCAGCAACTGAGTCACTTTATCTAACATACAATCTCCATTAATCGTTAAATGTTGTCGGTAGCTCTACAAACTCTACCCAGTATTTTCCTAGCGTTTTCATCAAATCAACTAAACCATCAAACGTCACAGGCTTTGTAATATAAGATGCAGCACCTAAGTTATACCCTTTAACCATGTCTTCTTCTTGCTTAGACGTAGTTAAAATAACAACCGGAATTCCCTTTAAGTTAGGGTTCCCTTTTATAGCTTCAAGCGCTTCACGACCATCCATTCTTGGCATGTTTAAATCAAGTAATATCAATCCTGGTCGTGGCGACACTGTTTTGTCTTCAAACTTACCTTTACGTTCTAAATATTCAAGTAACTCAACGCCATCTTCAACAAAATGAAGCTCGTTAAGTACACGGCTTTCGGCAAGGGCATCTTGTGTTAACAAACGATCATCTTCATCATCGTCTGCCATTAAAATAGTAATAGGTTTTACTTTTGAATAGGGCATTTAAGCCTCTCCTTGCAATGTGAAAAGCGCAGCTTCCACAGGTAGTTTTATAATGAAGGTTGCACCTTCACCGTCTTTACTTTTTGCTGTAATTGTTCCGCCGTGGCGCTCCACAATACGCCTACATACAGAAAGGCCAATACCTGTGCCTTTATATTGTGAGCGACCGTGCAAACGTTGAAACGGTACAAATATTTTATCGGCATAGTCCTGTGAAAAACCAATACCGTTATCTTCTATAGTAATAACTTGAAAGCTCAAATTGGTATTATGATCCTCACTAAAAATATCTTTATCTTGATAACTAATTTTTATATGTGGACTTACACCTGGGCGCCTAAATTTAACAGCGTTCGACAACAAGTTTAAAAACAGCTGCTGCATTTGGCTTTTATCAGCCTGAATAACCGGTAAGTCTTCTACATCAATTTGTGCATCTGACTCTTTTATCGCAATTTCTAAATCACTTAATATATCGGTTACTACTTCGTTTAAATTTGTATCATCGAAGTCTTTACCGCGTGTTGTAATACGCGAGAACTCTAATAGGTCATTAATTAAGTTAGACATGCGTTGCGCTGCATTTTTCATGCGGCCAATGTAATCAATCCCTTTTTCACCCAGCTCATCTTTAAACATTGTTTCTAGGCGGTCACTAAAGGCTTGAATTTTTCTAAGCGGTTCTTGTAAATCATGGCTCGCTACAAAAGCAAATTCTTCAAGCTCTCGGTTACTTCGGCTCAGTTCGTCAGAATACAACGTTAATTCTTGCGTACGCTCAGACACTTTAGTTGCTAAAGTCTCGTTTTGTTTCTCAAGCTCAAAATGATACTTAGCTGCATTTCTTAAATTAAGACGTGTCATTACAAACATACCAATAATAAGTAATAAGCTTGTGATTGCTGTAATAGCAAACGTGATTTTAGCTTCATTCTTAATTTGCGCTAACTTTGAAAAATGGCTCACTTTAAAGAGTAATTCACGGTCTTGAATTTCATTAACATACTCTCTAATTTGCTTATAAAGCTCCCGACCTTTATGTGTATTTAACACATAAATTGCACGTCGCTCTTTGTCATCTAAAGCAAGATTAACCGTTTGTTTTAGCTCTTTAATTTTGCTATCAACTAGTACTAACAACTGAGCAATACGCTCAGCTTGGCCGTCAATCTCAGAGTGTAGTGACTTAACATGATCTGTTTGCGCTTCAATTTGTCCAATAGCATCGTAATAAGGCGTTAAATAATCAGTCTCTTCTGTTAATAAATAACCGCGCTGACCCGACTCAGCCTGAACTACTGATAAATGCAGTTGCTCAATTGCTGTTGTCAGCATATTAGTATTGTCTAAACTCTTTTGGGTTTGCGTTAAACCTTGAATCGTATTCAATGCTAAAACTGCGTTACCTACAATAATACTTAACACAACAACTATAAAAGCTGCCCAAGTAACATTCGCTTTACCTTGCTGTTTTTGCTTGCTCATTTAGCTTCCCGAATTAGAGTTTGTACAACACTTACTATTTATTGAGAGTCAGTTATTTTTTGTAAACTTTCACTACACTGTTGGCAATTGTTAATAATTTTATCAAGTGCATCTAGCGCTTTTTCTTTTGGCATATCGTTTTCAAGTACCAACTTAATAAGCTCTGCATTCATCGATATACGATTAAGCGGCGCTCTTGCATCGTGTACTAATTTGTTTAGTTGCTCTGTTTGGTTATCGGATGTCATGCCCTTCCTCAAATCTATTTATATTCGCCAATACCGCCATATGCATTAAGGCGGTTATAAAGTGTTTTGGTGCTAATACCCAGCATTTGTGCAGCAAGCGTTTTATTACCTTGCACCTTATCAAGCGTTGCATGAATAAGTTCTTTTTCAACTTCTTCAATGGTTTGTCCTGCTGATACTGGCTTTTCGGCCGCTTGGTTATTAACGCGCGAAAAAGGCGACTCTAAGCTATCAGGTAGAGTAATGTCGCTGGTTTGCGGATCGCTCATAATAAATGCACGGTGTATAGCGTGGCGAAGCTCTCGCACATTACCGGGCCATTCATAGCTTTGCAGTTCTTTGAGCTGCGTTGGCGTCCAACTAAATGGGGTACCGTTTTCATCATTAAGTTGATCTAAAAATGCTTTAGCTAATAAAGGAATATCTTCTTTTCTATCGCGAAGTGGCGGTATATCAATAGGAAAAACAGCCAACCTAAAGTAAATATCTTCACGAATAATATTATTTTGCGCTAAATCAGTAAGCGAGCGGTTAGTGGCTGAAATAACACGACAATTGGTTGGTATTTCTCTGTTACCACCTACGCGTGTTACTTTTTTAGTTTCAAGCACTCGCAGTAAATTTGGCTGCATATCAATTGGCATTTCGGTTACTTCATCTAAAAACAAAGTACCGTTATTTGATTGCTCAAACACACCTTCTTTACGTGCTATTGCGCCTGTAAATGCGCCTTTTTCGTGGCCAAATAACTCACTACCAATTAACTCTTTTGAAAGTGCGCCACAGTTGCTAGCAACTAATGGGCCTTCGCACTGGCTTGCGTTATGAATAGCTTGAGCCACTACTTCTTTACCTGCACCACTTTCACCCATAAGCATCACGTTAGCGTTTGTTTTAGCTACGCGTTCAATCATGTTGTATAGTTTTTGCATTGGCTCAGACTCACCAATTAACCCACCAAAGTGACGTGTAATACCGCTCGACTTGGCTTTTTTAACTGTTTTTTTAGGGCCATTTAAAACGAGTTCTAAATCTTCGCGTTGTAATGGTTTTAATAAATGCCCTACATTTGGCTCACACATTTCAGCTAAAATGCCTTTAACTGAAGGATGACCCGATATAAGTGTAATTTTTGGGGATTGCCCAATCGTTTTTAAATGATCAAGTAAGTGCAAACCGCTACCATCAGGTAACATAAAATCAAGTAGCACATGGTCAAAGGTATTATTTTCAAACCATTGATGTGCTTCTTTTAAACTGGTGGCGGTACTTATATTGTGGCCGAGGAATTCGACTATGTGGCAAACAACGTCACTAAATTCAACGTCATCGTCTACTAAAAGTATGTCTAACATGATAAATCCCTATGCTTTTTTTCTTATTCTACGCATCCTAAATATTAATTTAAAGGCACGCCTAGAATCTAATTACTTAAATAGCTAATTAATCCAATGCTATTTATTTTAACAACCTTATATTTACGTATGCTTAAAAAAATCGATCATAAAATATAAAAATAATTAAAATCGTTTCTATTTATAGAATGGTAGCAACTGTTATTATCAAAAACCTAAAAAAGGAGACGAAATGCAGCAATTAAAAACCTTAATTCATTCAGGTATTAATATTGACCACGGTAGTCAGTTTACGCGCTTAACAGCTCGCGCCATTGTTATTAAAAATAATAAAATACTTTTAATGTATACAAGCCGCTATGAAGATTACAGCTTACCTGGTGGTGGAGTAGATGAAGGCGAAAGTATTGAACAAGGCTTAATTCGCGAACTAAGCGAAGAAACCGGTGCACAACAAATAAGTGTAGTTAAGGCCTTTGGACTCTATGAAGAGTATCGCCCTTGGTATAAAGAAGACTTTGATATTATTCATATCAAATCGTATTGCTTTGTATGTAATATTGCCGACGAGTTTGGCAAAGCACAGTTAGAGCATTATGAGCAGCAAAATGGCATGACTGCTAAATGGGTTGATATTAACGATGCAATTGCTCATAACGAGCGCACACTTGCTAACAGTGAAAAACAAGGACTCTCCATTTTACGAGAAACCTACCTATTAAAGCGCATTGCTAAAGAACTTCTATAAGTTGAATAAGCATGAGCAGTCAATCTTGTAAATTTTGCATCAATCAGAACTTTTTACTGCTTTGGGTAATATATTCATAGTAGTAAAAAGTTATTAGCAGAATAGAAAACCAAAAATAGACATTACATTTCAATAGCTTGAATTAATTAGTGCTGTTTTTTTGATATTGGCTTTCGTTTTGCACTATCACCATTACATAATTTGTAAGGAGATAGAAATGAGTAACACAGTTAAAACGATTAATCCGGCAACTGAGCAAACCATTGAAACCTACACGCTACTTTCTCAAAAAGAAGCAGAACAGGTAATCGAAAAATCTCACGAAACATATTTAAAATGGCGCTTAACGTCGTTCACTGAACGTGCGAGATATCTTAATAAGTTAGCCTCACTTTTCGAAGAGCAAAAAGAATCTATCGCAAAACTCATGACCGAAGAAATGGGTAAAGTATACGAGCAAGGCTTTCAAGAAGTTGAACTATGTGCAGGAATTTGTCGTTACACAGCCGAACAAGGCCCACAAGTACTTGCTGACGAAGAACGTGATATGGACGGCGGCCGTGCAATTATCAGCTACCAACCAACAGGTGTACTGTTAGGTATTCAACCGTGGAACTTCCCGCTTTATCAGGTAATTCGCTACAGTGCTGCCAACATAATGGCGGGTAACACAACCGTATTAAAGCATGCTGGTAACGTATTTGGCATGGCTGAAAAAATTGAAGAGCTATTTAAACAAGCTGGTTTCCCAGAGTACTGTTTCAGCAACTTACTCATCGACGGTAAAACCGCCAGCTCACTCATTGCGCACAAAGCAATTAGCGGCGTAACCTTTACGGGTAGCGATGCCACAGGTAAAAAAGTAGCTGAAGAAGCGGGTAAACACGCTAAAAAGACAGTGTTAGAGCTTGGTAGTAATGACGCTTACTTAGTACTCGATGACGCAGATTTAGAGCTTGCAGTTAAAACCTGTGTAACAGGTCGCATGATCAATAACGGCGAAACGTGTGTTTCAGCTAAACGTTATGTTGTTGTTGAGTCACTTTACGATGACTTTAAAGCACAAATTAAAGAGCAGTTTGAAGCCATGAAAATGGGCGACCCAATGGCAGATGACACAGACTTAGGTCCAATGGCCCGTGAAGATTTACGCGACGGTATTCACGACCAAGTAATGGAATCAGTTAAAGCAGGTGCAAACATAGTAACGGGTGGCGAAATACCATCGCAAACGGGCTATTACTACCCACCTACTCTACTAGATAACCTATCACCTGGTATGCCGGCCTACGACGACGAATTATTTGGCCCTGTCGCTTCGCTTATTAAAGCCAAAGATAACGACGATGCTATGCGCATCGCCAACGATTCTCGCTACGGTTTAGGCGGTGGTATTTTCTCAAAAGACGAGAAAAAAGCCATTGAGCTTGCTAAAAAGTACTTCGACACCGGCATGATCAACATTAACGGCTACGGTTTAGCACAACCTAACTTACCATTTGGTGGTGTTAAAGGCAGTGGCTACGGCAGAGAACACGGCGGTTTTGGTATGCGCGAATTTGTTAATGTTAAAAGCATTATGATCGCCAGCTAATTTAGCTTTAAATACTAATACATTAGAAAACCTAAAAGTGGGTAACCGCTTTTAGGTTTTTTTAACTTTAAAATTAGATTATAGAAGAGCTTAGTCTCTACTAATTTCAAACCACAAAGCAACTACACAGTAATAACTGTAAATGAGCAGTTTGCTTTTTAATCATTATCAACATAAAAGAATAATATAATAAATTCAGAGGCACTAATTGCAGCTAGCTGCATTATCAGCAAAAACATAATACCTATTCCAGCTTGAGGGTCAGGTTCAATGCCAAAAATGAGAACTGGCGCTAAAATAATAGCAAATAATGCAGCTATGATTCTAATAAGAAAAAGCCGTTTATTTCGGTAGTTATTAGCATTCGCTAAAAAAAATAGAAGCAAATAAGGCAACAGCATAAACGCAAAGCCAATCTCAGTTGGCATCCAGTACTTAATAGCAACTGCAACTAAAGACATAACAGCAAGCGCCTTAACTGGGTAGTACATTTTTTTATAATTCACATGCTTTCCTTTGCACGCAGTGCTTTATTAGCACCAAATAAAATATCGCCGAACAATATAAAAACTTTAACTATGCAATGCAATCTATTTCACTAAACTTAACCTGACAGGCAACAATGAGTGATAAGCGGTCATTGAGATGGTAGTCACTAATTTAGTAAGAATAAGAGGAAACTTTCCTCTTTTTTACATGTTCATATAGGCTACAGAAAGTATAATATTTATATCTGGCAATAGTTTACACTATTTGCTATTAATATAAGTACATAAAAAAAAGGACGTTTTCGCGCTAAAATAGGAAAAGTGTCCTCTGATAAAAGTGTTATACATTTAGAAGGAGGTGTAGTGATCCGTGCTCTTAAAATTTTAATTTTTGGACTATTTAGTGGACCAATTCTAGCCGAATTAATCGGTTTCATATCCCCTTTTGTCATGTTACGAAATGAAGAATTAGGTTATCAATTCCAAGATTCAGCTTATTACATCGGAGCATTTTCAAGTGTGTTTTTTTCAGTAGCATTGCTGTTCGCAGCTTTTAACACGTCAAAGATTTCCTATAAAATTGGGAGCTCTGTTATAGCTTTACTTTACATAATTTCCTCGTGTTATGTTTTTCTCGACAGTGAGAGCCGAATGGAAACGATAATCTATAACTTAAATTATTTGTGTAGTGTGACTAGTTTAACTTTAGGGGCCTTTATCGCCTTACACTGTTTTAAAAACACAACTCACTCTGTATATAAACATGCATAACAACTCAATAAATTCGCTCACTACGTGCCTGCGCCCGTTATTGAAAAGTTATACGCTAGGAGTTTAAATGGAACTTAACCAGGTTACTTTACCAGTAAAAGATATGGATGTTGCTGTTAACTTTTATCTAAAACTCGGCTTCACTCAAATTGTCGATACGCCCCATTACACAAGGTTTTCTTGCCCAGATGGGAATTCTACTTTTTCCTTATCACTCGAATCCAGTGAATTTGAAAACAGTTCTGTGATTTACTTCGAGCATGAAAAACTTGATGAACTGTGTGCTGAGTTGACCAAAGAAGGTTTTCAGTTTGAACAACAGCCGACAGAGCAACGGTACTTGTGGAAAGAAGCAATACTTAAAGATCCGTCTGGTAATAAAATCAAACTTTACTGGGCAGGTGAAAACCGCTTAAATCCTCCTTGGAAAGTTGAGAAACGCGTATAACAAGTGACTAAGGTTATGAGCATCCGCTCTTGGCACTTTCTAGTCACTCGACAACATAAACGTGGTAGTCGTGTTGTTGCTAGCCAATTCATTATTTTTTCGGATGGCGTGGCTTCGCCACTTATCCGACCTACACTGCCTAATAGCTATAACTTTTTCTCAAACCTCGGCACTTTTCGCTTATCTGCTTTACTCATTGCGAGCTCTTGGATTTCTTCTTGCTTATGCGCTGCCGATTTAGTTTCTAATGACTGCTGATTAGCATTTTCGTAAGAAAGCTCAGTAAGGAGTGCAAAGTGATCAGAGCCATACTTAGCTAAGCGCTTAATACGCTTTACTTTAAATCCTTCGCTGTGAAATAAGTGATCGAGCGGCCAACGCATAAAAAAGTAGCCTGCATGAAAGGTGTTATAAAAACCACGGCCTTTTCGAGGGTCTAAAAAGCCACTTATTTGCATAAATAAACGGGTGCTGCGCGACCATGCAACATCGTTTAAATCTCCGGCAACTATGGTAGGTCGTGTAGGGTTTTTAAGTGCTTTAGCCACCATTATTAGCTCTGAGTCGCGCGGACGTGATGAGTCTTCTTCGGTCGGGCTTGGTGGTGCGGGGTGAATAAAGTGCCCTTGCATTTGCAGGCCTTCATCGTTTTCAAACAAAATATGAATTGAGGGAATATCTTCTTCTATAAGCTCACATATTTGTGCATCGAGTATTTTAAACTTGCTGTATAAGTGCATGCCATAACGATTGTCTTTAGGGCATTCTATGTAATACGGGTAATTTTTTTTAATGACTGATAATTTATTTTCCCACCAGCTATCGCTCTCAAGCGTAATAAGTAGGTCGGGTTGATGCTCATCAACAAGGCTAATTAACTGCTCACTTTTATGGTTCGACATAAGTACATTTGCCGACATAATTCGTATGCTATGGTCGATGTGCTTAGGTGCGCTTTGCACTTCTTTTTTAGCAAGCCACGTATACGGGTAAATCCATTTACCTTGTAAAATCATTATAAGTAATGAGGTTAAGGCTATAAACACGTAACCTATTTCGCTACTTTGCCATAATAAAAACAACGAAGTAACGGCTACAAAACTGGCAATATAAAATACCTGTAAGCGCACAAAATCGCAGCTACGCACTAAGTAATGCTGGCTGTACGACATAGGTAATAAGGTAACCAGTAAAAAAAAGCCAATAATTATAGCCAGCGCAATGAGCATTTTAATATCCTTATAACGTTAATTTAGCGACTTAAAATTGAAAGTATTTCTCGGGTATCGTGCACCATATGAATAACTGTACGGTCTATTTCAATACTCACTGTACCATTATCTCTAGAGCGTTCAATTACTCTACCTCGTTTGTATAAATCGCGCTCTAAAAAGTCGCCTCGGTGATAGCTTCTACTTAGCCCAGGTGGCGTCCAACCTGCGCGAATTAACTGCTTAGCCTCTTTTTTAGAAAGGTAGTCATTGTCATTATGCTTATGTGAATGATGCTTTTTATGGCCGTGTTTATGACCATGTTTATCTTTATGCGGTTTTGCGTCTGCGCTTATTGAACATAAAGCCAATGCTATTAGTGTTGTGTATGTTAGTGCTCTCATAAATAATCTCTAGCGTAATTAATAGCTAAAGGTTAACAAACACGGCTGAACATCATATGAAACAACTTACACTTATTTAACGCTGTTTATATTGTGTTTTACAGTGGCTTCGCATAATAGCGGGATCGCGTAATTTTAAATGTTTTGTTTTACGACCAGCGTGGCGCTTACGCCACACTTTAAAACTGCCTTTTGAAACATTGTCTCGCATAAAAACCACCAGCTGCGGATACTTTAATCCGTATAGCTGCTCTATAGCCTCGTAGGGGGTTCTATCTTCCCACGCCATTTCGATAATGCGTGACTGCTGCTCTGCGTTAAACATGGTATATCTCACAAAATTTAACTTATACGCTAGGTAAAAATACTTAGATCAATGCAATTAAGCTCAGTAACTGTATAATTGGCGTTCAAGTTATGTACTTTAAAAGATATCGAATTTATATTTATGCGCGCAATATTTCTGTTTTTAGCTTTAACTTTTCCTTCGTTATTACTTGCAGCGCCAAGTAAAACCCTGCGGTGCGTAACAACCCACTACCCGCCTTTTACTATATTTGATGAGAAAAGCGATACGTTCACGGGTTTAGATATTGAATATTTAACGTTTATTGAGCGTAATTTAAATCTTAAAATTGATGTTGTGCACTTGCCATGGGCGCGCGTTAAAAAAGAAATGGCGCTGGGTTATTACGACTGCTATTTCTCTTTGGCCAATACAGAGGAACGTGCAAAGTATTTAGATTTTACAAGCGTGCCCTTGCACACTACTAAGTATGGCTTATTTACTTTAAACAAAGATAAGCTACTCACAAACCATTTATCAAATACCCCAATAGCGATGCTGCGCGGCGTTGCTTTGCCTGAGGTTATTGCTAAAAAGTATAACCTTGATGAGAATAATCTACTTCGTTCACTTTCAACTAAAGACACTTTTGAGCTACTAGAAAAAAAACGTGTTGAATACGCAATAACTAACTATCAAGCGGGTTTGTGGTACTCAAAAGAATATAAAAATATATACGCTAGGCAGTTCAATGAGTTTACGCTTCCTACTTACATTGCTTTTAAGCGTGGCGTAATTGATACAAAATTAGTTGATGAGCAAATAAAACGTTTTAAAGCACAAACTCAATAATTAACACTGCACACGTTAAGAGATAACCAATGTTTACAAAACTACCAAAGTGGGTTGAATATGGCGCGTTTACGCTCGCATTTATAGCGGGCGTAGTAAACGCTGTAGGCTTATTAGGATTTGAGCACCAGGCTATTTCGCATGTATCTGGCTCTGTTACTTTACTTGGTATTAAAGTAATAACTAACCCCAGCACTGCCTTATTGCTACTTTCAATAATTATTAGCTTTATGTTGGGTTCGGCACTGTCGGGATTTTTACTCTCTGGTGGCTCATTAAAACTTGGTCGTCATTACGACACTTTGCTTTTTATTGAAGGATTGCTACTACTTGCGAGTGCTTATTTACTCAAAAACACATTCGTTTACGGCATTGTTTTAACGTCTGCTGCGTGTGGGTTACAAAATGCGCTAGCCACTAATTACAGTGGTGCTGTTATTCGTACGACACATTTAACCGGTATTTTTACTGACCTTGGTTTAATGCTAGGTAAAGCGCTTAAAGGTGAGCAATTTGATACCCGTAAAGGCGTTATGTTTTTACTCATTATTGCAGGCTTTTTACTAGGCGGTATAACCGGCTTCGTTTTATTTAAGCATTACTTAGTGCTGGCTTTGGTGTTTCCTGCTGTGGCTTGTTTTGTTTTATCAATTACGTATCGGGTTTATAGGTTACGTACGCTTTAACGCAACAAGTTTAAATGCATATTAAAACCGCATATTATAGAGGCAATGCAATATAGATTACTTTCAAGGAATGTATGAAACCTTATTTTTTGCCGCTGATATTACCCTTTAGCCACGCTGCGTTTGCCGATAATCAAAACAACGATGCAATAGAAACCATAACAACTACGGCATCACGTATTGAAGCGCTATCCACCCCACTGCCTTTATCAATAAGCACACTAACGCAAGCGCAGCTAAATAGCATAGCGCCTACCCATATTGAAGAAGCTCTGCAACGTGTAGCGGGTGCTAATATTCAACGCGGAAATGGCCAAGAGTATTTACCCGCGCTTCGCTCACAAGTGCTTTCGGGCGCAGGCGCTTGTGGTGGCATATTGACTTTGGAGGATGGCATACCACTTAGAGCCGCTGGGTTTTGTAATATAAACGAGCTATTTGAGGCGCACAGCGAAATGGCGCAGCGCATTGAAGTGCTAAAAGGCCCTGGCTCTGCACTTTATGGCTCAAATGCTGTGCATGGTGTTATTAATGTAATAACGCCCGACACCACACAAGGCGGTGGCTTAGTTGGTTTAGATTATGGCTCGTACGGTTATACTCGCTACAAATTACGTGCAGGACAAGATTACGGCAACAGCGGCATAGGCATTAACGCAAGTGTTACCGACGATAGCGGTTACCGCGACGACGAAAGCGTAGAGCAACAAAAAGTAAATATTCGCCATCGCTATTCAAATAATAATTTATTACTTACCTCAGGCCTTACTTATACAAATCTTGATCAGCAAACTGCGGGATTTATTACGGGCTTTGAAAGCTATAAAAACGAAGACCTCTCGCAAAAAAACTTTGACCCAGACGCATTTAGAAAAGCACGTGCATTTAGAGCATGGAGCAATGCAACATGGCAATTAAATAACGATGATGTGCTCTCTACTACGTTATATTTTCGCGACCAAAGCATGGACTTTTTTAAGCACTTTTTACCCGGCACACCGCTTGAAAAAAACAGCCAAACCGGCTTTGGTGTGCAATCGCTTTATCAACATAATTTACAACGTAATGTAAAAGTAAACCTAGGGCTTGATGGCGAATACACGCAAGCCGACTTTACTCAAAGCCAAAACGAGCCCACTCAAGGTTCTGCATTTTTAGTTGCTACAGTACCCCAAGGTAAGCATTACGATTACGATGTAAACGCCACGCTTTATGCCCCTTTTGCATCACTTGATTGGCAATTAAATAAGTGGTTACTTACCGCAGGTGTGCGCTACGAGCATATGCAGTACGACTACACCAATAATATGCTAGCAGGTAGAACAAAAGACGATGGCACAGAATGCGGCTTTGGTGGCTGCCGATACAGCCGCCCTGAAAGTGGAAAAAATAGTTTTAGTAATCTATCGCCAAAGCTTGGGGTTAGTTATCAGTACAATACAAATAACATGCTTTATGCAAACTTTTCTCGCGGTTACAGAGCGCCACAAGCGGCTGAGCTATACCAATTACAACGCGAGCAAACTACTGCAAATTTAAGCGCCGAAATAGCGAATAACGCAGAGCTGGGTATTAAAGGGATTTACGAAAAACTACGTTATGGCGTGTCGGTTTACGCTATGAGTAAACACAATACGATTTACCGCGATAGTGACTTTTTTACGGTAAATAATGGCAGCTCTCGCCATCGTGGTATTGAGCTTGAACTTGACTACCAGCTAACGCAGTCGCTTGCGCTTAACTTTGCAGGCACTCACGCAAAGCATACTTACACTAACAACCAAATACTTAACGGTTTAAATATAAACGGCAACGACATAGATACCGCGCCGCGTAATATTGCTAATCTCGATTTAACATGGCAGGCATTAAACAACGCGCAATTTGCTTTGCAGTGGCATCGCGTTGGTAACTACTACACCGACCCAGAAAACTTAAATAAATACCAAGGGCATGATGTTTTAAGCCTGCGCGCTCAGTGGCAAGTTACTAATAACCTTGAAGTGCTTGCCCGCATTATTAATTTAACTAATGAGGCTTATGCGGAGCGGGCCGATTACACCAGTTTTACCGGCGACAGGTACTTTCCTGGCAAACCACGTAACGCGATGCTTTCGGCAACTTACACGTGGTAATGCTTATTTAAGGGCTAAACTTATTTAAGAGCTAAGCTAATTTAACTGATTTAAGTCGCTCATGTATTTCATGGGCGACTTTTTCATCACCTTTTTAAACATAGTAATAAACGCACTAACCGACTCATACCCTAATAACTCCGACACCTGCTGCACACTTTGCTTATCAGAAAGCGCTTTTAAGGCTGTAATTATATGCAATTGCGTACGCCATTTTCCAAATGTCATACCGGTTTCTTTTTTTATTAACCGCGCTAATGTGCGCTCAGTTAATGCAAACTGCTTAGCCCATTGTGGTAGTGTTTTTCGGTTATTTGGCATATTTATAAGCTGATCGCTCATGGTTTGAATTACCTCATTTTTAGATAATACAAAATCCAGTGGTTGTACGGGCATTTCAATAAGTTGATCAAATAACACCTGCGCTAAACGTGCTGTTTTACTATTTAAAGTATAGTGCTGATTATGCCCAGCCAACTCACACATTAGCTCTTTAACCAGCGGCGTAATAGCTAACGTACAGGTATTTAGCGGCATACCGTTTTTACTACTATCAATAAATAAATGACAAAGCTGCGCGTTATCAGACGCCCTATTACTATGCACCTTTTGTGCTGGGATCCAAATTGCACTGTGCGTAGGCACCATCCACATTTTGGCTGACACTTCACACGTTACATAACCATGCAGCGCTAAAATTAATTGCCCTTTAGGATGGGTATGTAGTGGTATTTCGTGACTTGCATGGGCGTGCTCTATTTTGGCTATTATGGGCTGCGCCATAGTTTCAAAATTTTTAATGTCGTCCCAACCAATTGCATCAAACATAGTTTTGTCTGTTTTTAGTTATTTAATGTCATTATCTCTAAATTATAGTTTTTGCTAAGCCTTTATACTAGCGCCCATTAAGTATTAGCTTTAATGGTCTTTCCTTTTGTTAAATAACACACCTAAATCACGCTTTGCTGGCATATTACTTGTGCTTGGCATATTACTTATTGCCGCAAATTTACGTGCAACATTTACAGGTATTGCACCTGTGCTTGAACAAATTATTAATCACTTTGGGCTTAGCGCATCGCAAGCTGGGTTTTTAACAACATTGCCACTCATTGCCTTTGCGGTTGTATCGCCAATGGCCGCAACTCTTGCTAAAAAGCAGGGGCTAGAGCGCACCTTGTTTGTGGCTTTGTTATTTATACTTGCAGGGGTTGCAGCGCGGGTAATAAATACCTCAGCCATGCTTTTTGTAGGCACCGCTATTATTGGTGTAGGTATTGCCATCGCAAACGTATTATTACCAAGTTTAATTAAGCGCGACTTTCCTGCAAAGGTTGCGTTAATGACCTCAGCCTACGTGCTTACTATGGGCGTGGTATCGGGTGGGTTTTCCACTTTGGTATTTCCGCTTAGTCAGTTAAACGGATTAGGATGGCAACTTGCGCTGGGCTCATCAGCTCTTATTACTCTGGCGAGTATTATTGTATGGATGTCACAATTAAGTAAGCACACAAAACCCGCGAGTATTGCTCAACACGCTGACACGTCAAAAAGTGTATGGCGCTATTTACTAGCATGGCAAATTACCCTACTGCTGGGTTTAAACTCATTCTTAAATTATATAATTATCACGTGGTTACCTAGCATATTAATCGAAACAGGCCAAAGTGCCACGCAAGCAGGTGCTTATCATGGTGCTTTTCAAATAGCGACTGCATTACCGGGTTTAATATTAATTCCGTTACTTGCCAAATTAAAAGATCAAAGCGCGCTTAGCTTTATTTTGGCCATGCTGAGTGCACTCAGTGCATTGGGGCTGCTTTACATGCCTAACTATGCCTTTGTGTGGACCTTAATGCTGGGTTTTTGCTCTGGTGCATGTTTTATACTGGGGTTGTCGTTTATTAGTTTACGAACTGACGATTCGCAACAAGCAGCGTCGCTTTCAGGTATGTCGCAAAGCGTAGGTTATTTACTCGCGGCTATTGGTCCTATGCTAGCTGGTGCATTACACACGACTACGGGAAGTTGGAGTGCGCCATTATGGCTGTGCGCTATTGCCGGAGTACTGTGTGCATTATGTGGTTTAGGCAGTGGTAAAAACACCACTTTAGCTAAATCAGTTAACTAGTTGCTGTAACCACGAAAATAAACCAGACGAAGTTTTGTTGCTCGTGTGTTTTTGCTCATAGCGTTTATTAGTTGCTTCGCGCTGTTCACGGCGCTCTTGCGCTAAATTAGCTTTTGCAGCAAAACGCAAGCGCTGCTCTTGAGTAAGCTCATCATTAAAACTAATGGCTGTTTTTTTAACTGCTCGGCTGCTTTTGGGTGAACTACACATAATATTTCCTCTGTTATGTAACTACTCAAATAGACAGCCTTTTTGTATAAAAAATTTCAAAAGCAGTATTACTTTTTAGAAGTAATACTGCTGAGTATCAACTAAACAGCACCAATACATTCAACTTCTACCAAAGAATCAAGGGCTAACGCCTTAACTGCAAAAGCACTACGTGCAGGATACGGCGCACTAAAATACTGGGTGTAAATGGCATTAAATGCTTTAAAGTCGTTAATATTGGTAAGCATAACGGTGCACTTTACAATATTGCTCATACTGTAGTTATGTTGCTCTAAAGTGCGTTTAATATTTTCAAGTGTTTGTTTAGTTTCACCTTCAAAACCGCCTTTAGCCAACTTACCTGTTACAGGGTTAATCCCTATTTGCCCCGACATATAAAGCGTATTACCGGCTTTTACTATTTGCGAAAATGGTAAGTTAGGATTAGCTTTGCCTACATTTAAAAAGTCGATATTACTCGAAGCTGCAAATGCACTGCCGGTAATTAATGTGCTTGCTAAAAAAGCGGTTTTTATCAGTGAGTTCATCATCTGGCTTACCTTATTTTTGTGGTGTGGTTTCAAATGAAGGCACTTGATGTAATTCGTTAAGCCAATTAAGCGTCGATTTAGACCAAATTTGTGCTGTTGGCGTAAATTGATCACGCTGATCAACCGCACCAATACGCAAACCATATACACGGTCAGCTTTAGCTTCGTTAGTTGCATAAAGTGTTGTACCACATGTGCCACAAAAACCTTGCGCACGCTTGTTACCGCTTTGCGCTGTTTTAACAAACTCTTTTGGCTCACCTTGGGTAAACACGACCGAGTTTGGCTCTGCAATTATAACGGCTCTAAATGGGCCGCTCGACATGCGTTGGCAATCGCTACAATGGCAAACAAGTGCATTGTTATTTTGAGACTTTGCTTGGTATTTAATTTCACCACAGTAACAGCTTCCAGTAATTTCCATTATTTAAATCCTTAATGCTTATGAAGATTGAATCGAGATATAAGACCGGCAATATCGATTCATTATTTTTAAAATATAAAAAATTGCTCGCCGGTTTGTTTGTATGTTCGGTTAGATTTTTAATTCTTTAGAGTGATTTTTTCAAAGTTGAGCAAGTGCTACAAACATGATCCGATGTTTTAAATAAAACAGCAATACCACGTTAAGCTAATAGCGTAACGTGGTGCGTCTAAATTATTTTTATACCAATTCGCTTAATTAAGTTGTCTATTTTGAGGTAAGAAAACCGTGTCGATAACAAGGCAAAAATTTCGTTATTTAGTTGTTCTATATGAGAAATTTTTAACGAAGTTAACGTGCGGTTTAATCCCTCAAATTGATTATGTATTATTGCGAGTTGGTATTAATGCGCGTTTAAATAATCAACGGCTAATAGACTAAGCGCCTTAGTACCTACTTTAAACGATGATTCGTCGGCATAAAAATAAGGGGAGTGATTACTAGCCACTGTATTTAAATCTTGCTCACTGGGTGTACCGCCTAAAAATACAAATACACTCGGCACTTCTAATGCGTAAAACGAAAAGTCTTCTGCGCCGGTTATTTTCCCCATTTCAACTACGTTATCATTACCCGCTGCTTTTTTAAGACTAGGTAACATTTGCGCGGTTAGCTCTGGGTTATTAATCGTTACCGGATAACCTTCGTGAATGTGTACCTCTGCAGTAGCACCTGACGATTTAGCAATGTGCGTGGCTGTGGTTTTTATTTTTTCAAATATTTGTGCACGATTATCCATATCAAAGTTACGAATTGTACCCACCATTTCTACTTCTTCAGGAATAATATTATTGCGTACGCCTCCCGCTATTTTTCCAAACGAGACAATAGCGGGCTCTTTGGTAATGTTAATTTGGCGACTAACAATATGATTAACGCCAGTTACTATTTGCGCGGCAGCAGCAATAGGGTCAACCCCAGTCCACGGTGCAGAGCCGTGTGCCTGCTTGCCATGTACAATTATTTCAAATCGGTCTGCACTGGCCATTGCAGGGCCACTTCTATAACCAATTTTACCGCTGTGCAAACTAGATGTTATATGTAACCCAAAAGCAGCTTCTGGTTTGTATTGTTTAAATATGCCTTCTTTAAGCATTAGCTCAGCGCCACCCTCTTCCCCCTCTGGTGCGCCTTCTTCTGCAGGCTGAAATACAAACATAATATTACCGTGTAGCTCATCTTTCATGTTTGCAAGCACTTGTGCAGCGCCCATAAGCATGGCCACGTGCGTGTCGTGCCCACAAGCATGCATTATGCCTACATCTACACCACGGTAATTAGTGGTTTTAGTTGACTTAAAATCAACATCGGCTTTTTCAGTAACTGGCAGCGCGTCCATATCTGCACGTAGCATTACTGTTGGACCAGGCTTTGCGCCTTTTAATAACCCCACAACGCCTGTATAAGCAATCCCCGTTTGTACCTCCATACCCAGCGACTTTAAGTGCTTAGCTACGATACCTGCTGTGCGGGTTTCGCGATTACCAAGCTCAGGGTTTTGATGAAAATCACGTCGCCAATCAATAACCTGTTGCTCTATCTTTTTAACTTGCTGATCAATGTTTGCATTGGCATTGAGCGCACTAAGGGCAGCAAAGCCCAGCGCTATTGAAATTAGTGATTTTTTCATCCTGTTTGTCCTTATTATATTTATTGGTTTTATAATATTGATGAGCACGAGCCCTTATGTATTATTGAGAACATAATTAGTTCGCTCTATAACCACTATTACTGAAGGCTCTACAATAATCAATCCCATTTAAGCTAGATGCCCAACTATAGGGGGCCACTTCACTTTTCACTGGTTTTATCTATTTTTAGTTTGAAGATTTAGCGCTAATTAAGCCTACCATTTTTGTTTTTATTGATTTAAAAATGGCATTGAATAGTCAACCAACGCACGTAAAGTGAGTTTTAATAAGCGCGGTGGTGGATAGAAGAAGTTAACGAGTAATAGGCTTGGTACATAATTGCTATTCAAACTATAAAATAAGAATAGCAATGTAGAACCTCCCCTTATGTTGGGGGTAATTATTTAAATGCGTTAGCATTTTTTATGCTGTCAAAATCGTTAAAGCGCACGTTGTGTTGCGCCATTACTTTAAGTATTTTTTCACTTAGCATTTGGCGTAAATAAAACGGCTGATTTGGCACAAAATGGTGGATAGTATGCGTTTTACCAAAGTTAAAGCAAAACAAGTTAAACGGCACAAATAAACGACTCGTTAGTACATGAGTTTGTTCAAGCATATTATTAACGCCGCCATAGTAATGCATGCTTGAGGTAACAAAATTAAGCGAGCTTGAGCGAATAATATTAGGCACAATGAGCACAACCATTAAAAATTCAAACACATTCATTGTACTTAACAACCAGCTAGGTGAATTTAGCGAAAGTGGTATAAATAAATCAACGATATGAAATAAAATAACGCTATATAAAACAGCAAAATACGCAGTAGTTACCGGAAATCCCGCATTAAAAACACTCGAAAAACTAAAGCCATTAATTTCTTTTCTAAAACGTTTAGTAGAAATAACTAACCCTAATAACCCATCTACAATAACTAGCGCACGTAAAAATGGATTTTTAATACCGTTACCCACCAAGCGTTCTTCTAGGTCTTGTTGTGTGCCTGAGGTTTTGTGATGGTGTAAATGCATTTTACGTCGGTACCATGGGCTAATAGTATTTGGCCGCATTAACCATACTGTTAGCATCATAAAATTATGCATGAACGGCTGATTACTAAAGTATTGTTTATGTATGAGGTCGTGCTCTAACTCATGGGAAATAGACGCTGCAATAGCCGCAAGTACTATACATACCCAAGCAGGTATGATGGCTAAATAATATAAAACACCAACACCAATTAATGCGCTAAGCGATAGCAATAAAATAATTAACCCTAAGGTATTTTGATGTGCAAGTAATGGGTACTTTTGACGAAGTGATGCTTCCTCTGCCTTAATTGCTTTCACAATCGATTGAATGTTCTGTTTGGCACTTAATTGAGTCATATATAATGTCTTAAAAACCTTGTTGTACAAATAATACCTGAATTAAGCGCAACATCGGGATAAAGCAGGAATATTTATTGTAGTACGATTAACTATTACCAATAGTTCAATTGCTTATTTATTCAATCGCATAACAAGTTTAATAGCACTCATAACCCAAAATATTCGCTTTATATATCAGCCCAAAAAGACTTAAAAAATTTACCTGTGGAGTATCCTTGCTATAAACGATTAATTATCAACCAGTTGTTTATGTAAATAAAAGAAAAGGCTTGCCGCCCCCTCTTTTGTTTGTATAATGCGGATACAGAATAAGAGGTATATAAGTATCCTTTTTATTTTAAGTGGTTTTTCTTTATCTTTTTATGCTTAAAAGATTAAAGAAAAATTATGCCAGCGTGATGAAATTGGTAGACATGGGGGATTCAAAATCCCCTTCCGAAAGGAGTGCCGGTTCGAGTCCGGCCGCTGGTACCACTTTTTGAACCTCAGCTAATTATTGGCTGAGGTTTTTTTATGCCTAAAATTTAACTAGTAATTTATACCAATTCGCTTAATTAAGTGAGCTATTTTGAGGTAAGAAAACGGTTTCGATAACAAGATAAAACCTAGATGAGTTGAAGCAAAAGCTACAAACCTTTCATTAAAGCCGTCAACGTAATTAGGAAGGTACATAAATCTAATAAGCACGCTAGTTATGCGTCTTGCTCTTGATTTGTTATATCCCCAATTCGACTACTTAACTCTTCGTCACTAACATCTTCTTTGTGTGTACCAATGATCCATATATGACCAAATGGGTCTTGTAGTGTGCCGGTCCTATCACCATAAAACTGGTCATGTAAGGGTCTTATTAGTGTTGCACCTAGATCAATTGCTTTTTTAAATACGGTATCAACATCTTCAACATAAAGCATAAGGCTTAGCGCAGTACCACCGAGTTCTTTTGGGCTTTTTAAATGCTCTTCAGAACCATTATCTGAAAGCATAATATGCGAATCACCAATTATTATTTCTGCATGGGCTATTCCACCATCAGGTAAAGGCATTTGCATTACGTGCTCAGCACTAAATGCATCACAATAAAAATCTATCGCTTTTTGTGCATCGTTCATAATTAAATAAGGTGTAACTGAATGAAACCCTTTTGGTATTGCTGAGACTGCCATAATACTCTCCTTTACTTACACGGTGATTTTTAATATTTAATTAACTAAATATGTGTTTAATTGCCCCCTAAATTTAAGCTTAGCTCATACAAAAAATTGCGTTACTTTTCGAGGTTTAAACGCTTATGCCAAGCAGCAATACTTTCATCAGGGTACTCTTCAAATTGCTTGTCACCTTCATTAATGGGCGCATTTACCCAATTTGCTTTACTACCAAGCATTAAATGAGTGCGCTCTGGTGGTATGGGTAACTCACTATCTATTGCACCTGCAAAGGGGTGAATTTGCTCAGGCCAACGTACATCGTATAACCACAAGTTAGCGCTACAATGCTTACAAAAATGACGCTCTGCGGGGCTGATTTTATCGCCTATTTTTGCATGATAAATAGTTATGTGTTCACGCCCTGTGACTTCAAGCGTGTTGTATTGCGCATTCAAGTTAATAACAAACCCACCGCTCCCTGCGGTTTTACGACAAATAGAGCAGTAACATAAATTGTAAGGATAAGGGTGTTTTGAGTTGACCGTAAATACCACTTTGCCACAGTGACAAGCGCCATTAAGCTTCATAATAAATCCAATTTTATTGCTGGCTTGAATTAATACCTTAGCTAGGTGAGCTTAAAAAAACCACAACAATTCATGCTGTGGTTTTTTTAATTATTGGCTTACTATCGTTTCCAATATCTTAAATTACGCAATATATTTATAAATTTATCGGCTGAATGTGCCTCTAAATCTATCCAACCATCATCTACTTTTCCATCAAGGCCTGCCGCTTTAAATAAAGGCTTAGCCTCATTTGTGTAGCCTATGTATTTCATATGTGCGTACGCATCACTTACAAAGTCTTTAGCTTCTGCTATGGCAGCTAGTTTTTCGGCTCCCTCTTCAGTGGTGAGTACAAGTACCGCATCATATAAAACCGATGGACCACCATTAATAACCTGGTCTGCTTTAAAGTGCTTACCTTTACTGCATTTAGCACCGCCGACTTGTGGGGCAATAATTTCAAAGTTTGCGCCTTCACTTTCAAGTGAATTAGTAACCGATTCAAAAATTTCTGCATCAAACCCGTCACTCACTAAAATTCCTAATTTGCGTCCTTTAAATGTATTTGGCGCATTTTTTAAAATACTTAACGCATCAGACACAGGTAAGTCTTTACGTGTTGGCATAGCAGCTTCTGCTGGATCTGGCATTTCTTGCAAGCCAAGTCCTTCGGCCACTTTATTTGCAAGGGTTTCGTCAATATTTAACAAGTGCGATACCAACCGTTCTCGTATTGGTAAATGTTCAACTTTAGAAAGCTCAAACACGTACGCAGATTGAATATGCGCCTGCTCTACCTCTGTTTGACTTAAATAAAATTGACGAGCTTGACTGTAATGATCGCTGAATGTTTCTGAGCGATAACGCAGTTTATCACCACCACTTACTTCAGGCTCGCTTGAGCTCTTAAAGCCATGTACTGGGCATTCGCGCGGGTTGTTTTCGTCGCCGCTCCATGAGTTTGGCTCGTAATTAACACGCCCTTTTGGATTGTGCATTGCCATGTGGCCATCTTGCTGAAAATGACGCATTGGGCATTTAGGCGCATTCACCGGAATATGCGTAAAGTTAGGACCACCTAAACGCTTAGTTTGAGTATCTAAGTATGAAAAGTTACGACCTTGCAGTAGCGGGTCGGGAGTAAAATCGAGCCCTGGTACAATGTTTTGAGTACAAAATGCAACTTGCTCTGTTTCTGCAAAAAAGTTGTCGACAACACGGTCAAGCACCATACGGCCAACAATTTGTACTGGTACTTGTTCCTCTGGTATAAGCTTGGTGGCATCAAAAATATCAAATTCAAATTCATCAGCAAACTGCTGATCAAACACTTGCACACCTAACTCCCATTCAGGGAAGTCGCCGTTACCAATTGATTCCCACATGTCTCTGCGATGAAAATCAGGATCGGCGCCGTTAAGCTTAAGTGCTTCGTTCCATACTACCGATTGCATACCGCCTTTTGGTTTCCAATGAAATTTAACGAATTTTTCATCGCCTTTGGCATTAATAAATTTAAAGGTATGAACGCCAAAACCTTCCATAAAGCGTAAAGAGCGCGGAATAGCTCTATCAGACATTGCCCACATAACCATATGCATTGACTCAGGCGACAAGCTTACAAAATCCCAAAAGTTATCGTGCGCGGTTTGCGCTTGCGGAAAACCTCG
Organism: Pseudoalteromonas sp. NZS11; assembly: GCF_015864765.1. NCBI lineage: Bacteria > Pseudomonadati > Pseudomonadota > Gammaproteobacteria > Alteromonadales > Pseudoalteromonadaceae > Pseudoalteromonas > Pseudoalteromonas sp. NZS11. The sequence goes on along the minus strand of NZ_JADYWP010000001.1, from coordinate 412,039 downwards.
GTCAGGCTCTGCTTTAGCTGAATGAACTAAGTCTGGAAACTTCATTGCATCCTGAATAAAAAATACCGGTATATTGTTACCCACTAAATCCCAGTTTCCCTCTTGGGTATAAAACTTAACCGCAAAACCGCGTACATCACGGGCTAAATCTGGCGATCCTTTATTACCTGCAACCGTAGAGAAACGAGTAAACACTGGCGTTTTTTCACCTTTTCGCTGAAAAATATCTGCACAGGTTAAATCTTCAAGCGTGTCGTAAGTTTCAAAATATCCGTGTGCACCATAGCCTCTAGCGTGCACTACACGCTCAGGAATGCGCTCGTGATCAAAGTGAAAGATCTTCTCGCGCATTATGTGATCTTCTAATAATCCTGGGCCACGCTTTCCAGCACGTAATGAATTTTGATCGTCACTTACAGGGCAGCCCTGCGCGGTGGTCATGGTAGGGTGTTCATCCGACGCTTTTTGATGCAATTCACCGCCATGCCCTTTATTACCTGCGTATTTAAATGATTCAGCCATGTTTAGTCCTTCATACAGTTTGATTTAATGGGTCAATAGTTTTTATGAGCTTAAAAGCTAAAAGCGACTATGCAAATGCAAAATAAAGACCAGCCATCCAACCTAGTAAAAAAGGGCTGTACAGATAACAATGTAGTATTTGAAGTGGTTTATAAAAGAAAAGGTTACACAGGTATGTAACTTTTTCACACAAAAAAAGAGCACTTAAAAGTGCTCTTAGGTTTATGCATTTTTAAATTTAATTAATCTTTATTCTCGTTAACTAAAATAACTTTACGATGTGGGAAAGGTATTTCAATGTTGTTTTCATCAAGTGCTTTTTTAATTAACTCTGGCACCGTGTAAAGAATATCGAAGTAATGCTCGCCCTTACAAAAAGGTCTTACTAAAAAGTCTACTGAGCTGTTGTTAAGAGTTTCTACTTCAACAAAAGGAGCTGGATCTTTTAGTATGTGTGGGTGCGCTGCAAGTACGGCATCTATAACTTTACGTACAGCCGTTGTATCTTCACCGTAAGCAACACCAAAATGCATATCCACACCACGAATTGGATGATGTGAATGGTTTATAATTTGCGCGCCCCAAATTTGACTATTTGGAATAATAACCTGTTGGTTATCGAACGTTTGTAAAATAGTAGTAAACATATCTACTTCTGTTACTTTACCAAAACGCCCTGCTGCCTCAATAAAGTCATTCACTTTATAAGGTCTGAAAACAAGCAACATAACGCCCGCTGCAAGGTTCGACATTGCACCTTGTAACGCCAAGCCTATAGCAAGCCCCGCAGCACCTAGCAAAGCAATAATAGAGGCTGTTTGTACACCAAAGCGATTTAACACAGCAATAATAACGAACGCTAATATGATGTAGCGAGCCATGCTGCCTAAAAAGCGAAAAAGCGTGTCATCAAGATGAGTGTATTTATGACACAAGCCAATAATTAAATTGCGTACTTTGCCTGCCAGCCATAAGCCCGCAAGTAAAATTGCAATCGCCAGTAATATGTTGGTTGCCCACGTAATTGCAGCGGGTAAATATTGATTAATATCAATGTTGTTTATTATGTCTTCCATTGTTTTTCCTGTTTTAAAAACTTTTAACTGACTTCAATCCATACTAAGCGCAATAGTTTAACAAAAAATTAACTAAAGTACGACTATAGGAGTAATTTAAAACATAAAGAAAGAGCGTTCCCTTAAAACATGTCATCGCTCACGTAAATCTTTCAACACATAATTTTGCTTTACCCCTTGGTTTATAGCTTAAATAATTAAACTTTAACTAGTTCATAAATAAAGTTAATGCCCAATATAAATCTCAGTTAACTCTTTTAATTTTCTAATTATTGCTGGCACTCATCTATAAATTTACCGATAATCTCACCTAAGCGCGCATATATTGGCGAGACAACACAATTGGATGAAATTAAAACAAAGGATTATTATGAAAAAGTACTCAATTTTACTTACAGCGGCAGCACTTATTGTACTTGCTGGTTGTTCAACATCTGTTGCAGTAAGAGACTTTGAACAAAACCCTATTCCGCAAACATCAACAATTACCAACAGTGAAGCTGACGTAGAAAAAGGTATTCTAAAAGCATGTATTCAGCTTGGGTGGAAGTGTACGCCTATGAGTGAAGGTAAAATAAAAGGTGTACTGGATATTCGCACACACCAATTAACAATCGATATTGCGTATGACAAAACGGCATACTCAATCAACTATAAAGACTCAATTAACTTAAACTACAACGGCAAAAAAATTCACCGTCAGTATGTTAATTGGGTAACAAACCTTATACGCCATATAGACGCTGAAATGATTTAGCAGCGCGTTAATCTGCTTTAAACATTATAAAAAGCACTAAATATGAATAATAAAAATGGAGAAGCTACCTATAGCTTCTCCATTTTTTAGTTGAGTTTTAAACAGTAATAATTACGTCAAAAATATTACTAACGTTCAACTAGCTAAAAGGCAAAAAAGCACCAAACCTAACACTATTAGTAAAAGTACTCTCCCGTATTTTCACTCTATGATGAATGAGTGATTTTTTACTTATCCCCCTTCGTAAAAACATATTTTATATCTTGCTATAACGCAGCTTCGCTCATATAGTCAGCAAATTATCACACCTTTATTTTGAACACCTTTGTTTATGAAATCTTCTGCTCCTGCTAGTGATTTTGGTACCTTATTAGGTTACGCACCTGGTAATGTTGCTGTGTATTCATCTGATTATGATACGGCTGACGAAAGTATTTATCCTAATCGTAGCGCCTTTCGTAGTTACCTTGATGGCATTTACATGGGCTATAAATGGCAATGCGTTGAGTTTGCACGTCGATGGATGTATCTCAACCATAGTTATATTTTTGATGATATTGCTATGGCTTACGATATTTTTGAGCTGCGTTCTGTGCGCGATGTAAATAGTCAAAACAGACTGCCACTAAACGCGTTTAAAAACGGTGCTAAACATCATCCTCAGGTAGGTAGCTTACTTATTTGGGAAGAAGGCGGCGAGTTTGAAGAAACAGGCCATGTTGCTGTCGTTGTTGAAGTATATGAAGATAAAATACGCCTTGCTGAGCAAAATGTAGGACACCAAATATGGCCAAAAGATCAAAGCTGGTGTCGTGAACTAAAAGCAAAAGTAACTAAAGATGGCGACTATTGGATTGAGTGCTCTTACAGCGACGCCACTATTTTAGGCTGGATGACACAAACTGATGAAACAGAATATGCTGAGCCAACGTCAGAGCTAAACACCGACTTATTTATTATAGAAGCCCATAAAGCAGTAGATACAGGCCAAGCAAACAAGTCATGGTTAAATATTGCGAATGACGATGAAGCTGCCTACGTAGAAATGATGCAAGGCCATAAACTTACATCAGTAGCTGAGGATCAACATAATTACTTTGCGATATCTCAAACGGCGCAGCAAAGCATTGAGCATGCTACAAATGAGCTACATGGCTTATTTATGCATGCAACCGACTATGTACTGCAGCACCCTGAGTTATTAAAAAAGTTCAATTTACCCGATGTTGTGCTTAATAAAATTCGCCAATCGTGGGATAACCGCTTAAACCAATTAATTACCAGTCGGTTTGACTTTGCTCTAACCACAGCAGGTTTAAAAGTTTACGAATACAATTGCGATTCGGCATCGTGTTATATGGAAAGCGGTAAGGTTCAGGGTAAATGGGCAAAACACTTTGGTGTTAAAACAGGTGTAGATGCAGGCCAAAATTTATTTAAAGATCTCGTAAAAGCATGGCGTAAAAGTGAAGTAAAAGGTCTTGTTCATATTCTGCAAGATGATGAACCAGAAGAGCATTACCACGCATTATTTATGAAAGAAGCCATTGAAGCCGCGGGCTTTGAGTGTAAGTTAGTAATTGGCTTAAGCACACTTCGCTGGAATGAATCAGGCAACATAGTAGATGAAGACGGCTCACAGCTGAGCTATGTGTGGAAAACCTGGTCGTGGGAAACCGCACTTGATCAAATTCGTGAAGAATGTGAAGCCGACCAATCATTAGGTGATAACTTTGAACCACAATTCAAAATTGGTGAAACGCCACGCTTAGTCGATGTATTACTGCGTAAAAATGTCATGGTGTTTGAACCGCTGTGGACATTAATTCCTAGTAACAAAGCTATTTTGCCAATACTGTGGAGCTTATTCCCTAATCATAAATATTTACTTAATACCGCGTTTGATCTTAACGACGAGTTATTACAAACCGGATATGTAGTTAAACCAATAGTAGGTCGATGTGGCGCTAATATTCAACTTGTTGATGAACAGCAGCAAGTTATAGAAAAAACAATGGGGCACTTTGCAGAGCAAGACCAAATATACCAACAACTATTTGCACTGCCTAAAGTAGATGACTATTTTGTACAAATATGTAGTTTTACAGCCGCCGGAAAATACTCTGGTGGTGGCGTACGTGTTGATAAAAGCATGATCATAAACGGCCATAGCGATTGTATGGCACTGCGTATTAAATAAATAATACTAAGCCCGCAATTTTGCTGCGGGCTTAAGTTTGTGTAGACCCCCTTCCCTCTTTTAAGTTTTATAGCTATCTCAAGCGAGTTACTCCTGATAGAGTAAATTTATTAAACACCACAAACTAAGGTATTTCATGGCGAATCAATTTAATGTACTTGGCACACGTTTAAAACTATGTTGCGGTAATGGTGGCTACACACGTGAAGGATTTTGTTATGTACCAGAATCAGATCTTGGCAATCACAGTGTGTGTGCAATTATGACTGACGAGTTTTTACAATTTTCAAAATCACAAGGTAACGACTTAATAAGCCCAAACCCTCTTTACGATTTTGAAGGTTTAAAAGCCGGTGATAAATGGTGCTTGTGTGCAGTAAGATGGCTTCATGCTATTTCAGCAAACGTTGCGCCACCAGTGGTACTTGAAGCCACAAATAAAAAATCATTAGAAATAGTGCCGCTCGATGTTTTAAAAGCGCACGAATATATAGCCAAAGTTTAAATACACTTAAGCGTTATTAAATTAAAGTCTGCAGATTTTACAAATGTATGCAGGCTTTTCAAAAATTCAATCACCCCTCCAGCCTCTAAAATCTTAAATAAAAACATAACCTCATGTTTTTAAATCACTTTTAAAAACAATCAACTTACGGCATAACAGTTGCTTCATTAAGTTTAAGTCATGCTCATAACGCAACATATTATATGAGCAACACATTACTTAATGTAGGAGAAATTATGAGTAACAATAACGAATCAAACAAAACAACTAAATTTACCGCGCCAGGTATGAGTGACGAATCAGCTCAAAAAACAATAGCTACGCTAGATAACCGCATGGTTGCATTGATAGATTTACAGCTTACTTTAAAGCATATTCACTGGAACGTAGTGGGACCTAACTTTATTGGCGTACACGAAATGATAGACCCACAAGTAGACATTGTGCGCGAAATGACAGATACAATTGCAGAGCGAATTGCGACTCTTGGTGGAGTGCCCGTTGGTACGCCTAAATCAATTGTAGATCGTCGTACATGGAACGAATACTCAGTAGGTAAAGGGTTAGTAACCGAGCATTTAGCCGCACTTGATAAAGTATACAACGGCGTTAATGGCGATCACCGTAAAGCAATTGAGACTCTTTCTGAATTGGATCCGGTGTCTGAAGATATGATCACCAGCCAACTAGCTGACCTAGAGCAATTTCAGTGGTTTATTAGAGCCCATTTAGAATCATCTACAGGCGAGTTAAAAAGCTAATATATTTAATCTAAGAAAGCCCAGCATTAATATGCTGGGCTTTTTTTTGCGCAAAAATCACTCTATTTATAATCATATATAGATATGTATCAGTAAGCTCTAATACAAATTCATATAAAAACAATAGAAAATTGGTATTACCAAAACAAATAACCAAAATAAAATTGAATGATTTTATACTCCTTACTATTTCGCAAATTTATAAGCCATAGCCAACCTTTAATGAACATCTCATTATTTTAACATCACTTAAAAAACAAACTAAATACGTATAAAAGTACGGCATAAAATTTAAAAACAGCACTAAAAAGTGTATTTAATAGTACAAATAATATAAAAAAACGCCTTTGGTAAACATACTTCAATAAAATTCACTCAAAATATAAAAAATAAAAATACACCATAAGCCATTAAATTTATTAAATATAAGCAAAATAAAAGAACACTTTGTAATACACCTTGTGAATTTTTGGTAAACAAAGGTTGTAATAAAAGCTGAATTGGACTAATTTCAACCATACCACCTGTATGACACGCTACAGGGAAACAGCAGTTAAATTGGTTAACCAAACCAAGTAACAACACACACAATGACGTAAGTCGTACCCAAACGGGAGAGATACATGAAACTCAATCAAATTACTTCAACATTAATTAATAAACATAAAAGAAGTAGCTCTACAACAATCAGTGCAGCAGCCCTTTTATTAATGGCTTCTTCTACTATTGCAGCGCAAGAGGCTCCGGCAGCTTCAGAAACGGCAGCTGCAGATATTGAAGTTATTGAAGTAAAAGGCATGCTAGGTAGTATGAAAGCCGCCGCTATGCTTAAGCGTACTGACGGACGTATTGTAGATGCGATTGTTGCTGAAGACATTGGTAAGTTACCTGATAATAATATTGCAGAAGCACTGCAACGTATTACTGGTGTATCTATTAATACCGATTTTGGTGTGGGTGACAGTGTTTCGATTCGTGGCTTACCTCAAAACCGTGTTGAATTAAACGGTCGCTCTACTATTGGCGACTCTCGTGACGGTATTAGCTTACAAGATTACCCATCAAGTTTCTTAAAAACAGTAGAAGTAGTTAAGTCTCCTACTGCCGATATGATTGAAGGTGCATTAGGCGGAACAGTTAGCTTAAAAACAGTTCGCCCATTAGAGTTAGATAAACTAACTGGTGCAGTTTCATTAGATGGTGAATATGCAGATAAAACAGAAAAAGTAGCACCTATTTTTAGTGGTTCACTTGGTAACAACTGGGACTTTGACGAAATGGGTACCTTTGGTGCCATTGCTATGTTTTCGTATCAAGATCGTGAAATTCGTCAAGATGAAACGTCTAGCCGTGTTAAACCTCAAGACATTGATATTAATGGCCAAGAAGGTAATACACCAAGTGGCAACGCTATCGTACGAGACGAGCACAGTGTTGAACAATATGTAGAACAACGTAAACGTACTGCTGTAAATTTATCACTTCAGTGGGCACCGCAATCTGGTAATGGCATGGTGTATCTTGATTTAAGTGGCACTAAACGCTCTGGTGAGCAAAGTGGTAACTCTATATTAGGTGTTGCGGGTTCGTTATCAACAGATGCAAATACAACTCAAGATGCTAACGGCGTAAATAATTACACGCTAACAAACGAATTTGGTATCCCTAAAACATACAGTGACTTTCGTGAAACTGACTCGTTTTCAAATGCACTTGGTGCAGAGTGGAACCTTACTGACAGTATAAAAATCTCTGGTGAAATTGCAGTAGCATCATCAGAAAGCGTAAGACCTGATTCTGAATTTACACTTCGCCCAATCGAAAAATCAACATTTGAAGCAAGTGGCGGAACTCAGCTAACAAATCATTTATATGATGGTGCATTTTCTCAAGACGGTAATAAATTACCAAGCATCATTCATTCAGATCCAAATGCATTTACTGACCCACAAAACTTAGCACTCCGTACGTTTAAAAGTGAAGATAGAAGAACAGATAATGACGAAACAGCTATTCGTTTTGATGTTGAAATGTTTGAGCCACTCAGCAGCTTGAGCTGGGTGTCTAAAGTAAAAGCAGGTGTACGTGTTACTAACCGTGATTACGAATACGAGCAATACAAAGTAGAAATTAAAGACATTTACAAAAATGCATTTAACGACTCAGATGGTTCATTAGCTACTTTATGGGTTGATGACTACAACGCTGCTTTTTCAAATAGCTTCACAACAGTTAGCCACGACAACTCTTTTGACCAATTAGGTCATTCGGGGCAAAACGACCTACTAACGTTTTTAAGCTACAACGGTTTATCTAACCCAGCAAATACTTATGCTCAACTTCAGCAGTTACTTGCAGGCACAAACCTAGCGTCAACAGGCAGTCTTTCAGATAACCAAGAGTTCCAAGAAAGCGCATACCGTAACGTAGTTGAAGATACAGCTGCCGTATATATATCAGCGTACTTAGACTTTGATAACATTACTGCGATTGTGGGTGGTCGTTATGTGACTACAGATTTAGAATCAAGCGTATTTCTTAATGGCGAAAAAGTAACTGGCGACAATGACTACAGCGACTTTTTACCAAGCTTAAACGTTACGTATAACTACTCAGACGAAACATTATTCCGCTTTGCTGCTGCAAAAGTTATGCGCCGCGCTGACTTTAGCGAGCTAAGCCCTGCATTTGACGTTAATAACGACATTACAGGTGCAACGCAAGGCTCTATTGATTTAGAACCATACCGTGCAACGCAATACGACTTATCTGTAGAGCATTACTTTGATGAAGGTAACGTACTATCTTTCGCAGTATTTTATAAAGATGTTGAGTCTTTCTTAAGTAACGAAAGTAGCTGTGTAGCAGCATCAAGCACTTCAACAGGTCAAAACGTAACTCAGTGGAACCAAGTATGTCAGCTTGACGTTGCAGGTGTATCTCAAGACAACCTAGTTTACTCAGATGCGACTGACTACCCTGTAGATATAGATGGCTTTAACCATGTTGCAGGCTTGCGTGACGCAGGACTAACGGGTATTGATACAGTTAAAAATGTAAACGGTGAAAACGGCTCAGTACAAGGTTTTGAAGTTGGTTACCAACAGTTCTTCACAAGCTTACCTGGTGCATTTTCTGGCTTAGGTGTTAATGCAAACTACACGTATGCAGACAGCGAACAACCAAACGGCAACCCATTATTAGATATTTCTAAAAATACGTACAACTTACAAGTATTTTGGGAATACGAAGGGTTCTCTACTCGTATCGCTTATAACTACCGTGACAGTTTCTTAGATACAGAAAACGAGAAACGCGTAGAAAATATTAACTCAGACGGCAGCATTTCAGCAGAAGGCACTGTTTACGGTAATAACTACCGTGACGACAGAGGCCAGTTAGATTTCTCTGCAAGCTGGGATATTAACGAAAACGTGACCTTAGTAGGTAATGCGACCAACTTAACGGGTGAGCCTTCAATCTACCTATCTGAACTAGGTGGTGCTTGGAAGTACACTGAAGCGGATCGCCGTTACAGCTTTGGTATTCGCGCTAAATTTTAATTTTCCCTAAAAACTAAAGCCTGCTTTTATGCAGGCTTTTTTACGTCTATAAAAAAGTAGCTTTATATTACGTAAAAAACACACCCACCTAGCTATACTTATTTGAACATTAAATTTACTATCAAAGCGTTACTACTATTAACAGGAAAAGTTGAAGTGCTGTCGCGTTTATATAATTTTATGCCGGGTTTAGATACATTGCTGCACTACGAGCGACAATGGTTTGCTGATGATGTAAGAGCGGCGCTATCGGTAGCTGCGGTAGCTTTACCTGTTGCCATTGCTTACGCACAACTAACCGGTGTTAACGCCGCCGTCGGTTTATATTCTTGCATACTGCCAATGATGCTATATGCGCTTTTTGGCACTTCTAAGCAATTAATAGTCGGCCCTGATGCCGCCACCTGCGCCGTTATTGCAGCAGTAGTAACACCTCTTGCTGCAGGTGACAGCTTTAAGCATTGGCAACTTGTTGTCACAATGACCGCTATGACCGGCTTTTGGTGCTTTATAGCCAGTAAATTTAAGTTAGGTGTATTAGCCGACTTTTTATCTAAACCTATTTTAATGGGCTTACTAAACGGCGTGGCTATCACTATTATTGTGGGTCAATTTTCTAAAGTATTCGGTTTTACCTTTGACGAACGCTACCTACTTGAACGCCTAGGAGGTGTACCCACATACCTAGCGCAAACACATGTTCCCACCTTACTAATGGCTTTGTTTACACTGGCGGTTTACTTTGTCATGAAGCGCATAAGACCCACGTGGCCTGCATCTATGTTTGCCATTGCATTTGGTGCGCTTTTGGTATGGATTTTTGATTTAAAACAACTTGATATAAAAACCATTGGTACCGTAACTGGCGGGCTTCCCGTTTTTAATACCCCTGTTTTTGATTTAGGGATTATTCGTGAGCTAGTGGTACCCGCACTTAACTTAGCCATCGTGAGTTTTGTTAGTATGATGCTAACTGCGCGCAGCTTTGCCGCTAAAAATGGCTACGACATAGACGCCGATAAAGAATTTAGAGCGCTAGGTATTGCCAATATAGCGTCAGCTCTTTCGCAAGGTTTTGCAGTCAGTGGCGCCGACTCACGCACCGCTGTTAACGATGCAACGGGTGGTAAAACGCAGTTAGTATCAATAATAGCAGCGGCCATTATTGCGGTCATAGCCGTATTTTTAACAGCGCCACTTGAATTTATTCCAAGCGCAGCGCTAGGTGTTGTACTTATTATTGCCTCTGTTCATTTACTCGATTTAAAAGCTGTTTGGCAACTAAAACGAAAAGACAAACAGGCATTTTATCTCGCCTCAGCCACCTTACTTGCGGTGTTATTTATTGGCGTTATACCAGGGATCACACTTGCTGTATTACTGGGGTTATTTCAGTTTATTCGCACTGTAATGCGCCCAACCGACAATATACTCGGCGTAGATGTTAACGGTGTAGTAAGAAGTTTAGACGCCACAGATAAAGCAAAAGCAGTGCAAGGCGTGTTTATCTATCGCTTTAATTCACCTTTAACTTACTTTAATGCCAGCTACTTTAAACGCAGATTACTTGAGCAATACGCAAGGCAAAAAGACGACACCCACTGTGTAATAATTGACGCTGTGCCCTGCTTTACTCACTTAGATTTAAGCGTAATGGCAATGCTTGCCGATCTAGATGTTATATTTAAAAAGCGCGATATAAGGCTTGAACTTGCAGGTAGAAAACGCCAACTACTTTCGTGGTTTGAAATTGCAGGAATGAAGTCGGGAAAAGAAGGTATATATATTCACTCAGACCTATATATCGCCCTAAAAAGAAATAGCGTAAGCCAGCACACAGAGGAAGTTAATTTATTCGTGGCAGATGAAAATAAAGAGGTGCTAACACAGCCATGAAATACTAAACAGCAGATCAGCTAGCTGATCTGCTGTTTAGTATTAAGTACTTTTTATACTTTAGGGTAATTTGAAGGGAAAAACGCTTTTTTAGCGTCTTCATCAAACTCTTTTTTAAAGGCTACATCAGTACCAATTACGCGTGCACGTGCAACCGCTGGGCGGCTATCAATGCTTTCAAACCAACGCTTAAGATTTGGATACGGTGCTAAGCCCTCTTCACCTAATACAACCGGTGCTTTATCAATCCAGCCCCATGCAGATACATCAGCAATGGTATACGTATCACCCACAATAAAGTCACGACCTTCAAGGTGAGTATCAAGTACTTCGTAATGCCGCTGCGCTTCACGTAAATAGCGATTAACCGCGTAATCAAGCCCTTCTGGCGCCATGTGTCTAAAGTGTACACTTTGCCCTGAATACGGACCTAAACCAGATGCGATAAACATTAACCATGACAGCATTTCAGCGCGGTCATCGCCCTTGCCTTCTAGCTTTCCATATTTTTCAGAAAGGTACATTAAAATAGCATTCGAATCGAACACACGAGTTTCACCATCAACAATTGCTGGCGCCTTAGCGTTTGGATTAATTGCTTTAAATTCAGGTGTATGTTGCTCACCTTTTAAAGTATCAAGAGGAACAAGTTCAAACGGTAAGCCTGTTTCTTCTAAAAAGAGTGCAACCTTCATTGGGTTAGGAGTATGGTGAAAATAAAATTTAATCATGTAAAGTTCCTCAATAATTGAGACATGATTAAAGCACAACTTGAGCGGGTGTTCAAATTAAGTTTTAACTAAGTAAAATATACAGTTAAAACGTGATTTAATTGTAAGCATTTCGTGATACTTCATTAGTGAATATCACTTATGCCAAGGAAAATATCAGCCTTTTCGAGCCATCACATGCTTTTAGAAATTTATAATTCACAAGGTTGCAGAATTTGCCCACCAGCAGAGCTGCTGAGTTTCAAAATTTACAGATGATGTAAAACTATAGACTGGTTTAATCCCTATTAATTCCGATGTTAATTACTGAGAGTGTTCAGTATGGAAAGATCCTTTTTACTTTCGCTGGTTTTATAAAAAACACTTCAAAAAAATAATAAGAGAGTAACAAAATACAGAATCTATTTATTAGCCTGATTTAAATGTTAAAGTTGTCATTATCACTAAATTACTCTTATAGTGAATCTATATAAATATTGAGCAATACTATGATAAAAGCACAAATACCAGTAGACGAAGAATCTAGATTAAAAGCCCTGTATGAGTATGAAATATTAGATACTGAAGCCGAAAAAGTATTTGATGATTTAACTCAACTTGCTTCTGATATTTGTGAAGCCCCCATATCACTTATAAGCTTAGTTGATCCACAAAGGCAGTGGTTTAAATCAAAGTATGGTATCGATGTAGACTCCACCGAAAGAGATATCGCATTTTGCTCTCATACAATACTGCAAGACCAAGTATTTGAAATACAAAACGCTCTACTTGATGAACGTTTTTATGATAACCCTCTAGTAACCAGCGATCCAAACATTCGGTTTTATGCGGGCACACCGCTAGTTACACCTAGTGGCAGCACAATTGGTACATTATGTGTTATCAGCGACCAGCCAAAAAAGCTAACTCAAACACAAATTAACGCACTGAAAATACTTGGCAAAGAAGTTATCGCACAACTTGAGCTCAGGTTAAACAACAGAAAGCTGGCCACTGCATTAAAACAACAACAAATACATAATAAAAATCTTGAAGAACTAAAAAAAGAAGCTGATACAGCTAACACTCTAAAAGGTCGATTTTTAGCAAATATGTCACACGAGCTAAGAACTCCGCTGCACGGCATTTTAAATTTAGCTGAGTTTGGACTGGCAGAGACTTCAAATATAGAAAAAGATAACGCCTTAAAAAGTATTTTAAGCTCCGCGAATATACTATCAAATATTGTAAATGACATTTTAGACTTTTCAAAAATTGAAGCGGGTAAATTAAATATTGAGAATATTAACTTTAACCTGAGCGAAGTCATTAACAATGTAATTAATCCACTAATGAAACAAGCCACAGATAAAGGAATAAAATTTATTCCATCTATAGATAAAAATATCGCTACAACCTTAAAAGGCGATCCTGTCAGAATTTCACAAATTTTAAATAACTTATGCTCAAATGCGATTAAATTTACACAACAAGGCCAGGTAGAGTTTAAAGTCACTGTAAAAGAGAACTCCTTAAACACGCAAAATATTGTATTTGAAATAATCGATACAGGTATTGGTATTAGTAAAGCTGCACAGCAAAATTTATTTAAAGAGTTTCATCAGGCTGATTCGTCTACATCTAGAAAGTACGGGGGCACGGGCCTTGGCCTCTCCATTTGCACCAAGCTAAGTGATTTAATGAATGGCAAAATCAACTTCACGAGTAAAGAAGATAAAGGTTCTGTATTTACTTACCAACAAAGCTTTGAAACATCAGAACTCGATGAATTATTAAAACCAAATAAAGAAATAACCGATTTACAAGGGTGTACTATTTTGGTTGCCGAAGACAATAAAGTAAATCAAGTTGTCGTAAGTAAAATGCTACAAGCCCATAATGCGAAAGTAATATTTACCGAAAATGGCAAAGAATGCGTTGATTACTTTTTTGCCAACCATGTTGATTTGATTTTTATGGACATTCAAATGCCAGTGATGGATGGAGTGCAAGCCACTAAAATAATTAGAGCGCAACAAACAGGTAAAACAACGCCAATTATTGCCATGACAGCCAACACCATGAAACAAGATATTGAACACTATTTAGATATTGGTATGGATGGCTATTTAACGAAGCCATTTAATAAAGAGCATTTAAATAGCTTGCTCAATGTCTATAATCCAAAAAACTCAAATCTCAAAAATTTAGCAGTTAAAGTTAGTAACCCAAACATTACGAGTGAACGTAAGCTAAAACAGATATGCAATGAGCTAAAAAAGTTAATTCCAAATGCCGACAGAGTCAGTCTCTGGTTATTTAATCACGACTATACTGCCATTAATAGCTTAATTTGCCTTGATGAAAAAAATGAAATAGTAAGTAATGCAGTTTTAAAAGCTGAAGACTTTCCTGCATACTTTGACTATATTTTAGATCATAAAGTATTAGACGCATCAGATGCGAGAAACCACGAAATCACTAAAAACTTCACCAAAGTTTATTTTGAACCATCAAACATTTACTCCTTGCTTGATTACATCTACTTTATTGATAACAAGCCACTAGGTGTTATTTGTTGTGAAAGTGTTGGCTCAAAAATTTCATGGAGCCATGCAGATAAACTGTCACTAATTAAAGTAGCTGATGTAACAACCTTGTTTTTATCCAAGCGGCTGAAATCATAGTAGCTACTTAATATATATAAAATGGGAGGAGTGCCTAATTACTTAAACTATTTAACTAAGCGGCATATGCCACCAAGGTTATGCGCGTTTATTGATTTAACAAAAAGTTTGAATGTATATGGGTAACTAAAGCGAAGCGTTGAGTTTACTTTTTAGCTGTGCAATATTAACTGGCTATAAACTAAAAATAATACTTATAAATTAAAGTAAATAACCGCTTAAATGAAGCACAGGGATCGCTAAGCCTATCTACAGGTTTGGTATAAAAACTAAAAAGGATGAATATGATTAAGCCATTTTACGCTAGCTGTTTGTTAGCCCTCTCGCTATTAACACCCTGCCTTGTAAAAGCAAATCCGACAGCCTCGCAATATCAGGAAATTCTTAACGATAACCTTACTGAAAACGAGCCTGGGGTATCGGTAATTATAAGTAAAAATGGCAAAGTACTTTTTAAAGGAACGCGCGGGCTTGCCAACCTTGAGCATAACATTCCACTTAATGAGCAAAGCGTTTTGCGTTTAGGTTCTATTTCAAAACAATTTACTGCAGCTGCAATTATGATGTTGCAAGAGCAAGGTAAGCTAGCGGTTACCGATGATATTCATAAGTATGTTGCAAGCTTTCCAACAGAGGGCAACCTCGTCACAATCGAAAACTTATTAACCCACACCTCAGGCATCGCCAACTACACAGATGACGACGATCTCTTTGATAAAGAAATACAAGTCCCCACCAGCGTTGACGATGCACTAGCGCGATTTGCCAAACACCCAATGGTGTTTAAACCCGGCGAAGCGATGGCTTATTCAAATACCGGTTATTCACTGCTTGGTAAAATAATTGAAGTAGCAAGTGGCCAGTCTTACAAAGACTTTATTGAACAACACATATTTAAAAAGCTAAAAATGAACCAGAGTAGTTATGAAGGGCAAGAACTTGTTACCCATCGCGCATCTGGCTATGAGCAAACAGAGCAAGGATTTATCAACACCAGCTACATTAATATGGATTGGCCATATGCCGCAGGTGCGCTTATATCTACTCCAACCGACTTAAACATTTGGTTTAGTGCGTTATCGTCTGGCAAGCTTATTAGTAAAGCAGGTTATGAGAAGATGGTAAGCCCTTTTAAACTCAACGACGGCAGCTTTTCATCCTATGGTTACGGATTAATTATTAAGCCCTTGAATGAATACACCGTAATTAAACACACTGGCGGAATAAATGGCTTTTTAGCACATGCACGCTATATTCCAGAGCAAAAGCTATATGTTGCAGTACTGGCTAATTCAAACCACATAAACCCTATTTTTATCAACGAAAAATTCACAGCCAGAGCACTAGGTATTGCACTACCCGAGTTTAAAAAAGCAGAGGTAACAGAGCAGCAATTAGCGCCCGTATTGGGTGATTACCGTATTGATGAAAACACCTTACGCAGCCTAATTTTTGAAAATGACGTTTTGTATTCAAAGCGCACTGGTGGCGATAAAACAAAACTTATTACCATGTCTAAAAATAGCTTTTACTACCCTAATTCAAACAATTACTTAGTAATAGAAAAAAACAGCCAAGGCCAATTAGTAATGAAGTATTTTAGTGGATTATCAACAACGCCTACTGAGGCGATTAAGATTTAGCTTTATAAGCCTCCCAAAAAACAATGCCCGCAGCTTTCTCTACTTATAAGCTCGGGTATTTTTATTTTGAATCCTCGTTAACGCAACAATAAATTATAAAATTAGTATGTGATGTGTAAAAGGTAATAAATATGTTACTTTTTATATGCTAATTTTATACTTAACCTCTTTAAAATAATTTACAAACCGAAAATAAGGAATAAGCATGCTTTTTCACCCTCACGGTAAATCCTATATTTTCGCCCCTTTGCTCATTATTTTGCTATCTGCCTGTACTTCAAACCCAGCTTTAATGCCTACACCCAATTTATATGTAAGTACGCCTTATTCAGAAGCCCAAGTACCTAAAAACCTACATACTACAAGTATGGAATTACTCTATGTTACAGACCGAGCAGTTTCTGAAAAAGAGGGGGTTATGTATAACGCAAGTCGCTCGCCATCAATTGCGTACGGTGTAGCAAAAATAAATTTTGGCGATAAATCTTTGCAGTGGAGTGAGCTATTAAAGCAAAGTAGCCTTAAAAATCGCTCCGGAAATTTGACTTACGTAATGGAAAAAGCGGATGAATTAGGTCGCTTCCCTTTATCGCCTTATAAATTTAGACGCGTAAAAAACAAACTCCAAATTGACGAAGATATTTTAGAACGCAAAATTTTTCACGAAACCCAATTAAACAAAAATATTAATCAGCGTTTAAAAAACAGTAATAATAAAGATGTTATTTTGTTTGTGCATGGCTTTAATAATACCTTTAACGAATCGGTATTTACTCTTGCTGGTATTTGGCATTTTTTAAACCGACAAGGCGTACCTATTGTTTACTCTTGGCCTGCTGCCGCCACAGGATTAACCGGCTATTTTGAAGATAAAGAGTCTGGTCAATTTACTATTTTTCATTTAAAAGAAACCTTACGACTACTTTTTAAAAATCCTGAAATAGAAAATATTCATATTATTGCGCATAGCCGTGGCACAGATGTAGTAACCACAACACTTAGAGAACTTATAATTGAAAACAGAGCCAGTGGCGGAAATCCCCGAGAAGACCTGCGTATTGAAAACTTAATTTTAGCTGCTCCCGATCTTGATTTTGGTATTATTAAGCAAAGGCTAATGGCTGAGCAATTTGGGCCTGCATTTGGAAAAATTACCATTTACACCTCTCAAGAAGATAGCGCATTGGGTATTTCACAGTGGCTAACAAACAGCTTGAGCTTTGGTCGGTTAAACACCAAAGATGTAAACATAAACGAGCAAGACATATTCACTTCTGTAGGTAACGTAAGCCTAATTAAAGTACCTAAATCTGGCAGCCTAATAGGCCATGACTACTTTCATAGTGATCCGGCGGTCAGCTCAGATCTTATTAATTTGATATTACATAAAGCATCGCCAGGCTCTAAAAAACGACCTTTGCAAAAGCTCGAAAACAACTTTTGGTCGCTCGATTCAAATTACTTAATTAAAAGCGAATAGTAGTTAGCACACAAAAAATAAAGTTTACTGCTGACTCAATAACCACTCCTTTGGCGCTTGCCCTGTTTTTTTTCTAAATACACGGGCGAGTGCAGAGCCATTTTCGTACCCAACCTGATTAGCTACTAAATCCATATTTTGATTTTTTAAAATAAGCTTTTTAGCAACCGACAAACGCCAATCAGCCAAATAGTCAGCCGGTGTTTGCTCAATTACTCGCTTAAAGGTATCGGCAAATTTAGAACGCGACATAGCACATTCCTCAGCCATAGCGCTAAGTGACCAGCTTTGCTCTGGGGTTTGGTGTATTTTTATTAATACCTTAGCCAACTGAGGATGGGCAAGCCCTGCCATCATCCCGGTTTTAATTGTGCCCTCTTTCAATACCTTGCGCAAAACACTAATTAAAAATACATCGCATAAGCGATCTATAATTAAATGCTTACCGCTGGCGTCTTTAAATGCCTCATCAAAAATCCAAAAAGCGCTCTGCGCTAATAATCCATCACCCGTTAATTCGTAATTTAAGCAAAAAGGCAGCGCCTGCAATAAAGGGCTATGCCCGCCGCTTTGATAGCTAATTTGTGCACACACTAAATCAGCACCGTCACCCTTATCCGAAAATAAACAGTGCCCTGTAGAGTGAGGAAAAAAAATAACCGAAGGCGTAGATAAAACTACTTCAAAACCACTATTACTGCGCACTTTTAACGTACCTGAGCGTAATAAATGTAAATGCCCAACACCTTGATCGTCACTAAAGTCACTCGTACCGCACATATTCCCACTAAAAAACACATTGGCATTAAGTGAAAAGTGACTCAGTACACTCGAAAGTACGTCCATAAGCGCCTCTTTGGATTATTGGTATGAAAATATAGACTAATAGACGCATATTAACCAAGTAATAACGATAAAGTACAGTTGAGTTTTAAACAAACAAACCTATTCAATTTTTCTTTGGAGATACACATGAAATTTTCGACACTCACTAAATCAGCTTTTTTTGCAGCATCTGTACTTGCCAGTTCACTAAGCTTTGCAGCAGACATAGACGCAAATGCCGACGTTAACGACATTGCAATTAGTGGTTACGATACCGTTGCTTACTTTACCCAAAACAAGGCGGTAACAGGCAGTTCTGAATATACTGCAACGCATAAAAATGCCATTTATAAGTTCAGCTCAGCTAAGCACCGCGACTTATTTAGAGCGAATCCAGAAAAGTACGCACCACAATTTGGTGGCTTTTGTGCGTTTGGTGTATCAATGGAGAAAAAGTTTGACGTAGATCCAGAGGCTTTCAAAATTGTTGAAAACAAACTTTATTTAAATCTTGATAAATCGGTTCAAAAACAATGGCTAAAAGACGTACCTGGCTTTATTACTTCAGCCGATTCAAACTGGTTTGACATAAAAGACAAAACAGCTAAAGAGCTTTAATAAATAGGGCTTAGCTCAAATATAATATTATGAGGTTGTTTTAGCTTACACCAGCAACCTCAAATTTAATGCGTTTAAGAATTAGTAAAAGAGAGTTTTATGTTGAAATCGTTGTTAGTTATTATAAGTGTTACCTTTTTATCGTTCAGTGCGCTTGCAGATAAAATCTCTGACAAAGTAGCAATAAAAGCCGCAGTAGATGATTACTTTCAAGGTCAAGGGGAGGCAAGTAAAGAACGTTTATTTCGCGCATTTGCAGCAGAGCACGCAACAATGGTGGGTGTAGTAAAAAACGACAACGGTAAAAAAGTTATTAAGTCGTATAAAGATATGACCAGTGTGCTTAACCAATGGGCATCAAATAAAAACCCAGCGGGTGGAAACCTCGATGGTGAAATTATTAGTATGAACACAGTTGACGATCGTTTAGCTGTTGTTTTATTTCGCTCTACTAACCGCTTTTACGATGCACTAACATTAGCTAAACTAGATAATGAATGGAAAATAGTCGCTAAAGCTTACATTTTGCAATAACTGTTAAGCCAGTAATCGCTGTTATAAATTTTAGTTTATTTATTTGACCATTAACGTGGCTCAAATATTACTTTGACTTATTTAACATCGCTTTTAAATCAGCAAATGGAGAATGGGTTGCAGCCTCAACTTTGCGATCTGTAGTCGACCCGCCATACATAATATGCTCGTGGTATTTATTGTGCTCATTATCGTGGCAATAAATACACAATAACTCCCAGTTACTGCCGTCTTCAGGATTATTACTGTGATTATGATCAACATGGTGCACCGTTAACTCACGTAAATTTGAGTATTCAAACTCACGAGCACAACGCCCGCATACCCAAGGGTATAATCTTAAGGCTTTTATTCTATAACCTTCCTCTTGCTTAACATAAGCCTGAGGTACATCGTTATTCTTACTCATAATATTCCTGGTAAATTCACTATTTCGGTGATCAATACTAAAAAAACTTAATTACTGACAAATCACCAAAAGAAGTATCTATATGCCGGCCTGTTTGCTCCCATGCACGTAGTACAACCATAAGTTTTTTATTGTCTGAAGTCCAAGACATTCCACCGCCGTATGCTTCAACTTTTTCACCGCCAGAATCTTTTAACCCCAGCCCAGGGTCTGTATTTCGAATATTTCCCTTACCTACTTTGTATTCAGCAAATACGTGAACATTATGCGGTAACGAAAATGATAAAAGCGAGCCAATACTCGCCCCATACGAATTAGAAATTAACTTAGTGACCTGTGGTGAAGATGAATTTAAAAAATCAGCTTGAAACACAATATTATCTTTATTCTCAAGAGATACATGCTTGAAAGACCAAGCACCAACAACACTTAACGACAAATCAAATTTGCTGCTTAGCTTTGGCCTATTAAGAAAAAAATGCTCAAACAAAGACTCTTTATTATTGAAGGTATAGAAGTTGTGTTGGCCAGATAGCTCAAACTTGGTTGAACGTGTATTTTGCGAGAAAATTTGATCCGTTTGATTGCCGCTTAAATTGCTAGCCGTGCTTTGCAGCCCTTCAAGCGTTTGATAGTTAAATGTGATTTTAGAATTTTTAAATTTTCTATAAGAAAGCAGTATATCTTGTGTTTTTGTTTCAACATCATCTTCGAAAATATCGGCTGAATAACCAATTTCAATGTCGTTAATATCAAAAAACACACCCACACGTTGATTGTTTATGGGCTCTAACGAAAACAGTGTTTTTTGATTACTCCCAGCCAAATCGTCGTATATTAACGCGTGACTAGTGTTAGGGTTTGAAATAGTGGTTCGTACCGACTTTAAGTCAAAGTCGAAAGCCAATACAGCACCAGATTGAAATGCCGCTAAAACAGCAAAGCTCACAATAACCAAGTAATTGCGATTCATTAAAAACACTCAAAAATTAATTTGTATTAGAGTAGCGTTTTTTTCACCTTAAATTATCACAAAAGGTTAACAATTGATGAAAACTTTAAATAATGCGCTTTATGTCATTTTTTGGGGTGCTTTCAAGGTCAAACTCACTTACATGCTTAATTAGCTCCGGGAAGAACGCTAAAAACACGGCTTCTAATTCATCGTAATTCCGTGCTATGTCATCAGCCGCGCCCGCAAAAGTGTTAGTAAAGCGAATACGCTTGGCAATATTATCAAGTGCTAGCCCTATTCCATCTATGGTTTCGTATTCTTTAAACCAATCGTTTTTAGTTATACTTGTTACAACATGCTGCATGCGCGGCGGCATAACAGGTATGCGATTATTCAAAAGCTGATAGCTGGTGTACTTAAAATCACTTAAAGGTTGCTTGCTAAATCGCTGCCAATGCACAATTAAAAAATGATCAAACACCACATCAATAGCCACACCAGCAAAACGTTTACGCTCAGGTGAAAAGTACTGTTTAGCGTGTTTAACTGCGCGGTGGGAGTCGGTAAATTTATCGACTAAATAGTGGTTATCGAGCCCGTTTTTAACCGTATTTGGTAAGTACTCTACATGCCTTTTACCACCAAAGTCGCCCAATAAGTTCCCAAAGTGAGAATCGGCTGTGGGCTGCGCTAAATAAAGATGAGCTAAATAATTCAAAGTGTTCTCGGGCTTGGCTAATACAAACAAATAATAACGTAAATTTAAACTAAACTCACATTCGTGTTTAAAGCAGTACTTATGGTTTTGCTTACCAATTTTACTCAAACATACTGCAAAGTATTGTATAAACAGCGCAAATATAAAACGAGTATATAAAAAGCCGCTATATCAGCTATGGCGGCTTTTTAATGCTTTAGCCTTGTTGTTAGTTTGATCAAAACTAGTTACTCGACTTAACCCAATTTCCATTGTCATTTTTACTGTAGCTATTTTTAACCGCAGACCAAGCAACTTTATGCGCTGTGGTTTCGCGGTCGTCGTCGTTTTTTCTATCGCTTGGGTCCTCGTAGGTTTCCCATGCACTATTAAACGCCTCTTGATATATGTCTTGAGCATGTTTAGGTAAGTTACTTTTTACCGACTCAGGTAATTCATCACGGTTTTTATATGGCATAACTTTCTCCTTATATTTACTCAATTACGCCACAAGCAACACGGCTACCACCGCCACCTAATGGCTTTGGCTCATCTGCATAGTTATCACTTCCTTCGTGGATCATCACTGCATGTTGTTTAAGTTTTTCAAGCGTGAGCCTTGGCGCTAAAACAGGCGATTTAGCTTGGCCACTTTCATTTACATACAACGCCGGTAAATCGCCTAAATGGCCGTTAGCCCAAGGAGCATCATGATGCTCGCTAGCTTTTGGATCGAAATGCCCACCAGCGGCACCACCTGGCACTACCTTATCGCCTTTTTTCTTGGGTTCACAACTAGCAAATTGATGAACATGAAAGCCGTGTTGCCCCGGCGTTAAACCTTTTAAGTTTGGTGAAAAAACAACGCCATGATCATTTTCTGTTAGTGTAATAGTGCCTAGTAATTGCCCCTGGCCCGACTTAGTAACTTGGTGCATTTCAACGTTTACATTAGCCAGTGCACTATTTTGTAGTAACACGCTGGTAAATAATATTGCAAAAGCAGGTTTTAAAACGCGGTTTAAACTTCTTTTAGTTTTTGAATCAAACTGCAAACAATTCATCATCATCTCCTGGTTTAGTATCAAATTAATAAAACAATATCGCTAAATTAAGCGACTATTAAATAAGTAGTTTCAATGTCTATACCAGTCCTATGTTCAAACATACATTTATGTATTTTTTAGTCGCAATTTATTGATTAAAATAACTTTAACTAAATAGCCATTTAATTAATGAGCTAACTTTTACTCAAAGATTAAGTAAAAACCGAGG
Source organism: Pseudoalteromonas sp. NZS11 (assembly GCF_015864765.1). Lineage (NCBI taxonomy): Bacteria > Pseudomonadati > Pseudomonadota > Gammaproteobacteria > Alteromonadales > Pseudoalteromonadaceae > Pseudoalteromonas > Pseudoalteromonas sp. NZS11. The sequence continues at coordinate 388,926 of NZ_JADYWP010000001.1, read as the reverse complement.
CATATTTACAAAGCTCGTGAGAAAAGATTACCAACGTCCCTACCAAAAAAGACAATCCAAGTGAAAAAGACGATATTAAAGAGGCCCTTATTACTTAGGCGGTAGTCTCGAGTGTTGGTTGAATGGCCGTACGTTATAAAATAAAGAAGCGCCAATCTAAATAAGTCTTTTACAGAGACTCTTCACGCATTATATTTATAAGGGGTATTTATTAATCAAAGCATGTTTTAAAAAAATCCGCTTATATATGGGTCCCCTTAATGACAAAAAATTAAGTTATTCAGTTGTTTTATATCAGAGTTTTTAACGCAGTTAGCGTCAGATTTAATCCTTAAAATTAATTAAGTATTATTGCTCAGCACTAAAAAGCGAGCACAAAAAAAGGTGAAACCAAGTTTCACCTTTTTAATTAATTAGCTAGCGTTACGCTGTAGATACGTTACTTGCGCCTGCATTGTTAAGTATTTCTTCAATAGCGTTTTTGTTGTCACTATCGTACTTAATACCAATTAATATAGAGCCTTTTTCAATGGCATCTTCATAATACTTAATTTCGTGCTCGGGGATAAACGCACCAATTGCGGCACCTAAAGTACCACCTACTGCAGCGCCTGCACCACCAGCAGCAAATGCAGCGACTAATGGTCCGGCAACTAATAAGCCTGTACCACCTGTTGCTACAGTCCCTACGGCAGTGAAACCACCAATAATTGCAGCAAGAATACCACCCGAAGCCGCGCCAATAAGGCCGCCTTCAGAAGCTTTAGTACCTTCGTCTACAGCAAAATCTTCCTTTGCATATGAGTCGTTGGCTACAATACTAATATCAGCTTCATTAATACCTAAAGCTTCTAATCTATAAATTGCGAGTGTTGCTTGTGATGCACTTTCGAATAACCCAGTAATAACGGTACTCATAATAACTCCTTTATTTATTTAAGAAAATACACTTACTACCAAGCAAAACTCAAACCAAGTAAATTATCATTTAAAATCAATAATATAAAACAAAACCCCGTGCTAACACTCTTATTATTAGAGTAAAAATTGCCAAATTTTGTAAAAAACTCCTACCCACATAAACAAACTTACTAACAAGCGATATGCAGTTTTAATATAAATATATTTACAAAAGAAAAATTTATTACTCAGACCATGTAATTTCAGCTAATTGATTGGTCGCTGTTTGGTGAATAATCAGCCCATTATTCCCCATGCGCATATGCCTAATTAAGCCTGAGTAAACTCCTTCTTTACTCGGAATTTGCCAGCTCTGCATGGTTTCGGTATTAAGGTCGAACCTTACTAAGGTTTCAGGACGCTTGGCTGACTCGTTAAACCAAATGGCTTTATCGGCATATTCAATTGCATACGGGTGGCTGTTTTCACCACTGGGATTATCCCACTGAGTGATCTTCTTGGTTTTTGGGTTATAGCGGCCAAGTTTACCCATGCCAGAGTTCACATAAAAAACCATATCATCAGGCGTAATGGCAAGTCGCCTGGCATGCGTTTTAGCGCCAGGGAGTTTAATTTCGCTAAGCTCCATGGAGTTCTTATCAACTTTAATCAAACAGTTACTACCATTACACGAAACCCATGGCGTGCCGTTTGAATCAAGCTTAATACCATATGGCCGTGAGCCTTTAGTGGGTAAAGTAGCGAGTTTAATATCGCCAGTTGTAGGGTCTAGCTTGCCAATCATATTACTGTGCTGGAGGGTAAACCAAAATATACCGGCTTTATCAAATACACCGGTATGCGGGTCGCGGGCGTTTTTATCGGGCATTTTATACACTTTAAATTTTTCGGTTTTTAAATCTAAATATCCAACCGTGCCATTTTTATTACCTAAAAACCAAGGAGTTTGATTTTTATCAAGCGAAACACTGTGCGCATAGGTACCACTTGGCAGTGTGTACTCTTTCATATCGCCGGTTTTAGGGTCTAACCTGCCTAAAATATTACCCCACTGGCCAACCCACCAAATGAGACCGTTTTTACCTTGTACCGGATCGCGAGCGCGCTGCCCAAGCGTAGGCACTTGCCAGTACTTAAAGCTAAGCTTTAAATCGCCAGTAACAACCTTAGATTCGCGCTTGGTATTAACAGGATAATGATCAGCTAAGTAAGCGCTTATATCTTTACTAAGCGCAGTACCCTCGCCCGTATCAACCATATAGCTTATTAATGTTTGCCAGTCCTGCTGGCTATAACCCGCGCTGCGCTCAAGGTTAGTTAAACTATGGCAACTAGCACAAAGCTGCTCAACTAGCGGCCCTTGCTCGTTACTAAGCACAGTTACCGGTGCAGCCAAAGTGCCCGACACTGCCATTACCGCAACGTATTTATTAAATAAAAATCGATTTTTACTCATAACGCCCTCCCTTGTTTTTTAATATTAAAGCATAGGGCGGAGGTGTTTACTATATGTACAGACAAGCCGACTAGAAGGTAAGTTAATTTGCTGAGTAAATGCCTCAAAAATAGACCTAAGCACAGTGGCACAGGCTTTACGTTAGTTACTTAGCTGATGCTTAAATGTGATTTAAACGATTAAATTACACAAAGAGAATAATAGCCGCTTAAAAAACCTGATTTAAAGTCTTCAGAGTCTATCGGTATGTAAATTGCTGGTACTACTGTTCTTACTTAAAGAGTTACATATTGATAACTCACGCTACAACTAAATAATCGAGGGTAATATGAGTAATAAACAGCTAATTACGACGATAGGTATAGGTCTGGCCGCTGCATCAGCAGGTATGTTAACAAGGAAAACTTTACAAAAATCATGGGAAAAGGTTACCAACGAACCAGCCCCAAAAGATAGACCAAGCGAAGAAACAGATCTCAAAGAGGCCGTTACATGGGCAGTAGTCTCAGGTATTGGTGCGGGTGTTGCAAGAATGGCCGTACGTTATGTACTAGACAAGCGCCGGTCAAAATAAACAGACCCAATTGATACCTCTTATAAGTATTAAGCGCGTACTGCGATGAGGTTCTAAAAGCGGCTTGCGACAACCACTCCCTAGTTGTTGCAAGCAACTTGGCAAAACCCTAGGGCGCCTTCCGACATCCCCTCCAGATTTTAAGCTGATACACTCTATTAAACATTAACTCCCTTTCAAAGTTGTTGCCTGCCTACAAGCTTGCGTATAATGGCCGCATTCCGGCTGCATTTTTTAGCCGCTAACTTGGATTTTATTAATGAAAAAACTCTCTGCAGTGCAAATAAAACAGCAAGCACTTGTGCTTAATACAGCTGAAAAATTAGAAGAACAAGGCCGCGCTGAGCTCCCAGGTATGCTGCAATGCTGGTTTGATGTGGAATATCACTTATTTCCAAGTTCACTACTGCTGTGCTTTCAGTTTGAAAACGAGCAAGCTTTAGCAGCCGCAGAGCCAGATTTATTAAAGTGGCAAAAACGCTTAAGTGGCGCAATGCTTAAAAAAGGCGTTATTTTAAAAGATATGCGTAAACATTTAGTGTTTACCTTAAAAGGGCCTGACGAATAAAGCGAAGGTGTTCAAAGGTTACTTCGGGCTAACGCCCACTTGGCTAGCACTATATAGAAAACCGTTGTATTGCTACAACGGTTTTTAATTTTCATTAGAACCGAAAGTAGAATCCATAGAGGTCAAATTAATCTTGGATTTTTTATCAGCAGGTGATAGAAATTGATCATTAAGAAGTACGAATGCACTTCAATACTAAAACGAAGGCTTGTTTGCTCTATGCAATAAAAAATGCTTAAAATCGTCATCACTAAAAAAAGTGTTTTCACGCCCTCTTCTACGATTCACACATGATAAAACGCATTCTCATACTCTATTCGCAGCGGTCTAAACATATTAATTAACTCAATGAGCAATAAACTATAAACTTAGAGCATTGATATAAAGTTAAAATTAGACTCTTTTGTTTTATTTACAGCTAACTAAACATAGCTGGCTAATCAACAAGCTCCCGTATACCTTTATTATAGTAGCCACCGTTTTGTTTTCGATACTCATTAGGAATGTCACCCACAATACTTTTAAACACACGATTAAAAGTCGCAAGAGAAGAAAAGCCACTCTCAAGTGCTATGCTTAAAATACTCCACTCTTTGGTCTGATCGTTTATTAATAACTTTTTTGCATACTTAACGCGGTATTGGTTAATAAATAAATTAAAGTTAGCTGCTTTATAGTGATAGCGGATTGCTCGGCTAACTTTGTACTCAGGCACCATTAGCGCTTGTGCAAAATCTGAAATTTTGAGGCTGGCTTTTAAGTAAAGCTGCTGCTCATTGATAAGCTTTGTAATGCCAACTATCAATTCAGACTCTACATCTTGATTGCAGTTTTCATTTAGATTAAATGTGTCATTGTTAATAGTGCCAATATCATCTTTTTGCTTAAGCGCTTGGTTATTTATTACTTTTGCTTGAAGCAGCATAACTCCCTGCATTGCAAATACGATTAAAAGTGCAGATGAAGTTATGATAATGGGGTTATACAGCTCAATTTCAGCCGCACTAAAGATAAACTTAGGAAAAATACTTGCATTAAACACAGCTAAAACCCAAGCGCTCCCAAAGATGACTGATTGCATTTTTTGTGACTGTGTTTTTTTACTATAACCTCTAAACGCCTCCCAAAAAGAAAGCGCAAGGATACTTGATGAAAGCAATATGGTGACCTCATTCACCCCTTGCTTTAAGCGCCACATTATATCACTGGTAGGTAAAGGCTGAGGATCAAGGCTCACTAAGTAGTGCCATGTTTGATTAAACATGATCAAGCCGGCAATGGTTGCAGCAAAAGCCACATGCCTGCGGGAAATTGGCGAATGCTCACGAAATAACGTCCTTGCAATCAGCCATGAAACATTACATGTTGCGCAAGTGAACAACCCGATTAGATATTGATACGCGCCAATACTTTGCGCACTGAGCTTTTGTGCTGCCACCATACAAAGGGAGCCACAAAATATCACAAATAAATAATGAACCAGCTGCTTATCTTTTTTCAGCGCATTTAAAAACATTAACCCCATACAAACAAAAAGAAGAAGATAATAAGGGGAATAATTTTGCATAATAGCGTGCTCTTAAAATGACGTTTTAACCAACAACGTGGCCTGAATTACATGGTACAAATTAACATGCATGTTGGCAAAAAAACTTTGTTAGTGAATGTGTCTATACCGCCCTAGCTAATTACAAAAAATTATCAATATATCGTTGCTCAAATTCCGAATTTGAGAAGCAATCACCATGAAAGTCTTTATATTTGGGCTACTGAAAAGATTTTCTGGAAAAGTACATGTTAATGCAAATAATAAAAAAAACGCCCAATGAGCTACTTGAGATGAGTAAAAAAATGTGGTTCACATGCCTGTTGATGGCACAAATCTGCTTTGTTATTTACCTCTCCTTGGGATACGGGCTTACGGGGGTCACTACGGGAATATCTGGCTGGAGTCGTCTAAATAGCACCGCCTATGTTGCCAGCGATCCCACCGGTAATTCAATGTACGCTCTGCATGTGTTACTCGCCATCGTGATGATAATTGGCGGTAGCTTACAGCTAATACCCGCAATAAGAGCAAAGTATACTAAGTTTCACCGCTATAATGGCCGCGTGTTCGTAATGTTAGCCTGTACCATCTCTTTAGCAGGTATGTACCTTATGATAGCCAGAGGAACCGTTGGCAACACCTTGATGCATGCGTTGACTATGTTTGGTGGTTGCGTGGTTATTTTAGCGAGTATATTAGCCGTACAAGCGGCCAGAAAGCGGAATATCACTAAACATAAAATTTGGGCTATACGTTTATACCTTGCAGCAAACGGCGTTTTATTTTTTAGGCTGATGATTTTTGCCTGGTTTTTAATATTCGGCTCACTAGGAATTGATACTGTAACGTTTACAGGTCCAACCGTGTTAACTATTAGCGTATGTTCTTATATTATGCCGCTGCTTACAGCTGAGTTAGTAAGGTATGCAGTTATAACGTCTAATAGAGTAATAATAATCGCCACCGCTGCTTCAATGATGTTGATATCCATTGTATTTCTAGTCGGCTTATTTGGTGTAGTGTTTGCAAGTTGGTACCCAGCGATAGTTGGCTAACATACTCAATAATCATTGAAGAAGAAGAGAGAACGATATAGGTGGACAAATACAGTGTAAAAAAACAGTTAAAAAACGTCATCACTTAAAAAGTGTATTTTTTATTCTATTCATAGCGGTCTAGACATAGTAATTAACTCAATGAGCAATAAACTATAAATCTAGACCCTTAATATATTAAGCCAAATTTGCCTCCCCTTGGTTTTTAACAAACAACAAAAGCAAATATCAGTCGATTCAACGTTAATTGGTTGCCCTAAGTTAGCAATAGTAGGATAGTAAATTACACATAAAACAATAGCTTTATCTTAGGAGTATTATGATCAAAGTATTATTAGCGACCAGCTTAATTGCCTCTTCATTCGCTGCTTTAAGTAATCCTTTAACTGTTGAAGAACAGCGTATCAACAAAGCCCAATCAGCAATGCCAAGTGTTTTAAATGCATTTACCCCACAAGTATCAAGTTTTGAGCAACAATTTAAAGAGTTAAACGACTTTAAAAGTGCAAAAATTTTAGTACAAAGCTTTAGCTTTGAACTATGGGAAAACGCAAAACAACGCATAGCAAAAACCAGTAACTACGACGACCGAGAGCTCTACTGGGCACGCCTGCTTTCAAGCAAAGTAATACGCACAACTTCACCTAAATTTTCAATTACGCAGGCTCAACTAAATACTTTATTAACCATACTTGAAGAAGGCAGCAGAGGACGTACCGACCTTGCTTTTTCATCAGGCAGCACTAAAAAAATATTACTAACGGGCTTTGACCCATTTTTACTCGATAGAAACATAAACCAAAGTAACCCCTCAGGTGTTGCAGCGTTATTACTCGACGGCCAAGTTATTAATTACAACGGTATCAGCGCAGAAATAAACACCGTTATGGTGCCTGTACGCTACGAAGACTTCGATCAAGGCATAATAGAATCGCTACTTGCCCCCTACTACGCACTTAATAATGTAGACATGGTAGTAACGGTAAGTATGGGCAGAACAGAATTTGATTTAGAGCACTTTCCGGGTAAACGCCGCAGTGTAACCGCCCCCGATAATGCCAATATTGTGTATGGCGGCACGCAAACAAGCCCAGTGATACCAAAGCTTAATGGCCGACCACTCCCGGGCAACGAGTTTGTAAAATTTAGCTTGCCAGTAAATTACATGCAACAAGCTAAAGGCCCTTATAAGGTTATCGACAATCATGAAGTCACCACGCTTGAAAAAACCTATAAAGCGGGTTCGTACGGCGAGCTTAAAAATAGTATTGCGGTTAATGGCGGCGGCGGTGGTTACCTATCTAACGAAATATCGTACCGGAGTATTCGCCTGCGCGATGCGCTTAATTCAAGTATACCTACAGGACATATTCATACCCCACGTATACAACAATTCGAACCTGAAACAGAAGCTAAAATAGTAAAACAAATAAAGGCAATTATAGAGCAAAGCTTAGTCGCGCTATAGTTTATAACAACTAGTTTAAGCGCATAATAAAGGGCAATAATATTGCCCTTTATTTTCTCTCGCCCTCTCCCACGGTTAATCACATGGTAAACGCATTATTAAACTCTATTCGCAGTGCTCTAGACAGAGTAATTAACTCAACGAGCAACAAACTAAAAACCTAGGCACTTGATGTGTAGTCAAAATTTAGTGCCTTTGGTTCCACTAGAAAGTCGACTTTCTGCACAAATATTACGGGGCTTTGGGGAACTGCATGAAGGCTAAATCCTTTTATCATGCTATAGAAATAATTAACCCCTCGCAGGGCGCTGAGCTTACGGGTAGCGGGAGGGGTGTTGTTAAGCGTAACTATAGAGCTTAAAAGTATAATTTCAAGATATTTATAGTTTGACTGATATTGGCGCTAAACGATGACTGAGATTTAAGCTACGTTGTATATTGATATCAATCGATGTAATTACTAGGTACGTAGTCATATTTAAATTGAGTCTAAATAATAAGAACTATTCTTAATAAACAAGTGTTTAAAATTCAAAGAACTTACATTTTTCTTTATTATTTTCCTGAAACTGATAATCTTATTTGATAAATATTTATAAATAAAAATAATAGGTTGGATAATTGAATAATCGACTAAAAGAATATTACTCAAGACTAGATAATAAACTTTCTATCAGTGAGCATAAAGGTCGAATTCACTTTAATGTAAAAGAAAAGTTATGTATATATGGAAAAGAGCAGAGAGATTACACTCTCAACTTAATGCGCAACCTAAGCGGTTGGGCAATCAAAGAAAATAAGCCCGTCCATCTAAATTTAAAAGATTGTTCTGATATAACAGCATCGGCTCTAGTTTTGTTATTTGGAGAAGTTACTCGAATTAAAATCCACTTTGAAAATGATATGATGGTTACTGTTGCGTTACCTTCAGATGCTTATTTATTGGATATACTAAACCAAATAGGCTGGACTAAAGCGATTAATTTAGATTATAGAAACCTTATATCACTTTTTGAGAATGATGATACATTCCAAACGCTCAGCGACCCAAATAAAGCAATGATATCAATAGCCTGCCGACTTAAGAATTGCGGCGTAGTACTAAACTCACCAGAAGCAAAAGTATTCTCTAAAGGTGTTAATGAAGCGATGTTAAATGTCATTCATCATGCTTATAATAATGAAGAAAAACCTTTAGAAGGAATTGGCAGAAGATGGTGGCAGGCCTGTTACGTTACCGAAAGTGGATCTATGGTTTTTATTATCTGTGATTTTGGGCAAGGAATTTTAAGCTCTTTACCGAAAGACAATTTATCTGAAAGGTATGAAGATCACCTTGCAAGAGCTATGGCGATAGGAGTAACGTCTACAGATGATAAAGATCGAGGTAAAGGTTCTGGTGATATAGTACAGGCAGCAGAAATAAGGAAAGATTCAACTTTATTTGTTGCGAGTAATAACGGTATATATGGTAGGATTGCTGATAGTAAGATTGAAAAAGACGAATCAATAATTCCTATGTTAGGTACCGTAGTAGAGTGGGAAATAAGCTATGAGTGAGGGTATTATGGAATACAAAATAAACTTAGCGAAAGACTTCTCAGAGTTTCCATTTGGTCGCTATAAAGATACTGACGGTGAGTTTACTGGTGAAGCATTTAGAGAAGATCACCTTAGACCAATCTTAATTAAGATTAAGAGTGAGGATACCCTTTTAATTGATTTAGCTGACGTAGCTATAGGAATAGGCTCCTCTTTTTTAAATGAAAGCTTTGCCGGCGCAGTCAAAAAAGGTTACATAGACAAAGAGAGTTTCTTAAAAATATTAAAAATAAAATGTGATGATGATCTATATGAAAAAGAAATAAAAGAGTACATTATAGATGCGACCATGAACAAAAATGCAAGAAGCTAATAGTTCTATTGATATTGCGGCCCTTTTATTTAGTGGAATTATTTCTTTTTCTATAGCTGCATACGGGTGGTACCTATTAAATAAAAGGGCAAATAAAACAGCACTAAGAAGTGAAACTTTTACTCTTATATCAAGCGTAAGAGATATACTTACGGATATTGAAGAACTAGCTGAAAATCAGTTGGAAAATTATACTGGCGTAGATCCAAGTAAAAAAAGTCTAGTTTACTCTCAAATTTTAGAATCAAAATTTTTAGCAAAATTTCAATTATTACAATCTAGATTAGAGTATTTAGAGTCAAAGCTGGTTAAAGTCCCTGACAGTTTCAAAATATCTTTGAGGCAGGCAATGACTCTAGAAAAAATAGACAGCCCTATGAAATTTAGCAGAGTCTTATCTAAATCCCAAGAATTGCAGCAAGAAATACATCACGCTTTCGATTGTAGTTACAATGAGAAGCCTGGATTATTCGTTAAAAATGAGGCTAGGTTGTTATTTTTAAGTTTCGCTCTCCTGCTAATTCCTATGGTACCTATGATTGTAAAGTTACTAGAAATATATGGATAGGAGCTAAAATAGTCAAATATTGACTTCATATATCAAGCCTTCTCAAATTTGTAATTTGCTCTGTTCAGCTGTAACTATTAACTTATTTAGCCTACATACTACTTGAGATTATGCTGAATAATGCTTTACTTTAAAAATATATAAACTCAGACCTTGCACTTTTTCTACCCTGATTTTAATAAATAACTCAGCTTGTCTGACCAAGCCAACTCATCTGTAAGCCGTAAATCTATAGATTCTGATTAGCGAGGAAAGCCTTAAAAGGAAGTTCATGGGACAGGTCTTATTTCTTGCCAAGACCAAGTACGAACCTCAAGTTTAATCGCCTTCCCCGTCATTACGCCCTGAAAATAAGCAATTGATGAGTGATGTCGCGCATGGATGCGCGATAAGGCGAAACTAGGCCATGGATGGCCTATCTTCGCCGTTTACGTTCACATCAATTAATTATTTGAAGGATTAAGCGTGATGCTCGGGTGGCGCTGAGAGTGTCCAGAGAGGGACCAGCGGCAGCCCCTCTTTGGCTGCCGTCGCCAGCGCGACAAAACCTTGAATAAGGTTTCTAATATTTAAAAAGCGCGAAAGGCATTCACATTATCGGTGACGATAACCTCAGACACCTATTCAAATACTTATTCGGGCTGCCGCCCGCGCGTCAGCAAGCTAAACGCCTACAATAAATAACACATACTCTCGGCTTTTAAGCGAGTAAGTATATTTGCGATTTGTTGGGTTTCGTTGCACTCTACCCAACCTATGCAATTTGTGTTGTAAGGCGAAAATTAAGTGCTTTCATCACTTTAAAAATCGTTTCCCAACGTGGCTTGGTTTTACCATTAACTGCTTTATATAAGCTTTCACGATTTAAGCCCGTTGCTTTAGCAATATCACTCACGCCATGTTTTTTAACTAATAAGCCAAGTGCTTCAATAAAGGTATTTGGATCATCATCAGCTAAACACTCTTCTAAAAATGTATTAATTTCTTGCTGTGTTTCCATATAGTCAAACGGGTTAAAATCTGATGTTTGTAGCGCCATAATAATTACTCCAATTCACTTAAAAGGGCTTTTGCTTTGGTAATGTCTTTACCTTGTGTGCCTTTGTGTCCACCATTGAGTAGTAAAATAACTTCACCGCCTCTAGTTATGTAATAAACACGATAGCCTTTCCCTACGAAAATTCGCATTTCAGATACGCCACCACCAACAGATTCACTATCGCCAAAGTTACCGTTTATGGCGCGTGTAATATGTTTAGCTATAGCCATAAAAGCTTGACGATCTTTGAGCTTTTTAAGCCATTTATCGAACTCGTCGGTTTTCTTAATACGATATTTCATAAAACAATTGTAGCCCAAAGGCTACATGCGTGCAATTTTATTTAAGGGATACCGAATTTTGATTTAACAATCAACGCGTCAGCAAGCTAAACGCCTACAACTAATGACACATACTATTAGCTTTTAAGCGAGTAAGTATATTTGTGATTCGTTGGGTTTCGTTTCACTCTTCCCAACCTACGTTCATATGATTAATGGCGAATCACCACACACAAAAAAGCCGTTGCATTGCTGCAACGGCTTTTTTAATTTTGATAAATTCCCAAACTATAATGGGACTTACTTACCATGGAATTTTTTCAAAAATTAATCGCGATAAGTCTCTACCGCTGGGCATGAACATACTAAGTTACGGTCGCCGTATACGTCATCAATACGTGTAACGGTTGGCCAGAACTTGTTTTTAGCCACTGCAGGCACTGGGAATGCAGCGTAAAAACGGTCGTATGCGCGGTCCCATTCGTTACCTAACACGTCGCCTTGTGTATGCGGTGCAAACACTAGCGGGTTGTTTTCGATTGACCATTCGCCAGAGATTACTTTTTCAATTTCGCCTTTAATTGACACCATTGCTTCGATAAAGCGGTCAATCTCACCTTTTGATTCAGACTCAGTTGGCTCAATCATTAATGTGCCAGCAACTGGGAACGACATAGTTGGTGAATGGAAGCCGTAATCTTGCAAGCGCTTAGCTACGTCCATTTCAGTAATGCCTGATAGCTCTTTAAGCGGGCGTAAGTCAACAATACATTCGTGAGCAACACGGTTGTTACGACCACGGTATAAAATTGGGAAGTGTTTGCTTAGCTCATGCGTTAAGTAGTTAGCATTAACAATTGCCATTTCTGTGGCTTGTTTTAAGCCCTCGCTGCCCATCATGGTGATGTAAGCCCATGAAATAGGTAAAATAGCGGCTGAGCCGTAAGGCGCTGCCGATACTGCACCATTACCGATGTTAGTACCTGGTACGTTAATTACGCTGTGGTTTGGCATAAACGGCGCAAGGTGCGATTTAACACCAATTGGGCCAACACCTGGACCACCGCCACCATGTGGAATACAAAACGTTTTATGCAAGTTTAAGTGCGATACGTCTGAGCCAATAAAGCCTGGGCTTGTTACGCCAACTTGCGCGTTCATGTTTGCGCCGTCCATGTAAACTTGGCCGCCGTGCTCATGAATAATGTCACAAATTTCGCGAATCGTTTCTTCGTATACGCCGTGCGTAGATGGGTATGTGATCATGATACACGATAAGCTTTCAGACACTTCTTCAGCTTTCGCTTTTAAATCGGCCATGTCTACGTTACCGTTTTTGTCGCAGTTAACTACCACAATTTTCATGCTCGCCATTTGCGCTGATGCAGGGTTAGTACCGTGCGCAGAGCTTGGGATTAAACATACATTGCGGTGTGCATCCCCGCGTGACTCGTGATATTTACGAATCGCGATTAAGCCTGCATATTCACCTTGTGCACCAGAGTTTGGCTGAAGTGATACTGCATCGTAACCGGTAATGTTTACTAGCCAGTCGTGTAACTCGCCAATCATTATTTGGTAACCCTCTGCTTGATCCAGCGGGCAGAATGGGTGAAGGTTTGCAAACTCAGGCCACGTAATTGGGATCATCTCAGCAGTCGCGTTTAGTTTCATGGTACATGAGCCTAACGAGATCATTGAGTGATTAAGCGATAAGTCTTTGCTTTCTAGTCGCTTGATGTAGCGAAGCATGTCTGTTTCGCTGTGGTAGCTGTTAAAGTTTGGATGCGTTAGTACTTCGTCATCACGTACTAAACTTGCAGGAATTGACTCGCTGCCATTTGCTTCAACGTCGGCTGCAATAGCGTCAACACTTAGGCCATGGCCTTCGCCTAAAATAATATCGAATAACTCAGCGATATCTGCACGTGTTGTTGTTTCTGATACCGAAATTGAATACTCGCCTTCGTGGTTTGTTGCAAAGTTTACGCCTTTTGCAATTGCACGTGCTATTACGTCGTCTTTACTGTCATCTGCAATTGTTAGCGTATCAAACCAAGTGCTGTGCTTAAGTGCGATGCCTTTAGCTTTTAGGCCACTTGCTAAAATATCAGCAAAGCGATGTATACGCTGCGCGATAGTTTTTAAGCCTTGTGGGCCGTGGTACACCGCGTAAAACGCTGCCATGTTGGCAAGTAATACTTGCGCTGTACAAATGTTTGAGTTGGCTTTATCGCGGCGAATGTGTTGTTCGCGCGTTTGCATTGCCATACGTAGTGCGTCGTTACCTAAACGGTCTTTAGATACACCAATAATACGACCTGGTAATGAACGTTTGTATGCGTCACGTGTTGCAAAAAATGCAGCATGTGGGCCGCCGTAACCCATAGGTACGCCAAAACGCTGAGCTGAACCAAGAACTACGTCTGCGCCTAATTTACCCGGTGCCTTTAATAGTAATAAACTCATTATGTCGGCAGCAACACAGGCAATGGCCTTTTTGCTTTGTACGCCAGCAATTAGGTCAGTTATATCTACCACTTCGCCTGATGTAGTTGGGTATTGGAACAATGCGCCAAAAATGTCGTGATTTACGGCATCTTCTGCTTTACCTACAATTATTTCAAAACCAAACTGCTCGGCACGCGTTGTTACTACGTCGATTGTTTGTGTGTGTACGTCGTCGGCAATAAAAAAGGCATTGGCTTTTTTAGCTTTTGATACGCGTTTTGCAAGGCCCATAGCCTCTGCAGCGGCTGTTGATTCGTCAAGTAGTGATGCACTTGCTAAATCAAGACCAGTTAAATCTAGGGTCATAGTTTGGAAGTTTAATAATGATTCTAAACGCCCTTGAGCAATCTCTGGCTGATACGGTGTGTACGCTGTATACCAACCTGGATTTTCTAGTACGTTACGTAAAATTACGTGCGGTACGTTAGTTGGGTGGTAGCCTTGGCCAATGTACGATTTGAAAACTTTATTTTTGCTGGCTACTGATTTTAGGTAGCTTAGTGTTTCAACTTCAGTACGGCTTTCGCCAACTGTTAGCGGTTGTTCTAGACGAATGCTAGCCGGTACAGTTTGGTCAATGAGCTCTTGCACACTCGATACTTCTAAAGCACTTAGCATATCGCTTACTTGTGCTGGGCTTGGCCCAATATGGCGGCGAATAAAATCTTGCTTTTGCTCTAGTTCTTCAAGAGATTTGGCGTTTGACATGAATCCAGATTCCTATGATCCTAAATGCTAATGGGTAACTAGCATTAATTAAAATATTTGACGATTTAACAGCCCACTCAGTATGGGGTTGTGCGCTGTAAAATCATAAAAGCCCCATTTTTATACATTAAACGGGGCTTTTAGTTATCTTCAAAAAATGATTATTCTTCGTCGATAGTGTGCGAGTAACCTTCAGCGTCTAATAAGTTGTCTAGCTCAGACTCGTCAGATGCTTTAATACGGAATAACCAACCGTCGCCGTAAGCGTCGTTGTTTACTGTTTCAGGTGAGTCTTCAAGCTCTTCGTTAATAGCAACAATTTCGCCACTGATAGGTGCGTAAATGTCTGATGCTGCTTTAACTGACTCTGCTACTGCACAGTCTTCGCCAGCGTCTACTTCGTCGCCAACTTCTGGTAATTCAACAAATACCATGTCGCCAAGAAGTTCTTGTGCATGCTCAGAAATACCAACAGTAAATGTACCGTCGCCCTCGTTACGAACCCACTCGTGTGAAGGTGCGTATTTTAACTCGCTAGGAATGTTGCTCATTTTATTTGTCCTTTGGTTTATATTGGGAGGATACCAATCACAATAATTATTGTGATTGGTATAACCAAATTATTTAAATTATTGATTTACCGTTACGTACAAAGCTAGGCTTTACTACTTTAACGTTTACTAATTTTTTACGCATTTCTACTTGAGCTGTATCCCCTGTTGAACGTGGTACACGTGCAAGGGCTACACTAAAACCAAGTGTTGGTGAAAAAGTACCTGATGTAATAATACCTATCCCACCGTCAACAATTACTTTAGAACCGCTTCGCAAAACGCCTTTTTCTTCAAACACTAAGCCAACTAGTTTGTCAGTGCTTTTTTCTGCGCGTTGCTTAACAAGTACGTCACGACCAATAAAGTCGCGATCCTCTGGTTCCCATGCAATGGTCCATGCCATGTTAGCTGCAAGTGGTGATACGCTTTCGTCCATATCTAGGCCGTAAAGGTTCATACCTGCTTCTAAACGTAGCGTGTCGCGTGCACCTAAACCAGCAGGCTTAACACCTGCGTCTAGCAGTTGTTGCCATAAATCGGCTGCTTGGTCGTTCGGTACTACTATTTCGTAACCGTCTTCGCCAGTATAACCCGTTGTGGCAATAAATAAATCACCTACTTGAACACCAAAAAACGGCTTCATACCTTCAACAGCTGCTTGTTGCTCAGCATTTAAAAGAGTGGCTGTTTTTGCTTTAGCGTTAGGGCCTTGTACTGCAATCATTGCAAACTCAGGGCGCTCTGTAACCGTTACGTCAAAGTCGCTCGATACGTTAGCTAAATGCGCTAGGTCTTTTTCGCGCGTTGCTGAGTTAACAACTAGGCGGTAAAAGGTTTCGCTAAAGAAATAAATAATTAAGTCGTCTATTACACCGCCTTGCTCGTTAAGCATGCCTGTGTAAAGCGCTTTACCTGGTACGGTTAATTTTGCAACGTCGTTAGCTACTAGCTTACGTAAAAATGCTTGTGCTTGAGGCCCTTCAATATCAACAATAGTCATGTGTGATACGTCAAACATACCTGCGTCGGTACGCACGCTATTGTGTTCTTCTATTTGTGAGCCGTAGTTGATTGGCATTTCCCAGCCATGAAAATCAACCATTTTAGCGCCCGCTTCTAGGTGCTTAGCATGTAGTACAGTTTTAGAAGTCATAACATTCCTTCACGTTTAAATTAACCCTGTTTAGGGCGTGGCTTAAATAGACTTTAATTGCTTAATCGCAATTAAAAACAGGTAAACATTGTTATGTTCACCTGTTGTTTGTATTCGTTATGCGGCTTCACTATGCATAAGTGCAAAACCTTGCGCTTGCATGTAGCTTTGCCATTTTTGTAATTCTTGTTGTTTAGCGACTAATACAAAGTGTTGTTCGTCGTTTTTATCAATGGCGGTAATAAATACATCACCACTTTGCGCACCGTAGCATAGTTGCGCATTTGATAAGCGCAAACCTGGTGTTAATTTAAAAGCATTAACTAGAGTATCAAACGCATTGTCGCCACTTAAAATAAAGCTTGCTAGGTCGGTGCGTACTACATAATCAATATCAAAACGTAGTTGTTGCTCGTTTATAAGTGCTTGTAGTTGAAGGCTTGCGTTGTGTGGCAGTACGAATCTAAAGGCGGTTTCGCTAAAGTAATAAACAGCAAAGCTGTAGTCAGAATTATAGTCGCCATCAAGCGTGCCTTTTAAGCCTAAACCGCTGGCGTTAAGCATTGTTAAATCAAGGCCTAAAATGGTACTTAAAAATACACTGGTTTCGGTGCCGCTAAAATCCATTACAACGTGATTGTTGTTAGTTTGCAAAGCGTTAGTAACCGCACTACTTGCGTTGCTGTGGCGGGCAAACATTATTGGGTTAAAAGTCATAACAAATACCTGTGTATTTTCGATTATAAAAGTATATTGCCCACGCCTACCAACAACAAATTGTAATTTTTTATCAATTGATAAATAATACTTATATATATAGCTATATAAATTGTAATTTTAAATATGAAAAACATATCAACCGATGCTTTACGTACTTTTGTAATGGTAGTTGAAATAGGTGGTTTTGCTAAAGCCGGCGATTTACTTGGCCTGTCGCAACCAGCTGTTAGTTTGCAAATAAAGCGCCTAGAAGACGTGCTTGGCTATAAACTATTTAAAAAACAAGGACAGCGCCAAGTATTAAACCAGTACGGCGAGCTATTATTGCCTATGGCAAAACAAATGATGCAACACAACGATGCTATTTTGCAGCAGTTCACATCAGAAAATATCGCGGGTAAAGTGCGCTTGGGTATTCCGAGCGAGTTTGCAGCGCGTATTTTACCCTCAATTATTGGCGACTTTGTGGCGCTCTACCCTGAGGTATCGTTAGAGGTTAAATCGCGTTTAAGTAAACATTTACTTTCGGCCTCAAGGCAAGATCAGTTCGATTTAGTACTTGCGCTCAATGAGCGACTTAACTCTGATAAGTTTCCTATTTTTATGCAAGACGAACTGGTGTGGGTGGGCGACCTGTCACTTGCGCAAAACGACGTGGTTACGCTAGTTACCGCACCAGAGGGGTGTATTTATCGTCGCCGTGCAATTGATGCATTAAAAAGTGCGGGCATAAAATACCGAATTGTATATAGCAACGCCGATTTAACCGGCCTTATTGCTGCATTAAAAGAAGGCTTAGGTATTACCGTACTTGCTAAAAGCACAGTACCGAGTGAGCTTAACTATCAAGTTCAAACCAAACATTTACCCACTCTTGGTAATATTGGTATTAGTTTAATTAAAAGTTCGGGTGAATCTGATCATGCAGTAGATAAACTCGCGGAGTTTATAGCGCTACGTTTAGGTTATAGCTAATCAAAACTTTATAACGAGTAAAGCAATTACAAACTAATACAAAAGAAATAATTTAGTTAACAAAGTTGCATAAGTAGGTGCTTTTAGTTCTATTAAACTGAATAATTAAATACTTAATAACATTGATTCGTATTCGTTAACGTGTTCAAATTACGCCAATTAAGATAATTGACATGATTAGGAACACAATGAACCCTAAGTTTTTAGTATCTACCCTTGCAACTGCGGTTGCTTTGTCTTTTAGTGCTACTGCAATAGCAAAAGACACCAGCAATAAAGAACAACGCTTTGAACAAATTACCGTTATTGGCTCAGAACAAGCAATTAACGATATTCCTGGTTCGGCTACGTTTATTTCTGATGAAGAACTTCAAAAATTCAAATTTACTGATATTTCTCGCGTTTTAGCGTCTGTTCCGGGCGTTTACGTGCAAGAAGAAGACGGCTACGGCCTTCGTCCTAATATTGGTATGCGCGGCACAGGTACTGGTCGTAACGATAAAATATCAGTAATGGAAGACGGTGTATTAGTTGCACCAGCACCATATTCAGCACCTTCTGCTTACTACTTCCCTACTACGGGTCGTATGGAGTCTATTGAAGTATTAAAAGGCGCGGCATCAGTTAAGTATGGCCCGCGTACTACGGGCGGTGTTTTAAACTTACTTTCGCGCAGCTTACCTACTGAGCCAAATAGCTCAAAGGGTATGGTAGATGCTGCCCTTGGTGGTGATGGTTACTACAAAGGTCACGCTTACTTCGGTAAAGAAAAAAACAACACAGCAGGCTTAATTGAAGTATTTACTTACGGCGCAGACGGCTTTAAAGAGCTGCCAGTAGGTAATGATAACACCGGCTTTGAAAAAACAGATTTACTATTAAAGTTTGGCCATACGTTTGGTCAAAACGATGCGCATAATCTTGAGCTAAAAATTAAGTACTCTGACGAAACATCAGACGAAACATACATGGGCTTGACTGACGAAGACTATCAAGAAAGTCCTTACCGTCGTTATGCTGCATCGCAAAACGATGAAATGAATACTCGCCATAACGCATACCAACTTAACTACGCGTACCGTTTTGGTGATGGCTATGAATTTTTAGCTACGGCTTACTTAAACGATTTTCATCGTAACTGGTATAAAGCCAGCAAAGTAAGCGAAAGCTACCTTGAGCAATACAGTGAATTTGAAGCAAACCCGACAAGCGAAGGTATTGAAGGTATTGGTATTAAAGCTAATAACCGCGATTACCAAGCTAAAGGTATTCAGTCTGAATTACATATTCCTGCAGGCGATCACTATGTGACTGTTGGCGTACGTTACCACGAAGACGAAATGGATCGTTTTCAATGGGAAGACACATATACACTTAATCAAGACCTAAGCTTAACGCTTACAGAGCAAGGCGTTCCGGGCTCTGACAGCAACCGTGTAGATAGCGCAGAAGCAAGTACATTGTTTATTCAAGACGAGTGGACAATTGATGCATTAGTAGTAAGTGCAGGCCTTCGCTATGAAGACATTACTATTACGCGTGAAGAGTGGTCTAAATCAGATCCAACACGCAGCAACGGTTTAACTAAAGATGTGTCGAACGACACTGAAATTTTAGTGCCGTCACTAGGTGCTACTTACACGCTTAACGAAAACGTAACGCTACTTGCGGGCATTCAAAAAGGTTATGCACCAGCAGCACCTGGTAATGCTGACCAAGAAGAAGAAGAAAGTGTAAACATTGAGTTTGGCTCTCGCTTTAATATGGATGGCTTTAGCGGTGAAGTAATTGCGTTTTACTCAGACTACAGCAACATGCACGGTAACTGTACTGCAGCGGTTGGTTGTAGCGACGACAACATTGGCGACCAATACAACTACGGTGAAGTAGAAGTAGCGGGCTTTGAATTTAGTGCAGCACGTACGTTTGCAACTGATACAGCTATGTTCCCAGTTAAATTAACGTATACCTACACAGACTCTGAGTTTAAAAACGATTTTGATTCAGAAATTTGGGGCACGGTAGAAAAAGGTGATGCAATGCCTTACGTACCAGAAAACCAAGTAGCGTTATCGTTAGGTGCTGAGTTTTCTGCGTTTGTAGTTAACAGCCAAATACGTTACGTATCTGATGCGCATGCTAACTTAACGCAGTCGGGCTTAAACGCAATTGATAGCCGCGTAGTATGGGATTTAGCTGCTAAATACTTAATCGATGAGAATCAAAAAGTATACCTAAGCGTTGATAACTTGTTTGATAAAACATACGTTGCTAACCGTTCAAACGGTGGCATTCAACCAGGTAAGCCGCGTACAGTACAGATGGGCTACACTTATAGCTTTTAAGCTTAAAGCTGGTTAAACGGTTCACTAACAGCGTTAATAATTTTTTATGTAAGAACACTACACATCTAAATGATTGCCTTGTTATTAAACCGTTTACCTGCGCTTTGTATAGGATAAATGGTTCACTAACAGCGTTAATAATTTTTTATGTAAAAGCACTACACATCTAAATTATTGCCTTGTTATTAAACCATTTACCTGCGCTTTGTATAGGATAAATGGTTCACTAACAGCGTTAATAATTTTTTATGTAAGAACACTACACATCTAAATTATTGCCTTGTTATTAAACCGTTTACCTGCGCTTTGTATAGGAGAAATGGTTCACTAGCTGCGTTAAAAATAACTCATATAAGAACAACTATATTTCGTTATTTTTGCCTTGCTATAGGGTTATTTTCCTATCGCTATGATAGAGCATCAATTCAGTACAATTGGTGCAAAGTTAAAAGCGTAAGTTACAGATACAAAAAAGCCGAGATTGAATTTCAATCTCGGCTTTTTAATACATAAAACTTATCGTTTTATATATTAGTTATTTGCGTTACGTTGGCGTAATACTTCAAACAAACAAATACCGGTGGCTACCGATACGTTTAAGCTTGAAACAGTACCCGCCATTGGGATTTTAACGAGCATATCGCAATGCTCACGCGTTAAGCGTCGCATGCCCTCGCCTTCTGCGCCCATAACAATAGCCATTGGGCCTGTTAAGCTTGCATCAAATACGTGGTTATCAGTTTCACCAGCAGTACCTACAACCCATACGCCTGCATCTTTAATTTCGCGAAGCGTACGTGCAAGGTTAGTCACTTGAATAAGCGGTACTGTTTCGGCTGCGCCACAAGCAACTTTACGTGCTGTGCCGTTAAGCTTGGCAGAGCGATCTTTAGGTACAATTATAGCGTGAACACCTGCAGCGTCTGCACTACGTAGACATGCGCCTAAGTTATGCGGATCGGTAATACCATCAAGTACAAGTAAAAACGGTGTGTCTTCACGAGCGATTATTGCATCAAGATCTTTTTCGTTAAACGTTGGCGCTGCTTTTACGTTGGCAATAATACCTTGATGCTGCTCACCCTTTGATTTGCTATCAAGGGCTTTACGCTGCATAAACTGTACTGAAATACCAAACTTACGTGCTTCATCAATAATCGGAGTTGAGCGTTTGTCGTCACGACCTTTAAGGGCGTAAATTTCTACAAAGCGCTCTGGCTCGCTTTCTAAAATTGCTTCAACAGAGTGAAAGCCAAAAATTAATTCATTACTCACGTATTATCTGCTCCTGGGCTAGTACTTTTACGGGCATTTTTGCCAGCTCTTTTAGGCTTTTTAACTGCCTTCTTCTTCGGCTTTTTCTTTACGGCAGTGTCTGCTGCTTTTTTATCTGCGGGTTTAGTTGCAGACTTATTTGCAGGCTTGCCTTTATCTTTATTTGCTGGCTTTTTTTTACCTTTTGGTTTGTCATCACTGTGCGACTTTTTACCCGGTACTTTGCCTGCTTTTAATTGCGAACGCACACTTGCTGGCGCATGCTCAGATTTACCTGAACCTTTTTTTGGCGCACGACGACGTGAGTATCTGTCTTGTGCAACATCGCCTTTAAGCGTTAAGTTGATACGGCGATCGTCTAAACTAACCGACGCAACTTTTACTGTTACTTTATCGCCAAGGCGATAAACTTTGTGAGAGTGCTCACCTATTAGGGTGTGTTTTGCTGCATCATGCGCAAAAAACTCGTCGCCTAAATTAGTAACGTGAACAAGCCCATCAATTTGTAAATCGTCTAAACGAATAAACAAACCAAAGTTAGTGACCGATGAAATAACACCGTTAAATTCAGTGCCTACATGATCTTGCATAAACTCACATTTAAGCCAATCGGCTACTTCGCGAGTTGCATCGTCAGCGCGGCGCTCTGTGGTAGAACACTGCTCACCTAGTTGATCAACTTCGTCGTCGGTATAAGCGTATTCGCCAGACGTTTGCTGACCTTGTGCTTTTATAACTGCTTTAATAGCACGATGTACTACTAAATCTGGGTAACGACGTATTGGCGATGTAAAGTGCGCGTAAGCCGATAACGCTAAACCAAAGTGACCAATGTTATCTGGCTGATATACAGCTTGTTTCATTGAACGCAGTAGCATAGTTTGAATAAGTTCGGCTTCTGGGCGGTCACCTAGTCGCGCTAATACTTGAGTTATTTCTTTTGGCGTTGGCTCGTCGCTTAATGTGCTTTGAATACCTAACTCGCCTAAAAACTTAGTAAAGTTACCTAGCTTTTCGCTGTCTGGTTCGTCATGCACACGATAAAGAGCGCTTGCTTCGTGCTTTTCAAGAATTTTAGCCGCCGATACGTTGGCTAAAATCATACATTCTTCAATTAGTTTGTGCGCATCGTTACGAATAACAGGCACTATTGATTCTATTTTACGCTGAGCGTTAAATACAAAACGTGTTTCTAGGGTTTCAAACTCAATGGCACCACGGTCTTGGCGTGCTGCTTTAAGTGCCATATACATTTGCTGTAAGTCAGTTAAATGTGGCACTACGGCTGAGTATTCTTCGCGTAGTTTTTCGTCGTTTTGTAAAATGGCATTTACTTTGGTGTAAGTTAAACGTGCATGCGAGTTCATTATCGCTTCGTAAAACTTATAGCCCGAAAGTTTACCCGAGCTCGATACGGTCATTTCGGCAACCATACATAAGCGATCTACTTTTGGATTAAGCGAACATAATCCGTTAGAAAGCACTTTTGGTAGCATCGGAATTACTTGCTCAGGAAAATACACTGAGTTACCACGCAAAATTGCTTCTTTGTTAAGCGGCGTGTTCATTCCTACGTAATGCGATACATCGGCAATGGCAACCCATAAGCGCCAGCCACCCGATTTTTTAGGTTCACAGTATACGGCGTCATCAAAGTCGCGAGCGTCTTCGCCATCAATAGTTACAAGTGGTAAGTCACGTAAATCTACGCGGCCTTGTTTGTCAGCGTCTTCAACAAACTCACCTAGGTGAGCAACTTGTGCTTCAACTTCTTCTGGCCATACATGTGGAATATCGTGATTGCGCAGTGCGACTTCGATTTCCATACCTGGGGCTAAATGCTCACCAAGTACATCAATAATTTTACCTACCGCGTTCATGTTACGGCTTGGATTTTGAGTAATTTTAACCTGCACCATTTGGTTATGGCGGGCACCGTTTTCGTTGCCTGGTAAAATCATTATATCTTGCGTTATGCGCGGGTCTTCAGCTACCACAACGGCAACACCATGCTCTACAAAGTAACGGCCAACAATTGGCGCGCGCTCGTTAGTAAGCACTTTTATAATACGTGCATCGCATTTTGAGCCAGAGCCACGTTTAGTGCCTTTAGCTAGTACAATGTCGCCATGTAACACCATATTCATTTGGTGCTTAGCAATAAACCAATCTTTACTCTCGCCTTCAACTTCTAAAAAGCCAAAACCGTCTCTGTGGCCTATTACTTTGCCTTTGGTTAAACCGGCTTCGTCAATTAGGGCATAGCATTTAAATTTATTAAAATACAGCTGTCCGTCACGCTCCATAGCGCGAAGGCGGCGTTTAAATGCTATTTGGCGTTCGTCATCGTTTACTGCTAGTTCTTCACATAATTGCGCGTAGTTAGCAGGTTTTGAACGCTCTTGAAGGTGAGTAAGTATAAACTCACGACTAGGGACTGGGTTTTCGTACTTTTCTTGTTCTCGACTGAGATTTGGATCTTGGTTTGACATTCACTATCTTGTTAGTTGGTTATGTAGGTATTTTAACCCATATAGTTATAATGAGACAGGTAAAAGCGATTAAACTTTTAAGAAAGCACTTTTACCTTGCTGTTTATCTTGCTGTATAGTTTAAAAATCTAGCGCAATGGGGCTTAACGACCCCTTAACTGCAAAGTGTTTTCATCTAGTAGCAATACTAAGACTTATACTATTTTTTTTGTAGATTTTTCCAGAGCAGTTTGCTTATATTATCAATAAAGCTTGGGTCTTCTTCTTTCATTGTAAGCAAAATTTGCTTATTCATTTGTGATTTATTTTGAGCGTAAATCCAGCGGTTTTTATTAAACTGCTGGGCAAACTCAAGTACACCTGCTTGTAGTTCATCGTTATTTGCAAACACAGCTTCAACCACTTTATTGTCTAGCAACTGCTGTGCACCAACACGCTCTCCTGACATAGCTAAACGATTAAAGAATGTTTGCGAAATAGCTTTATTAATTATAGGAAACATCGACGGTACAAACGGCACCATTACATCCACTTCAGGAAAACAAAAGAAGCCTTTATCTGACTTCATAAATCTAAAATCGCACGCACACGCAAGCACCGAACCATTGCCATAGGTATGCCCGTTTAACGCAGCAATAATAGGCATAGGAAAAGTAACTATGCGCTTAAACAAGTCACTTATTTGAATCATAAAGTCAGAAATAGCTGCTGGTAAAATACTTGGATTGGACATCCATTGAAGGTCGATGCCCAATGACCAGTTTTTGTCACTCGCAGACGTTAAAATAACTGACTTAATGTTTTGATCTGCTTCAATATGGTCAAGATGTAAATTAAACTCAGCCAAAAATGCTGGGTTGTGACGGTTTTCAGCGGTATTCATAGTGAGTATTGCAGTACTATTTTTAGTTATTAGTTCTATTAAATTTGCCATTAAACCCTCTTTTAACGCTTTTTAAGCTAATTTTAAGCTAATTTTAAGCTAATTTTAAGCTAATTTTAAGCGCTGTTCGTTACTTTTATAAGTAATACTTTGCTTATAATTTATAAACCCACTATTTAAAGCCATCCTTTTTGTTTAGCTATACGTGCAGCATCTATACGGTTAGTGGCGTTTAACTTAGCAATAGCGTCTGATAAATAATTACGTGTAGTACCTTCGCTTATAAATAACTGCTTGGCTATGTCGCTTGTTTTAAGGCCGTCGCTTGCAAGTTTAAGCGCTTTTCGCTCTTTATCGGTAAGCGGGTCGGAGTCGTCTAGTGCATTAATAGCAAGCTCTGGGTCAATTACTTTTTGCCCCTGCATTACTTTTTTAAGCGCATTTATTAGCTCTTCACTGGGTGCTTCTTTTAAAATAAAACCTTTAACACCTGCCGTAAGCGCTCGCCTAATATAACCCGCACGAGAAAATGTGGTCATAATAACCATTTTTATAGCGGGGAACTTAGCGGCTATTTTTTCACTCAGCTCTATACCATTCATGGTTGGCATTTCTATATCGGTTAAAATTATATCGGGATGTAAATCACTATCAAGCGCCTCAATTGCATTAAGTGCATCTTGCCCATTACTTGCTTGCCCAATAATCTCAATATTAAAATCGAGTCCTAACAATGCTGCTACTGCGTCGCGCACAAGCGCTTGATCTTCCACTAAATACACTCTGATCATTGTAAATCCTTAGCTGAAATTGGTAGCATTACATTTAAAGTAAAAATATCGCCACAGGTAAATGTTGCACTGCCATTGAGTTGCTCTGCTCGCTCTTTAATACCATTTAGGCCATTGCCCGAATTTAATGTGGAGCACGGTGCACGATCAATAACGGTGATGAGTAGTTGCAGCGCTGTTTGTTCTATATTTATTTCGCAATTTTTTGTGCTGCTATGGCGTAGCAAGTTGGTAACGGCTTCTTTAATTATAAGGCCGGCGATGCCCTCTACTTTAGCGGGTAGAGTATTTAAAACCACATTAAATGAAACGTTAAAGTCTTGTTCTATTAATCTTTGTTTTAACTGTGCTACTTGGCTAACAAGGTTAAGCTGTTTTAAATCACTAACGGCGCTTCTTACATCACTAAGTAACTGCCTTGCCAGATCGGCCACTTGTGCAATTTCGTTATTTGCTTGAGCGTAACGCTCACCTTGGTTTAATTTATTTGCAAGCTCAGCTTTTAAAGCAATTGATGACAGTGAATGGCCTAAAATATCATGCAAGTCGCGGGCTATCCGTTCACGCTCAGCAATTGCTGCTAATTGCTCTAATTGGTTAGCGCTTTCTTGCTCACGTTTTTTGTACAGGCTCTCTCTTTTAGCTGCAATACCGTAACTAAATAAGGCTGCACATAAAATCAAAGCAACGGCTAAAAAGTATTGAACCTTCCCTATATCACCAATATATGCGCTTAATAAAACCGTAGATATAATCGCGAGTGCAGCATAAATTCTTTGATGGTAACTGTATGCATAGCCTGCTACGTAGGCTGCAAAGCCAAATAAAGTAGGAGTACCTGTGGTGTAAAAAGTGGCGCAAAAACAAATTAATAGCATGGCTACAAACAACTTGGTCACCCCTGCACTTTTGCAGTTTATTGCTTTTACATATAAAAGAATAAAAGCAACATAAAAGGCTAAAGACATCGTTATTTGGTTAGCAGTAAAGCTCGCAAAATTAATTATTAGTGGGAGTAAATAAAAGCCTGTAAAAATTAAATGCCCATATTTCCAAAAACCTTTATCACTTTGTTGAGAAAAGGAGTTAAGCGAGCTCATACTAATACCTCAGGCATATTATTTTTACTTATAGGACTATTTTTATTAATAAATATAAATAACATAAAAATGCATGCCAGCATAAAGCAATCTGCGTACGTAATCGTAAAACTTAACGCCTCTAGCACTTCATTAATAGTTAAGCTGATTAAAATTAAAGAATTCATAATTATCCCCTGTTGAGTAAGGTAACTATGCCAGCGTACAAAAATAATAAGAGTGTGAAGTGTCATCAACTTTTATGACATTTGTCATGCGATAAAAAAATTCATCTTAAGAATTTTTAAGCAATGTTAATATGTTCAAAAAGTACAACAAGGAAACTAAATGCAATCTCAGCAGCAAAGTTTAATTTATTTGCACATAGCGGTATTACTTTTTGGCGGAACCGCTCTATTTGCCAAGCTTCTTGGTTTAAATGCTTTAGATATTACCGTTTACAGAACAGCAATTGCAGGAATGGCTATTTTAGCCATGCTGTATTTTCAAAAAAAACAAATTAAACTAAACAAGCCTAAAGACTACCTTATTGCATTATTTTTAGGTGTTGCGGTGGGTATTCACTGGGTTACCTATTTTGCTGGTATGCAAATGGCCGGTATAACTATTGGAATGCTGGCATTTTTTAGCTATCCCGTAATGACGGTGTTTTTAGAACCCTTATTTAATAAAAGCAGGCCAAAAGCAAAAGATATAATAAGTGCAGCGGTGGTTGTTTTAGGTATTTACTTATTAGTACCAAGTGCAAACTTAGGCGACGATGTAACCTTAGGTGTAATAACAGGTGTTATATCGGCATTGTTTTTTTCAATCAGAAACATTACCCATAAGCGCTACTTTAGCCAATATGGTGGCCCGCAAACTATGTTTTATCAAACCTTAGTGGCAAGCATTATGCTGTGCGCATTTATAGAAGTGCCGGTATATGAGGTTAGTAATCACGACCTAATTTTAATTGCCATAGCAGGTGTTATTTTTACGGCTACACCTCATTCATTATTTGCAGCAAGTTTAAAGCATTTATCAGCGGCAACTGCGGGGTTAATTTCTTGCTTACAACCACTTTATGGCACCATACTGGCTATAGTAATTATTCATGAACGTCCTACTGTTATGACGTTAGTTGGTGGAGCACTTATTGTTAGTGCCGCTTGTTTTGAAACGTGGTCAATCACTAAAAAGGCTCGACAATGAAAGTATTTGCACACCGTGGTGCCAGTGGGGATTTTCCTGAAAACACCAAAAGCGCTATTTTAGAAGCGTTAAAAGTAGGTGTTGATGGTATTGAAGTAGATATTCAAAGTTCCATCGATGATTACATGTTAATACACGACTCATGGCTCGATAGAACCACCAGCGGTAAAGGTAGGGTGAGTAACTTTACGGCACATGAACTCTCTAAACTTGATGCTGGAAATGGTGAAAAAATTCCCACTCTTCAGCAGTTGTTTGATTGGAATAATAATAAATCTTTATTAAATATTGAGCTTAAACATACGTTTGAACTAGAAAGGTTTGTGTCTCAACTAGAACAAAACATTGAAGTTAACAAAATATCGAAAGCGAATATTTTAGTATCATCGTTTGATCATCATCAACTACAGTGGCTTAAAAGCAAGCTACCATGGCTTAAAATAGGCGCCCTTACTTCTTCTATTCCAATTAACTATGCAAAGTTTGCAAGTGATTTAAATGCTTATAGCGTACATGCAGATAAAACCTTTATAAATAAGGCTTTTGCCGATGATGCAAAAAAAAGAGGCTTAAAGATTTATGCTTATACGGTCGATAGAGAACAAGATATAGCGCTAATGCTTGAGTATGGCATAGACGGAATTTTTACAAATTACCCAGCGCGAACCAAAGCTTACTTGTTATCGTTACAAAAAAGCTAACTTACACCTCCCTAACTAAAATAAGAATCGTAGGGCTTAAGCATAATGAGTAGTTTTATGAAAATTTATAACTATATAGAGCAAACATTC
Organism: Pseudoalteromonas sp. NZS11; assembly: GCF_015864765.1. Taxonomy (NCBI): domain Bacteria; kingdom Pseudomonadati; phylum Pseudomonadota; class Gammaproteobacteria; order Alteromonadales; family Pseudoalteromonadaceae; genus Pseudoalteromonas; species Pseudoalteromonas sp. NZS11. Next base: position 360,040 of record NZ_JADYWP010000001.1, on the reverse strand, counting down.
TTTTTTACGTTAACGCGTAAAATAATCGGTAATTTAAGTTTTGTATTATTATTCCAAGCAATTACGTTATTTTGGCTGCATCAGAGTTTAAGCGAACAACAGCAAAGTACAGGGCTATTTTGGCTGCTTACGCTTGTTATTATATCTGGTTTTATTTTTACTCTTTTTTATATGCGTTTTTTAATTGTTCGCCCTGTTACCGCTATGCGCGATACTTTGATAAAAATAAACCAACAAGATGCAAATTTAGCAGCAAAACTTCCTCACTTTTCGTATGACGAATTTAAAGATTTAAGTACACAATATAATATATTTACTGCCCATTTAAGTGAGTTACTCAGCACAACATATAACAGTGCTCAAGCTAGTGCACACAGTAATATACAAGTCACTGAATCGATGAAAAATACTGAGCAATCAAGTGAGCAACAAATACAGTTAAGCCACAGTATTATTAATGCCAGTATGCAAATAACCCAAAGCTTACAAAACATAGTAAATAATACAGATAGCGTGCATAACGTTAATAATGAACACCTTAACTTTGTAAAACTATCTGCATCAGAGCTCGCTGCTTTAGTAAAGCAGGTTAAACTTATTACTAATATGCTAGGTAGCTTTTCAAATACAATTGCGGGACTGAAAGAGAACAGTGAAAACATTCGTAGTATTTTAAAAATGGTTGAAGAGTTTTCTGATCAAACTAATTTGTTAGCCCTTAACGCCGCAATAGAAGCAGCTAGAGCGGGTGAAGCTGGCAGAGGGTTTGCCGTAGTTGCAGACGAAGTACGCACACTTTCAATAAAGGTAAGTGGCGCAACTAGGCAAATAAGCGACTTTATTACTCAAATGAATGAGCTAGTAAATGAAACAAATAAAGAGTCAGAGCAATTAATGACTCACTCCAATAATGCACAAAGCTCAATTAGTGCAACCTGTGAGGGTTTTACAAAAATGCTTAGTGAGTTTGAGCACAACCAACAGCAACTCCAACAAATAGCCAGTGCTGTACATATGCTTGAGGGCACTCAAACTAATACTCACCAATCGGTAGAGCAAATAGTAGCTTTAGGTGAGCAAGCTAAACAGCAAATAGATACGGCATTAGCCGATAGCGAGCAATCTCAACAGTTAAGCTTACAGACCCAACAACAGTTAAAGCGCTTCGTGCGCTAAGAAGCGTTTTCGGGCTCAGAGAAATATGGTAAATTACGCAGCTATTAATTTAAGTGTGTGAAGTGTGTGAGCAACCCTACCCCAGACTATGAAAAATTAGCCCTACAAATAAAAACCTGGGGGCAAGAGCTTGGTTTTAGCGAAGTAGGTATTACTGATATTGACCTATCTAAGCACGAAGCCCAATTGCAACGCTGGCTTGATGCTGGCTACCACGGCTCGATGGATTATATGGCTGCTCACGGTATGAAACGCGCTCGCCCTGCTGAATTAGTACCTGGTACACAGCGTGTTATATCCGTAAAAATGAATTATCTCCCTCCCGATGCTGGCTTTGCAAAAACCTTAAAAAATAAAGAAAAAGCATACATAAGTCGTTATGCACTGGGTCGTGATTACCATAAATTAATGCGTAATCGTTTAAAAAAACTTGGCCAAAAAATAGAGCAAGAAATTGGCGAATATGGCTTTAGGCCCTTTGTAGATTCAGCCCCGGTACTTGAGCGTCAACTTGCCGAAAAAGCCGGTTTAGGGTGGCGTGGTAAGCATTCGTTATTAATTAATCAAGAAGCAGGATCGTGGTTTTTTTTAGGCGAGCTATTTATTGATTTACCCCTACCAATAGATGCAGAGAATACGTTTGAAGGCTGCGGTAAATGTGTTGCTTGTATTACTCTTTGCCCAACAGGTGCAATTGTAGAGCCTTACGTCGTTGATGCACGTAAATGCATATCGTACTTAACGATAGAACACCAAGGACCCATACCCGAACAATACCGAACTTTATTAGGCAACCGTATATATGGTTGTGATGATTGCCAGTTGGTATGCCCTTGGAATCGTTATGGACAAATAACGGATGAAAATGACTTTCATCCTCGTACTCAATTAAAAAATAAAGATTTACTTGAGCTATTTGCTTGGGATGAGCCTACATTTTTAAAAAATACCGAAGGCAGCCCTATTCGCCGCATAGGTCACGAACGTTGGTTACGTAATATAGCGGTCGGTTTAGGTAATGCAGAGTTTAGCCCGGCTATTATTCATGCCTTACAAGATAAAAGCCAAATATGCAGCGAGCTTGTTTTAGAACATATTGAATGGGCGCTTGCTCAACAAAACGATAAACAACGATTACAAATTCGTAAAACGGCTAGGTTAATCAGAATCGTAGAAAAAGGCTTACCCAGAGATGCATAATGCAGTTGGAGTAAGCCTTAAAGTAACATTATTTGATTAAGTATATTTAGCTCTTTAAAAGCAATGACAGGTCTTGCTCAATTTCAGCAAAAGCTGCTTTTACCTGTTTAACAGACTCCTCTCTGGCCACTGAGTTTTGGATAGTTTCATCTACTTTTTTATAAATAAACACTTCCTGATCTTCATCTAATCCCATTGATGGGATACGTTCTTCGAGCTCTTCTTGTAACTGTTTAAACACTTTTTCGTTGTTTTGACGGTTGTCATTCAATAAGCTAATTAAGCCATGAAACTTACTGTGAACTGTACTTGCTACGGCATTAAGTTTTGCTTGTTGTGATTCAAGCATTTTCTTAGTCATGATGGCGCGTAGCTGCTGCTCGGTAACACTGACAATAAAACATACGTGGTCGCGTATACGCCCGTGCTTATCTGGATCGTGATCAGGCATATTTAAAATAAGTAAGCTAATCAATTCATAGTTAACTAAAATTCGATGCGAAAATTCATGTAAACGCCCTTTGTTTTTAAGCATTTCAAATAGCTCCACCACAATAGGTGAACACACGCCACTTAATGCAAAGTGACTAATTTCATCGTTCTCTCTAAACTCAACATTACTTTGCAAATCAAAAGATTGTAGGCAATCTATAAGCGCTTTACCTAGCTCTTGAGGGTCATTAATAAAGCCTATGTTTTCAACGTAGTTAACTATCTGCCCCATTTCACTGCTGTTAGCCATGGCATTAAATGCAGTTGATGTAGCATCTTCAACTTGCTTTTCAAGGCTTTGTTTTTCAACAAGTACTTGGTTTAAATTTTTAAGCTTTGACTTAAGTTCATCATGGCCAAAGGGTTTTACAATATAGTCTTCTGCACCAACCGAGTAGCCTTCCATGCGCTCTTCAACTGTGCCACGAGCAGACACAAACATAACAATAATGTGTGCTGTATTTGGGTTTGCTTTAAGTGCCTTACATACTTCATAGCCGTTCATTTGCGGCATACTTACGTCGAGCAATATAACCTGAGGCATATAGCCTTCAACCATGTTTAAACACTCAGGACCACTTGTTGCTACTTGTAATTCAAAATCAAGCTCCTCTAAAATTTCCTCAATAATTTCAAGGTTAAAGGGTTCGTCATCAACGGCAAGTATTTTAGTTAAGGCCATAATTTATCATCCATTCAAATTCTCAAAAAAGTTACTTGGTATGCTAACTAGCAATTAATTACTGTGTTGTATTAATTGATCTTCAGCCAAATGATCATCTAGATTTATTTCTAATGGCACCTGTATAGATATAGTTGCACCACCATTTTCGTTGTTACGTGCAGTGATCTCACCTTGATGTAAAGACACAAACTCTCTACACAATGCAAGGCCCAATCCGGTACCACCGGCACCGCTATTTGTTTTGCTGCTTTGTACAAACTTAGTAAAAATATGTTCCAGCTCATCTTCTGGTATACCGACCCCATTATCGGTAACCTCTATAGTAGCAAGCTTATTATCTGACTCTAAATTTACCCGTATTTTACTTTTGGGTTCGCTAAATTTAAGTGCATTACCTAATACGTTTCGAAGTAACTGATTTATTTGCTCTTCATCACATTGCGCAATTACAGGTAATGGCTGCGCGGTAAATACAACCTCAATTTCTTTTTCCATTGCCGTACCAGATACATCATCAATACTTGTTTTTATAATGTTCGCTAAATTATATGGACGAGGATTAAATGGAAACTTACCCACATCTAGCTTAGATAGGTCGAGTAAATTATTTAGTAACGACAGTAAACGCTCACCACTACTCTCTATTCGCGATAGGTATTTAATGAGTTTCTCTTTTGCAAAATCTCCAGTTTCTAGTTTGCTTAAACCAAAACGTGAAAAGCTTAAAATAGAGTGCATAGGTGTTCGAAGTTCATGCGACATGTTTGCTAAAAACTCTGATTTACTTAAGTTTGCAGCCTCAGCGACGTTTTTAGCGTGCTCGAGTTGTGAAGTACGCGCTCTTACTTGCTCTTCAAGGAGATCTTTTGCTTCAAGTAGTAAATCTTCTTTTTGCTTGAGGTGAGTTACATTTTTAAATATTACGGCAAGTGCTATTTCACCATGGTGATCTATCTCATTAAAAGATCCCACTAACGGTATATAGCCCCCTGCAGTTTTAGATAAACGTAAGTCGCAGCTAAATTGGCGATTACTATTTAATGTCGAAATTTTATTTTTAATACCTAACGTTGAATCATCATCTAAAAAGCTAAATACTGATTTACCTTCTAGTTCGTTAAACGGTAAGTTAAATAGTTTTAAACAAGCATCATTAGCTTCTATCACTCTACCGCATTTCTCAAACAACATAATTGCATCAGGCGTATGCTTATAAATAACCTGAAGTAGGCTGTCTTTTTCAATCAGGGCATCAACCGTATCTTGTAGCCTTTCGACAAGTTCTGCGTTATGGCGTTTTAATAACTCTGTTTGCCACAGTTTATGTATTGATTGTAATAATGAGCTGTCGTTCAATGGCTTAATAAGTACGTCTTCTACACCTTGACGAATAGCTTCAATCATTGAAACTTGATCGGGACGTGAGGTAAATAATAAGCAACGGCAATGTGGTTGCATTATTTTTAAGTTTGAAAAAATTTCTAAACCGGTTCCGTCATCTAAAACAAAATCACTTATTAGTATATCGATTTGCTTTTCTTTCGTAATTTCTAAAGCTTCTGCAGAGGTGGTTGCTGTATGGGTCTCGATATGAGCACCGATCAAGCTGTTTTTCATTTTTTCGAGACGATCAGGAACATGATCGACGAGTAAAATAGCGGGTAATTGCAAAATATGATTGGAGCCTAATTCTAGTAAGCTCTCTAAAAGAGAAGTAATTTCTTTATTAGAAAAAAACGGGTAGATCACGGTTGCGTCAGGCGCAACATGATTTAGCTCACTAAACGCAGTTAGTTGCTCACCACTTTGTGCTTTTGGAGCAAGCAGCATAAAACGCTCTTGCGCTACTTGGCTAACAAGCGGTTTTATAGAATCAACAGGCACACCATGGGCAACAACAACTAAGTCGTAGTCGCCTATATTGGTATACATGTCTAGCATGCTGAAATGAATTAATTCGACTTCACATCCTATTAATTCTAAAAGCACTTTCACACGCATTGCGATGACACTGCTACTATCAACAATTAATATTTTTCGAATCATCAAGCTACACTTCAAATTAATAAACTTAATATGTTAATAGCGTAGACTATTTTTATTTAATTGGCATAAACCCTTCGTCTTACTTTGTAAAAAAATATTACAACATTATGAAAAATAATTTATTCCAGATGTTTTCCAAAAATAGTAAGGCTATACGCCTTATCATCCATTATGGCAACGCTTGGCAACTCACCCCATATTGCAAAATCAAAATGCTTAAACAATTTAACACTCGGTAAGTTATGACTAAAAATAAAGCCGAGTAATACTTTAATATTTAATTGCTTAGCTTGTGTTTGAGCAAATATCATTAGCTTTTTACCAAGCCCTTTACCTTGCGCTTTACTGGTAATGTAAATGCTCATTTCTACTGTGCCGTCGTAAGCTGGGCGCCCATAAAACGATTTATAACTTACCCAAGCAAGTACTTGGTTATTTTCGCAGTAAACGTAAATAGGCCTTTTATCGTTGTGGCTATTAAACCAGTCACGCTTTTCGTCAACGCTCACTTCTTGCGTATCTGCAGTTACCATTCGCCCTGCAATAGTTTCGTTGTAAATGGCTACAATTTCATTAAGATCATTAATAGTTGCTAAACGGATTGTCATAGGTCATTAGAGGGTTGATCAATTTGTTCCATATTAGCGTATGATTATCCAATCAAACAATCGTAAAGTTTAGGTAATGTAATGCTTAAAATAATTATAATAGGTTTAACGGCTTTACTTATTAATGCTCCCCTTCAAGCTCAAACACCATCAATCATAAATAAAACCTCTACACAGGACTGCCAAGATTTTACCAATGTAGATATACGAAAGCTTCGCTCAAAAGAATCTATTAACTTGTGCCAATTTAAAAATAAACCTTTGTTAATAGTAAACACGGCAAGTAATTGTGGTTTTACATATCAATTTAAAGGCCTTGAAGCGCTATATCAACAATACAAAGAGCAAGGTTTAGTCGTATTAGGGTTCCCCTCTGATGACTTTTTTCAAGAAGAAGACAATGAAAAAGAAACAGCGAAAGTATGCTTTGTAAATTATGGTGTAACTTTTCCCATGTTTGCCACCAGCAAAGTTCGTGGTAGCGAAGCAAATCCAATTTTTAAATATTTGAATGAGCAAACTAGCTCTCCAAATTGGAACTTTTATAAATACTTAGTGTCTGCTGATCGTAAAACAGTTTTACGGTTTAACAGCAAAGTGGCACCTAATTCAGAGCAAATGATTACTGCAATTGAAACTGCGTTTTCTGATAAATAAGTTTATACTGGTACAATTAGTTGAAACTAACTAGAATGACATTTCAATTCGGTTAAAAAAACACCACACTATACTCGGGAGATTTTATGACAGTAGCAAGCGCACGACATATACTTGTAGACAGTGAAGCACAATGCTTAGACTTAAAAACAAAAATTGAGCAAGGCGAAGACTTTGCTGAACTAGCAAAAGCACATTCTAATTGTCCTTCAGGTCAGGATGGCGGTGCTCTTGGTGAGTTTGGCCCTGGGATGATGGTTCCAGAGTTTGATAAAGTTGTGTTTTCTGCGCCAATTAATCAAGTACAAGGCCCTGTGCAAACTCAATTTGGTTATCATTTACTTGAAGTTACTAGCCGTTCAGAATAAATTTAACTGTACTGTAAGTAACATTTGATAAAAGCCGCTTATGCGGCTTTTTTATGGAGTAATTATGCAATTAATTGGTTCTGTACCTTCACCTTACGTGCGCCGCATTAGAATTTGGGCACAACAAAACAGCTGCAAACTAGAGCTTGTAAGTCTCGATATATTTTCTGAGCAAGATCGCCCTACTATGGCTAGTAAAAATCCAGCTCGAAAAATCCCAATCCTGGTAGATGGCGACTTAACACTTAGTGACTCTAATTCTATATTGCGTTATTTACTTGAAAAAACAGGTCAGCCAAAACTAACGTGGCCTCAAGAGCACTTACTTACGACTATAAATGCTTGTAACGATTCGTTAGTAGAAATGGTGTTATGTAAACGTTCTGGATTTGACACCAAAAGCGATAAATTATTTTTTAATCTGCAAAACGAACGTATTGAACAAACATTAAGCTTTTTAAATACCCATTTAAGCGATGAAGAATTTAAAAGCTGTGAATACCTCAACATCAGTTTATACTGCCTGCTTGATTGGATTTGCTTTCGCGAATTAGCTGACTTTAGTCAGCATTCAGCGCTTGTTGCTTTTCATAAGCAATATGACGAGCGCCAAGCAGCAATAGACACCAATCCTCGTCACTAATTTAAAAGGGTAAACACATGAGCGATATCGAAATTGAATCACAACTAGTTAACTTCGTAGAAAAAGTACGTGTTAGCGAAGTAATTTGGGCACTTGGTGCAGAAGATAATGGCTTTGTAGTGTGCGATTCTAACCAATTTGACGAAACTGACGTACTACTGCTTTGGGAAAGTGAAGCAGCAGCTAAAGCACAGTGTAAAGAAGAGTGGAAAGATTACAGCCCAGTAGAAATCAACCTTGATGAATTTTTAGATGCATGGGTTGAAGACTTAAATGAAGATAACGCACTTGTTGGTATCAATTGGAATGACGACCAAGTATGTGCAGAAATTGAACCTACAGGTTTAGCTCGCGCATTGAGTGAATAATACTTTATACGCTTTACTCTAAAAGCGGATAAAACCCGACTAGCATCTACTGCTAGTTGGGTATAAAATAAAACACATCATTATTTTCAAGGTATTACGTTGAAAACCCATCTTGGTCGCCGGCCCTTTTCAGCCATGGAACTGCACACTCTTTATAATGGATATATATACGGTGATTTTAAAGTTGCACGAGAGCAACCAAAACACTGGCATTTTTGGCTCCCTTTAATTGCATATTATAGTGGTGCTTATAGCGATGAGATTGGTTATTTAACGCTTGACGATCTGTCCCTTGAAAAAAACGTCTTATGCTTTAATTTTCATACCCACGGTAAAATAAAACCTCGCTTAGTTCCTGTACATCAAGCACTTATAAATGCTGGATTTAATGAATATATAACGTTCATCAAATCGCAAAACCAACACCGATTAATGTTCGACTTACCCGCTAAAACTGGCAGGTACAGTGAAAAAGTCCGCATTTGGTTTTCAGGCGAAGGTGAGCGAGCCGGTTATCTGCAAAAATGTGATATACCAAACGTAGATCAACTCGGTATGAAAACAGCAATAAGCAGTCTTCGTCTTAACTTTGAGCAACAAGTGCGTATATACGCCCTACAAGCTAACTCTAAAGACGCTTTTAATTACTTGATGGGTTTTAACGAGTATCCACACGATGTGTTTAGCGATACCCACTTATTAAATACCGTTGTCCAACAAATACGTATTATTAACTCACACCTGCATTGGCAGCGTTTTATAACACGCGAAAGCCACTGACAAACTTTGTTACTATTTCCCCTTAAAGTCACCGTTATAATCAATTACTCTATTTAAAAAAACTGTTAGGATATCTAACCCCCTAATTATATGAGCATAAAAAAGCCTATTTAGGGTAGTTTCTAACAACAACAATCTAGGGATCACTATGTTTCTTAAAAGCCTCTTAACAGTGAGCGTTGCTTTAGCAATGGGTGCTGCAAACGCTAACGAATTCGTTATTGAAAAACTCGCAAAACCAAGTTCACAACAGGTGTCGTTAACACTCGACCCGAGCCAAGATACATTCACAGGGATGACTGAGATTGCCCTAGAAGTACTAAAACCAACAAAATACATTGAGTTAAATGGCGTAGCTTACGCTGTTAAAATGGCGCAACTGCTTGGTGATGAAAACTGTGATTTAAACAATGAAATGCTTAAAACAGGTAAAGTAAAATTTAGCTGTGATGAGCAAATTCAACCAGGTAAATACACACTTAAAGTTGATTTTTCAGCGCCATATAACCGTCAAAGTGTTGGTTTATACAAAACATTAGACCAAGGCACTCCTTACTTATTTACTCAATTTGAAATGAGTGATGCACGCCGTGCATTTCCTGTTTTTGACGAGCCAAGTTACAAAATTCCATTTCAGTTAACGATTACTGCGCCTACATCACAAAAAGTATATTCAAATACGCCAGAGTTAAAAACAACAGTTAATGGCGATATGACCACACACTTTTTTGATAAAACACCGCCAATCCCTTCATACCTAGTAGCGATGGCTGTTGGCCCGTTTGAAGAATTAGAAATTAAAGGCATGCCAATTCCTGGTCGTGTAATTACCCCTCAAGGTAAAATTCACTTAGCCCAATACGCAAAAGAAAATATGCCAAAAGTACTGGGCGCACTTGAAGCGTATTTTGGTATCCCTTACGTTTACAAAAAATTAGACTCAGTAGCGGTACCAGAGTTTCCATTTGGCGCAATGGAAAACTCAGGCTTAGTGACCTACAGAGAAGATATTTTATTGGTTGATTTAGCTGCCGCAACACGCAGTAAAAAACAACGTAATGTATCAATTATTGCTCACGAACTTGCTCACCAATGGTATGGTAACTTAGTAACCATGAAATGGTGGAACGACTTATGGTTAAACGAAGCGTTTGCTAGCTGGATGGCTGCAAAAATTACTAAGCAGCTTAACCCTGAGTTTGAATCGCATCTAGACTTGCCACAAAACAACGTGATGGCACTTGATGCACGTTTAAGCACTAAGCCTATTCGTAAGCCAATTAAAACCGAAGCCGACATTATGGACGGTTTAGGTCTAGCTTACAGTAAAGGCAGCTCAGTACTTGCTATGGTTGAAAACTGGATTGGCGAAGATGCATTCCAAAAAGGTATTCAAAGCTACTTAAAAGAGTTTTCATATAAAAATGCTGAAGCGGCCGACTTATGGGAAGCACTTGGTAAAGCATCAAATAAAGACGTAGCGAGTGTTTTAAAATCGTTTATTGAACAGTCTTCTTTCCCACTAGTTAAAGTAACTCAACAAGGTAGCAAAGTAACTATTTCACAAAGCCGCTTTGTAAATGCAGGCGTTGATGCGCCAGAGCAGTTATGGAATGTACCGGTTGCAATTAAATATGGTGCTGGCGATAAAGTAAAAACAGCAAATGTATTACTTAATAAACAAAGCCAAACGCTAGACTTAGACTTTGAGCCAGAATGGATTTATCCTGACCAAGGTGCACTAGGCTACTACCGCTGGGTAATGGATGACGCACAATTTAGCGCACTTGTTAAAAAGGCGCCAAGCGTACTGAGTGACCGTGAGCGCTTAGCGTTGTTATCGGCTACTGATGCACTACTTGACGCTGGTGTTATATCTGCTGCTAAGTTAATGCAAACACTTGAAGTGTTCGTAAGCGATAGCCACCCTCGCGTAGCAAATACCGCACTAGGTTATTTAGTATCGCAACAACGTACCTTTAAAGACGATAGCAATAAAGACCTATGGCCTGAATTTATTCGTAATGCAGTAACGCCTGCAGCTAAAAAATATGGTTTAGAAGCTAAAGCGGGAGAAGACGGAGCTATTGCACAACTTCGTGCGGCCGTTGTATCACGCTTAGGTTTTGATGGTGAAGATCAAAACGTAATCAGTAAAGCGAAAGAACAAACACAAGTTTATTTAAATGATCCACAAAAAGTAGACCCTTACTTAGCCGGTACGTACTTAACTCTTGCTGCTTTTCATGGTGACAAAGCGCTGCTTGATCAATTCATGACAACGTTTAAAACAACGAAAGATCCACAAGTACGCACTAACATGCTTGCTGCAATGGGCTTTTTTGGTAAACCTGAATTACAAAAAGCGGTATTAGCTTATAGCTTAACGGATGAAGTAACTGCCTCTGACATGCGTACTATTTTGTCAGGTCAAAGTTATACAGATGAGCGCCAAGCGTTATTTATTGACTGGGTTTACAGTAACTACGATAAAGTAACAGCAAGCTTACCGCCTTTCTTTATTCCTAACTTACCGTACTTTACAACGGCGAGTTGTAATGCAGAAAGCTTAGCTAAAACAAAGACCTTTTTTAACGAAAAAGTAGCTGATGTAGCCGGTTACGCTCGTACATTAAGTAAGCTTGAAGAAAGCACAAACGATTGTATCGCGCTTAAAACACGTGAACTAGAATCGGTTAATAGCTTCTTAAAAAGTAAGTAACCCTTAGGTTTATTAAGCTATAAAAACACAAAAGCCGCTGAATATAAATTCAGCGGCTTTTTACGTTTATGTTTTACTAGTTACCAATAATCATCGTTAGCTTGACTATAAAGTCTTTTGCTGCTTGCTCAGAGTTTATTTTAAATGCCACACCGTAGTGAATAGGCTGAGCACTTTTAAAAATACGTGTAGGAAAGCGTGTCATCTCGCTGCTATGAAAGTAGCCTTGCGCACGAGTTACGCCATCAATATCACTAAAGTCATCGCTAAACACCTCAAATGCTGGGCGAATTACTATTTTACCCTTGCCGCTTTCGCTGTGGGTATAAAATGCTTCTTTAGAGTTTACTAACATGTACTCTGCAATATTTTTAATCTTAAAATTACTTCTACACTGTAATTTAATGAGCTGTTCTGTCAGCTCGTCTGCACTATAAGCCACGTGTAATCCCTATTAGTTAATTTGCGTATTAGATTAACGCATACACACAATAAAATCTGAATTTATTTGTCTGCTTTACTGCGTTATATCACATACAAAAGCGAGTTTTTCATTGTTGTAACTCATTCTTGTTATATTTGTTTCGCAGTAGGTGCTTAAATTAAGCCATTGCGATACTTCATTACTTCCATCAAGTTTACGCTGATAAACGCGGTTTTTAATAGCATAAGCGATAGTTGCATCATCTTTCAAAATAAAATCTTGAACTTGAGCAGGTAACCTTAGTAGGTCTTCAACTTGTTTATCTTGTGGATTAAAACTCGCTAAAATATGTTGCTCGTTTTTAGTGTAACTAAATAAAAATGCAGCCGTAGAGTTGTTATAAATAAGCGTTCGGCCAATATTACTGGCAGCTATTTTCCCCTTCGCTTGTGCAACAGAAGTATATTGAAGAGTATGAGGCTTTCCTAAAATAAACATCACTAAATCATTTTGAACACCCCATGCATGGTACCCAACAGGTTCAATCCAATCAAAAATACGACTTGGCGCATCTTCGCTTTTGAGTGGGTATTGCCACAGTTTTTGCTTACCATCTGCCTCTACAACAATCGCTGATACTGCATCACCACTTGGCATAACCGTTGGTGAATATTCGCTTACGGGAGAGTTACTGATATTAATAACTTTTTTTGATGTTAAATCGTAATAAGCAATATCGGTTTGGCTTTGCTCACCTGCAATCACCTCATGAGTAAAGTATAAACCTGTACTTGTTAAGTGCGGTTGGTTGTTATAACTGTTTTTATCACTCACTATACTAACTTGCACCCCATAAGGCGTATTTAAATCAGCAAGTAATACTTGGCTTTTTGGCATGCTAGCCTGCGCCATAATTGGGCTAATCGCTGCTATAGAAAATATCCCAAGTAATGGTTTAATAAGTTTCATGCTTTCTCTCGTTTTAATTTTAAGCACCTCATGATAACGTTATTTGCTGATGACGTCACTTGAGCTAAGTCAGTCAACTCTTAAGATACCCAAACGGCTTAAAATAATGTTAAGTTTAGTCTGGTTATAAAACCTGGTCCTAAAAAAGAGAATTAACATGTCAGCTAAAAATCCTATTATTGCGATTACGGGTTCGTCTGGTGCGGGTACAACCACCACAACCAATGCAATTAAACATATTTTCCGTAGCCTTAATATTGAAGCGGCTTTTATCGAAGGAGATAGCTTTCATCGTTACACTCGCCCTGAAATGGATAAAAAAGTACGTGAAGCACAACAAGAAAATAAACACATTAGTTACTTTGGCCGAGAAGCAAATGACTTTGGTGCTTTAGAAGCGTTGTTTGAAAACTATAGTGAAACAGGCCAAGGTAAGTTACGCCGATACTTACACACCTTTGATGAAGCCGTCCCATACAATCAATTACCGGGTACATTTACTCCTTGGCAAGACCTTGATAGCAATACTGATATTTTGTTTTATGAAGGGTTACACGGTGGTGTAGTTGATCAAGATGTAGACGTGGCAAAGCATGTCGATTTATTAATAGGCATGGTTCCAATTATTAACCTTGAGTGGATTCAAAAATTAATACGCGATACATCCGAACGAGGCCATTCTCGCGAAGCGGTTATGGGCTCTATTGTGCGCAGTATGGATGACTATATAAATCATATTACCCCGCAGTTTTCTCGTACCCATATTAATTTTCAGCGGGTGCCTACTGTTGATACCTCAAATCCATTTAGCGCCAAAGATATTCCATCACTCGATGAAAGCTTTGTAGTTATTCGCTTTAGGGGTATTGATGATGTTGATTTTCCTTATTATTTACGCATGATCGAAGGCAGTTTTATGTCTCGTATTAATACGCTTGTAGTACCAGGCGGCAAAATGGGCTTGGCTATGGAGCTTGTGCTTACCCCATTAATTAAAGATATTATTTTGAAAAAGCGTGCACTGGAAAACCTAGCACCACTCGATTTACCTATTTGATTACCGACTCTTTTTTGTTAAAGCTAACTCACGTACACTGCTGATTTTGCTCAAGGTGAGATCAGCATGTCACAACAATTAAAAATTATTGTCGGTTCTAAAAATCCTGTAAAAATAAATGCCGCTAAACATATTTTTACTATGTATTTTCCAGAATGTATCATTGACTGTGAAGGTGTGAATGCTCCCTCAGGCGTGGCCGATCAGCCTATTGGCGAAGACGAAACACGTATTGGCGCGCAAAACCGTGTTAATTATTGCAAAAAGCACCACCAAGCTCACTATTACGTTGCAATGGAAGGCGGTGCAGAGCAATTTAGCTATGGTGCAGCAACCTTTGCTTTCGTTGTTATTGATAATGCCTTAGATCAAGTTGTAGGGCGTAGCAGCAACCTTCCTCTACCCCAAGTACTTTATAATGCATTACTTAAAGGTGAAGAACTTGGCGATGTAATGGACAAAGCATTTAATACCACCAACGTTAAACAAAAAGGTGGCGCTATTGGTCTACTTACCAACAATCATGCCACGCGCGAAAGTACCTATACACAAGCACTCACTTTAGCTATGGCACCTTTTTTACACCCTGAGCTATACGGCCAAACAAATTAATTTAGGAAGTTTAATGAAGTACAACTATGTATTGTTTGATGCAGACGAAACCTTATTTAGGTTTGATATTTTAGCGGGCATGACTCGCATGTTTAAAGCTTACAACGTAGATTTTAGCCAAGACGATTATATTCATTATCAAAAAACCAATAAGCAGCTGTGGGTTGATTATCAAAATGGCACTATTAGCGCAGATTACTTACAAGTAACACGCTTTAATGAGTGGGCTTCAAAACTTAATGTGCCAGCAAAAGAGCTAAACGATGCTTTTTTAGATTCTATGGCGCAAATTTGCGAGCCATTACCTGGTGCTATTGAGCTTTTAAATAAACTTAAGCCAAATGCTAGATTAGGTATTATTACTAACGGATTTGCCCGCTTACAAACCGTACGCCTTGAGCATACTGGCTTAAAAGATATGTTTGAATGGTTAGTTATATCTGAACTTGTAGGTATAGCAAAACCGAATAAAGCGATTTTCGAGCACACATTTGAGCTAATGGGTAACCCAGATAAAAGCGAGATACTTATGGTGGGTGATACTGCTGCAAGTGACATACTTGGCGGCAACAATGCAGGTATTGATACTTGCTGGTTACAGCACCCTGGTGAGCAATTAGCCGACGGAATAAAGCCAACCTATACCGTAGCTAGTTTAAATCAGTTACAAGCTCTTTTGGAGTTATAATAAAGTATAGAGCTATTAAATTTCACGCAAAAAAATGACGCTAATTAGCGTCATTTTTTATAACTGTTTTTCGAGCTGCTCTTTTACTGCTTTTAGGCTGGAGCTAACTCAAGACCGGGTGCAGGCATCGTCACAGGCGTTTCAAATGTTGCCCACTCCCATGCTGACTCTGTAGCCATAATTTTACGAAGTAATTTATTATTTAAATCATGACCCGATTTAAATGCAGTTACTTTACCTAAAAGGTTATGGCCTGTCATAAACATGTCACCAACACAGTCTAATATCTTGTGCTTAACAAACTCGTCGCTATAACGTAAACCGTTAGGATTTAAAACTTTGAACTCATCAAGTACCACAGCACTATCCATGCTACCACCTAGCGCTAGGTTGTTTGCATGCATGTATTCAATATCTTTCATAAATCCAAAAGTACGCGCACGGCTAATTTCTTCAATAAAGCTTTGCGTTGTTATATCCAACCCAATACGTTGGCGACTTTCATTGATAGCTGGGTGGTTAAATGCAATCTCAAAGTCGATATGAAAACCATCATATGGTTCAACTTCAGCCCACTTATCACCTTCTTCAATGCGTACTTTTTCTTTAATACGGATAAAGCGTTTAGCAACGTTTTGCTCTTCAATTCCGCCTTTTTGTAACAGATATATGAATGGTAATGCACTACCATCCATAATCGGCACTTCTGAGCTATCTAATTCTACAATTAGATTATCAATTCCCATTGCAGCAACGGCTGCAATAAGATGCTCAGTAGTCGATAAGCGAACACCATCTTTGTTAATTAAACAGGTACACAACTGCGTATCACCAACGGCTTCAGGTGTTGTTTCAAAATCAACAACCGGATCAAGGTCGACACGACGAAATACAATCCCAGTATTTGCGCTCGCAGGTCGGAGAGTTATTGTGACCTTCTCACCTTTATGAAGTCCAATTCCTATGGCTTTGACTACTTCTGCAATCGTACGCTGTTTAATCATAGGTATGCTCACTTTTAAATCAGTTACAGTTATATGGCGGATTTTAACATAAATCCTTTTGCCTTTCAATATTTGTACATATTTCAAACAAAAGTATTATCAAATGTTAATCAGCCTGCTTACGTAAAAAAGCGGGGATATCAAAATAATCACCACCTTCTGATTTATCCGCTTTTTTACTGTTTTGTGCTGAAGAGCTTGATGCACTGCTTGAACTAGTTGTAGGCGCTTTTTCTTTGCTTTGCGTTTGCGCTTTAGCAGTGTTTTCTTCAGTGTTTGTATCTTGGCTTGCAAAGCTTGGTACGTACATACTGCTCGTTTGGTTTGATGTGCTTGCAACATCAGAACCTGATGCTTTTTTAAAGCCGTTATCAACAATACCAAACTGTGGACGACGATCGCCGCCTAACCCAGTTGCAACAACCGTTACACGTAGCTCATCAGTCATTTCAGGGTCGATTACCGCACCAACAACAACCGTTGCGTTTTCTGACGCAAGTGCTTTAACGTGATTACCAACAATTTCAAATTCTTCAATCGCAATGTCCATACCTGCGGTGATATTAACTAAGATACCTTTAGCACCTGTTAAATCAACGTCTTCTAGTAGTGGGCTTGAGATAGCCGCTTCTGCTGCTTCTTGTGCACGATCAGGGCCTGACGCAGACGCCGTTCCCATCATTGCAGTACCCATTGCAGACATTACAGTTCTAACATCGGCGAAATCCACGTTAATTAAACCAGAACGTGTAATTAGCTCTGCTATACCTTGTACCGCACCAAATAATACGTCATTAGCTTTAGCGAAGGCATCTAGAAGTGTAGTCCCTTTTCCCAAAACTTTAAGCAATTTATTGTTCGGAATTGTAATAAGTGAATCTACAATTTCTGACAATTCGTTAATGCCTTGTTCAGCGGCTGCTGCACGTTTTTTACCTTCAAAATCAAAAGGACGTGTTACAACTGCAACGGTTAAAATACCGAGTTCTTTAGCAATTTTAGCAACTACCGGTGCTGCACCAGTACCTGTACCGCCGCCCATACCGGCTGCAATAAATACCATATCGGCGCCTTCAAGGCTGGCACGAATTGTATCTGCATCTTCTTCAGCCGACTTACGGCCTACTTCAGGGTTTGCGCCCGCACCCAACCCAGAGGTTATTTGCGTGCCTAGCTGAACTGTAATATCGGCAGCAGAGTTACGTAATGCTTGCGCATCCGTATTAGCGGCTATAAAACGCACGCCTTCTATTTGTTGTTTAACCATGTGCTCAACAGCGTTACCGCCACCACCGCCCACGCCGATTACTTTTATTACAGCTTCTTCGCTGTGTTGTTCCATTATATCAAACATGTTTACTCTCCGACTTGAGTCTTAAAACTCGCCTTGGAACCATTTAGTAATGCGGTTCCACCAATTATTGTTATCCTCTGCTTTCGACTTTTGTGCATTCATCGATTGCATGGTACGCCCGTATTGTAACAAACCAACAGCGGTTGCGTACGAAGGATCATCTACATAGTCTGTCAAACCAACCATCCCGATTGGCTTGCCTATTCTTACTGGCATTTGGAAGATGTCTTCTGCCACTTCCATCGCGCCAGTCATTTTAGCAGTTCCGCCTGTAATAACGAGACCTGCCGCAATTTGGTCTTCTAAGCCTGAACGACGAATTTCTTCCATCGCAAGCTCAAATAATTCTCTAAAACGAGGCTCTACCACCTCAGATAATGTATGGCGCGACATTAACCTTGCTGGTCGTCCGCCTACACTTGGTACTTCAATTGTGTCTTCGCTACTTGCCATTTGGCTACTAGCACATGCGTATTGTACTTTGAGTGACTCGGCATGTGATATAGGTGTGCGAAATATTTTTGCAATATCACCAGTAACTTGGTTACCCGCCACTGGAATAACCGCAGAGTGACGAAGTGCGCCATTAATATAAATGGTGATATCCATAGTGCCGCCACCAATATCAAGTACTGCAACACCTAGCTCTTTTTCGTCATCTGTTAGTACAGAATAACATGACGCTAATGCAGTAAAGATAAGTTGATCGACTTCAAGACCACAGCGCTCTACGCATTTCTCGATATTTTTTGCCATATCGTTTGAGCACGTAATAATGTGTGCACGCGCTTCCATACGAACACCACTCATACCAAGTGGGTTTTTAATGCCCTCTTGCATGTCGATACTGTATTCTTGCGGCAATGCATGCAGCATTTTACGTTCTGCCGAAATAGGCACAGAACGCGCAATATGAATTACATTTTCAATGTCTTCGTCAGTGACTTCGGTATTATTAATTGCCACCACGCCACTTTCATTTTGACACTGTATATGTTTGCCAGAAATACCCAAATACACAGAGCTAATACGACAATCAGCCATTAACTCGGCTTCGTCTATTGCTCGGCGAATAGACTCAGACACTAAGTTTAAATCGTTAACGCCGCCTTTATCCATACCATGAGATACTTGGCTGCCCACACCAACAATGCTGAGCTTGTTATCTGCGGTGATTTCACCTACCGTGGCAACCACTTTCGAGGTGCCAACGTCTAACCCTATTACTAGGTTTCTTTCTGCTGACTTAGTCATGCCTTACTCTTATTTTGTAATTGTTCTTCTTGCACTGGCTTAAAGCTGACTGCAAGGCCGGTATCATACCGTAAATCTATTGTATCTACTTGTGCATCTGCACGTTGTTCCATTCGTGGATAAACGTCTATAAAACGTTGTACACGCTTGGCTTTATCTTTACGTCCTAAATTTAAACGTATTCCGTTATCTAACCATAGTTGCCACGAAAAGCGCTCCGACAATGCCAAACTTGTTAACGTTAAGCCGTTAACTTTTAGCATTTCATCAAATTGCTTAAAAGCAATCCACGCTTCTTCTTCGCTGCCTTCTGGGCCGTATAACTGCGGTAAGTCATCATCTAACTTATCGCTGCTGGCTTGAAATGCCTGACCACTTTGGTTGAGCAATAAGTCGCTATTCCAATGTGCTACTACTTCATGTTCAACAACATATACTTGTATAGTATCAGGCCATTGTTTACGCACCGAAGCGGTAGCAACCCAGGGTAAGTCTTGAACTAGCTGCTGCACATGCTTAACATCAAGTTCAAAAAAACTACTTAAATCGGCTTTTTTAATCGCTTTTATAATTGCCGTTTCATCTGTGTATTTAGGCTGCCCTTGCACTGTAAGGTGCTTAATTTGAGCATCTTTGTTTTCAACTAACCAATCCGATACACCTGTCGTAATTTGCACTAAGCCAATTACAACTATCAGAAAAAAGCTCACACCAAAAATCAAAGACCAATTAAGTTTCAGTTTGATTTCCTGAGCTTTTTCTAAAAGGGGATGCATATTAAAGCGTTTGCTCTAAAATGCGAACAACTAATTGTTCAAAAGTTGCCCCATTCGCTTTTGCTGCCATTGGCACTAACGACTTTTCAGTCATGCCAGGTACTGTATTTACTTCAAGCAGGTAAAAGTTACCTTGCTCGTCTTGCATCGCATCAACACGGCCCCAACCACTTGCGCCCACTAAATCAAATGCATCTAGCGATATAGCTTGTAAGTACTTAGTATCTTGCTCTGATAAATCTGCAGGGCAATGATACTGCGTTGTATTTGATTGATACTTAGCTTGGTAATCGTAAAAACCATTTGGCGTAGTCATTTCGATGACTGGTTGTACTTCATCGCCAAGCACTGTAACTGTGAATTCACGTCCCGTGATCCACTGCTCTACAAGCACTTGATTATCAAACTTAAATGCATTAGCTAGTGCGTCTTCAAGTTCTTGTGCTGTACTTGCTTGCGCCATACCTATGCTTGAGCCTTCGTGCGATGGCTTAACCATTACCTTTTTAAACTCACCCATAATAGCTGCAGCATCAAAGCCTTTTTTAGCGTCAACTACGGTATAAGGTGCAGTGCTTAAACCCGCTGATTTAAATAAGTGCTTACAACGTACTTTATCCATAGCAAGTGCTGAACCCAGTACATTACTGCCCGTGTAAGGCAGGTTCATAAATTCAAGCGCACCTTGTACAGTTCCGTCTTCGCCACCACGACCATGCAAAGCAATAAAAACGCGCTCTACATTTAATTCTTTTAACTCCCACAAAGAACGACTTTGCGGGTCAAATGCAATTGCATCAATGCCACTATTTTGCAGCGCATTTAAAACAGCCTGACCCGATCGTAAAGACACTTCACGTTCTGCTGAGTTACCACCTAGCAGTACCGCTACTTTACCAAATTGTGTGTTTACCTGAGTCATACTTCACCTTGCTTAAGTTTTTCTATCGACATACCCGTCGCAGCTAATGTTTTAACTAACTGACCTATATTACCAGCGCCTTGGGTTAATACTAAATCATTATTTTGTAAATTTGCGGCCAAAACACCAGCAAGCTCTGCGTTTGTTGCTACATGCAGCGGCTCTTTGCCACGTTGACGAAGGCTACGACATAAGCTTTTGCTATCTGCGCCTACAATAGGGTCTTCACCAGCGCTATACACATCAAGTAATAATAACTGATCAACATCAGCGAGTACTTTTACAAAGTCTTCGTATAAGTCGCGTGTACGAGAAAACCTATGTGGCTGATATACCATTACCAAACGCTTATCAGGCCAACCTTCACGTACGGCTGCAATTGTTGCTGCAACTTCTGAAGGGTGATGCCCGTAATCGTCAACTAACATCACATTGCCACGCTCGTTTTCAAATTCACCATAGTGTTGAAAACGACGACCAATACCTTCAAACTTCTGCAGCGCTTCTAAAATTGCATGATTCGCAATGTTTTGATCTTTTGCCACAGCAATCGCAGCGGTTGCATTAAGTGCGTTGTGTCTACCTGGCATATTCAACGTGGCAGTTAAACACTCACCTTGCTTGTTAGTTACTGTAAATGTGCATGTATTAGCTGATTGACTAAAGTCGCTCATGCGGTAATCAGCATCCTTCGATTCACCATACGTGATAACTGGGCGACCAAAACGCGGGATAAGTTCAGCAGCAACTTCAGAATCAATACATACAACAGCTAAACCATAAAACGGCAAGTTATGGATGAAATCTACGTACGTGTCTTTCATTTTTTCAAGACTGCCGCCATAAGTATCCATGTGATCTTCTTCAATATTTGTGATCACCGATACCATTGGCTGTAAGTGTAAAAACGACGCGTCGCTTTCATCAGCTTCTGCAATTAAAAAATCACTTTTGCCTACTTTTGCGTTACTACCTGCGCTATTTAACAAGCCACCAATAATAAAGGTTGGATCAAGCCCTGCTTGTCCATAAATACTCGCAATTAAGCTTGTTGTCGTTGTTTTACCATGCGTACCCGCAATTGCTATGCCGTGACGAAAACGCATTAATTCAGCCAACATTTCTGCGCGGCGAACAACCGGAACTCTTGCGGCTTTGGCTGCAATAATTTCAGGGTTTGTTTCATCAATCGCACTTGAAACAACGACTACATTGGCATCTTTTACGTTATTTTCATGATGGCCAATAAATACTTCTGCACCGGCTTTAATTAAACGATCTGTCATAGCGCTGTGGGCAATGTCAGAACCTGTAATACGGTAGCCTTCAAAAGCGAGTACTTCAGCAATACCGCCCATACCTGCTCCACCAATACCAATAAAGTGGATGGTTTCTATTCGGCGCATTGCGGGGCGTGTGTGTTTTTCTTGTACTGACGTTTCTTTCACTTATTTTCTCTTATTTGTTACTTGCTCACAGTGCGTTGCTACGCTTGCTGTGGCATCTAAAATGGCTTGTTTTTTTGCATTTGTAGCCATTTCAGTAATTAATGAAGGTTGGGCTAAATATGGGCTTAATAGTTCAACAATTGATTGTTTATTAAACTGCCCTTGTGGCATTAATAATGCGCCATTAGCCATCACTAAATATTGTGCGTTCGCTGTTTGATGGTCATCCACAGCATGTGGAAACGGAACAAAAACGGCCATTTTACCTGCCGCTGCAATTTCGCTAACAGTTAACGCACCAGCACGGCAAACAACAATGTCGGCCCAGCTATACGCTGCGTCCATATCATCAATAAATTCAGCTATTTTTGCATTACTGCCTGTAAAAGCATGCATTTTATAAGCGGCTTCTACGGTAGTTAAATGACCCTTACCTGTTTGATGCCATACACTTATTGGAGCTGTATTATTTAGTACTTTAAATGCTTCTGGTAATGTTTGATTAAGCACTTGCGCGCCAAGCGAGCCGCCCACTACTAAAATATTAATAGGGCTTGATACATCGCGTTTGGCTATATTCATAACGCTTTGGCGAACTGGGTTACCTACTAGCTCGGCTTGACCCTGTGCAAAAGCACTTGGAAATGCAGCTAATACTCGTGTAGCCACCTTAGCTAGCAGTTTATTGCTCATACCCGCTACAGCGTTTTGCTCGTGAATAACCAGCGGGATACCTAAACTTTTTGCGGCAATTCCTGTTGGCCCCGTAACATAACCGCCCATTGCAAGTACTACATCAGGACGCTGTTCTTTCAATACCTTACGCGCCTGCAATACTGCATTAATTACCATGAATGGGGCTTTAATAAGACGCTTTAATCCGTTACCACGAACACCTTTAACGTTAATAAAGTCAATATCTATATTGTGCTTAGGTACAACGCTCGCTTCCATTCGATCTGGTGTGCCGATCCAGCTAACTTGCCAGCCCTGCTGTTTTAAATAATCGGCTACTGCAATACCGGGAAAAATGTGTCCGCCAGTTCCACCAGCCACTACTACTAATTTTTTACTCATCGCTTACCTCCGCGTGAGGTGGCTTGTTTGGTTGCCATTTTGGTTTCAAAATCTACGCGTAATAAAATACCCGTGGCAATCGTCATAATTAATAAGCTTGAGCCGCCATAAGAAATAAACGGCAGGGTTAAACCCTTCGTCGGTAAAATACCCGCACTCGCACCTACATTCACCATGGTTTGAAATGCAAACCAAATACCAATGGCAAATGAAAAGTAGCCTTCATATTCCTTGCCGCACTTAAGCGCTTGTTGGCCTATTAATAAGGCTCTAAATACTAAAGTAGCTAATACCGTTAAAATACTTACAACGCCTATTAAGCCAAGTTCTTCACCTATAACGGCAAAAATAAAATCGTTATGTGCTTCAGGTAAATATTGTAGCTTTTGTACACTGTTACCTAAGCCTTGGCCAAACCAACCACCCTGGCTATATGCCATTAGCGATTGCACCAACTGATAACCCTTGCCAAAAGGATCATCCCAAGGGTCTAAAAAGCCAACAACACGTGCCATACGATATGGTTCAACAATAATAAGTAATACAACCAGACCAACGCCCGTTAAAATAAGTACAAAAAACTGCCATAACTTAGCACCAGCTAAAAACAATAAACCAACCGTTGTTACAAACATAACAACCACTGTACCTAAATCTGGCTGCAGCAGAATAAGCAGTGCATACACTGCAAATACAGCAATTGGCTTTGCAAAGCCTTTAATATTTTCTTGTACTTCTTCGCGTTTTCTTACCAAATAACCCGCAATATAACTAAAAAAGTACAACTTAGCGGCCTCAGCCACCTGAAAACCAACAGGTCCAATAGGTATCCATCGTTTAGCGCCGTTTACTTCACGCCCAATAATCAATACCGCTATTAATAGCACCATACCTAGTATTAATAGATAAGGGTTTGATCGTTTCCACCACTCCATTGGCACACAAACACTTATCCAAAAAAGCACAAAAGCCATTGCCAAAAACATGCTGTGGCGAATGGTAATATGGTACGGGTCATCAAATAACCGCTCTGCGGTGGGCATTGATGCGCTGGTCACCATGATAAAACCAACACCAATGAGCATTATTACGCAGTACAATAGCGGTACATCGTATAACTGCGCCGAAGGCTTAGGTGTTAATGCGTCTCTTATATCGGCAAAAGCAATCATAACGCCTCTGCCATTACACACTGAACAAAGTCATCACCGCGTTGCATATAGTTGTTATACATATCAATGCTGGCACATGCGGGTGCTAATAAAACAATATTGCCTGTACTACTAAGTACTTTGGCCAAAGTAACGGCTTCTTCCATATTGTTAGTTAAATAACTCTTATTGGTAATCGCAGCTAAGTCACATGCATCTTTACCAAAACAAATTAATGCTTTTACATGCTGTTCTATGTAAGGTTTAAGCGCATTTAAATCAGCGCCTTTGGCATCGCCACCAGCAATAACAATCAGATTTTCACCGTCACTAGCTAAACTATCTATTGCAGCTATAGTTGCTCCAACATTGGTAGCCTTTGAATCGTTAAAATACTTTACATCGTTAAGCTCAGCTACAAATTGGCAGCGATGAGCCAACCCATTAAATTGACCGAATGCATTTTTATATTGCTCTTTACTTACTTCAAACGGACTTAAGAGCGCCATTACTGCAAGCGTATTAAAATAATTGTGCTTACCCACTACCGCAAGCGTATCAACAGGTAAAAAGGCATCGCCTTTAACCATAAAGTGAGTTTCGCCATTGTGCTGGGCTAAATGGTAATCACCTTGTTGAGCACCAAAGCTAATTAAAGGGGTTGTACCGCGCTCAACTGGATGTGTTTGACTATCGTCTGCATTGACAACAATAAGCTCTGCAAAATTATAAATACTTAGCTTTGAGTCTATATAAGCTTGGTAACTGTCGTAGCGGTCAAGGTGATCTTCTGACACATTTAATACCGTTGCACTTACTGGTTTTAAACTCGTTGTGGTATCTAACTGAAAACTCGATAACTCAAGTACATACACATCAAAATCATCATTGAGTAAATCAAGTACCGCTGTGCCAATATTCCCACCCAAAGCAACTTTATAGCCGGCTTCTTTTAACACTTCATAAGCGAACGTAACCACGGTTGACTTACCGTTAGAGCCCGTCACTGCAACGACTGGTTTTGTATTAATGCGTGCAAATAACTCAACGTCACCAATCACTTCAACACCTGCGTTAATTGCATCTGCAACAGCTGGTATTTTTAAGCTAAGCCCGGGACTTATAATAATCATATCGCTTGAACAAAGCTCTACGTCATCCAAATTACCGAAGTGGGTATCTAGAGTTGCCGCGTGCTCTTTTAACCAATCAATCCCCGGCGGGGTTACTCGGCTATCAACGACCTTTGGTGTTAGGCCATGAGATAATAGAAAACGCACAATGCCCAGACCGGTTACACCGAGTCCGAGCACTGTTATTTGTTTGTTTTTTATCTCGTTTAAATACTGCATTTATCGAATCTTTAAAGTAGCTAAGCCAGCAAGCACTAGCACAACAGAAATAATCCAAAAGCGCACAATAACGCGAGGCTCTGGCCAACCTTTTAATTCATAATGATGATGAATCGGCGCCATTCTAAAAATGCGTTGTCCGCGTAATTTATACGACCCCACTTGTAATATTACCGATAGCGCTTCCATTACAAATACACCGCCCATAATAATA
The DNA here is from genome assembly GCF_015864765.1 of Pseudoalteromonas sp. NZS11. NCBI lineage: Bacteria > Pseudomonadati > Pseudomonadota > Gammaproteobacteria > Alteromonadales > Pseudoalteromonadaceae > Pseudoalteromonas > Pseudoalteromonas sp. NZS11. Next base: position 333,993 of record NZ_JADYWP010000001.1, on the reverse strand, counting down.
AGCAGTAACTCTTGGCGTACTAAAACAGCAATAATACCTAATGCGCCACCAAGTGCTAATGAGCCAACATCGCCCATAAATACTTGTGCTGGGTAAGTGTTAAACCATAAAAAGCCAAGCCCTGCGCCCACAATGGCAGTACATACAACCACAAGCTCACTCGCCAGCGGTAAATGTGGAATATGTAAGTAAGCCGAAAAGTTAATATTACCTGTTAAGTAAGCAATAATTGCCAGTGCTGAAGCCACTAAAATAATTGGCACAATCGCCAAGCCATCTAAACCATCGGTCAGGTTTACCGCGTTTGATGTACCTACTATGGCAAAATACGTAAGCACGATATAAAACAAACCTAATTGCGGTAACACGTCTTTAAAAAATGGAACAACAAGTGATGTTTCAGATGCTTGTGCACTGGTAAAGTACAAAGCAGTAGCTACAACTAATGCAATGACCGACTGCCAAAAGTACTTCCACTTAGCAATTAAACCTTTTGGATCTTTACGGATAACTTTACGGTAATCATCAACAAAGCCAACAATACCTAAAGAGCCAATTACAAACAGTGTTGCCCATACGTATTTATTTGATAAATCGGCCCAAAGTAGCGTGCTGGTAAAAATAGCCGCTAAAATAAGTAAGCCACCCATAGTCGGTGTACCCGACTTAGACAAATGCGATTGCGGACCGTCGTCTCGAACTGTTTGGCCTATTTGCATACGTTGCAAACCACGAATTAACTTAGGTCCTAAATAAAGAGACATAATTAGCGCAGTTAAAATACCTAAAATGGCACGTAGCGTTAAATACGAAAAAACATGAAAACCACTAAAATACTGTGTTAAATACTCTGCCAGCCAAACTAACATTATGATACTCCATTGATGGCTTGTTGCTGGCCATTAACTAAATCGGTTACTAATAATTCCATGCGAGAACTGCGCGATCCTTTCACTACTATTGTTGTTTTAGTATTCACTTTATTAATACTTTCTTGAATTTTTTGCTGCATCTGTTCGCGGCTCGAAAAGTGGCGATTAGGTAGTTCAAACACATCACTTGCGTATTTACTTAATACACCTAATGTAAATAACTCATCAATCCCTTGCTCAAGTGCATACTCGCCAACTTCTTGATGGTACTTACGTGCATCTTCACCAAGCTCACCCATGTCTCCGAGTGCTAAAATGCGGTGACCTTGCATATCACTTAACAAGTCAATCGCAGCCTTTACCGACTTAACATTGGCATTATAGGTATCATCAACCACGGTAAGTAAATCAGACACTTCAATTAAATTAACGCGCCCTTTTACATCACCCATTGTGGCAAGTGCATTGGCTATTTCTTCAAGAGTTACATCAAACTCGCTAGTTAATGCGGCTGCAATAAGCGCGTTCCCAATGTTATGTTTACCAGGCAATGCTAAAGTAACAGGTACTTGCTTGTTTTTAGTGCAAAGCGTAAAGCTTGCACGCGCATTGGCATCAAGCGTGATGTTCTCTGCCCAAATATCTAGTTTTTCAGTTGTAGAAAAACGTTTAACATTACGCCCTTCAAGCTTATCTAACCAATATTGGCTAAATTCACTATCGCAGTTAACAATCGCAACGCCATCATCTTTAAGGCCATCAAAAATCTCACCTTTAGCTTTTGCGACGCCCATTAAACTACCAAAACCTTCTAAGTGGGCCGCTGCAACATTACATACAACGGCTACATCTGGTTTTGTCATTGCAGTGGTGTAAGCAATTTCACCTAAGTGATTTGCACCTAGTTCAATTACTGCAAAGCGGTGCTGTGGCTCTAAGCGCAGTAACGTAAGTGGTACGCCAATATCATTATTAAAATTACCTTTAGTAGCTAATACATCACCATGGACCGACAAAATAGCGGCGCACATTTCTTTTACGGTGGTTTTGCCTACACTTCCTGTAATTGCAATTGTTTTAGGCGCCACTTGCGCCATAACAGCGGTGCCAATTGCACCTAGTGCAATACGTGTATCGCTTACTATAAATTGTGGAATATCTACATCAACTTTGTGCTGAACAATAACGCCAATAGCTCCTTTTTGTTTAGCCTCAGCTATAAATTTATGCCCATCAAAATTTGGCCCTTTCAGTGCTAAAAACACTTCGCCATCGCACACTGTACGAGTATCAGTATTTATATTAAGCACGTGTTGATTATCACCTTGATAATCGGTTGTTAGCACATTAGCTAACCAATCAAAATCCATTGGGATCATTGTGTTATCCCTCTTACTGCTTTTTTTAGTTGTTCTTGTACATATCGGCGATCGCAAAAGTCGATTCGCTTATCGCCTATAATTTGATAATCTTCGTGGCCTTTACCTGCAATCAAAATAACCTCATCAGCTGTAGCGTTTTCTATAGCAAAACGAATTGCAGTTGCTCTATCGGCCTCTAAATGTGCATTTTGAGGATGGGTTAAACCGCCAGCTACATCTGCAATAATGTCATCAGGGTTTTCTGAGCGAGGGTTATCACTGGTAATAATAACTTTATTAGCGTTTTGCTCTGCAGCTTGCGCCATCAATGCACGCTTTCCTTTGTCTCTGTCACCACCGCAACCAAATACACAACTTACACCACCTGGCACATGCAGCTGCAATGCTTGTAATGCAAGTGCAAGTGCATCGGGTGTATGTGCGTAATCAACAACACACGTCGGCATGCCTGCTTGGCTAAATGCTTGCATTCGCCCTGCTACTGGCTGTAACTGTGCACAACCTGAAACTAATTGCTCAAGCGGATAACCAAGCCCTAGTAATGTAGCGATCGCGGCCGTTAAGTTATATAAATTAAATTCGCCAAACAAAGGCGATTTAATTGAAATATCACCCCAACTAGTCGATAACTGCGCCGAAATACCTTCACTTGAATATTTAACATTAGAAAAATAAACGTACTGAGCATTCTTAGGAGCTAAGTTTTTGCGGCCATAACAAATTAAGTTATTAAAATCATACTTTTCAAGCCATTGCTCAGCTTGAAAGTCATCTTGATTAAGCACTACAACTTGCGGTTCAAAATCACGGAAAAGCATTAGTTTCGCATCACCGTAACTTGCCATATCACCATGGTAATCTAAGTGATCGCGCGAAAGATTAGTAAACACAGCCGCTTTAAACGCGCATTTAGCAACACGCTGCTGCACTAATCCATGAGATGACACTTCCATGGCTACCAGCTTTTTATGCTGCGAATTTAAATCGCTCAAAATATGCTGTAAATCAACCGTTGAAGGTGTGGTATTAATCAGTGGAATTAAGTTATCAGGATGGCCATAACCTAAAGTGCCTATAATAGCCGACTCAGTACTGCAAAATTGTGCTAAGTGGGCAATCATTGCTGTGGTAGTCGATTTACCGTTTGTACCTGTCACACCAATTAAATCAAGAGCCTGACTTGGCTGGCTATAAAAGCGACTTGCTAATTCTGGAAGCTTTTTATCAAGCTCCGAAACTAAATATAGCGGCTCAAAACTTGTTTCAAATTCACATAATCTGTCAGCAATAATAGCTGTTGCGCCATTTTCAATTGCTTTATTAATAAATTGACCGCCATCAAGTGCATGGCCTTTAATAGCAACAAATACATCACCTGGCGTTACTTCACGGCTATCAAGGCGTAAATGTTTTACCAGTTGCGAGGGCGCATCTATTTCGATGTATTTTAAAATATCCTTTAAATCACGCATCGTTATCTTTACCTTGTACGTACGCAACCTCTTCCTTGTCAGGCGCTACGTTTAATATTCTTAATGCGTTAGAGATGATTTCTGCAAATGCAGGGCCAGCGGTGGCACCTCCATAGTACACATCACCACCTGGTTCATTAATCATAACTACCACGGCTAAACGAGGATTACTTGCCGGTGCTACACCTGCAAAGTAACCTACATATTCATCACCATAACCACCTGCTACGGCTTTTTTAGATGTACCTGTTTTACCAGCAGCACGATACCCATCAACTTTTATGTTGCGAGCAGTACCGTCTTTTTCAAATACACTTTCCATCATGTGGACTACGGCTTCTACGTCTTTTTGTTTAAAAATACGTTCGCCTTCAGGTATATTATCTTGCTTTAAAATAGTCAGAGGTCGGTTAACTCCACCAGCGCCTAACATGGTATAAAAGCGCGCCATTTGCGCAGTACTTACCGAAATTGCATAACCAAATGATAAAGTGGCAATTTCAAAGTCAGACCAACGACGATTTGGATAAAACAAACCGCTGCTTTCACCGACCATGCCTGTTCCAGTGTCACTGCCAAACCCTACTTTTTGGTATAAGCCAACAAGGTAATCTTTAGGCACTAACTGAGTAACCTTCGCAACTCCCATGTTTGAGGAGTACTTTAGTATTTCGCGCAGTGTTAGTTCGCCGTGATTACGAGTATCTCTAACTAAACTACCACCTAAACGCATCCAACCTGGGTAGGTATCAATCGTGTCATCTGCCTGAATGGCGCCGTAGTCTAGCCCAGCCAAAATGGCTAGAGGCTTAACAGTTGAGCCTGGTTCAAACAAATCTGTAATTGCGCGGTTACGACGTTTATGAGGTGCAGCATCGCTTAAGTTATTTGGATTAAATGAAGGGCTATTTACCATTGCCAGTACTTCACCGGTTTTAACATCAACTACCATAGCTGAGCCCGATGTGGCTTTATAAGTCAGTACAGCTGATTTTACGGCCTTGTACGCAATGGCTTGAATTCGTTGATCAATACTTAGTTCTATACTTTCTGGCTCTACACGTTCACGTTCGTCAAGTACTTCTACCTCACGCCCTTGTGCGTCTTTACGAATGGTACGGCGGCCTTCCTCGCCCGTTAAAGCGTTTTCGTATAGCTTTTCAATGCCTTCAATGCCTTTGCCATCGATATTGGTAAAACCAATTACATGCGCGGTAACTTCACCTGCAGGGTAGTAGCGTTTAGATTCATCTAGTAAATGGATACCAGGGAGGCGTAAATCACCAATATAATTTGCTACAGCAGGAGTAACTTGGCGCTTTAAATACACAAAGCGACGCGAAGGATCGTTTAAAAGTCGAGAATTAATCTTTTTAGGATCAATACGCAGCACATCTGCAAGCTCGCGCCAGCGTAAATCGTTTTTATAATAAAGTGCAGTACGCTTATCAAGCTCAACAGTGTTTTCAGTTAAAGATAAGTGATCTTCGCCGCTTTTACGGGCTTGTTTGATTACTTTAGATACAAGCGATTTATGTAATGCTTTAGGATCAGCATATACGCTTACCACAGGCACACTTACCGCTAATTCTTTACCATTGCGGTCAAAAATCATTCCGCGTTGCACATGCAGTTTTTCAACACGCACCGTGCGTTTATCACTTTCTGAACGTGCTTTATCGGGTTCTATCACTTGTAAATAAGCAGCGCGAGATACGAGTGTTACAAACACCATAAACACAACTGTACACACCAGCATAAAGCGCCATGTGATTAAATTAGTGACTGGTTTTTTGCCTCTATTTCTCATTGTACTATTATTACCTGCTCATCTTGACTCGTAGGTCGTTTCATTTTTAATTGTGATATAGCAACTTCTTCAATGCGTGCATGTTGCGAATAAAATTCTTCTTCAACAAGTAAGTAGCGCCACTCTAAATCGAGTTCATCACGTTCTTGTAATAATTGATCTTGCTTTATAAGTTGCCCACGAGCTAAATGTGTTGTTTGCACAACAGCTAAACTAGAAGCGAATATCACAACCAACAAGGCCGAGGTTAGCTTGTTAGCACCTAGGCCTTTTAATATTTCAAAGAATAAATTGGGTTGACGATAGCTCGCTTTTTTACTCATCCCAACCTCTGTGCAATCCTAAGTACAGAACTACGAGAACGTGGATTACGTTCTACTTCAACAGTACTTGGCTTAATAGCCTTACCCACTGCTTTTAACGTCAGGTTTTTATTTATTTGTGCATCAGTTAAAGGCAGACCTCTGGGTAACACTTCTCCCCTACTCTGTTTTCTAATAAACTGTTTTACAATACGATCCTCTAGTGAGTGAAACGAAATCACCACTAAACGTCCGCCTGGCTTTAGCACTTTAACTGCAGACTGTAGCGCTGTTTGAATCTCTTCAAGCTCGCTATTGATATAAATACGAATCGCCTGAAAAGTACGTGTTGCAGGGTGCTTAAACTTATCTTTTACAGGTACTGCTTCATCAACAAGGTCAGCAAGTTGCTTGGTTGTTGTGATTGGCGTGTGCTCACGAACTTCGAGTACTTTGTGTGCAATGCGTTTACCAAACTTTTCTTCGCCCAGTTTTTTAATTACGTGGGTAATATCATCTAACTCGGCTTCTGCTAACCACTGTGCAGCACTGCGACCTGTTGTTGGGTCCATACGCATATCAAGTGGCCCATCTTTCATAAAACTAAAACCACGCGCAGCGTCATCCAGTTGTGGCGACGAGACACCAATGTCTAATAAAATGCCATCCACTTTACCAATTAGATCGTTCTGCTCTGCTACTTCGTATAAATTTGAAAAACGAGTATGTGCAATCGCAAAACGTGGATCATCAGCAAATTTTTCGGCTGATTGTATCGCTTGTGGATCTTGGTCAATTGCTTGCAGGCGACCTTCATCACCTAGGCGTGCTAAAATTTGTCCAGAGTGGCCGCCACGTCCAAACGTACCATCCATGTATATACCGTCTGGCTTAATTGCGAGGGCATCGATGGTTTCGTCCATTAATACGGATACGTGTTCAAATTGCGCTGTCATTAGCTATTATTTGCCTTTTTTTGTGCTGTTAGAGTGTAAAATTATCTAAATCTTGGTTAGGTTCAAAATCGCCAAGCCTTTCAAGCTCAGTATCTTGCTGCATTTGCTCGTGCCAACGCGCCTCATCCCAAATTTCAAATTTATTCATCAAACCAACTAGCATGATTTTTTTGCCAAGTGATGCATGAGCCCTCAGTGACGGCGCAAGCAAAATTCGACCATTTTTATCAAGTTGATATTCTGTAGCATTCCCGAGCAACATACGCTGCATTCGACGGGCTCGTGGGTTCATATTGGAGATTTTAGCTAAACGGCTTTCTATTTCTAGCCACTCAGCCAGCGGATACAACCATAAACACGGCTCATTTAATGCGACGGTACAAATAACCGTTCCCTGATCTTCAGACAATAGAGATTCTCGGTACTTAGTCGGTACCGCAAAACGCCCCTTATCATCCAAACTCAGTGAGCTCGCGCCACGAAACATAAAAAACCTACTTTAAAATTGTTTTATTCAACTTTTGTTTATTTTTATCCAGTGTGATCCACTAAAAACCACTTTTTACCACAGTGCTCCAGTTTAGGGCTTGACAAGCCATTTTGTCAAGTAAGCTGACCAGCTTTAGTAAGTCCCAAAGCTAGAAAAAATAAGGGCTCAAGCGAAGCGTTTGAATTACGTGGGAAAAAGTGGGATTGTGATGAAAAAAATATCTATTCTGTTTTTTATAACTTTCTGTTTACACGCTTTGCTTACTGAATAACCAATGAATATTTACAACTTTTTAAGCATTTTTACTCCCTTTGTAAAATTTACCTAACCGTGTAGTAATAGTTACTGTTTGCTTTAAATTACCAAATACAAAAAGTTATATACAAACAACAAAAACCAATAAACTCAACAACTTAAAATAAATAACAGTTTTGGTTTAATCATTGCATCATCTAAATCACTATTTAAATTTTTAACTTATTAAGGATTGATTATGGCTACTGCAACAAATACGAAACCAAACACAACTTCAGATGTTAAGCCTGACGTTAAACTAACAAATACTGAATCACCTCTTACAGAGAAAGCAACATCAGCGGCGCACGATGCTGTAGATGCACTTTCTAGCAAAGCAGCAACAGCTGAAAGCAGTGTGCGTAAAGGAGCTTCTAGCTCAGCAGATGCATTAAGCGAAAAACAACTTATTGCACGTGAAAAATTAAGTGAATGTACAGCTAAAACCCGTGCATTTGCTTCTGAAAATCCATTAGCAACCGCGGGTATTGCTTTTGCTGCGGGTATGCTGATTACATCACTATTTCGTCGTAAGTAATCAGTGATGAATAACCCACAAACAAGCGCAGCCAAGGATGGTGAAGCGCAAAACCAAACTACTGAGCAGCAGAGCCAAAAGGACGATTGGCAAGATCATATTGCAAAGCTTTTAGAGTACTCTAAGCAGCTCAAGGACGATTACCAAACTCAAGGAAAGATCACCCATCAGCTTGCTAAAGCTGAATGGCGGTTATCGCTTAGATCGCTTGCATTGATCACTATATTTTTAGGCTGTTTTGCCAGTGGTTTGGTTTTGTTGTGGGCAGGATTTCTAGGTGCTGTTGGATACGGTGTATACGATGTTTTTGGGTCAGTATGGCTGAGTATTGCAACAGCTGCTTTGCTGCAAGTTGCTTGTTTAGCATGGCTTTGGAAAAATACGGTTTACCTAAGCAATAAAATTGGCTTTAGTAAAACGCTCAAAAGCTTAAAACAACTGTTTAACTTATAAGGAAATTATCATGTTAGTTAACTACTTAATCAAAGCACCTAATGAAAACGTTGATGCTCTTAGTAAGCAAATGGACACGCGCAGTGAGTTAAAACGCCAACATCATGCAGCGTTTCAATATAGACTTAAGCGTTTTGCCGCAACTAAAGTGGGACTAACAAGTGCCTTTTTAGCCGGTGCAGCTGTACAAGCGGGGAAAGGCGAAACCAGCTTGGTAAGAAAATACGGCTGGCTTGTTAGGCTGTTTGCTTAAACGCTAAACATTTCTACCGTGATCAGATAAGTAATCAATACTTGGACCACTTGGCACAACTTGTGTTGGGTTGATCATTGTATGGCTAAAATAGTAATGACGTTTAATATGATAAAAATCAACTGTCTTCGCTACTCCCTTAACCTGATATAGCTCTCTGAGGTATCCGCTCAGTGCAGGATAGCTTTCAATTGTGCGTAAATTACATTTAAAGTGACCAACGTACACACTATCAAACCGAATGAGAGTGGTGAATAATCGCCAATCTGCCTCTGTGAGGTTATCCCCTGTTAAATAACGCTGCTTGCTCAGTATCCCCTCTACTGTATCGAGTGCTTTAAATACATCATTAAATGCCTCTTCATACGCATCCTGAGTTGTAGCAAAGCCCGTACGATAAACACCATTATTTATACTTGGATAAATCAACGCGTTTAATTCATCAATTTTTGGTTGCAGTGCCTCAGGATAGTAATCATCTTTATTACCTGTTAATTCATTAAATGCACTATTGAACATACGTATAATATCGGCAGACTCATTACTGACAATTTTATTTAACTTTTTATCCCACAATACAGGTACGGTGACTCGCCCGGAATACTTAGGATTATTTTTTGTATACACTTGATGTAAGTAGTTACTATTAAATAAAGCATCACCAGTACTGTGGTTTTGCGTATCAAAAGCCCAACCACTATCAAGCATATCAGGGCTAACAACCGACACCGTAATTAAATCTTGTAACCCTTTTAACGCTCTAAATATAAGCGTTCGATGCGCCCAAGGACACGCAAGTGACACATATAAATGATACCTGTTCGCTTGTGCTTTAAAACCGGCCTCGCCCGTTATTCCAGCGCTACCATCAACAGTTACCCAGTGACGTAACTGCGCAGTTTCGCGTTCAAACTTACCGTTACTTGAATCGGTGTCGTACCATTTATCTTGCCATTGACCGTTAACTAATAATCCCATAAAACTCTCCTAAAAATACCGTTATATTTTGCCAAACTCACCGTTTTGATAATCACGCACTGCTTGCTGTATTTCTGCTTGCGTCGTCATTACAAACGGCCCCATATGAGCAATCGGTTGAATAAGTGGATCGCCTACTAAAACCAAAACACCAGCGCCGTGCTCAGAGCTAATATTAATATCACTGCCTGGTTCTAAAATAAGTAACTTGCCCGCTGGTATTGTTTGATTGTCGCTCATTATTAGTGAGCCGCTATGGATATAAAGCATTACTTTTTGTTGGCTAATAGGTTCTAAATTCATGCTTTTACCAGCAGGTAATGTAATATCAGCAAGCGCCGCATTAGCCGCTAAACTTTGCAGAGAGCTTGTAAGCGTTTCACTTTCGAACTGCCACGATCCCGCAAGTGCTTTTAACGTCACACCTTGCGTATTTGTAAAACTCGGAGCTGGGTTTTTAGTAGTATCTTGATAACGTGAATCACGCATTTTTTCTGCGCTTGGCATGTTGATCCAAATTTGAAAGCCATGCAGTCCATCTACAGCATCCGCGAGTGGCATTTCACTGTGCATGACGCCGCGCCCTGTACTCATCCATTGCACATCACCTGCTTTAATTGCTTCTCTGTTACCCATTTGGTCACGATGTTCAAAGCCACCTTTTAGAATATAAGTAAACGTTTCAATACCTCGGTGCGGATGCTCAGGAAAGCCTCCCATATAATCTTTTTTGTCGTCTGACTTAAGTTCATCAATCATTAAAAATGGATCTAAATATTTACCATCAAACCCTGGTATGCGGCTAATGCTTACGCCGTCGCCATCTTGAGTTGCATAAGCTGTAAGTATTTTTGATATTTTCATTTTTTAATTCACTCTAAAGAATAAGTTTATGAGGCTATTAAATCATTCATTAAACAAAACAACTATGTCTTTAAATCGACCTTAACATTCCAAAAAATAGAACTATAATGATTCATTGGTTACATTTTCAACCTTATAATTACTATGGTTATTTGGAGTGAATTTGGCTACAATTGTTATTGCAAAATACAAAACTAAGGAATGGTTATTTTTACTTATTCTCTCAAACATCAGCTTTATCGTTTACTTATATTGCTAAGTATTCCGGGCACCGCTGTAATTATTTTTACACTGCTGCTTGAACGCGATCACTCTATTGAGCAAAGCGAAAAAAAAGTAGAAAATATTGCTAAGCAATTAATTTTACAGCAAAAGCACTTAGTTGATGATATTGACCGTTTAGCGCGTTATTTGGCTAAAGAGGAAAGTAAGAAAGAAAATCTAGCAACGACCTGCCCTAATTATTTTAATCAATTTAGATCTATTTACGCACATGTTGCCAATATCGGGATTATAGATCCAAATGGCATTGTTATATGTACAACAAGCGGGTTAGCCAAAACAATTAATATTGCCGATCGGGCGTATTTCCAAAACGCCTTAAAAAGTAACCAATTGTCGGTAGGTTATTTTCAGCACGACCGAAGTCTGCAAAAAAACACTCTTAATTTTGCGTTACCTATTATTAATAAAAAAAATGTAATTCAGGGCGTTGTAGTTATCGTTGTTGCGCTTGACTGGTGGAACAATGCTTTTAATGACATTGAACTTCCGCCAGGCTCTATTGCTGCAATTGCTGATTCTAACGGAAAAATTTTAGCGCGTTATCCACCTACAACGGCCGCGCTTGGCGATAATATTGCACAGACTTTATTAGCAACTGATTCTTCGATTGATAATGAGGCATCAACAAAAATAAAGTCTATTGAAGGTGAAGCCCGAATGCTTCATCACTCTGTTATTTACAGCGATCCGAGTAATAACAGCTTAAATATACATATCGCACTTCCTGTCACACATGCTTTAGAGCAAATAAATAATAATTTTTTTATAGCGATTGGTGTGTTTATTTTATCGCTGCTGATACTGTCTTTAATTGCACGTAAACTACTTAAAACCAGCATTATTGACCCAATTAATAATCTAACAAATGCAACAAACGTATTGGCTAAGGGCGAAATGCCGTCACAAAAAATACAACCCAATAATCCAGAGCTAAATACTCTCTATCAGCGTTTTAAATCAATGGCGCAAACTCGGTTAACAGCTGAGGCTAATTTAAAAAACAAGCATGATGAGCTTACTAGCTTGCTTAATACTCTGCCCGATAGTTACGTTAGAATTAACATCCATGGCGATATTCTCAACATAACAGGACAGTTTAAGCCTCAAGTAAATCCTAACAGCACTGTAGTACCTCATTTATCATCAATTCTTTCACACAGCAATGTTCAGCTTTTGTTATCGCAGTTATCTAAACTTGATGTTTCGAGCAATTTAGAATTCACACTCGAAAAATCAGATCCTAAACGCAGCTTTGAAGCAAGTATTAGCGCAATGCAAAGTAAAAATGAATACGTTGTTGTGCTACGAGATATAACACAACGAAAAGTAAATGAAGAAGCACTCCACCTTGCCTCACTAGTGTATAACAACAGTAGTGAAGGCATGGCAATCACCGATCCAACGGGCATTATATTTGATGTAAATCCTGCGTTTTGTAAAACGACTTTATATAGTAAAGAAGAAGTTATTGGCCGGTCCTCTTCAATTCTTTCATCAGGAAAACATGATAAGAATTTTTACAATAAAATGTGGTCTGAATTACAGCAAACAGGCCGCTGGCAAGGCGAGGTTATTAACCGTAAAAAGAACGGGCAGCTTTACTCTGAGTGGCTCACTATCGATACTATTTATGACACAAACAACGCACCTATTCGTCGTATCGCGATATTCACAGACCTCACAGAAAAAAAACAAGCTGATGAAACCATTTGGCGACAAGCTCATTTTGATCACCTAACTGACTTACCAAATCGTTTAGAGTTAAAGGAGCGATTAAATCAACGATTTTCAAATGTTGTTACTCCAGATAATCAATTGGTTGTCATGCTTTTAGATATTGATCACTTTAAAGATATTAATGACACATTAGGCCATCACTATGGCGATAACTTATTAAAACTCGTATCTCAGCGTATAGTCCAGTCGGCAAAAAACGCTGAGTTTGTGGCACGAATTGGGGGAGATGAGTTTGTTATTGTATTTAGTCTCATTAAAAGTACCCGCCATATTAATCAAATTGCGAGTAATATTTTACTTAGTCTATCGTCAGCTTTGCATCTTGAAAACGAAGAGTTATTTATTAGTGCAAGCATAGGCATTGCTTGCGCTCCTAATGATGGTGAAAATACTGAACAGCTTTTAAAGGCAGCCGATCAGGCTATGTATAAAGCAAAAAGTAATGGTCGTAACTGTTTTGAGTTTTTCTCTGCTGACATGCGCGAATATGCACACGCGCGCATGGTGCTATTAAAAGACTTACGAAGTGCCATAGAACTTGAACAGTTTGAGTTATTTTATCAGCCCATAGTTGCTTTAAATGATTTACATATTCATAAAGCTGAAGGGCTTATTCGTTGGCAACATCCCGAAAAAGGCCTAATTAGCCCTATCGCATTTATCCCACTTGCTGAAGAAACCAGGCAAATAAATGCAATTGGTCAATTTGTATTTGCCCAAGCTTTGCAAACACTTAACGATATAAAAACACTAACCGATGATACTTTTCAAATAAGTGTAAACGTATCGCCAGTGCAATTATCCACGCCAGAGAGTGGCATAGATGAATGGTACGATATGCTAAAAGCAGCAAAACTGCCTGCTTCGTCAATTGTCGCAGAAATAACTGAAGGCTTAATGGTTAACCCTGAAGCACTTACGCAAAGACGCCTAAAAGAAATAGTAAAATCAGGAATGCAGCTTGCTCTTGATGATTTTGGTACCGGGTATTCGTCGCTCGCTTACTTACAAGAAATGGACACCGACTATTTAAAAATAGATAAACGTTTTGTTGATAATATTCAAATAGGCAGCCAAGAACTTGCATTGTGTGAAGCCATCATTGTTATGGCGCATCAGTTGGGCTTAAAAGTAATCGCCGAAGGAATTGAAACTAAATTACAAATGCAGCTACTACTTGAAGCAGGATGCGATTACGGTCAAGGTTATTTATTTTCAAGACCTTTAAATAAAAGCAGTTTTATGGCACTTCTAGCTGATAAAAAAGTAGCTTTGTTAAAATAAATAGACAAAAAATCACTGTTACGCAATAAATAATGCGTCTGCGCGGTCAAGTTAAGCAATCAGATATAAAGTAGTAACAGGATTTAAAAATGGCAAAAGCAACATTAGAGCAATGGCGAATGTTTAAAGCGGTTGTGGATCATGGCGGGTTTGCAGGCGCAAGCGCAGCTGTACATAAAAGTCAGTCAACCGTACACCATGCTGTGCAAAAACTTGAAGCCGCCTTGCAAATTAAGTTGCTTGAAGTAAAAGGCCGTAAAGCATTTTTAACCGATAGCGGTAAGCTGATTTTACGCAGAGCCGAGTTTTTAATTGAGGAAGCGACTAAAATAGAATCGGTAGCAAGTACACTAAGCGAAGGCGTGGAAAGCACATTAAAAATAGCTGTTGATGAGGTTTTTCCACACGCTATTTTATATCAAGCACTTGCTAAAACGAGTGAGCTTTACCCTCTTTTAAAAATTGATTTAGTAGAAAGCGTGCTAACAGGTGCAAACGAATTATTACATAACTCAGTGGTTGATTTAGCTATTTCGTCAATTCCTATCTATGGAATTAGTTGCAGTACGTTATGCGATATAGAGTTTATAGCGGTTGCGCATAAAGACCATGTATTACACCAACATACTGAACAACTCAACTTTCGTGATTTAAAGCTACATAGACAAATAGTAGTTCGCGATTCAGCAACCCACACCAGTCACAATGAAGGCTGGCTAGGTGCAGATATGCGCTGGACAGTAAGCCACTTACGTAACTCTATTGATATGGTTAGTCAAAATTTAGGTTACGCTTGGCTGCCAAAAACACAAATTGCACACTTAATTGAAGATCAAACCCTCATTGCACTTAATTTAGACCAAGGTACAACCCGCACTCTTAATTTATATTTAATGTGCAACGACAACGATAGGCTTGGTCCTGCAGCACAAGAGTTTAAAGAGCAAATTACTGCACTTACTAATTTAGCTAATTAATAGCTATTCATTTTTTACATCGAGGTGATCTGCTACATAGGCGCCTCGCTGCCCACGCTCTTTAGCCGGCCCTACAGTGCTATCTTTACCTGTTTGCTGCTCAGTAGCTGCATTAATTACAGCACCTAATGTGATTATATAAGCGCTGATATACAACCACATCAGCATGATCACTACACCACCTAGTGAGCCATACGTTTCATTGTAACTAGAAAAACGCGACACATAAAATGAAAAACCTATAGATGCTAAAATCCAAAGCACGGTAGCAATAGACGACCCCATTGTGATCCAACGCCATTTAGCAGGTTTACGATGTGGGGCATAACGATATAAAAGTACCAATGCAAAATTAAAGGTAAAAGCCAATAATGGCCAAGAAATGAGTTTAATTAATAAATCTATACTTTCTTTTAGTCCCACTAAATTAAGTACAATAGGTAAAATACCAATAATTAATAGCGCAAAAATTGCGACTACAATCGCTCCTACCGAAAATAAAAAGCGCACTAGTTGAGCCTGAAAAAATGAGCGTTTTTCATACTCACGATAACTAATATTACATGCAGTAATAAGTGCTTGGCTGCCCTTTGAGCTACTCCAAATAGTAAGTATGAGCGTACCAATTGCACTTAAGCTCAAGCTTGCACTTGATGTTTTAGCTAGGCTAGAAACCTGAGACAAAATCAGTTCGCTGGTGCTTGGTGGAAGCAAAGTAACTATTTTACTTAAGTGCTCACTAATATCTGTTGGGGATGAAAAGTACGCATACACCGATACCATCGCCGCAATGGCTGGAAAAATAGCAAGTAACGCATAAAATGCCACACCGGCTGCCACTATAGATAAGTTATCTTCACTCATTTGCTTAAAAATACGTTTAACAATATCCCACCAACCTATAAAAGGGATATGTGCAGGCTGCTCTGCTTGCTGTCCTCGTTTAGCTTCTTTCATTCTAAACCTCAATATTTGTATTACGTTACTACAGCAAAATATTTGCCAAGTTATAAGCGTTTGGTACCAAACTTGCTAATATTTATCTATATATGACTCTAACACGGAAGATAAGCCATGCTCGGTACCCTAAAAAGCAGTGTAGCGCTAAATAATACAACACCAATAACTGAAGTGATCAAAGTTGATACACTTTCGTGGAACTTCTTTTATGAGCAAGGCGTGCAATTACTTCACGTAACAGCGCAAATATTACCCACTATTTTACTCGGTATAATGCTTTTAGTACTCAGTTACTTAATTTCAGGACCACTTTCTAGATTACTAATCAAACCCATTGACTATATGACTGACAGCAAGCTTGTTCACCTAGTTATAAGGCGCAGCATAAGCACCCTAATAATTTTATTTGGGGTATATTTATTTTTACGTTTAGCAGGGCTTACTCAGTTTGCTGTTGCTATTATGAGTGGGACTGGGTTAATAGGTTTAATACTCGGCTTTGCTTTTAGAGACATAGCAGAGAACTTTATTGCCAGTTTATTACTGAGCGTACAAAGACCTTTTAAAATTGACGATGTAATTGAAGTGGATGGCCGATTAGGTATTGTTAAAAAAGTAACAGCAAGAGCAACCACACTTGTTGATTACGATGGCAATCATATTCAAATACCCAATGCGACTGTATATAAAAATACCATTAAAAACCTAACTGCCAATCCAAAAATGCGCGGAAAAGTAGAAATTGGTATTGGCTACGATAACGATATACGCAGCGCACAAACCCTCGCCCTCGATATTGCCAATCAACAAAATGCGGTACTTAGCGACCCACCCGCGCAGGTTTTAATAAAAAACTTAGGCTCATCTACTATTAACTTCGTTTTGTATTTTTGGGTTAATAGCGAGCAGCACAGCCCATTAAAAGTAGCCTCCCAGCTTATGCGCGAATTAGTCAATGAGTTCACAAAACAAAACATCAGCATGCCTGATGACGCACGAGAGAGAATTATACTCACCGACCCTAATGAAAATGCTTCTAGCTTAGAGGAAAAACAACCATCGCAAATACAAAGCGAAAAAAGTGAAACTGTTGAGCAAACTAAAACGCTTGATGATGTAAGTAGTGATACCGACGAAATACGTGAACAAGCAGAGCAATCTCGCGATCCAGAACAAGGGAAAAATATTATTTAATAATACTTAAATTTTATTAACTAAAATTTAAACACAAAAAAGCCCGCAGTGTTAACTGCGGGCTTTTTATTGAATGAGTGAGTCAGCCGTATAAGCCGGGTTTTGTCCTTTCCGAAGAAAGTGATAATCATTCGTCTAGGCCATAAATCGCTCTATGGCTCAAGCAACCTACCCGGTTCCAACGTGGGCCACGCCATAAGGAACCCTATTTGGTCTTGCTCCGAGTGGAGTTTACCTTGCAACCGACTATTACTAGCGGCCCGGTGCGCTCTTACCGCACCCTTTCACCCTTACCAATCGAGATTGGCGGTCTCCTCTCTGCTGCACTTGTCGTGGGCTCACGCCCCCCAGCCGTTAGCTGGCACTCTGCCCTATGGAGCCCGGACTTTCCTCCCCCTGATCATTTTCGTCACAGGCAGCGATCATCTTGGCTGACTCGGCGCGCAGTATACATGAGGCTAATACCAAGCGCAGTAAAATTTACTCTTTTTCTTCAATAATTGTTTTGTATAAAGCGTTTTTCTTCATACCAAAGTATTCAGCAACCACACCACAGGCCTTTTTCATTGGCATTTCACTCTCAAGAAGTGCCAGCATTTTGCGCGCTTCAGGCGGAACATCGTCTATTTGCTTTGGTTTGCCCGGAAGCATAAGCACTATTTCGCCGCGCTGCTTGGTAGGATCATCAGTTAAAAACTGTTTAAGCTCACTTACACTACCATTAAAAAATGTTTCAAAGGTTTTGGTTAGCTCTTTAGCAAACACAACTTGCTGCTCATCACCAAGGGCTAGTGCTAAATCATCAAGGCTTGCCATAATACGGTGCGTACTTTCGTACATTATGCTGGTAATGCCTGAGTTAACAGCTTCGGTAAAAAAGTCTTGGCGAGCTTTGCTTTTAGCTGGCGTAAAACCAATAAACTGAAAACGGTCGGTTGGTAAACCTGAACAACACACGGCTGTAATTGCAGCACATGCACCTGGAACAGGTGTAACATGGGCGCCTTGTTCGCGGCATAGATTTACAACAGCGTAGCCTGGGTCACTAATTAGCGGTGTACCAGCATCAGATACTAAAGCAATATTTAAACCTTGATTAAGTTGATCAATAATTTGTTGTGCTTTTTGCTTTTCGTTGTGGTCGTGTAATGCAAACGTTTTTGCCTTAATACCAAAGTGGCTAAGTAGCTTGCCGGTATGGCGAGTGTCTTCAGCAGCTATTAAGTCAACTTGCGATAATGTCGCAATGGCACGGTGACTTAAGTCGTCATAATTGCCAATTGGGGTGGCAACAATGTAAAGAGTGCCAATTTTCTGTGAATTCTCCTCATTTAACATTGAGGTCTCCTGCGTCAGTCAGTAATATAAGCAAATCGCGTTAACGTATTGGGAAATCATTGTGCGACTTAAACTAGTTAGTCTATTAATTATATTGTCAGGGTTATCGGCGTGTAGCACAACCGAAAAACCAACTAAAAACAGCGATAACGTAAGTAACCGCACTAATGCACTGCAAAATCAGGCAACCAGTGCGCAATCTATCTATCAATTGGCGCAAAACCGCCAAGGTGCCGATAAAATACAGTTATTGTATAGCGCCCGTGATGCAGCAATTAGTGAGCAAAACTGGCCTTTATTAGAGATAATTGGGAATGAGCTTGAATTAACCGCAAGTGTTGATCAAATCCAGAACCGTCTTTATATTGCATTTGCACAAAAACAACAGAATAAAAATGATCAAGCTTTGGTTATTTTACAGTCGCTAGACGGACAACTGACTCAACCTGAGCATTTTGCTTGGCATCAGTTTTTAACGGCCAGCATTTACGCATCGCAAAATTTTCCTAAAAAAGCTGCACCCTACTTTTTTAGAGCCTCTGAAACAGCAACAAAAAATAATATAGAAATCCCTCAACTTAATCAAAATTTGTGGGATAACTTAAAACAACTCTCTTCTTATGCACTTGAACGTTTTAACCGTGGTTCGGTCATTCAGCAAGGGTGGGCTAACCTAGCGTTATATCATCAAGTATATGCAAGTAGTGGCGTAGAGTTAGATCAAGCGATCAACAATTGGCGCAGACGCTATATTGGGCATCCGGCTTTTACTGTATTACCTGAACAAGATGAAATGCTTACTGAACTTGCTCCTATCAATATAGAGCGCTTAGTTGTGCTGTTTCCACAATCGGGCCCTAACGAACGTTTAGGTGATGCCCTTAAAGCTGGCGTATTAGCTGCACTTGATACGCAAAATATCAACGACACTATTTTTATTGATGAAAACCTAAGTACAGAAGAAATTGCAGCGCAACTTGAAGAAATAAAGCCTGACTTTGTAATTGGTCCTCTACTTAAAGCAAATATTGATAAACTTGCCAATGCACAAACTCTTATTGATACTCCGGTACTGCATTTAAACACCTTTGATGGTGAGCGAATTTCGCTTCAGCATTATTACTTTGCACTAAACCCTGAGCACGAAGTACAACAAGCCTTAGAACACTTTTTAACTAAGGGCTATCAAAAACCTATGTTACTTGCACCAAATAACGCAAATGGCCAACGCTTGGTTGATTACTTTAACTTACAGTGGCAACGCTATAGCGAAACCAAGCCGCAAATAGGTTTTTATAACGATAAAAAAGATATGCCTAATACAATTACCAGCTTGTTAGAAGTTGATAAATCAAAAGAGCGCATAAAAACGATTAAAGCACTATTTAAACAGGAAGTAGAAAACGAAACCCGTTCGCGTAGTGATATAGACGTTATTTATATTTTGGGTGATGCAATAGAAACACGCTTAATTAAACCCTACCTCGATGTAAACGTAAGTACATTTGCAGATCGTATTCCACTTTATGCCAGCTCTAAAAGTCATAGTAAACAAATTGACAGTACTGACAAAGGCGACTTAGACGGCCTATACTTCACTGAATTGCCGTGGATGCTCGATTCGCAAATTAAACAACATAACTTACGCCAGCAGTATGATTCGTTATGGCCAGAGCAAGTAGATATTAGCCAACGCTTATTTGCAATGGCGTACGATGCTGTATCAATATTACATGACATCAGGCAGTTAAGCGTAATGCCAGGCAATCAATATAGTGGTTTAAGCGGTAAGTTATCTGTTAATACCAGCGGCCATATAGAACGCACGCTCGACTGGGCTCAATATACAAACCGTCGCATTAAGCCTGTGCAATTAGAAACACAACGCCCTGTACCATTGTTTATGCAATCAGCGGGTGACATACAAACTATCAATTAAACTTAATTAAGGGGGCGGCATGTCGTGGTTTAAAGAGCTGTGGCACAATAGTCGCGAAAAAGGCCAGTATTATGAGCTTGAAGCGCAAAAATACTTAGTTACTCAAGGGCTAACACCCATAGAACGTAATTATTACTGCCCCTTTGGTGAGCTTGATGTCATTATGAAAGAAGGCGATACCCTTGTATTCGTTGAGGTTAAGTTTCGCAAAAATAATGCTCGTGGCGGTGCCAACTATGCGCTTAGTCCACAAAAACAAGCTCGATTAAAACGTAGTATTTATCATTACTTAGCAGCTAAAAATTTAACTAACCAAGCTCTAAGAATTGATTATGTAGCCATTACAGGAGAAGCATCTCCTAATATTAATTGGCTTAAAAATGTATTTTAAACGCAAATACAAAGATAAATTATTGGTAGGCTATGCAAGACACAATTAAAGAAATTTTTACAGAAAGCATTCAAGTTCAAATCGCTGCTGGTGAAGTACTACCTAGTGCGCTTGAGTCAGCTGCATTTACTATTGCACAAAGTCTGATCAACGGAAATAAACTCATTTGCTGCGGTACTGCAAATTGCCACATGCTCGCTCAGCATATGGCGGGTGTATTGGTTAATCATTATGAAACCGAACGTCCCTGCTTACCTGCAATTGCTCTATCGCAAGAAAACGTTAATCTTGGGCAAAGTACTCAAGTAGACGATCACGATACATTTGCTCGCCAAGTCCGCGCTTTTGCCCAGCAAGGTGATTTATTGCTCGTACTGGCTATAAACGGTAACGAAAAACATGTTATTTCTGCCGTTGAAGCTGCACTAACTAAAGATATGAAGGTCATAGTTATGGTTGGTGATGATGGTGGCGAGTTGGTAGGCCTACTTGGACCTAACGATGTTGAAATTAGATCGCCATCTAAACGCCCTAGCCGCATTATCGAATCTCATTTAGTTAACTTACATTGTTTAAGCGAACTTGTTGATTTAACGCTTTTTCCTCAGGATGAAAATTATGTTTAAACGCTCTCTTATTGTTTTAGGTACTGTTGTATTACTGCAAGGCTGCGCAGCCGCTGTTGTTGCAGGTACAGCCAGTGCAGTAACTGCAGCGAACGACCGCCGTACTATTGGCTCTCAAATTGACGATAACAATATTGAAATAAAAGCCAGTATTGCACTTAGCGAAGTAGAACGTCTTGAAAAGTTTGCCAATATAAGCGCTGTAAGCGTTAACGGTATTGTTTTACTTGTTGGCCAAGTATCTAACGAAGAAATGAGAAACGAAGCGCAGCGCACCATTGAGGGCGTTTCAGGTATTCGTAAAATACATAACCAAATTCGTATTGGCTCAAATACTGGCATCACTACACAAACTCACGACTCTTGGCTAACTTCTAAAGTAAAAGCCCAGCTACTAACAGCAAAAGACATTAGCAGTAATAACATTAAAGTAGTGACAGAAAATGCTGAAGTTTTTTTAATGGGCTTAGTATCTGACTCTGAGTCAACTCAAGCTGTAAATATTGCCCGCAATGTTTCTGGCGTAGAGCGTGTAATTAAAGTATTTGAATACTTGTAAACACAAAATACAGACATAAAAAAACCGCTTATTCAGCGGTTTTTTTTGGCATTTACTTATTATTTAATAACGCGTAAATGAGAGCCTTTTTTCTTCTCAGGCTTTTCTGGTGGTGTTTCATCAATAAACTCAGCTGATGAATCAACACTTTCAAGCTCTGGCACAAAATCGTCTTCGTCCTCTAAAAACTCATCTGCGGTAAAGACTGTTCCTTCGCCATTTTCACGCGCGTATATTGCAAGCACAGCACCTAGAGGTACATACACTTGCATTGGCTGACCACCAAAGCGCGCACTGAAGCTAAGTTGGGTTAAGTCTAACGAAAACTGTGTGACCGCTGATGGACTTATGTTTAAAACAATTTGTCCGTCTTGAACAAATTGTGTTGGCACTTGTACATTTGCAAATCCAGCGTCTACCACTAAATGCGGTGTACACTCGTTATCGACTATCCAATCAAAAAAAGCACGTAATAAATAAGGACGATTAGGCGTCATTATAAACGGATCTCACGCTCAGCTTCAGTTAAAGAGGCTTGGAATGACTCACGTTCAAATAAACGGATCATGTACTCTTTAAGCTCTTTAGAACCTGCACCATTAAGCTCAATACCAAACTCTGGTAAACGCCATAATAGTGGAGCTAAATAACAGTCTACTAAGCTAAACTCTTCACTCATAAAGTAAGGTGCTTCGCTAAAAATAGGTGCTACAGCAAGCAATGCTTCTGTTAGCTCTTTACGAGCTTGAGCAGCGTCTGACGTGTTGTTACTGATTTTGTCAGCTAGGCTGTACCAATCAGTATCAATACGATGCATCATTAAGCGGCTACGACCACGCATTACCGGGTAAACAGGCATTAGTGGAGGATGAGGAAAACGTTCATCAAGGTATTCCATGATGATGTTTGCCTGGTATAAACCAAGCTCACGGTCAATCAGTGTTGGCACTGTACCGTAAGGGTTAATTTCGTGAAGTGCTTCTGGCAAGTTATCTTTTTCAGCCAAATGAATATCTACACTTACACCTTTTTCCGCAAGTACAATACGTACTTGGTGGCTATACATACAGTTAGCACCAGAAAAAAGGGTCATTACAGGGCGCTTATTGGCAGCTACGGCCATGCCTATACCTCCATTAAATAACTAAAACAGCAAAAGGGGCTTAAGCCCCTATTGCAAAATTACCTTTAAAAATGTTCAACCTAATGAACATCTCTCCAGTATTCTTTCTTAAGCATAAATGCCAAGATAAACAGGATAATTAAAAATCCTATTACCTTAATACCTAGCGCTTCCGATTCAAGACGTGAAGGTTCACCCACGTACTCAAGGAAGTTTGTTAAATCACGAGCCGCTTGGTCGTATTCATCTATGCTTAATTCGCCCGTACCATCTGTTTCAGTAGCAATAACTTTAGTCACAGTGTGACCATGCTCTTGTACTTCTTTAGTGATAGGTGTTGGTAAACCTTGTAGTTCTTGAAGAACGTGAGGCATACCTACCGATGGAAAAACAATGTTGTTAACCCCAAACGGACGAGATTCATCTTTATAAAACGATTTTAAGTACGTGTAAATATAATCTGGTGATTTTACACGAGCAATTAGAGTTAAATCCGGCGGAGCCGCACCAAACCATTTTGCTGCATCGTCTTTTGTAATCGCGTTAGTAATATGACTACCTACTTTAGAGCCGTCAAAAATCAACTGCTCTAAACCAACCTCTGTTGGGATACCGATATCACGAAAAGTACGTTCATAACGTTGATACTGCATTTGGTGACAACCAAGACAGTAGTTCATGAACAACTTTGCACCGCGTTGTAAAGATGGTTGATCAGTAAGGTCGTTGTTCGCTTCCATTAAAGGAACCGATGGACCCGCTGCCATAACCATGTTCGGCAACAAGTTTACTGATAAAGCAAATAAACCAATAATAAGCTTCTTCATCATTTCGTTAACCTCTCTGGCAATGGCTTAGTTTTTTCGTTCTTACTGTATACAAACAACAGTACGAAGAACATAAAGTAAGTCACAGTACAGATTTGAGAAATAATCGTTTTCATATCAGTTTGTGGAGTTGCACCCACCCAACCTAGAAGAACGAAAGTTACAACAAAACCTGCAATGTTCCATTTATGGAAACCACAACGGTAACGAACCGATTTAACTCTACCACGGTCTACCCAAGGTAGTAACGCAAGTACCACAATCGATGCACCCATCGCCGCAACACCGATTAACTTATCAGGGATTGCACGTAAGATTGCATAGAATGGCGTAAAGTACCAAACCGGGAAAATATGCTCAGGTGTTTTAAGTGGGTTAGCTGCCTCGAAGTTTGGACCTTCTAAAAAGAAGCCATTCATCGCTGGCATAAAGAAAACAACCCAACAGAACAATATTAAGAAACCAACCACACCCACAATATCTTTAACTGTGTAGTAAGGGTGGAACGGTATCGCATCAACAATATCTTTCTTGTCAGTGTAATACTCATGAAATTTAAATTTAGGCTTATCTTCTTCAGCTACTGAGCCTTTCTTACGTTTAATCTCAATACCTTCAGGGTTATTTGAACCCACTTCGTGTAGAGCAACAATGTGTAAGAAAACTAAGATTACAATAACCAGTGGTAGTGCAATTACATGTAATGCAAAGAAGCGGTTAAGCGTTGCACCTGATATTACATAGTCACCACGGATCCAAAGTGTTAAGTCATCACCAATAACCGGAATAGCCCCGAATAAGGAGATGATTACCTGTGCACCCCAGAACGACATTTGCCCCCATGGTAATAAATACCCCATGAATGCTTCAGCCATTAGCGCTAAGAAAATAAACATACCAAATAACCACAGTAACTCACGTGGTTTTTGATAAGAACCGTAGATCATGCCACGGAACATATGCATATATACAACGATGAAAAACGCTGATGCACCGGTTGAGTGCAAGTAACGTAATAACCAGCCATATTCTACATCACGCATGATGTATTCTACTGAAGCGAATGCGCCTTCAGAAGACGGAACAAAGTTCATCGTTAACCAAATACCTGTTAGGATTTGGTTTACTAGTACCAACATGGCTAATGAGCCAAAAAAGTACCAGAAGTTAAAGTTTTTAGGTGCTGGATACTGTGCAATATGCATGTTCCAAACACGTGTCATTGGGATACGGTCGTCTATCCAACCAATAATCTTACCAAACATTAGGCTGCCCCTTTTTCTTCGCCCACTAAAATAGTGGTCTCATCAAGAAAAGTATAAGGTGGTATCTCTAAGTTTAATGGAGCAGGTACCGATTGAAATACACGGCCAGCCATATCAAATTTAGAACCATGACATGGGCAATAGAAGCCATCATCGGTTCCTTCAACTTTCTCACTAAAGTTACCTTGGAAAAAGCCAGGTGAACACCCTAAATGCGTACAAATACCTACAGCCAGAAAGATTTCTGGACGTAATGAACGGTAATCATTTGTTGATGATTCTAATTGTTGTGGCTCTTGCGAATGCGGATCACGAAGTTGACCTTCATGTTCTTTCATTTGCTCAAGCATTTTTGGGGTCCGTGATACAACCCATACAGGTTTACCACGCCACTCGACACGTATTAATTGTCCCGGTTCAAGTTTGCTGATATCTACTTCTACAGGCGCACCCGCAGATTTAGCTCGCTCACTTGGATTCCAAGACGCAATAAAAGGAACAGCAGCCCCAGCCGCACCAACACCACCTACAACAGAGGTAGCTATGGTTAAAAAGCGACGTCGGCCATTGTCTACAGGCGCATTGCTCATCCACTTATCTCCACTATGATTCTCAACACTTGCTATATTGAGAACATCAGTTACAGCAGGTTAATTATTCGAATTTTTAAAATAGAAGCGATCATAATTAAAACCCTTGATTAAAACAAGGTTATTCAAAGCCCTATGCTCGAATAAAACTAACTTGATCAAAATTTGATTAAGTAGGTTCGAGAATAAAGCCGAACGACTATAATAACGCTTCTGTAAAAACAATATACTGACCAAGATCAACACCACTAAGAGGAAACAGTAAAAACTGTACATAGTGCGGTTAAACTCACTCATTTTACTTCAATGCCAATTGTAGCAAAAAATTCCACCAATTAACTGATGGATTTAAACTAATTACGATAATTATTTAACTTTTTTGCAGCTATCTGAGTGTTTTTTAACTTTCGTTTGATTAATACGCAGTTATTAATCAATTTGATCATCATTAATTGCTGCAATCACCCAGTATCACCGTCGATATAAATAACTTTATATTAAGTTGCAAATGTAAACATTTTGATTTGAAAACAAAAAACCCAGCATAAGCTGGGTTTTTGAATTCTTGATAACGTATAGATTAACGTTTTGAGAACTGTGGACGCTTACGCGCTTTCTTAAGACCCACTTTCTTACGTTCAACTTTACGTGCATCACGTGTAACAAAACCTGCTTTACGAAGTTGTGAACGTAATGATTCGTCAAACTCCATAAGTGCACGAGTGATACCATGACGGATAGCACCAGCTTGACCAGTTGTACCACCACCAGAAACGGTGATGTAAAGGTCAAATTTTTCAGTCATATCAACTAGCTCAAGAGCTTGATGAACAACCATGCGTGCTGTTTCGCGACCAAAATACTCTTCTAGAGAGCGTTTGTTGATTACGATGTTACCAGTGCCTGGGCGTAAGAATACGCGAGCACTTGAACTTTTACGACGACCTGTACCGTAGTATTGATTTGCCATGATGGTGCTCCTTAAATGTCTAGAACCTGAGGCTGTTGTGCAGCATGGTTGTGCTCAGTACCTGTGTAAACTTTAAGTTTACGGTACATAGCGCGGCCTAAAGGACCACGTGGCAACATGCCCTTAACAGCCTTCTCGATGATCATTTCAGGCTTTGCAGCTTGAAGTTTATCAAAAGTAGTAGACTTAAGACCACCTGGAAAACCAGAGTGTGAATAGTACACTTTGTTTTTGAATTTGTTACCAGTTACAGTAACTTTTTCAGCGTTGATAACGATGATATAATCACCAGTATCTACGTGCGGTGTATATTCAACTTTATGCTTACCGCGTAGGCGGTGAGCGATTTCAGTAGCGATGCGACCTAAAGTTTTACCTTCAGCGTCAACTACGTACCAGTCACGTTTTACTGTTTCTGGTTTAGCAACAAACGTTTTCATTTATAAAAATCCAATGTTTTTCAATTAAAACCACAAGTAGTTAATATTAACTACTGCTCTAAGTTTGCTATAACCCCTTCGAGTTTTAGACTTTTGCGCCGCTCACAAGTGGCTAGACTATATGAGGGCATAGAACGCAACGTGGCAGACGCGGGAGTATACCAGCACTTAAAACACATTGCTACTCGCCGGTTGTTTTTTCCACAAGAAATTTTAGAAATAAGAAGTACTATATATGCACCTCTTACTTTTAATGGCTAACCTATTACACTTTTACCTACTAATTTAAACCAAATGCTCTCTAGCTAAATACTCTAGAGACTGCATTTCTTGCAAACGGCTTATACAGCGCTTAAATTCAAAGTTTAAATTACCTTGGGTATAAAGTTCGGTAATAGGTTTTTCAGCCGATATAATTAAAGTTACATGGCGCTCGTAAAATTCATCCACTAAAGCAATAAAGCGTCTAGCGGCATCATCATTAGTTTGCCCAAGCTGTTTTACGTTAGAAATAATCACCGTATTATATAAGCGACTAATCTCCATGTAATCAACCTGACTACGCGCTGTTTCGCATAATTCACTAAACTCAAACATCACCACGCATTTAGCTACTTTTCGCGTTTTGATTAAACGACCTTCTATCTCTATCGGCTCATCTAATTGTCCAGGCTCTGACGATAGCTTATCGAAGTATTCAAATAAGTTTTTATCCGCTTCTTTATCTAACGGACTATGAAAAATTTCGGCTTGCTCTAAAGTGCGTAACCGGTAATCAATACCTGAGTCTACATTAACTATTTCTGTATTGAGCTTAACCAGTTCTATAGCAGGGACAAAGCGGGCACGCTGCAAGCCATTTCTGTAAAGCTCATCAGGCACTATATTAGATGTAGCAACAAGTACTATACCCCGTGCAAATAGCGCTTCCATTAAGCCACCTAGCAACATAGCATCGGTAATGTCTTGAACAAAAAACTCATCAAAACAAATTATGTCTGTTTCAGCTTTGAAAGTGTCAGCTATTTTTTCTAATGGATTAGCCGTATTGTTTAGTTTTTTAAGCTCATTATGCACTCGGTGCATAAATCGATGAAAGTGCACGCGCATTTTACGTGTGCCCGGTAGTGATTCGTAAAAAGTGTCAACTAAATAAGTTTTACCACGCCCTACTCCACCCCAAAAGTACAAACCTTTTATAGGCGCAGGTTCATTTTTACTAAATAACTTAGCAAAAAAACCTTTTTGTTTTGGCTTTGCCTGAGTTAGGTCATCGTATAGACGTTGTAAATGGCGCACAGCATTTTCTTGTGCTGCGTCGTGTACAAAGTCATCTCGCTTTAAGTCTTGTTGGTATGTTTGCCAAGGAGTCATATCTATTTACAGTTAAAACACAGTTTAATTTGCAAAGCATATTAACACGCATCATAACTCGGGGTATATTACACTTAGTATGATTTATAATTGAATCGGCATTCGTTAGTTATTTTCCCAAAGGGGTAGTTTTTATGGGCACAGTTATGTGGGTAGGTTTAATTGTTATTGCTGCTGTTGTAGCATTTTTTATTGGCGCATTTGTTACTAAAAAACAATTCAAACAAGATGAATTAAAAGAGCAGGCAGAGCAAGCTGAAAATGCGTTAGAGCAGTATCGTCAAGATGTAGCTGATCATTTAGCGAATACTGGCAAGCTCGTAAATAAAATGAAAGAAAACTATGATCAACTGCTTAGTCACGTTGAAGAAACAAACCAACTTCTTCTAGAAGATAGAAATAAAGCACCAGCAGAACCTTATTTTTCTAAAGAAACAACAGAACAACTACAAGCGTCTTTAAAAGAACGTCGTTCAGATCGTTCTTCAGCCGCAGCGCAACCAGCTGATTATGTATCGGGTGAATCTGGTTTATTTGCTGGTCAAAATAAAGTTTCAGAACATTCTAAAGTATCTTGATGAACTTTTTTTAGACCCCATAGTCTTTAGATATAACAGCTTTGTTGTTTTATCTTAATAAACCAAAAAGGGCTGCTTTTAAAGTAGCCCTTTTTGTTTTTGCTTTATCTTAAGTGGAGTTACCCCTGACTATGAAAATGAAATTATCACTTATCAGCGCAGCTATTTTATCTACAAGCTTATTAATGAGCCCTGTAGCGTCTTATGCAAAAATGCCAATTGCAGTAAATGGTCAACAACTACCCACTCTTGCCCCCATGCTAGAGAAAATATCTCCTGGTGTTGTAAGTATCCAAGTTTCAGGCTCTAAAGAAGTACGCCGCCGCGCAGATCCTCTCGAATATTTTTTTGGACAGCAACAGCCTCGCAGTCAAAAACGCCAATTTAGTGGATTAGGTTCTGGGGTCATTATTGATGCTGATGAGGGCTATGTAGTGACTAATAACCACGTAATCCAAGACGCCGAAAAAATGGTAGTTACTCTCGAAGATGGCCGTGAATTTGAAGCAACTAAAATTGGTACTGACACAGAATCAGACATCGCTCTTTTACAAATAGACGCTGATGACTTAACCGAAATCAAACTCGCTAACTCAGATAATTTACGAGTGGGCGACTTTGCGGTTGCTATTGGTAACCCATTTGGCCTTAGCCACACAGTTACATCAGGTATTGTTAGTGCCCTTGGTCGAAGTGGTTTAAACATTGAGGGCTACGAAGATTTCATTCAAACCGACGCAGCTATTAACCAGGGTAATTCTGGCGGTGCCTTAGTTAACCTCAATGGTGAGTTGATTGGTATTAATACCGCTATTTTAGGTGCTTCTGGCGGCAACGTGGGTATTGGTTTTGCGATTCCATCTAATATGATGAAAAATCTAGTCGATCAAATTATTGAACATGGTGAAGTACGTCGAGGCTCGTTAGGCATTTCTGGTCGTCCACTTGATGCTGGACTTGCAAAAGCACAGCAACTTGATGTCAAACAAGGTGCTTATGTAATGCAAGTAATGGACGACACTGCCGCCAGTAAGGCTGGAATTGAAGCTGGTGACGTTATTGTTAGCATAAACGGTGGCGACATTAGCGGCTTCCATGAACTACGCAGCAAAATTGCTACGCTAGGTGAAGGCCGTGAGATAAAACTAGGCATTTACCGCGATGGTAAAATTAAAACAGTGAAAGTAACTCTTGATGGTGCATCAGGTGTTACAGCGACCGGTGAAGAGCTGCATCCTGCATTCCAAGGCGCGACACTTGAAAATGTACAAAAAAACAGTAATAAAGGTGTTGAGGTTACTTCTGTAGATCCTCGCTCACCGTCTGCCCGTGTTGGCCTTGAAGAAGGCGATATTATTATGCAAGTGAATCGTCAACGAGTTGAAACGATTCGCGACATGAATAAAATCATCGACAGTACAAAAGGTAATATAGTACTTGGCGTGCAACGTGGTCGTGAGTCTATATTTATTTTAATTCAGTAATAAATAGCACTATTAATGTAATAAAAATAACAGTGGCACTTGCCGCTGTTATTTTTTTTATGTCATCATAAAGAGATTGCTCACTTACATAATAAGAAAATCGTGCTGAAACTAATAAAATTTATTCTTCCCCCTTTATTTGCAGGCCTAAGTATTGCTTTTTTAGTGGTTTTTTTCAGCCCTAATATGCGAGCGGCCTTACTGCCAAATGTTCCCCTACCAAGCGCAATGAGTTCGAGTCACTTGAGTTTTTCTGATGCAGTTAAACGAGCAGCGCCTTCTGTGGTTACTATTTTTTCAGAAAGTATTTCCAAAGAACCTCGTTATAAAAGAAAAAACACGGTACAAGAGCTAGGCTCTGGCGTCATCATGTCGCAAGACGGTTATATTCTTACCAACTACCATGTTGTTAATAATGCAGATCAAATTATGGTTATTCTAACCGATGGCAGACGCTTTTTTGATGTACAGCTAATTGGTTTTGATACTATTACTGATCTAGCCTTACTTAAAATAAACGCAGATCACCTCCCGGTAATTCCTGTAAATGATAGCTATGTATCCAGTGTAGGCGATGTTGTACTTGCCATAGGTAACCCGCTTAATTTAGGCCAAACAATCACGCAAGGCATTATTAGCGCAACGGGTAAGCAAAAAATTACAGACAGTCCGTACAATAACTTATTGCAAATGGATGCGGCTATTAATGTGGGCAACTCTGGCGGCGCATTAGTTAACTCCAATGGTGATTTAGTCGGCATTACTTCTGCGCAGTTTAAAACGCGTGAGAACTTGAATATTCAAGGAATATTCTTTGCGGTTCCTTACTCACTTGCTAAAAAAGTAATGGGTAAGCTCATTCGTCATGGTCGCGTTGTGCGCGGCTATTTAGGCTTTGAAGGCACAGCAGTAGATAGTACCGGCAAGGAAGTAAACGACAGCCTAACCCCAGTTACTGGCATGCGTATTACTAATTTAGACCCTTTGGGACCAGCATGGCAAGCGGGTATTGAAGAGCAAGATATTGTTATTAAAATTGCAGGGCTTTCGGTAGCAAATCCACAAAAAGTGCTGGAAAAAATAGGTAATACAGAACCAGGTAAAGAAATAGAATTTGAGCTTTACCGGAATGGTAAAATAGAAAAAATCATGGTGGTGGTAGCTGAGCTTGAAACAAAGCTTTAATAAAAAATAATACCAACTTTCATAAATCGTCAATAAAAAGGTCGGATAGCAATTTGCGTATCCGACCTTTTTAAAATAGCTTAGCTAGTTAAATATCTACTTAACTACTTCGACGTTTAATATTTGCACCCAACGCACTTAGCTTATCTTCAATGCGCTGATAGCCTCTATCAACGTGATAAATACGGTCAACAACCGTTTCACCCTGTGCCACTATACCCGTTAAGATTAAGCTAGCTGAAGCGCGTAGGTCGGTTGCCATCACTTGCGCGCCCGTTAGGCTCTCAGTCTCACCACAAATTGCGGTATGCCCTTCTAAACGAATATTAGCGCCCATACGCTGCAACTCAGGTACATGCATAAAACGGTTTTCAAAAATCGTTTCTGTAATAGTCGCACTACCATTCGCTACTACATTTAATGCTGTAAACTGAGCTTGCATATCCGTAGGGAAACCTGGGTGTGGAGCTGTTTTAATATTTACGGCTCTCAGTTCTCGGCCGCGCATATCAAGATAAATACTGTCGTTATGTACTTCTAAGTGTGCATTTGTTGCACGTAGCTTTTCAATCACAGGCTCAAGAGAATGAAAGTCAGTGTTTTTACAAAGTACTTCACCGCCTGCCATTGCTGCAGCGACTAAAAATGTACCTGTTTCTATTCTATCGGGTAAAATGCTGTGCTCACATCCTGCTAAACGCTCAACGCCTTCAACTTCAATGCGGCTAGTGCCTGCACCCGTAATTTTAGCGCCCATAGCAATTAAGCAGTTAGCTAAATCAATTATTTCGGGCTCACGTGCAGCATTATCAAGTATGGTTTTACCATCAGCGAGGGCAGCTGCCATCAATAGGTTTTCGGTAGCGCCTACGCTTACCATTTCCATAAAGATTTCAGCGCCTTTTAAGCGACCGTTTACCTTGGCATTAATATAACCATTTTCAACGTTTATTTGTGCGCCCATGCGCTCCAAACCCTGAATATGAATATCAACAGGGCGAGCACCAATAGCACACCCACCAGGTAAAGACACTTGAGCTTCACCAAAACGTGCAACTAAAGGGCCTAATGCAAGTACAGAGGCACGCATTTGCTTAACTAAGTCGTATGGCGCTAATGTTTTATTAACCGTTGCGCCGTCAATCACTAGCGTATCGCCGTGCCAATTAACATCAGCGCCTAGAGTTTTTAATAAGGCTTCTGTGGTCACTATATCGCGAAGGCGCGGTACATTAGTAAATGTACTTTTTCCATCAGCTAATAATGAAGCAAACAAAATAGGAAGTGCGGCATTTTTAGCGCCAGAAATAGTCACTTCACCAGCAAGTGAAGTACCACCTTGAATTACAAATTGATCCATTAAGAGGCCCTATTTATTGCGGTAAAATAAATTTTTGTTCACGCTTCCACTCTACAGGAGTAAATGCACGAATAGATACTGCGTGAATTGTGCCATCTGAAATTGTATTCATTAATGGGCCATAAACTAGCTGCTGCTTTTTAACTCGGCTTAAACCGTCAAAGCATTCACCTACTGCAACAACTTCATAATGACTACCATTGGCTTTTACATGTACTTCAGCTAATTGAAGTTCTTCGCGTAATAATGTTTCGACTTGGCTAGTTTCCATAACTCTCACTCAAATAGGGTTGTAACCTGACCCAATTGCATTAAATTTTGCAATTGCTCAGGTAGGTTTTGCAATTCAAGGCGAATGCCTTGCTGCTTTAATTCTGCAAAAGAGTGAATTAACCAAGCTAAGCCCGCTGTGTCAACCCTAGATACACCACTTAGGTCGAAATAGATGATTTTATGCTTGGTTAATAGCTTGTTGTTCAGAAGCTGTTCATCGCCAATTGAATTTCGAGTAAGCTCACCGTTTACTCGAAAATGTTGTCCATCAACTTGGCTTATTGCCAATTTAGTCATTCGAGTTACTGCCTCTAAACTGAACTGGTAGCTGACTCTTTTGCTCTAAAAGGTTACTTACATTATCAATACCTTGCTGACGCAAAATACCTTGTAGCTCACTTTGTTTTGCGTCTAGTAAACTAATACCTTCAGCAATCATATCGTACGCGCGCCATTCACCGTCACGGTCTTCGCGTACTTTAAAATCGATTCTGATATCAGGTTTACCATCTTCAATAATTTTAGTTTTAACGACAACGACATCTTTGCCTTTAAATGCTTGTTCTGCACCAAACTCAACTTTTTGGTTTGTATATTGAGTGAATACACCTGCATAAGTAGCAACTAAATACTCTCTAAAAACACCAATAAAGCGTTGAATTTCTTTAATTGCTTTGGCTTTTTCAGCTTCGTCGGTAATTGCACGTACTTTAGATACTTCACTACCTAGTACGCGAAGTGCTGCATATTTGTAGTCGATATAAGGCATTAATTCTTCTTCAACGATTACGCGAAGATGCTCTTGATTTTTAACAATTAATGGCTGATCTTTTTTAATACGTGCAAATGTATTATCGGCAACTTGGCGTACCATTTTATTTGGATCAACCAATTTAACATCTGCTGCACTTACGCTTTGAGTTAGCGTCATTGTGCCAATTGCTACAATAGCTAAAAACTTTTTCAACATAATAATTACTCACTACCTTGGTTGAATAAAAACTGCCCGATTAATTCTTCAAGTACAATGGCAGACTTAGTATCAGTAATTGAATCGCCATCACCTAGTGCTTTACTTTCCACACCAAACAAATCGTCAATTGCTTCATCTTGCTTGTTCTCAGTCACTGTTTCGCCTAAACAACGTTGCTTAGCCGAATCTGGAGAAATTACAGGGTGAATACCTAAGTACTGCTCGCCTAAAATACCCGAGGTTAAAATAGAGATTGAACTCGTGTCTGAAAAACGACATAAGTACTGTGCATCAATAGTCATATTAACGACTGGTAAAAATTCTTGTGG
The DNA here is from genome assembly GCF_015864765.1 of Pseudoalteromonas sp. NZS11. Classification (NCBI taxonomy): domain Bacteria; kingdom Pseudomonadati; phylum Pseudomonadota; class Gammaproteobacteria; order Alteromonadales; family Pseudoalteromonadaceae; genus Pseudoalteromonas; species Pseudoalteromonas sp. NZS11. The sequence continues at coordinate 299,268 of NZ_JADYWP010000001.1, read as the reverse complement.
GTGAACATAAATTGATTCAACACGACCAATTACAACACCACCTACTTTTACCGGTGCACGCGCTTTTAACGAGCCAATGTTTTCAAACTTGGCATTAAGCGTATATGTTTCGCCAGAGCCACTAATACCTGAATTGGCAACTTTAAGTGCGAGCATCGCAAAAGCTAAAATGCCAAGCGCTACAAAAAAACCAACTAAAATTTCTAATTTCCGTGAATTCATTATCTATACCCTATTAGCTGGTAAACATTACCGCTGTCAAAATAAAGTCAAAACCTAAAACTGCTAATGACGAATGAACAACCGTTTCGGTGGTTGCTTTGCTGATCCCTTCTGAGGTCGGCACACAGTCATATCCTTTATAAAGCGCAATCCAGGTCACCACTATGGCAAATACAAAACTCTTAATAATACCGTTTAGTATGTCTTGCTGAAACGACACTTGTGATTGCATGATTGACCAAAAACTACCTGTATCAACCCCCAGCCAATCTACACCCACTAAATGAGCGCCTATGATTGCTACGGCTGAAAATATCAATGCAAGCAATGGCATGCTTATAAAACCCGCCCAAAAGCGCGGTGCAATAATACGTTTTAGCGGATCGATTGCCATCATTTCAAGTGATGAAAGTTGCTCTGTTGCTTTCATTAAGCCAATTTCAGCAGTCAATGCGCTACCTGCGCGTCCTGCAAACAGTAATGCAGTAACAACCGGGCCCAGTTCTCGCAATAAACTCAGTGCCACTAACGGCCCTAAACTATCCTCAGCGCCATAACCAACTAATACGGTGTAACCTTGTAGAGCCAACACCATGCCGATAAACAAACCCGACACCATAATAATCAGTAACGATTGCGAACCCACCATATAAAGTTGGCGAACAAGTAACGGTGTGCCTTTTTTAAAATTAGGAACATGCGCAAGCGCACTAAACAGCATATAAGCCGAACGGCCAAGAGCCGCAAAACGTCCTAGCGTTTTATGCCCTAGCTTTTGAAATAAATCCAACATTATGCTTTTTCTCCAAGCAGTTCATCTGCATAAGCTTGAGCCGGAAAATGAAATGGTACTGGACCATCCGACAAGCCTTTTAAAAACTGTTGAACTAAAGGAGATTCATGATTGCGCATTTCATCAGGAGTACCACAACCAATTACACCTTGATCGGCGATAATTATAACGTGATCGGCAATACTCATTACTTCTGTCACATCGTGTGTCACAATTAAAGACGATAAACTCAATACTTCGTTAAGCGACTTAATTAGCTTAACCAATACGCCCATCGAAATAGGGTCTTGTCCTGCAAATGGTTCATCGTACATGATTAGCTCTGGATCAAGTGCTATAGCGCGCGCAAGTGCAGCACGTCTTGCCATACCGCCCGATAACTCAGAGGGCATTAAATCTTTAGCGCCACGTAGCCCAACCGCTTGCAATTTCATTAATACAACTAATCGAATAAGGTCTTCACTTAGCTTTGTGTGCTCTCTTATAGGAAACGCAATATTGTCAAATACCGACATATCAGTAAACAGCGCACCACTTTGAAAAAGCATGCTCATTTTAGTACGTGCTTCGTATAACTCTTTACGAGACATTTTAGGAATGCTGCCACCTTCAAATAAAATATCACCTGAATCTGGTTTAAGCTGACCACCAATTAAACGCAACATAGTGGTTTTGCCAATTCCGCTTGGCCCCATGATCGCAGTAATTTTACCTTTAGGAACGCTAAAACTCATATTTTTATATATAGTTCTATTGCCTCTCGAAAAGCTAACATCCTTGACTTCTACTATTGATTGCGACAAGTCGCTCTCCATAAAAATGTTCACTAGTGCACCTATTTTAAAGCTTTTTTGTCAAAGATGGAAAAAACAATTCGTAAGATTTTGTAATACATCCATGAAAAGGATTATAAGACTCGCTTAAAACAGCTTAACCCCGGCTTAAATTTTTAAATTAGCACTTCAAAAGCAGTACCATCATATAGTTGACCTTACTCTTTTATTTATACTTTCATCTTGGCTTTTGTTACTATTCGCGCCATCTGTATTTTGTATAACTGGCTTAACACAATGGTTACCTCGTTTGTTATTTTAATTCTTGGTTTTGCAGCTCTTGTTTGGAGTGCAGACAGGTTTGTTTATGGCGCTGCGGCTCTTGCTAAAAACTTTGGTGTACCTACACTTATTGTTGGTTTAACCGTGGTAGCTATGGGCTCTTCAGCACCTGAAATGATGGTTTCAGCCTCTGCCGCTCTAGCTAACAAAACCGACACAGCGGTTGGCAATGCTGTTGGCTCTAATATTACAAACATTTTACTTGTGTTAGGTATCACTGCTCTATTTCGCCCTCTTTCAGTTTCATCAAGTACATTAAAACGTGAAATGCCATTAGTGATGCTCGTATCTTTAGCTACTTGGTATGTGTTCTCAGATAACTACTTTTCATTTAATGAAGGTGTTGCACTTTTGGTTGGCTTTATCGTATTCATCGGTGGGTTAATTATTGTATCTATGCGTGCAAAAAACCAAGATGACCCATTTGTCTCAGAAGCCTGCGAGGATGTACCAAACGATGTACCTACGAAAAAAGCGGTATTTTGGTTAGTTGTCGGCATGATACTCCTACCTGTTAGCTCTCATTTTTTAATAGGTTCGGCTGTCGATATTGCTAAATACTTCGGCTTAAGCGACTTAGTCATTGGCTTAACAATTATTGCCATCGGTACTAGTTTGCCTGAACTTGCCGCTTCGGTTGCAGGTGTACTTAAAAATGAAGATGATTTAGCACTAGGTAATATTGTTGGCTCAAACATATTTAATATTCTAGCGGTATTACCACTTGCCGGTATTATTAACCCTTCAGCCATTGACCCATCATTAGTAAGCCGAGACGTATTAATTATGATTGGTGCAACACTTGCTCTTATTATTATGTCATTGAACTTTAGAGGCACCCAACGTATCAATAGAGTAGAAGGCGGCTTATTGCTAATAGCGTTTTTGGGTTACCAAGGGTATATTTTTAGTCAAGTAGGATAAATGATGGCAACGCTAAATTTTATTGAACAAGGCCTTCGCGTTTTAGATGTTGAACGCCAAGCACTTGGTGATATTGCACAATATGTAGATGAAAATTTTCATAACGCGTGCCAATTAATGTACGACTGCGAAGGCCGTATTATTGTCATTGGTATGGGTAAATCAGGTCATATTGGCAATAAAATAGCGGCAACCCTTGCAAGCACTGGCAGTCCAGCATTTTTTGTTCACCCTGGTGAAGCAAGTCATGGTGATTTAGGTATGATCACTAAAAATGACGTGGTTATGCTTATTTCTAATTCAGGGGAGACCAGCGAAGTTTTAAATATCATTCCGGTTTTAAAACGACTTGGTGCCAAAATGATATCGATGACTGGCAATACGCAATCAACCATGGCGACCCTTGCTAATGTACATGTGTGTATTAAAGTAGAAAAAGAAGCCTGTTCATTGGGTCTAGCTCCTACATCAAGTACCACTGCAACGCTTGCGATGGGCGATGCCATGGCAGTTGCATTATTAGAAGCTCGCGGGTTTACAGCTGATGACTTCGCGCTATCTCACCCAGGTGGTAGTTTAGGCAAGCGCTTATTACTTACTTTAAAAGATGTTATGCACAGCGGCGCAAATACACCTATTATTAGCGTTTCACAAACAGTTAAAGACGCCCTCATTGAAATGTCAGCTAAAGGTTTAGGTATGACAGCCATTGTTGATGAAAATCAGCAGCTCGTGGGATTATTTACCGATGGCGATTTACGTCGTATTTTAGAGCAAAGAATTGATATTCATACAACACAAATAGATGTTGTTATGACTAAGTCATGTACTACGGCTACACAAGATATTTTAGCCGCTGAAGCGCTTAATATTATGGAACACAAACGTATAAATGGCTTAATCGTCGTCAATGAGAAAAACCAACCTATTGGCGCATTAAACATGCAAGACCTATTAAAAGCAGGAGTGTTATAAATGCAATTTGAAGAACTCTATCAACCGCTGAGCGATGATGCAAAAGCACGCGCTAAAAAAGTAAAGCTACTTATATGCGATATTGATGGTGTATTTTCTGATGGCCGTATTTATCTTGGTAATCAAGGTGAAGAGCTAAAAGCATTTAATACAAAAGATGGTTTTGGCATTAAAGCGCTTATAAACAGTGGCTTTGAAGTGGCTGTAATTACTGGTCGTCATTCACAAATAGTGCAACAACGTATGAGCAGCTTAACCGTACAGCATATTTATCAAGGCCAAGAAAATAAGCTCATTGCCTATCAAGAATTAAAAGACAAACTCAACCTTAGCGATGAACAAATTGCTTATATCGGTGATGATGGTCCTGACATGCCCGTTATGGAATTAGTCGGCTTTACTGTTGCAGTAAATGATGCCCATCCACTTATTAAACGTTTATCACACTATGTAACGCAAATGCCTGGCGGCTTTGGTGCAGTAAGAGAGCTCACCGACTTACTTATGCTTGAAAATGGTAAAGCATTGACTACACAAGGCACTAGTTCATGAATGCAGCGCGCATAATATTAAGCGTTTTATTCATTAGCTGTATGGTTTGGCTTTGGTACCCTTATTTTACACAAACAAATATTGTGCCTCAGACTGAGCCTGAAGTTATTGCCAAGCCTGATTACATAGCCATTGAACTCAAACAAACAGCCTATGACGAACAAGGTAAAATTAGCCACAAAGTAACTGCGGCTAAAATGGAGCTATATCAACAATTAGGTTTTACGTTTTTTGAAAAACCTATTTTTACTTTATATAACGAAAAGCAAACGTGGCAAATAAATGCAGACGAAGCAACATTATACGAAGACAAACAATTAATTTTAGAAGGCAATGTGGTTGCCAAAAACTTAACCGATAACGCCATGATAGACAAAATCAATGCTGATAATATTCAGGTAGATATAAAACTATTAACAATGCGTTCGGAGCAACCCGTTATCATCACCGGACCCAATTTAAAAATCACTGGTAAAGGCCTAGAAGCCGACTTAAAAACCGAAGTGATAAAACTAATTAACCATACGCGAACCATATATTATGACCAATAAAATATTAAAATCACTTATTATTCCTACACTTATACTAGCGTTTAATAGTAGTGCTGCAGAGCAAAACACGCAACCGACTGCAAATCAAATTTCAATAAGCGCCGATAAGCAAGAAGGTCAATTAAAAGCTAATGTCGGGATTTTTGAGAAAAACGTTGAAATTATTCATGGTAACCGCCGTATCACAGCCGACCGCTTAGAAGTACATAAACGCGATGAACTTGGTGATAATAAACAATTATTAATTGCTACAGGTAGCCCTGCGCACTTTGAAGAAAAGCAATCAGATGGCACGACTATGAGCGCCAGTGCTGACGAAGTACGTTATGATGTATCTAAGCGTTTTTTAACGCTTGTTGGTAATGCACAAGTATCGCAAGCGGGACAAAAAATAAATGCTAAAAGCATTACCTACGATATAGAGCAGCAGCTAATCAGTGCCGAAAAAGATGAAAACTCAACTGACCGCGTTCACACAATTTTAGTACCAATCGAGACTAAAAAAAGTAAAAAAAGCGACAAAGGTCAACCATGAGCACATTAAAAGCAGAGCTATTAGCAAAGAGCTATAAAGGCCGTGAAGTTGTAAAAAACGTCGGTCTTGAAGTCAAAGCTGGCAGTATTGTTGGCTTACTTGGCCCTAACGGCGCAGGTAAAACTACCACGTTTTATATGATAGTAGGACTTGTACCTAGCGACAAAGGTAAAATATCGATAGACGATAACGATATTACTCTTTTACCTATGCATAGTCGTGCTAGATTAGGCATTGGCTACTTACCGCAAGAGTCTTCAATATTCAGAAAGCTGACTGTTTATCAAAACTTAATGGCCATTTTAGAAACGCGCAAAGAGTTAAATAAACAAGCTAGAGAAGACACTCTCGATAAATTATTAGATGAATTTAGCATACAACACATTCGTGATAGCCAAGGTATGGCATTGTCGGGTGGCGAACGTCGTCGTGTTGAAATAGCACGTGCGCTGGCAGCAGATCCTAAATTTATATTACTGGATGAACCATTTGCAGGTGTTGACCCGATTTCGGTATTAGATATAAAGAAAATAATAGAACATCTTAAAAATCGTGGGATTGGTGTATTAATTACCGATCATAACGTAAGAGAAACCCTTGATGTTTGTGAAAAAGCCTACATTGTTTCTCATGGGGAGCTGATTGCATCAGGTACTCCAGAACACGTATTAAATGATAAAACAGTACGCGATGTTTACTTAGGCGAGCAATTTAGGCTGTAACATTTACGCCATGTCTTTAAGCATCTGCTAGTATTAATTATAACAACATAAAAGGATTGTTAGAGATACATGAGGCAATCACTACAGCTGCGCATGGGCCAGCAACTTACAATGACTCCACAGTTGCAACAAGCTATTCGTTTGTTGCAACTCAGTACATTGGATCTCCAGCAAGAAATACAAGAAGCTCTCGACAGCAACCCGCTATTAGAGGTTGAAGAAGCAGACTATTCCGAAGACGCTGCAGGTAAAAACGAGCAAAAAGCAGATACAGATGACATAACTGTTAGCGCATCTGCCGATGATGCTCCAAGCGAATATGAACAAGATAGTGGTGAAGCACTTGCAAAAGACACGCTAAGTGACGACATGGCTATGGATGTTAGTTGGGATGAGTACATGAGTGCCGCCCCAGCAGCATCATCGGGTCCGATGCCTGAAGACGAATCAATATACCAAGGTGCCTCTACTGAAACGCTCCATGAGTATTTAATGTGGCAGTTACAACTAACGCCATTTAGCCCTACAGACGAAGCTATTGCTATTGCTATTGTAGAAGCCGTCGATGATTCAGGTATTTTAACACTAAGCTGCGAAGAGATTTTAGAAAGCTTTAATCAAGAAAACGAAGATGATAACGAAGTCGAACTTGATGAAATTGAAGCTGTATTAAAACGCATCCAACTGTTTGATCCTGTTGGTATTGCTGCACGTAGTTTACAAGAGTGTTTGTGTATTCAGCTTAACCAGTTTGATAAAGAAACACCTTACATTAATGAAACAAAAATGATTTTAACCGAGCATATTGATTTATTAGCTGCTCGTGACTATCGTACATTAATGAAGAAAACTAAGCTCAAAGAAGAAGAGCTTAAAGAAGTAATGACATTAATACATACTCTTAGCCCTAAACCTGCAGATACTATTGTAAGAGAAGAATCTGAGTATGTTATTCCTGATGTGTCAGTTAAAAAAATTAAAGGCCGCTGGGTTGTTGAGTTAAACCCAGATAGCATGCCTAAAATTCGTGTTAATAGCCAATACGCGGCAATGTCTCGCACTGTAAAATCCAGTGGTGACAGCCAGTTTATTCGCTCGCATTTACAAGAAGCTAAATGGTTTATTAAAAGCTTAGAAAGTAGAAACGACACGCTATTAAAAGTAACAAATTGTATTGTTAAGCAACAACAAGGCTTTTTTGAACACGGTCCTGAAGCCATGAAACCAATGGTTTTAAATGATGTTGCTGAAATGGTAGAAATGCACGAATCAACAATTTCGCGCGTAACAACCCAAAAGTATATGCACACACCCCGTGGTATATTTGAGCTTAAATATTTTTTCTCAAGCCATGTAAGCACCGAAAACGGTGGTGAATGTTCATCTACAGCAATCCGTGCGCTTATCCGAAAATTAATCGCAGCAGAAAACTCAGCAAAACCATTGAGTGATAGCAAAATAGCGGATATATTGGCTGAGCAAGGAATTAAAGTAGCGAGACGTACAATCGCAAAATACCGCGAATCTCTGGCTATTCCACCGTCAAATCAACGTAAAAGTTTGATTTAAGACGCAAAAAAAGAGGGTAATGCTTATGCAACTAAACTTAACTGGTCGTCACGTAGAATTAACCGATTCACTAAGAGACTATATTAATACCAAATTTGCGAAGCTAGAAAGACACTCTGATCATATTAATAATGTTCATGTCATTCTCGATGTAGAAAAATTAAATCAAAAAGCAGAAGCCACCATACACGTAAGCGGTGCTGAATTATTTGCCTCTACAGAACATCAAGATATGTATGCCGCCATTGACTCGTTGATCGACAAGCTCGATCGACAAGTAATTAAACACAAAGAGAAGCTTGCTCGACACTAATATGATGAAATTAAGCTCACTTATATGCCAGGACTGCAGCAAAGCTGCGGTCCTTTTTAATAGCAAAAAAAGAATTTTAGAGTTCATTAGCGAACTTGCTCACGACAAACTTCCGTATTTACCGCAACAAGATATTCTTAATGCTTTAATGAGCAGAGAAAAATTGGGTAGTACAGGTATAGGGCGTGGCATTGCCATTCCTCATGGAAGAATGAGCGGTGCAGAAGAGCCTTTGGCTTTAGTACTCGTTAGCGAAACTCCAATAAATTTTGATGCAATCGATAATCGCCCTGTTGATATTTTCGTCGCACTCATCGTACCAGATGGCGATAACCAGCAGCACTTAAAGACTCTAGCAACCATTGCTGATAAACTAAACAACAAAGATTTTTGTAAACAGTTACGCAGTGCAAAATCAGATGCTGAGCTTTACCAAGTTATTGTCAATCAATCATAGTTTTATAAAGGGTGTTAAATGGAGTTAATTATCATAAGCGGCCGTTCTGGTTCTGGAAAGTCGGTTGCTTTACGCGTTGTAGAAGATTTAGGTTATTATTGCGTAGATAATATTCCAGTTAACTTGCTTCCTTCATTAGTTCGCAGTGTGTCTGATAGCTATGATAAAATTGCTGTTAGCATTGATGTGCGTAACATCCCTAAACAACAAGATGAATTTAACGATATTCTTGAATACTTGCCTGGCTTTGCAAAACCTACGTTATTTTATTTAGATAGCGACGATCAAACATTGATCAAACGTTTTTCTGAAACTCGTAGATTACACCCACTATCAATTGACTCGTTGCCTCTTGATTTAGCCATCAAAAAAGAAAAAGAATTACTTGATGTATTAATCACCCGCGCCGACTTTATGATAGATACAACTGATTTAAGCGTTCATCAACTTGCTGAATCTATTCGTGAAAAGATTTTAGGTAAAAAAGATAAGCAACTGATTGTCACGTTTGAATCGTTTGGTTTTAAATACGGTATACCAAAAGAAGCAGATTACGTATTTGATGCACGCTTTTTACCCAATCCACATTGGGAACCTGAATTAAAACCTTTAAATGGGTTAGATCAACCTGTTAAAGATTATTTGGCCAATCACAGCATAGTGCAAAAATTCACATGGCAAATTCAAACATTTGTACAAACATGGTTACCGCACTTAGAGCGAAATAACCGCAGTTATTTAACCATTGCCATTGGGTGTACAGGCGGACAACATCGCTCTGTATATTTAGCGCAAACTATCGGTGAAAGTTTTGCAATGACACATCCCAATGTGAAAATTCGCCATCGCGAACAAGAAAAATAATATAGCTGAATAATCACCTGTTCAGCTTAGGTAGAGTAAGTTATGCATTGTGAAGACACTTTTTTAATAAAAAACAAATTAGGATTGCACGCTAGAGCAGCCACCGTGCTTGCCCAATTGGCAGTGCAGTTTGATGCGACAATTACATTATTTCAAGATGACAAAGAAGCTGCAGGCGATAGCGTACTTGCATTAATGTTACTTGAAAGTAGCCAAGGCAAAGAAGTAAAAGTTGTATGTAAAGGCCCCGATTCTGAGCAAGCTTTACATGCTGTTGGAGAATTAATAGCACAACGTTTTAATGAACAAGAATAAACAGTTATAAAAATAATGCTCGCATTACTAATGCCCCAACTAAAACAGATATATAAAATAAATACGGTTAGTGACGCCAGTTAACTCACCTCTCCCCATAAAGTAATATAAAAATTTATAAAGGACGCCAATGCCTGAAGCTTTTGAACAAGATTACCCACTACAGCAACTAAAACAGGTGACTAAGTCACTCAATAGTGGTCAATTTGTTCAAGTTAGGCGCATGCTCGCAAAAACAGCTCCTTGTGATACCGCATTATTATTAGAATCATCACCACATAAAATTCGCCGACTCCTTTGGCAGTTGGTTGATCCTGATGTGCAAGGTGATGTTCTTGAAGAACTATCAGAAGATGTTCGTTTAGGCATTATTGCCCAAATGGAACCTAAGCACATTGCAGCCGCAACCGAAGATATGGGCCACGATGATTTAGGTGAAGTATTACGTAGTCTGCCAGACACCGTTTATAAAGACGTTGTTAGCGCGATGGACATTCAAGACCGTGAACGTGCAACACAAGCACTTTCGTATCAAGAGCGTTCTGCTGGCGCGCTAATGAACACCGATACGGTGACCATTCGCCCTGACGTTACGCTTGATGTTGTACTTAGGTATATTAGGCTACGTGGCGAGTTACCTGAAGGTACCGATGACTTGTACGTTGTTGATAAGCATAACTGCTTTATAGGCGCTTTATCGCTGAGTACATTATTAACTAACCCGCCAGAAAAAATTGTTCGCGATTTAATGGATGAAGATTGTGAATCCATTCCAATCTCTATGGATGAAAGTGAAGTCGCGCAATTATTTGAACGTCATAATTGGATATCGGCCCCCGTAGTTGATGATAACGATCAGCTCCTTGGTCGTGTCACTATCGATGACATCGTTGACGTAATCCGCGAAGATGCTGAGCATAGTTTATTGGGCTTAGCCGGCCTTGATGATGAAGAAGATACCTTTGCGCCAGTACTAAAAAGCTCTAAAAAACGCTCAGTTTGGTTAGGTGTCAACTTACTAACTGCACTTGCAGCTGCTTTTGTAGCTAGCTTTTTTGAAGGCACTTTAGATGTTTTACCTATTTTAGCTGTACTTAACGGTATTGTCCCTTCTATGGGCGGTGTTGCAGGTAGCCAATCATTAACGCTTGTTATTCGTGGTATTGCGGTAGGTCATATAAATCAAACAAACCAACGTTTCTTGATGATGAAAGAGCTTGCTATTGGCGCGTTAAACGGGGTTTTATGGTCGTTGTTAATAGCAGGTGTTATTGCCCTATGGCAGTGGGACTTTATGCTTGGTGGCGTACTCGCCTTCGCTATGTTTATGAACTTAGTGGTGGCAGGTGTTGCTGGTGCGAGTATCCCTATTATTCTTAAAAGAATGAATATAGACCCAGCACTTGCAGGGAGTGTAGTGCTAACCACGGTGACAGATATTGTGGGTATATTCGCCTTTTTAGGTACTGCTACTTGGTTGCTGGTTTAAATTAGAAACTTTTGCAAATAACTAAAGTAAAAAACACTTAGGGTAAAGCTGCAGCTATGACAACGGATACCAAAAATAAAAAAGACACACCTAAAAAAACGCCAAAACAAAAAGGGCTATCAATATTAAAAAGTGTATTGATATATGGCTCTATATTTTTCGTAATTTATAACGCTGTTAATTGGTGGAGGCAACCGGTCATGCCTGCAAATCCTCAATTACAATTAATAGACTATAAAGGGCAAAACATTGATTTATCAGCAATGAGCCAAGATAAACCAACGCTTGTGTACTTTTGGGGAACTTGGTGCCCTATTTGTAGTATTACCTCCCCTGCCATAAACGAACTCGCAAACGAGAATAACTACCCTGTCGTGAGCATCGCAATAAAATCAGGTTCGGATCAAAAACTACATGATTATCTAAATGATCACGGCTACAATTTTGCCACTGTCAACGATCAACACGGTGAGATATTTGCCGACTGGCAAGGACAAGTCACGCCATCCTATATAATCTTAAAAGATAATAAAATGAAGCAAGGGCTAACAGGTATTCAACCGTTATGGTCACTTAAATTACGTTTATGGTTATCATCAACGTTTTAAAAAACCAACTAGAAGTATATTGGCTCTAAATACGCCAATCTTAAGGGGAGTTTCTGAAAGTTCGCTCTTTATTACCTACAATAATATAGCTAATAAAGAGCAAGGTTTACTTAATTTACGTACTAACGAGGCTTAAAAATCCTTAGCGTAATTAAACTAATTACGCTAGATATTAGTAGATTAGATTACTAACGTGTACTTTGACGATTACCGCCTACTTTTGGTTTAGTGTTTGCTTTTTTAAATTGGCTAAAACCGGTATGTCGCGTTAGTGCCGGACGTCCGCCTTTACTGCGACCTTTACCTGCTTTTTCATCACGCCCTTCTTCAGGCACTAAACAGTTAGGCCCTTTACCAATTAAATTAGCTTTACCCATTTTACGCAGTGCTTCGCGTATCATCGGCCAACCTGCTGCATCATGGTAGCGTAAAATTGCTTTATGTAATCTACGTTGGCGAGCACCTTTAGGTACTGGAACAACTTCTGTATTGTTTTTTATATTACGTAAAGAGTTCATCTCTGTATGGTAAATAGTCGTTGCATTAGCCATCGGTGACGGGTAAAAATTTTGTACCTGATCAAGCTTAAAGTCGTTTGATTTAAGCCATAAAGCCATGTTTACCATGTCTTCGTCTTTTGTACCTGGATGAGCTGATATAAAGTAAGGAATTAAATACTGCTTTTTACCTGCTTCTTTAGAGTACTTATCAAATAATTCTTTAAATTGATCATACGCGCCCATACCTGGTTTCATCATTTTTGATAATGGACCATCTTCTGTATGCTCCGGCGCTATTTTTAAGTAGCCGCCCACATGATGCGTTACTAATTCTTTAACGTAACGAGGGTCGCGTACAGCTAGGTCATAACGTACACCAGAAGCAATCAAAACCTTTTTAATACCCTTAACTTCACGTGCTTTTTTATATAAGTCTATTGTTGGCGTATGGTCGGTATCCATGTGCTTACAAATCTCAGGGTACACACATGATAAGCGTCTGCAGGTACTTTCTGCTTTTTTACTAGTACAACGCAGTTTATACATATTTGCCGTTGGGCCACCTAAATCAGAAATCACACCAGTAAAGCCAGGTACTTTATCTCTAATCTGTTCAATTTCTTCAATAATAGATTCTTGCGAACGGCTTTGAATAATACGCCCTTCATGCTCCGTAATTGAGCAAAACGAACAACCACCAAAACAACCGCGCATAATATTTACCGATGTTTTTATCATGTCGTAAGCAGGAATTTTAGAGTCGCCGTAACTTGGGTGAGGAATTCGCTGATACGGTAAACCAAACACAGCGTCCATTTCATGTGTTTCTAATGGGTATGCAGGCGGGTTTACCCAAATAGAGCGTTCGCCGTGTCGCTGAAACAGCGCTCTTGCACAACCAGGGTTTGTTTCTTGATGTAAAATACGCGAAGCGTGGGCGTATAGAGGTTTGTTAACACTTACTTGCTCATAAGCAGGTAACTTAACGTAAGTTTTTTCCCACGGTTTAGGTCGCGCAGGCTGAACCATGATTGGTTTTGCAGCTTCCGCCTTTAAATCAATACCCGCTTGTTTAAATTCAGATTTGCTACATCCAACATCATCAGCGCCGTATGGATTTGGAATGGGATCAATTTTACCAATTTTATCTATAGCGGTAGAGTCACTACCACGCCAACCTGGTAAAGGTTCTTTTCTAATAACAGCCGTGCCGCGAATATCTTGAATAGTATCCATTGTTTCGCCTGCGGCAATACGATGCGCAACTTCAACTAACGGACGCTCTGCGTTACCGTAAATTAAAATATCAGCTTTAGCATCAAACAAAATACTACGACGTACTTTTTCTTGCCAATAGTCGTAATGAGCAATACGACGAAGACTCGCTTCAATACCACCAATAACAATTGGTATTCCTTTGTATGCTTCACGACATTTTTGCGAGTAAATCATTACGGCGCGATCGGGACGTTTACCACCTACGTTATCTGGCGTGTAAGCATCATCGTGGCGCATACGCTTTTCAGCTGTATAGCGATTGATCATCGAATCCATGTTGCCAGCTGTTACACCAAAAAATAAATTCGGTCTGCCTAGCTCCATAAATGCATCTTTAGAGTCCCACGCGGGCTGGGCAATAATACCCACTCTAAAGCCTTGCGCTTCAAGTACACGGCCAATTACCGCCATACCAAAGCTAGGATGATCAACATACGCGTCACCACTAATTATTATTATGTCGCAGCTATCCCAGCCAAGTGCATCCATTTCTTCACGTGTAGTTGGTAAAAATGGCGCGGTGCCATAACATTCAGCCCAATATTTAGGGTATGAAAATAAGGCGCGCTTAGCTTTGAGTGTGCTCATAATTGTGGCCGTAGAATAACAAAAGGCGCGAATTATACCCTACTAAATTGTTTATATATACAAAGTAGTCAAAGCATATCGCACCTTAAATTCTAAATCGTTCATTAGCTTAAATAATAAATTAATCTTTTTTAGCGTTTATTTATAAATTCTATTAATTCATTCTCAGGCATGGGTTTAGCATACATAAACCCTTGTACCTCATCACACCCTAAATTCTTTAAGAACTGGGCTTGCGCTTGTGTTTCGACCCCTTCAGCAATCGTTTTTAAACCCAACTTAGCGCCAAGTGATATAACTAAAGCAGCAATAGCACCTGTATCATCGTTTGGTAAACCCTTTATAAATGCGCGGTCTATCTTTAATCTATCCAGTGGTAAACTTTGAATATAGCTCAGCGACGAAAAACCAGTGCCAAAGTCATCAATAGCAACTTCCAATCCTAGTTCTTTAAGCTCTCTTAGAGTATTAATAACAGTTTCTAGCTCATCCATTACTACGCTCTCGGTAACTTCTAATTCTATGTTCTTGGGCTTAACACCATATTTTAACAATGTATTTTTAACAGTTTGTGCATAACCTTTTACTTTAAACTGCGGAACAGACACATTAACCGCAATACAAATTTCTGTACCCATATTTTCTAGGCGCTTTTGCTGTTGGCAAGCTTGCTCTAATACCCACTGCCCTATATCGACAATTAAGCCAGCATCCTCTGCAAGTGGTACAAATACAGCTGGTGATATATACACGCCATCACCTGTCGGCCAGCGTAATAATGCTTCACACCCAATTAGCGATAAATCATCTAGTGCAAGTTGGGGTTGATACCATACCTCTAACTTATTCCGAGCAAAGTCATGACGTAGCTGCCTAATAATACCTAAACGCCAAGCCATTTTATCTTGCATATCAATACTGTAATAAACGCCTTCTTTATGCTTTGCTTTTTTAGCTTGATTAAGTGCGATATAAGCAACTTTCAGTGTATCAATACCACTACTTTGAAAGTCTTGTTGTTGGCATAAGCCGACTCTAAAGTCGATAGGCAGTAAATGTTCTTCTGCGTAAAATGGAATACCTAGTTGCTCATTCAATTTTTTTAAGTCAAATTCGTCTTGGCGAATAATAAACCCAAAAACATCAGCGCCAATACGTGAAAGTAATTTAGCTGATTGGTAATTTTCTTTTAGCCTTTGAACAATACCAATTAATACTTTATTACCGACCTCTTGCCCTAAGCCATTATTAATATCTGCAAAGTTAACTACATCAAGTAATACAAATACATAATCATTCACGTGGGGCTTTTGATAATGCACTACCCGTTCAATAAAGTTAGTACGATTTGAAATACCAGTAAGCACATCTTTATAAGCTGCATCTCTTAACTTTACAAATAGCCTTATGTTATCAAGTGCTACACTTACATTAGTTAAGAAAATTTCAGCAAATTGAAGCTGTGCTTGTAAGGGAGTGTGTTCGCACTCTATATATAAAGCCGCTTTTCGATGTTTGCTTTTCAATATAAATGTTGAACTTGAATCTATATGTTGGTGCTTTGACAAAGCAAAACATGACTCAACTTGTTCAAATACTCTGCTATCAACATTAATTAATTTTTCACCAAAATAGCCTTCGTAATGCCCACAACCACCTAATACTTGAATAAAGTCATCGCCATCCAACTTGCTACAAACAAGCCCTCTAGGTGCGCACTTTAAAATAACACTCATATGCTTGATGACTTCTTTGCATAATTGCTTAATATCAGTAAGTCCTAAAATAGACTTTGATGCTGAAACAATCGTGTTCATCGCATCACTTTGATATTCAAGCTGGCATACCTGCTCGTATGAGCGAATAGCCGTTATAAGCGAAGTTAATAACTTAGAGCGAGTAAGCTCTGTTTTCGTTTTATAATCATTTATGTCGTATTCTCGTATTACTTTTTCTTCTGGTGTATTGCCTGCTTGCCCTGTTCTTAAAATAATTCTTACATGTTGATTATTTAATTCGTCACGCACTCTTTTTACAACCTGCAAACCGGCATCGTCAGTTTCCATAACAACATCTAAAAAAATAACCGAAATATTTTTATTTTTAGCTAACACTTCTATTGCTTCTGCACCCGAATAAGCATCGTGAAATCGCAAACCAGCCCCTAAAAACTCAACTCCAGACAAAGCTAATTTTGTTACAGAATGAATCTCAGGTTCGTCATCAACAATTAAAATATCCCAAAACTTAGTCTGCTCAACAACAGCATCGTCTTCAAAATCTTGTTCAAAAAATAAAAAATCGTTTTGATCTGACGACATTCGCTCTCCTAAGTAGCAATCTATAAATTATTTTTGGTTTATAATCTAATTCATACTATAGTCGATTAATAAAAAGTTGTTGTATTTCAACTTGAAAAACTAATAAAAGGTGTGCTTATTAAACCATTAAAAATATTAATCAAATGCGTGCTGTTATTACTATTGGTATTGGCACTGGTAGGGCTAATACTGCCCCAAAGTTATAGTGTAAATAAAACAATCGAAATTAATGCCAATCTTAAAGTAATAAAGCCGCTTATCACCGACTTTAGCCAATGGCAAAAATGGTCTCCATGGGAAAAAGTAGACCCCAGCATACGTTTTACTTTGGGCGAACCCAGTTCTGGCCTAGGAGCTCATCAGTCTTGGAAAGGAAAATGGGGGTATGGTGAAATGATCATAACTTCGGTAAGCCAAAATAAAGTCAGCTTCAACATACTTTTAAATGCTGAACATATTATCAGAGGCACTTTTAACCTTAGCGAGCAAAACGGTATAGTTACGTTAATATGTAATATTAAAGGTCAAACAACGGCTCCTTTAATATCTGGTTACACTGCAATTTTAAGCGAGTACGTACTCAGTAATACAGTTTCACTGGGGTTAAATAACCTTCAAACTGTTGCACAGCTTAGTGATCCACAAAGGATAATGCACAGTCATGACAGTCAAAACAGCACAGGCGAGAATTAATCTAGCCAACATCATTGAATCCTTACTTGGTTACCCTATAACAAAAGTAGGAAGTAACGGTGTACTACCTACTAACGAGCAGAGTTACGATATTAAGGGCCAAATTAAGCCGCTTTATCATATCAATAGTGAAAACTCTGTTTTAGCTCGCGCTCAAAAACGCCAAGATTTATTACTTATTAAACAACAACAAAATATAGAATCAATTTTAGCAATGGCTATGGGATTTTGCCCTGATGTAGCAAGTAGTAAACAGCCCGATGTTGACTGGGTAGAACACTTTATAGCTCTGTGTGAAGATACTTCTAATTCGTCAATGCAAATTTTATGGGCAAAAATTTTAACGGGAGAAACCCTTAATCCTGGTACGTTTTCAATTAAAAGCCTACAAACTTTAAAACATATGACACAGCGAGAAGCAGACTCTTTGCAAAAATGTGTGTCGCTCTCAGGCTATAACGAAAAAGACGACAGCCACTTTATATTACTCGGCTTTTACAAAAAACCGTCCTTGTTTGATTTGCTACGAAAAGGCAATAAAGTATCTCTAAATTTAGGAAAAACGGGTATTAGCTTTCCTGATATTTTAACGCTCATGGATCTTAATTTACTGTATAGAAAAGAAATTGAATCTGCAGTGCTTAAAGCGGGGCAAGAGCTTACCCTTTCATTTTTATCGCAAAAAGTAACGTTAAAGGCAAAGAGTAGTGATTTGGTATTAAGCTATTACAAATTTACGCAAACAGGTGATGAGCTTTCTAAACTCATTAATTTCCCTGTCAATAAGGTCTATAAGCAGTTGATTAATAATGCGCTAGAGGGAGAGTTTGATTTAGCGTGGCACGCAATAAAATAAAATGCCACGCTTTGTTTAATTAGAAAATACTAATTAAAAATGAACCTGAATACCCGCAAATGGGCCAGATGCATCAATATCAGTAGTAATATCATCTACATCATCAAGTTCTAATACCATAGAGCGGTAACCGGCTTTAACAGCAACATCTACTGCTAGGTTATCAATAAGTTCCCACGCTACGCCTACTTGGTAATCTTGTACTTTGCTATCGTCAATAGCCAAAAAGCTACCTTCAAAAAATACACTTAAACCAGTAAATGGTAAGCCAGCTTCGGCACGGCCGTATGCAAGAGGAACAAAACCGGAGAAGTCTTTGGTTTCGGTAAAGTTAGTACCACCATTTTGGGTAGTGCCACTTACAACAATATCACCGTCAAACTGTTTAGCATTTAAACCTAGATCTATTGAAATTAAGTCATTATCAAAAATTTCATAATAAAAAATATAATCAATATGCGTTAAATCACTTACCGTATTTACAGTAGAACCAACAACATAATCAGAACCATTGAAGCTAAATGTATCTGTAAGCAGCGCTGAACCATTTAGCTCAAGCTCTGTATACTTTAATTTAATATTTGGAACTAGTGGCACTGGGTGCTCAAGCGCCGCGTAGTAACTTACAAAAGTCTCATCTTCAAAATCAAAATCTTGAGATGCATTATTTTTGTAAGAAAATTGGCCATCGTTATCTGACTTCCATCCATCAACACCTACATATAAACCTAATAGGGTGTCAGCTTGCGCCGCTGGTGCTAAACATGCCATTGAAAGGGCTGCTGCTAAACAATACTTTTTCATTTTTTATCCTTGAGCTAGTAGTTCGCTAAGTTCGATTAAAGCCGCATTGGCTCTAGAAATATAATTTGCCATAACTAAAGAGTGGTTAGCAACATAGCCAAAACCATTCCCGTTTAAAATAAGTGGGCTCCATACTGTTTCTTGAGTTGCCTCAAGTTCACGTATGATTTGTTGTAAACTTACACGTGCATTTTTCTTTTCAAGTACATCATTAAAGTCATACTCTATCGCTTGTAAAAAGTGTAGTAACGCCCAAGTAGCACCGCGCGACTCGTAAAACACGTCGTCAATTTCTAACCACGGCGTTCTTACTTGTTGCTGCAGTGGAGCAAGAGTTGCTTGTTTATTAGATGAATTACCTGCTAAATCGGTATTCACTTTTTCTTGGCCTACACTGGCGCTTAAACGCTGACTTAAACTACCTAAACGTTTTTCAGCTTCTTTAAGCCAACTACGTAAGTTATCTGCTCGTGCGTAAAATTGGCTATCGCGCTCATGCTCGTTAGCAATTTGGCCTCGATATACCATTAAGTAGTCAATACCTTTTTGGTACTCACCTTCAGCACTTGGCCATGCCCATGCTTCAGAGCTTATATTAAACTGTGGCTGCGCCTTTTTAAGTGCTTCATGTTCAGTAGACTGTGATTGTGAACGACTAAAATCTTTTCGCATAGAAAGCGATAAATCACGTACCATTTCTAGCGCACCATATTCCCACGCTGGCATATCATCCATAATAATACTTGGCGGTATTACATCATTTGATAAGTAGCCACCCGGTTTATCGAGTAAGGTATTGGCTACTGTAATCAATGTAGAAGTAGTTACATAACCCGTTACTATTTTTTCATTACGAAGCTGTGCTTGCTCTTTCGCGTTTGCAACAACGTCAAAACGTGAAGGTTCAGTGCTCCAATAAACAGCAATTGCGTAAAAAATGATAAGCAGTAAAACAACTATTCCTGCTATTTTTCCTTTATGTTGCGACATGTGTACTCCTAATGGTGAGCGTGTTGAGTAGAAGGTTTCGACTGTTTAGCTTGCGCTTCAAGCGACACGACTTGAGCATTAGTAAATAAGCGATTACCGTCACTAAAATATAGCGTGAGTTTACGTTCTTGCCCTACTTTTAATGGCTCTTGTGGTTCAAATACCATTAAATGATAACCGCCAGGTTGAAAACTGACACTTTCATGCGCTTTAATTTCAACCGATTTAACTTGTTGCATTTTCATCATGCCGTCTACATGTGAGTGCTCGTGTATTTCAACACGGCCCAAGCCATCAAGCGTTGCCTTAGTTAAAGTTGCTGCTGTTCCGCCGTGATTAGTAAGCGTTAAGTAACCTACAGTTGAAGTACTGCCAGGTAAAAACTCTCTAACTTGCGCGTTAGCTACTTCGAGTACAGCCACATCAGAAGCATGTTCGTGTCCTGAGTGCGCCGCCAACGATGACGAAAAAAAACTAAATAGTAATGCAGAAGCCATCGAAAAACATAGTTTCGTCATCATTCTTATCCTTATGAAAACTTTAAATTACAGGCTAAATTTAACATAGTTAACCTATAATAGTCAGTCAAATTAAGGATTAAGAGGCTACTTTTTTGTTATCGGCAACAAGCCAACACAACACTGCAACAAATAGTAACGGCCATGCAATCATTATAGATCCAAATAAAAGCGCTAAAACAGTCCCTGCTAACGCCACTACACCCGCACCTACTAATCCCATAGTAATTAAAGCCACTACCGCAACTACAGTAACAATTGCGGCCAAAGCGCCTACAAGCTCTAGCCCTGCCCAGCTAATATCAGCAATCCATAACGGCAACTGCCAAGAGTCGACATGCACAAACGCTATTAAATCAGTAAACAGTAATAAATAGATAATTACACATACTGCCAAAGCTTTCATAGTAATTCTCCCTATACCAACCGGCTTATATACGGGGTCTATTTAACGATAAGAAAATTGCGCTACAACTAGGAAAAATTTTTATATCTAGTTGTTATACATATAAATTTTAATAACGTTATAGAGTGACTTAATTCGTTAAATTGTTCAAATATTTATGCCTGTTGGTATTAATACTCTTTATTTTCAAGGCAGCAATGCGCAATAAAATAACCAAGAGCAACTGCAAACGGAAAGCTTAAAAATAATAAAATAGTTACTAAGCGCGTTGCCCACACCGGAAAATCTAATCGATGCGCCAAACCACTACATACACCTGATATTTTTTTATTTAACGTATCTTTATACCAACCACGTTGGCGATTAAAGCTATTCATAATCTTCTCCTTAAGCAGTCTGTTTTAAATCAGTTTTTAAACTTGTTTTCAACTGAGCTAGCTCAGCATCTATTTTTTCATTTTTAACTAAGGCTTCAATTTGTGCAGCAGTCGTATTTGCAGAGTCGGTTAACTCATACGCTTCTATTTGCGCTTCAATACTTTCTACACGTTGCTCAACTTGCTCAAACCGAGATAATGCATTAGCTACTTTGTCGCTTTGTAACGTTGTACTTATCTTTTTTCTTGCAGCTGCTACATCATGGCGTTTAACTAATTGTGCTTGCTTCGTTTTAGCTTCTAATATTTTTTGCTGCAGGCGCCCACAATCAACTTTAATTTTTGCGATAGACTCTTGCAAAGTTTCTAACTGAGTTTGCTTATTTTCAATGCTTTCACTAACACGTTGCTTTTCAAGTAAAGCAGATTTAGCAAGGTTATCACTGCCTTTTTCAACCGCATGTTCAGCCTTGACTTGCCAAGCTGCTAATTCTGTTTTTTTAGTATCAATTTGACGATTAATTATTTTTTCTTCACACAATAAAGCAGCAGCTGTACTACGACACTCATTCAACGCATCTTGCATGTCGGTAAGCATTAGGTTTAAAAGTTTTTCAGGGTCTTCTGCTTTATCAAGCATAGCCACAATGTTTGATTGAATAACTTCATTTACGCGGTTAAATATTCCCATGGTATTCTCCTGTTGATTTTTAATTAATTTCAACAAGGAGATTCCAAGAGTTGTGCCAAGTTCATCAAAACAAAAATAAAACATTTAAAATCATAGTGATAAACAACAAGCATTCTAGTTTTTAGTGACTTCCAGCTGAACAACATAGAGTGTAATTGGCCAATAAATTATGATTTTGACTAATTTTTAGGATCAAAAAAACCACTCGAAAGTGGCTTAAGTTTAGAATTTTAAAAGCTTAGCTTTATTCTGGTACAAAGCTTAATGCTTTATCCATTACCGATAAATCAGCTTGCTTACCATGACCACTTTCAGAGAGGTGGCGTCTAAAACCGCGTGCACCAGGCTGCCCCTGAAAAATACCGAGCATGTGACGTGCAATATGCCAAAAATTAGCACCCAAACGCATTTCTTCTTCAATGTAGCTGTACATTGAGCGCACTACGTCGTGGCGTGATTGTGTGTTTGCAGCATCACCATAAATTTTCTCATCAACGTCATTGAGCATAAATGGGTTACTGTAAGCTTCACGCCCAATCATTACACCATCGATATGTTGTAGATGTTCTAGGCTCTGCTCAATTGTTTTAACGCCGCCATTTAGGCTTAAGTCTAGCTGCGGATAATCTTTTTTAAGTTGATAAACACGTGGGTAATCAAGCGGTGGGACTTCACGATTTTCTTTCGGGCTTAAACCATTGAGCCATGCTTTACGAGCATGAATAATAAAATCATCACACCCTACTTTATGAGACGCTTCAATAAGCGCACATAAAAACTCATACGAATCTTGCTCATCAATACCAATACGCGTTTTAACAGTTACAGGAATACTTACTTCGTTTTTCATTGCTGCAACACAGTCCGCAACTAATTGAGGCTCAGCCATTAAGCATGCGCCAAATCGACCATTTTGAACTCTGTCTGACGGGCAACCTACATTTAAATTTATTTCGTCATAACCACGCTCACCTGCGAGCTTTGCACATTGCGCAAGCGCTTTAGGATCAGAGCCACCAAGTTGCAGTGCAACTGGGCCTTCGTGTTTATTAAAATGTAAGTAGTCGCCTCGACCAAATAAAATAGCCCCTGTGGTTATCATTTCAGTATAAAGCACAGTATGTTTAGTCATTTTGCGATGAAAAGTACGACAATGGCGATCAGTCCAATCGAGCATTGGTGCCACAGAAAAGCGTCTATCCAAAGTACATTTATTCAAAGCAAACCTCAGGGTATTAAAGTTATTAAGCACAGCTTAAAAGGCGCTGCATTTTACACAAAAGCCTGGCAGGCATCAATGTTAAGAGAATACCTGCAAGCCAAAATAATGGGCTATGCCATTTAAAATATTGGTAACCGCAACCGAGCTTAAAATAAGCCCCATAATTCTACTTATTATACTTGCACCACTATCACCAATTAATTTATGTACATGCGTTGCAAGCAGTAACAAAACCAGTACAACCGCTAATACAGCAAGCATCATTGAAGACGTTAGTAACTGCTCAACCCATGTATATTCTTCGTTGCGAGTCATTAATACGGCGCCTAACATAGCGCCAGGGCTCGCAATAGATGGAATCGCTAACGGAAAAATAGCGGTTTCAGTACTATCGCGTACACTTTTAATTTCGGCTTCAGGTTTACTTTCACCAAATATCATTGAAAGCGCAAAAATAAGTAATATGATTCCGCCGGCTATTTGAAAAGCCGAAAGTGGGATTTCAATTGCGTTAAGTAATTGCTCACCTGCGAGAACAAAAAATAAGAGCACTAATGCAGATACACCTACCGCTTTAAATATAACTTTACGTTTAAATTTCTCATCATCACCACGTGTGACTGCAATAAATACAGGGACAGTGCCAATGGGGTCAATAACCGCAAAAAAGAAAATAAATATAGCCAATAGTTCGTGCATTACTGGGTTTCCTAGGTAAAAAGCGCTTAATAAAAACGCTGCAACTACAACACAGTATGTTAGTATACCACGGTAGCATAAGGATAAGAGTAATGATGAATATAGAATCACTCGTAAGTAAAGCAAAACAAGTTTGTGACAACCGTGGTGCGCGTTTTACGCCTATCCGCGAGAAAGTATTTCGTCTATTAGCCAGTGCACAAGGTGGTGTTGGTGCATACGATTTGCTTGAGCAATTAAAAGTAACTGAAACAGGTGCTAAACCTGCAACTATTTATCGTGCATTAGACTTTTTAGCTGAACTAGGTTTTATTCATAAAATTGAAAGCACAAATGCATTTATGCTGTGCCATCATTTTGATCATATTCATCCTGTACAGTTATTAATTTGCGATACCTGTGGATTTGTTAAAGAGTTGCACTCAACCGTTATCTCTCATGAGTTAAATAATTTAGCCGCTGAAGGTGGCTTCGTTGTTTCTGGACAAACAATAGAAGCACATGGCAAATGTGAGTCTTGTAGAGCATCATAATCCCCCAAAATTATCCTTAGTGGCTATACTAATACTATATAGCCATTTATTAGCCCCAATTTAAGAGTACCCACTATGAATGTAGAGTTCATCAATCCGTTTTTATCATCTTTAATTAATGTTTTGAGCACTATGGCTCAAACTCAATTAAAACCGGGTAAACCTCGCATTAAAACTGATGAGATTGCCTGTGGTGATGTATCAGGTTTGATTGGTATGGTTGGCCCGCAAACGCGAGGATCATTTTCAATTACGTTTGATGAAGGGCTAGCATTAACCATTATGGAACGTATGCTTGGCGAAAGGCCAGATACTATAGATGAAGAAGTAACTGACATGGTTGGCGAGATAACCAACATGGTAACCGGCGGTGCTAAAAACTTACTAGGCGAAAAAGGCTTCGACTTTGATATGGCAACGCCTATTGTGGTGTCGGGTAAGGGTCATACAATTACTCATAAAAGCCAAGGTAAAAAGATTATCATGCCATTTAGCTGTGACGCTGGTAATGCAAACATTGAAGTTAGCTTCGATAAACTATGAGTTGGCAGCAAAAGCAAATTACATTAAAACCTCGCCCGCGAGGTTTTCATATAATTGATGACGAAATATTGTCTCAACTTCCTGAACTGGCAAATTACAAAATAGGCTTGTTACATTTATTTATTCAGCATACCTCAGCAAGTCTTACCATAAACGAGAATGCAGACCCCACTGTTCGTATGGACATGGAAAGCCATTTCAATAAATTTGTTCCTGAACGTCAACCTTATTATCGTCACGATTATGAAGGTGATGACGACATGCCCGCACATATTAAAACCAGTACGTTAGGCTGTGAGTTAAGTATTCCTATTTCAAATGGTTATTTAGCGTTAGGTACATGGCAAGGTGTTTACTTGGGGGAGCATCGTGACTCTGGTGGCTCAAGGCGAATTATAACGACTATTCAAGGGGAGCTGTTTTAACACAAGCTTCAGGTTTCAAAGTATTAGCTCTTCTGTACCTCACTCATACCTCATAACTTCAAAGTACGACACCTTTCTTGTAGGCACGAAGCGATAGCTTCTAACAACCAAAACTTCAATGCAGAATATTACACATAGAATAAAGTAGATGAGAGATATTTTAAATTATGATTTTTAATACAGAAAATTTTGAAAGGATATAAAATGATTGGAGCGGTACACGAGGCTCGAACTCGTGACCTCGACCTTGGCAAGGTCGCGCTCTACCAACTGAGCTAGTACCGCATTTTAATTATGGATATAAAACGACCACAATAAAAACAACTCAAACACACTAACCCCGCGTGGGTTATCGTCTTGAGCGGGGCAGGATTCTACAATAATCCGATGTGTTTGCAAGTGTTTTTTACAAATTAAAGAAATTTTCTCTATAGACTTTTAATTCCATAATCGAATCTTTAATATCATCCAGAGCAAGGTGTGAGCCTTTTTTGTTCACTTTTGCAAGAACTTCTGGTTTCCAGCGACGTGCTAATTCTTTAATAGTACTTACGTCAAGATTTCGGTAATGGAAAAAATCTTCAAGCTCGCGCATATATTTATTCATAAAGCGGCGATCTTGCCCAATTGAATTACCACACATTGGTGATACACCCGCAGGCACCCACTGTTTTAAAAAATCTAAAGTTTGTGCAACGGCATACTCTTCATCGAAAGTACTTGCTTTACAGCGCGCTGTTAAACCTGACTTTCCATGCTGAGTAGTACACCACTCGTCCATAACATTTAGTAATTCATCACTTTGATGAATAGCGATAGTTGGCCCTTCGGCTAATATATTCAAGTCTGCGTCAGTGACAACCGTCGCAATTTCGAGTATTTTATCGGTCTCTGGTTCGAGCCCTGTCATTTCAAGATCGAGCCAAATTAAATTTGATTTATTAATAGTCATAATTACCTAAGCGGTGCTTTCCTTTAGATCCAACGCATTTCGATATATCATATTAGCATCAACCGTCGAGCTAAAGCTTTTTTTAGGAAAAGCGACATTTAACTAAGGTTATAGGCCTCCAGTGGCAAAACAAAAAAAATTAAGTAAAGGCCAATCGCGTCAGATCAAGGCCAATCACCAAAAGCGCATTAATAGCGCAGACTCAAGACCGGCTAAAAAAGGGGCGCAAGAATGGCAAACCGATAACTTAGGTCAGGTCGAGAGCGCAATTGTGATCAGTCGTTTTGGCCAACACGCCGATGTCGAAACTGAAAATGGCGATGTACTTCGCTGTAATATACGCCGTACTGTGTCTAATTTAGTATGTGGTGATGAAGTATTATTTCGCCGTGCCAAAGTAAGTGAAGGTGATTTAGCCGGTGTAATTGAAGCCACGCAAGAGCGTCGCTCGCAACTTACCCGCCCTGATTTTTACGACGGTGTTAAAGTTATTGCAGCCAACATTGACCAAATACTCATGGTATCGGCGGTATTACCCGAATTTACACCCAGTATTATCGACCGTTATTTAATAGCCTGTGAAGATATGGGCATTGAGCCAATTTTAGTGCTCAATAAAACCGATTTAATTGACGAAGCAGGCCTTAACGAAATACAAAAAGTTCTCGATATCTATCGTAAACTTGATTACCAAGTACTCCTTGTTAGTAATATATCAGGCGATGGTATCGATAAATTAAAAGAAGTACTTGTTGATAAAAATAATATTTTTGTTGGCCAAAGTGGTGTGGGTAAATCAACCCTCGTTAATACTGTATTGCCTAACGCTGAAATATTAACTAAAGAAGTATCTGAAAACAGCGGCTTAGGCCAGCACACAACAACTGTTTCACGCCTTCACCATTTACCAAGTGGCGGTAACCTAATCGACTCGCCAGGTATTCGTGAGTTTGGTTTGTGGCATTTAGATGTTGAGCGTGTAACGTGGTGTTTTAAAGAATTTAGAGAATTTATAGGCGGATGCCGCTTTAGAGACTGTAAACATTTAAACGACCCGGGTTGCATCGTTAAAGAAGCAGTAGCCGATGGAAGAATTTCTCAATTGCGCTTTGACAGCTACCACCGAATTTTAGAAACAATGGCCGATGGCCGTGCAGGCGCCCGTGCGCCTCGCGTATAATTTAGGAAAAATACTGTGAGTTTAGACAAATTTAAAATCGCAATGCAGTACGCAATGCCAAAACATTTTATTTCACGCGTAGTCGGCAAATTAGCTGCTGCAAAAGCGGGTGCTTTAACAACGACTTTAATTAAACTATTTATTAAGCAATATAAAGTAGATATGAGCGAAGCCCAATACCCAGATCCGGCTCATTATAAAAGCTTTAATGAATTTTTTACTCGCCCTTTAAAAGACGGCATGCGCCCAATGGTAGAAGATAGCAATATCATCATTCATCCAGTGGATGGCGCAATCAGCCAGCTAGGCGATATTGTTGACGGACAGCTAATACAAGCTAAAGGTCACGATTACAGCTTACAAGCGCTACTAGGCGGCTCACAAGATGACACAACACCATTTTTAGGCGGTAAGTTTGCCACTATTTATTTAGCGCCTAAAGATTACCACCGTATTCATATGCCAGTTGATGGCACACTAAGCAAAATGATTTACGTGCCAGGTGATTTATTTTCAGTAAACCCACTTACAGCTCAAAACGTGCCTAACTTGTTTGCACGTAACGAACGTGTAGTAGCAATTTTTGAAACTGAGATTGGTCCGCTTGCTATGGTACTTGTTGGTGCAACAATTGTAGCCAGTATAGAAACTATTTGGGCAGGTACTGTCACGCCACCAGCAGGTAGCGATGTATTTAGTTGGAAATACCCAACCACTGGCGATAACGCTATCACGCTTAAAAAGGGTGAAGAGATGGGTCGCTTTAAATTAGGCTCTACTGTGGTACTAGCATGGGGAGCTGATAAAGCTGAAATACTGGATGACCAACTACCAGAAGTGGTTACTCGCTTAGGTACTGCGTTTGCAAAAATTAACGATTAAAATAAATCGTTAATTAGAAATAAAAAAACCGCGTTTATTTAAACGCGGTTTTTTTATTTTTGTAGGCGTAAAGCCTGCTTACGCGTAAAGCGCCGCTTTTAATATTTATAACTGATACTTTACTTACTTATTGGCTTCTCTAAAGCGCAGCGCCCTCTAAACCTCTTTGTGAATAAATCACTTAAAATCTTATTGCACTAAGAGAAGCAAAAGAGATGTAAATGAGAAGACATCTGGCATAGAAATTACGAGCTTTGCTCGTCACGCCAGCAAGCTGTGCATCTACAAGTTTGGTGTAAGAATTTTGATGTACTGTAGGCGTGAAGCTTGCTCACGCGAAAAGCGCAGCTTTTAATTCTTTAACGCCACATGTAATAACAGGCACAAGCCCCTCAAAAACCTATTTACCACACTCTTTACACTCTGAATCTTTAATCACTTTAAAGTGCTGCTGCTTTAAAGTAAGCGCATCAAACGTTATAAATACACATCCCTCTGCATGCCCCATTAATAAGTTGAGCGTAAGTTGCGCCTGCATAGAGCCTATTACACCAAGTAGCGGGCTAATCACTCCTGCGTTACTGCAATTGATAACTGGTGTAGCTTCGCTTTGTGGAAAAACACAGCCATAACATGGGCTATCACTTTGCCTAAAATCAAAGCCCATTAACTGCCCTTTGGTTGCCAATGCAGCACCAGAAATTAACGGTGTTTTATTAGCAATACAATAACGATTAACGCAATAGCGAGTGCTAAAGTTATCAGAGCAATCAAGTACGATGTCAGCACCTTTTAGCATGTTAACTGCATTATTCTCATCTAACTTTTGGCAATGCGTTACTATGTCTATTTGATTATTCAGACTCGCTAATACTTTACCCGCTGCAGCGACCTTGTTTTGCCCTAAGTGGTTTATTTTATAAAGCACTTGGCGCTGTAAGTTTGAAAGCTCAACTTCGTCATCGTCAATTAAAATAAGCGTTCCAATGCCCGCCGCAGCTAAATACAAAAGTGCTGGGCTACCTAAACCACCAGCCCCCACTACTGCAACCGTTGAGGATTTAAGTGCTAACTGCCCTTCAAGCCCAACTTCTTCAAGCAACAAATGGCGGCTATAACGAAGGGTTTCTTTTTCGCTTAGCTCATTCACGTTTACCAGCCTTGTTAGTATTGCCCTTGTTAATATTAATTTGCACTGCTTATGGCTACTTGCAGAGCACTTATAGCCTCTACGTAATTATCAGCCTCGGTAATCGCACGCACTACGGCAACACTGCCTACGCCGGTTTCCGCTACCTGCTTTGCACGGCTTAAATCAATACCGCCTATTGCCACTGTTGGATAGCTTTGCATAAGCGGTACAAATTTGATCAGCTTTTCAAGACCTTGTATCTGCCCTGTCATATCTTTTGTTGTGGTTGGGTAAATAGCACCAAATGCCATGTAACTAGGGCGATAATTATGCGCACGCAGCATTTCATAAAAGCCATGAGTAGAAAGCCCAAGCCTTAGCCCAGCGTCTTTAATAGCGGCTAAATTAGCAATGTCTAAATCCTCTTGCCCTAAATGCACACCATACGCACCATGTTTAATAGCTAGCTGCCAGTAATCGTTTATAAATACCTGTGCGTTGTATTGCTTGCCCAGCTCAACAGCTTGCTTAATGAGCTCACCAAGCTCGTCTTGCGTTTTATTTTTAACGCGTAACTGCGCTGTTTTAATGCCTTGTTGTAGACACTTTTCTAACCAATCGGTGCTATCAACAACCGCATATAAGCCCAGCGATTTACTTTCACAAGGTGCAAAATCAGCAGCCATATTAAAATCAAGCGGCACATCAAAATCTAGTTCATCGCCCAGCCAGCTACCTGGCTCAATTACTTGTGGGTAGTCAGCTAAATTAGTGGGAAACGAGGTCTGAGCAACCGGTCCAATCCCCTCGCCGTATCGAACAGACTGTTTTAGCCCTTGGTTTATATATGCCTTAGCTAAAATAAAGGCATCTTTTAATGGGTAGTCTTTAGCTAAACATGCAGCAATTACCGAAGCCATGCTACACCCGGTGCCGTGGTTATGCGGTGTTTGTATTTTTTGATTGCCTAACCAGTATTCTTCACCATTTTGCGTATTACTATCAATACAATAATCAATGCAGTAGCCACTTGGGTAATCCCAATGTCCGCCTTTAATAACAACGGCTTTTGCGCCCCAGCTTAACAGCTTATTAGCCGCTTCTTTTATTGCAGCCGGGCCAATTAAATACACACCGGTTAATAACTGTGTTTCGTGTGTATTTGGAGTTATTACATCCACCAGCGGCAGTAAACATTCTTTTATTGCGCTTACCGTGTCTTCTTCTGTTAGTAAGTCACCGCTTGAGGCAATAGCGACAGGGTCATATACAATAACGGGAGGCACAGGCCATTTAGCTTTATAATGACTTATATGTTCGCTGATCAACTGAATTTGCTGCACATTGGCTAACATGCCAATTTTTATCACTTTGGCTTTCATGTCTTTTTCAAGCGCTAGTAACTGCGATTCAATAATATCGGTAGACACTGCATTAATAGCCTCTACGCCTAAACTATTTTGTGCAGTAAGCGCCGTAATTGCCGTGCAGCCATGTACACCAAAACTTTGCATTGCTTTTATATCAGCTTGAATACCGGCACCGCCGCCAGAATCAGAACCGGCAATTGTCCATACTACGTTATTCATATTCTTTCCTTCACTGCTGATGCCAAAATGGCATACCCATTGTTGGGGTTGATGGGGATGCAACGTCTTTTTCCGGCATCGCTTTTGCTTTGTATGCAAAGCGCCCCGCTTCTACTGCGGCTTTAAATGCGCGGCTCATAGTAATTGGGCAACCCGCCCCTGCAATGGCTGAATTTAATAATACCGCATCATACCCCATTTCGAGTGCTTGGCAGGCATGCGATGGCAAACCTAAACCGGCATCTACTATTAATGTGGTATCGGGTAAGCGCTCTCGAATAGTTTTTAAATTATAGCTATTTAACAATCCCTTACCGGTGCCTATTGGTGCCCCCCATGGCATAAGCACCTCACACCCTAGCTCATTTAAACGCTGGCAAAGTACTAAGTCATCGGTGCAATAAGGCAATACTTTAAAGCCATCATCAATCAATATTTTTGTGGCTTCAAGTAACGCAAAAGGGTCTGGTTGTAAATTGTAATCATCGCCAATCAGTTCTAACTTTATCCAATCGGTAGAAAATACCTCTCGGCACATTTTTGCAAGCGTTATCGCTTCTTTAACACTGTGGCACCCTGCGGTATTAGGGAGTATTTTCAAACCGGTATTTTTTATTAACTGCCAAAAATCATCACCCGCTGCTGCACTTTGTTGGCGCCTAAGCGATACGGTTACAATTTCAGCCCCAGAGGCGACTATTGATTGGGTCATAATATCGGGCGACGGATAAAGTGCAGAGCCTATTAATAAACGACTCTTTATTTGCTCTCCATAAATAGTTAAACAGTCTTTAGTTTGCATGAGCTTTATCCGCCTTGAATGGGTGACAGCAACTCAACACTGTCGCCTTCATTAAGTACATAGTTACTGTGCCGACTTTGTGGAATAAATTCGCCATTAACAGCCACAGCAAAAGGCGCGACTGCACCAAAACTTTGAAGTACCTCAACGAGTGCTTTGCTATTAACATTAAGTGGCTCACCATTAATTGTAATGTTCATTTTTTCTCACTCTATTCGTGAAACTGCTTGCGCCACTAATGCCGGCGCCAACATATAACCATGTCGATACAAGCCGTTAATACTAATTACATTACCAACTTGTGATACTTCTGGGCGGTTATCGCTAAATGCAGGACGTAATCCGGTTTGAATATTAAGTAGTCGTGCTTCGGCAAACCCGCTGTGTACGGTATAAGCCGCTGAAAGTAACTCAAGAGTTGAGCGCACTGTTGCGGCGCCATTGTCTTGTGACTCAATTTCAGTCGCACCAATTACATATTCACTGTTAGGTTTAGGCGCTATATAAATTGGATAACGCGGGTGCATTAAACGCACTGGCCTGATTAAACTTACCTCTGGTGCGTATAACCTTGCTACTTCGCCGCGCACACCCCTGAGCGGTTTATCATCTTGGGTATTTTTAGCGCCAAGCCCACGGCAATCAATAATATAATCGAATGGTCGATTATTTATTTTATTGTCGCTAATGGTTACGCGCTGATTAAATACAAATTTTACTTTGCGTTTGTTGAGCTGTGCAAAGCTGGCTTTATAAAATGCTTGGTTATCAATTTGCCCCTCGCAGGGTAAAAATAAGCCTTGATTAAAGCGCCCTGCAAGTTCAGGTTCAAGCATTGTAATTTGTTGAGCATTTATATGCTCGGCAGTGTGATCAGCTAGCGGTTTTATACGCTGTGCAAAGCTTTGTAAATCGCCTTTGTCCTGCTGATGCGCAATGACCAAAGTGCCTTGCTGCTGAAAAAAAACCTCACTTTCAAGTTCTGCAATAATGCTGGGCCAGCGCTTCATTGAATCAAGACCCATTAAAGCTAAATCAGCCTCGCACAATACCGACTCTGCAAGCGGGGCAAGCATTGCTGCTGCCACTTTACCTGCGCTATTTGGGGTTTGCTCATCGTCTGCTTCAAACACAGTTACATGATGCAACTTACTTAGCGTAAGCGCAGCTAACCTGCCCGCTAAACCAAACCCAACCACCGCAATGTTATAAGACATGAAAACCTCCAAAGCAGTTATTAGTAGGTGCGAATTCACTCGCACTTCTTCAACTTTTAAAGAAGCGAGGTATAAGACCTCACCTACGTCTGCATCTAACTTTTAGCGATAATTACTTTATACCGCTTTATGGTAAATCTCTGAGCCTGTTTGCTTAAACTGGTCAGATTTAGCTTTCATTTCGGCTTCTACATCAACCATTTTTATTTCAATAGCGTCGCCTGCGTTATTAGGATCAATACCGCGTGTTTCTAAATCTTTAGCGTAATCGCGTACTTCTTGGCTAATTTTCATAGAGCAAAATTTAGGACCACACATAGAGCAAAAGTGAGCCACTTTGCCTGATTCTTGCGGCAGGGTTTCGTCGTGATACTCGCGAGCTCGGTCTGGATCTAAACCAATATTAAATTGGTCATGCCATCTAAACTCAAAACGTGCTTTTGATAAGGCGTTATCGCGCTCTTGCGCGCCTGGGTGCCCTTTTGCTAAATCAGCGGCATGCGCTGCAATTTTGTAGGTAATTAAGCCTTCTTTAACATCTTCTTTATTTGGCAGACCTAAATGCTCTTTAGGTGTTACATAGCAAAGCATTGCACAGCCGTACCATGCTATTTGAGCCGCCCCAATACCCGAGGTAATATGGTCGTACCCTGGTGCAATATCGGTCGTTAACGGGCCTAAAGTATAAAATGGCGCTTCGTCGCAGTGCTTTAATTGCTCATCCATATTGGCTTTAATCATGTGCATTGGCACATGTCCTGGACCTTCAATAAATACCTGCACGTCGTGCTTCCACGCAATTTTAGTCAGTTCACCTAATGTGCGCAGCTCACTAAACTGTGCTTCATCGTTGGCATCAGCAATCGAACCAGGTCGAAGTCCATCACCGAGTGAAAAACACACATCGTATTGTTTTAAAATTTCGCAAATATCTTCAAAGTGCGTGTATAAAAAGTTTTCTTTATGATGCGCTAAACACCACTTAGCCATAATTGAGCCACCACGCGACACAATACCGGTTACACGTTTAGCCGTCATTGGTACATAGCGAAGTAATACACCGGCATGAATAGTAAAGTAATCAACACCCTGCTCGGCTTGTTCAATAAGCGTATCGCGGAAAATCTCCCACGTTAAATCCTCAGCCACACCATTTACTTTTTCAAGCGCTTGATAAATCGGTACTGTGCCAATAGGTACAGGCGAGTTACGTACAACCCATTCACGCGTTTCGTGAATGTAACGTCCCGTTGATAAGTCCATCACGGTGTCTGCGCCCCAGCGGGTAGACCACACCATTTTTTCTACTTCTTCTTCAATAGATGAGCTTACTGATGAGTTACCAATGTTGGCGTTAACTTTTACTAAAAAGTTACGGCCTACAATCATAGGTTCTGTTTCTGGATGGTTTATATTATTTGGTAAAATAGCGCGACCACGGGCTATTTCATCGCGTACAAATTCTGGGGTAATAAATTCAGGAATACTCGCGCCAAACGACTCGCCTTTATGCTGCGCGGCAAGTAATTCTTTACGAATTTCTGCACGTCCCATATTTTCGCGAACGGCTACGTATTCCATTTCAGGAGTAATAATCCCTTGGCGTGCGTAGTGCATTTGCGTTACGTTTTTGCCCGCGATACCACGGCGAATTTTTGGAAGGTGATCAAAGCGAATATGATCCAGCCCTTCATCCGCCATACGTTGCTGCGAAAATTGCGACGTTACTGATTCTAAAACTTCGGTGTCGCCACGGCTTTCAATCCATTGTTCACGAAATTTTGGTAAGCCTTTGCGCACGTCTAGTTCAAAATTAGGATCGGTATACGGGCCCGACGTATCGTAAACACGTAGCGGATCGTTTGACTCATAAACAGGGTTTTCATCTGTGCCACCAATAAACGTATCACTTAACGTAATTTCACGCATACCAACACGCACACCAGGTTGAGTACCTTCAACGTATACTTTATGAGAATTTGGAAACGGTTGACCCGTTAAGTTATAAATATATTCAGACGCGGCAGCACGAGTTTCTCGGCGTGACGCTTTATTTGTAGTATTTGACATGACTTGCCTCATTGCTTAAGGGTTGTCTTGTCAGATATTCCGAGGAATAGAGAAAGATCGTAAAGTAGCGTACATGCTACTTTGCAGCCTAAAATAAACAAAATCACTTTATTGTGCGCATAAAAAAAGACGCACAAGCGTCCCATTTTAGGCAGCTTGTTCCCTACGCAGGTATTAACCTGATCAGGTTCACGGATCCCGCTTTCGCGATCTCAGCCAAAAACTAATTACTTAGCTTTGGCACTCCGACAAGTATTGATATATAAATTCTGTTCGTTAATTTGAAGGTGTTATCCATCAAATCTGCGCTGAGTGTACGTCAGTTAAAAACTGCCCGCAAGGGGCTGTTTTTCAAAAACTTAAAATTATTTAGGGATAAACACAAATGTTTGCTCGCCTTGCATGACTAATTGCTGGCCTTGCATTTTAAGCTCGGCACCTTGCTTTAAGGCTTGTAATAACTGCTGCTCAAACTCATCAAGGTCTTCGCCGCACGACTTGCGCGTCATTCCTAATTTACTTACGGTAAGGTTACTTTCTTCAAGCGAGCCTTCACCAAAAAATTTGTTACAGCCAGCAAAACCGTTTACTTGCAGTGCTTCAATAAAGCTCATTGATGCATTAAACGAAGGTGGAATTGCTAAACCATCAACACGTGATAATTGCCATTGGGTGTATTTAAGCTGCTCACTGGTAACCGTCCCTGTTGATGCGCAACCAACACATAAACCGACTATAAGCATCGGTATTGCTGCTAATTTCATGCTACTACTAACTAATTGTCTAATTAATGTAATTGTAACAATATTTATGCCCTTTATCCGTTAAAAATGCATGTTTTAAATGTAAATTTTTGTTCTATGATAGTTCAAAATTTATGCGATTAAGTACTAAGTTGTAGTTTTAAATGCGTTATCTATTTGCTCAGGTAAAAACGGTCTACCTTTTTCATTAACAGACGTTCCTATAACCAGTGCATTGAGCATTACTTTTTCATCGCTTTTACGTATAACCGTTTGCTTAAACGCAAATTTTAAACGACTAATACGCTGCGGCTCCACAGCCACATAAAATTCATCACCTGGTAATAGTGAATGTTTATAGTCCATTTCGCTGCGCATCACGACTAGGTTAATTTTATCTTTCGCTAATTGAGCAAAATCAATACCGTGTGCGTACAAAAATTCATGGCGAGCATGCTCTAAATAATTAAAATAAACACTGTTATTTACGATACCTTGTAAGTCACATTCGTAATCACGTACTTTGAAGTCAACTTTAAAGGTCATATTAGTAATCCTGATTATTTAACGTATAATTGCCGCGTTTATAGCACATGTGTTTAAATAATTGCTACCATACGAGTCCCTAAAATGGAGTTAAGTAACCCAATGAACTTACGTTTGTCTTTAATTACTGCCGCACTTTTACCGCTGCTTGGTGCACCAATTGCAGCTAACGCTGATGATAGCGACCTAGAAAGAATTGTTGTAACCGGCGATTTTCAGCGCGAAAGCATTCAAACTTTAAGCGCGAGTGCGAGCTTATTCAGCGAAGATGAAATTAATCAACGTGGTGCAAGTTACTTAGACGAAATGTTAGGCAGTACCGCCAATGTAAATTTTGCATCTGGTGCGTCGCGCGGTCGTTATATTCAAATTCGTGGCGTGGGACTTCGTTCACAATTTGTAGATCCTATTAATCCATCTGTAGGCTTAGTAATTGATGGTATTAACTATTCTGGCCTTGGTGGCAGCTCATTATTATTTGATATAGACCAAGTAGAAATTTACCGTGGTCCACAAGGTACACGCTTTGGCGCAGACGGTATGGCCGGTATGATCCAAATGGGTTCAGCTAAAGCCACGAGCGATCCAAGTTTAAAATTACAAGTAGGTGCTGGCACATACAACACCCGCGAAGCAGGCATTGCAGCAAGCACAGGCTTAACAGATGACACTAGCGCACGCGTTAGCTACTTTCGCAGAAAGTCAGACGGTTACGTAGATAACTTGTACTTAAATGACGAAACACAAAATCAAGACGAACAAGTAGCCCGCTTTAAAATAAACAGTCAGCTTACAAAGCATTTAAATACTGAATTAAACCTTCACTATATTGACATAAACAATGGTTACGATGCGTTTACGCTTGATAACAGCCGCAATAGTGTTGCCGATGAACCAGGCCAAGATAATCAAGAAAGCTACGCTATAGGTGTCAAGAATACTTACACGGGTTTTGACGCTTTTGATGTAAATCTAAACCTGTCGGCTATTGATACCGAATTACTTTACAGCTTTGACGAAGACTGGGTATGTAACGATACAAGTGAGCCAAAGTTATGTGCTGCTGGCTTACATCCAGATGGATACAGCTCAACTGATTTATACAGCCGCGATCGCGACGATCAGTCTGTAGATTTACAGTTTAATTCTAAAACGGGTAACTGGGTTGCGGGTATTTATTACCAAAACCGTGACGTTGATTTAGAGCGCCAATACACATGGTTAGCAAGCCCGTTTTCTTCAACTTACGAAACGAGTAACGTTGCAGTATATGGTCAAGTAGCGACTCCAATTGGCCCTAAAACAACATTAATTACAGGTTTACGTGTAGAGCAATACCAAGGCGACTACACCGATAGCAATGGCTTTATACAAGACACCGACGACGTAATGGTTGGCGGTAAAATAGCACTTGAATATCAAGTGATTGATCGCACTATGATCTACACCAGCATTACGCGTGGCTACAAAGCTGGCGGTATTAACTCAGAAGCGCTTGCTAAAGCCAAAGATGAAGGCTTAAACCTAAGCGCTGATTTTTTCCAGCAACACACCAGTTTCGACCCTGAATATTTATGGAGTGGCGAATTTGGTGTTAAAGGCTCATCGCTTGATGACAAATTTACGCTTCGCTTAGCTGCATTTTACATGCACCGCGACGATATTCAGTTAAAAGCATGGCAAGTAGAAGGTCAGCAATTTACCGGTTATGTTGATAACGCAAGTTCTGGTAGCAACTACGGATTAGAAGTTGAAGGTAGTTACCAACTAACTGATAATCTATTTTTAACGGGTAGTGCTGGTTACTTAAACACTGAAATAGATGACTTTGTAACGCAGTCTGGCTTAAACCAAGACGGTCGTGAGCAAGCTCAGTCACCTAAATACCAGTATGCGTTTACTGCTCGCTATAACTTTACAAGTGAGCTTTACGGTATGATTGGTGTTGAAGGTAAGGACGACTACTACTTCTCAGATAGTCATAACTCACAGGCACCAAGCAGCAACTTAGTTAACTTAAGCTTTGGCTACGAAGCTGACATGTGGGCAGTTCGCGCATGGGCTCGTAACGTGTTTGACGAAACAGTCCCTACACGTGGCTTTGAGTTTGGTAACGATCCACAAGATGGTTACGCAACGCATACCTACACACAATTAGGTGAGCCTCGCGTAGCAGGTGTTACGTTTACGCTTAATCTGTAAAGCACAGCCGTTGGCTTTCAAATGAAAGCTACAGCAAGCAAATAAAAACACCGCGTTTAATTTAAACGCGGTGTTTTTATTTGTAGGTGAGGTTTTATACCTCGCTTTTTATAAAGTTAAATTACATGAGCGCGAAATAAATTCGCACCTACAGGCTAAGCATTACGCTCTTTGCACATCAAACGCTATTACGTCTTTAATTTTTTCTTTATTTGTTGCGAGCATTACAAGCCTATCAATCCCCAAAGCCACCCCTGCGCACTGTGGTAATCCATGCTCCAGCGCTTTAATTAAACGCGTATCCATTGGCACTTGGTTTAAACCGTTTTCAGCGCGATATGCGTTATCTTCATTAAAACGTTTAGCTTGCTCGCTGGCATTTGTGAGTTCGTTAAAGCCGTTAGCCAATTCCATATTTTTGTAATAAAGCTCAAAGCGCCCTGCTACGCGTGCATCATGTTCACAAATTTGTGCAAGTGCCGCTTGAGAAGCTGGAAAATGATAAACAAAACACGGTTTTTCTTGTCCTATTGTTGGCTCCACTTTCATACAAAATAATAATTGCAGTAAGGTATCTTTATGCGTTTCATTTTGGGCTATATCAGCAAACCCCTGCTTACACGCTAGTTGCTTTAATTGCTCTATGCTTGCTGTTAACGGATCAAGGCCGAGTGCTTGTTCAAACGCTTGCTGATAGGTAAGTCTAGTTGCAGGCTCGACACCTAAAACAAGTTGCATTAGCTCATCCATTTCATCCATAAGTGCAAATTCATCAAAGCCTGGGCGATACCATTCCAGCATAGTAAATTCAGGATTATGATGGCTACCCGCTTCTTCATTTCTAAATGCCTTACAAAGCTGAAAAATAGCGCCTGAGCCTGCTGCTAACAAGCGTTTCATAGCAAACTCTGGAGATGTTTGTAAAAATAGAGGAAGCCCACCAGCATGCCCTGGACCTACAAATTTGGTATTAAAACTAGCTAAGTGCACATCGGTTACACTAGCAGCACTTAAGCTTGGCGTTTCTACTTCTAAAACATCACGTACATAAAAAAATTCACGGATGCTACGTAATATCGATGCGCGTTGTTTTAGTGTTTCAATGCTTGCGCTTGGGGCCCAAAGATCTGCTGACATATTTTCTCCAAAAAAAATCCCAGCGTAAGCTGGGATTTTATAAACAATGTTAAAGCTTACTTAACACGGCTTACGTATTCACCGTTACGAGTGTCTACTTTAATTACTTCGCCAATTTGTACGAATAATGGAACTCGTACCACAGCGCCTGTGCTAAGCGTTGCTGGTTTACCACCAGTACCCGCTGTATCGCCTTTAAGGCCTGGATCTGTTTCAGTGATCTCAAGCTCAACAAAGTTAGGTGGTGTAACAGCAATAGGGCTGCCGTTCCATAATGTAATTGTGCATAAATCATTTTCAACTAACCATTTTACTGAATCGCCTAGTGCTTTTTCGTCAGCAGCAATTTGCTCAAATGTTTCGTTGTTCATGAAATGCCAAAATTCGCCGTCTGTGTATAGATACGCTAAATCAGTATCCATTACATCAGCACCTTCAACTGATTCACCCGATTTAAAGGTTTTTTCAAGCACCTTACCAGAGATAAGTTTACGGATACGAACACGGTTAAACGCCTGACCTTTACCAGGTTTTACCATTTCATTTTCTAAGATACTGCAAGGCTCGCCGTCCATCATAATTTTTAGGCCGCCCTTGAACTCGTTGGTGCTATAATTCGCCATCGTTTCCTCTATTTATATTTTTTCGAGTAATCTACATGCCAATGATACAAAGAAATGAAGCAAATTTGCATAAAAACTGGCAAAAAGAATTAGCAAATGTAGTTACCTGCCCAAAAACCTTGCTTGAAATGGTCGGTTTATCGAGCCAAGTCCATGAAAACGACCTAAAAGCCCGTAGTTTATTTCCGGTACGCGTGCCTATCCCTTTTATAAAAAAAATACGCAAAGGCGATCCAAACGATCCTCTTTTGCTACAAGTTATGCCACGCCATCAAGAATTTTTGACTAAATCGGGTTTTAATAAAGATCCCCTACTTGAGCAAGATAACGACCAACCAGGCCTTTTACATAAGTATAAATCACGTGTTTTGGTGATGTTTAAAACCGGCTGTGCTGTCAATTGTCGTTACTGCTTTAGAAGGCATTTTCCGTATCAAGAAAACCAACTCAATAAAAAAAGTCTGCTAGAAACACTGAGCTATATAAAATCAGATAGCAATATAAACGAAGTGATTTTAAGTGGTGGCGATCCACTGATGGCCAAAGACGATGCAATAAGCTGGTTTTTGGATGAGCTTGAGCAATTACCACAAATAAAACGAATGCGAATTCATAGCCGCTTGCCAGTAGTTATACCGGCGCGAGTTACCGATGAGTTATGTGAGAGATTAGCAAAATCGTCATTAAAAATTATTTTTATTAATCACATAAACCACGCAAACGAAATAGACGCTGATTTTAAAGCTGCTATGCAAAAGCTTAAACAAGCAAACGTAACGCTTCTAAACCAAGCTGTAATTTTAAAAGATGTGAACGATACGGTTGATGCGCAAATAAATTTAAGCGAAGCGTTATTTGACGCAGACGTATTGCCGTATTATTTGTATTTGCTAGATAAAGTTGAAGGGGCGAGCCACTTTGATATTAATGAAGCGCAAGCAATTGAAATAATGGCAGAGCTATTAAAAGCTCTGCCTGGATTTTTAGTGCCTAAATTAGTAAGAGAAATCGGTGGTCAAAAAAGCAAAACACCTATCGATCTTAAGCTAATTTAAACGTATATATTTACGTTGTTACCCAATGATGCAGTTACCGATTTAGCCGGTGTTTGCGCACTTGACGATTGTGCAGCACCTTCAATAAGTGCAAGAGCCGCCGCGCCATCTGCTAATTGCTGCTTTTTAGATAAAGCAGCGCTGTAAAGCTCACTGCCTTGGCCTGAGCCAGAAACAGCGGGTAAACTTGTGCCTGATATATTCATATAACAAACCTGACTTTTAAATGTAATCCAAGTATTATGTCGGCAATGCAGTGCAAAGCTTTAGGAAAACCATGGATTCTATTATTGAACAACTCAATGCCAACTTAAAAATTGTTTACCGTCAGGCACTTGATGCTGACAAAAAACTCGACGAGCTTCAACAGCAAGGTCACGGTAAGTTTAAAGCCTTATTTACTGCCGATTCTGGCTTTAGCTTTGAAGCTAAACGTTTTAAGCCTTACGTACTCGACGTAGCCGCTGATGTTGAAAGCTTATCTAACGATGGTTTTGAAGAAGAAAAACTGAAAACAACCGTTATTAAGTTACAACAAATACTCACGTTGTTAGCTACTTTTAAGTAAAGCTTAAAAATAAAAATGCCGCTATTTAGCGGCATTTTTATTTTCAGTTAATCTAAACTTGGTAATATTTGTTCACCAAACCACTCTGTTAATAAGCGTTTTTCGTAATAAAATGATTCGTCGCGGCCCATTTTAATTTTATCCATAAAGCCCATATCTTTAAGCTCCACATCAGTATCTTTACTTAGCACTGTACCGTCGTTATCGGTTAACGAATAATTTAACTTAATGCGTGGAAAGTAAATTGGTTTTACTACACGAATTTCGTCCATACCGCCATAACGCACATCACCTGCTAAATCTAAATCTGTAAACTCTACGTTTAATTTATAGTCTTTTGGCAATTGCTCGGCTAGTTTAGCCATATGCTTTTCGAAGCTTGCTGCCACACTTTTGTGATATGAGCTCTTTGTTTGGTTTGACGCTCGCACATCACGATAATCATTAAAGTCATGCCATTTAACAACAGACTCACCAGCATGGGCAAGCGCAGGTAATGCGATACACATTGTTGTTGCTATTTTTTTAACTAAATTCATATCTTTCTCCAAAGAGGTAGACCAATCACAAAAGTGTAGATTGGAGTAAACCTAGCATTAGCTATTACTAGGCTCATTTTAGCACTTGTTTATTAACTATAACTTAATCTTACGTATAAAGTGTTACTTGTACTGAGTAAAATGTAATCAAAAGTACTTAATTTACCGTTATTAAAAAAAGATGTTATTTAAACTATAGAAATTACAGATAAAGCATGTAAATCACCTCTATTTATGGTGAAATTAACTCAATTGATAAAAGGTACCCACGGAGCTTTCATGACTATTTTAGTAACCGGTGGCGCTGGCTATATTGGCTCGCACACTGTTTTAGAACTTTTACAGCAAGGTAACGATGTTGTTGTTATTGATAATTTAAGTAACTCATCACAAGAATCACTTGCGCGCGTAAAGAATATTACAGGCAAAGAGGCCACTTTTTACCAAGGCGATATTCTCGATAAACCCTTTTTAGATTCTGTATTTGCAAAACATACGGTTGATAGTGTTATACATTTTGCGGGCTTAAAATCAGTAGGCGAGTCGGTAGCAAAGCCCATTGAGTACTATCAAAACAATGTACAAGGTACGCTTACGCTTGTTGATGCAATGCGCGACGCAGGTGTATTTAAATTAGTATTTAGCTCGTCAGCAACGGTATACGGCGACCCTGCAAGCTTACCAATTAAAGAAGACTTCCCTGTAGGCGGTACTACTAACCCATACGGCACATCTAAGCTGATGGTTGAGATGATGCTACAAGATATCGCTAAATCAGATGAGCGCTTTGCGTTTGCTATTTTGCGTTACTTTAACCCAGTAGGTGCACATGAGTCGGGCTTAATTGGTGAAGACCCTAATGGTATTCCAAATAACCTTTTACCGTTTATCGCACAAGTAGCGGTAGGTAAATTAAAGCAGCTCGCTGTATTTGGTGATGACTACGACACAGTTGATGGCACAGGTGTACGCGACTATATACACGTTGTAGATTTAGCTATTGGTCACTTAAAAGCCCTTGATAAAATTGCCAGCAGTACGGGTGCATTAGTTTATAACCTAGGTACTGGTAACGGGTATTCTGTACTACAAATGGTTAATGCATTTATCAAAGCAAGCGATCAGGCTGTGCCATATCAGGTTTCACCTCGCCGCCCTGGTGATATTGCAGCGTGTTATGCCGCACCAGAAAAAGCACTTAATGAACTTGGCTGGGAAGCAGTACGCGGTATAGACGAAATGATGCAAGATACGTGGCGTTGGCAGTCAAATAACCCAAATGGTTATAAAGGTTAATTAAAACAAGCTTCGCCCTTAAAATAAGTGCGCGGTATCGAGCCGCGCATACCGAGTATCTTAAACACCGAATTCAATTTGTGGCTGCGTCGTAGGAGTCGAGCTTGCTCACGCGAAAAGCGCAGCTTTTAATATTCAAACTGATTGTTACCTACTTTTGGCTCTCTAAAGCGCAGCGCCCTCTTAACCTCTTTGTGAATAAATCACTTAAAATCTTATTTCACAAAGAGAAGTAAAAGAGGAGTAAATGAGAAAAGACCAAAGCATATAAATTACGAGCTTCGCTCGTCACGCTAGCAAGCTGGGCGTCTACAAGTAATTTAACCACAGCGTTAAATTTTGGCTGTAGGCGTGAAGCTTGCTCACGCGAAAAGCGCAGTTTTTAATTATTTAAAACTGATTGTTACCTACTTTTGACTTTTCTAAAGCGCAGCGACCTCTTAACCTCTTTGTGAATAAATCACTTAAAATCTTATTTCACAAAGAGAAGTAAAAGAGGAGTAAATGAGAAGAGACCAAAGCATATAAATTACGAGCTTCGCTCGTCACGCCAGCGAGCTGGCTGTCTACAAGTAATTTAACCACAGCGTTAAATTTTGACTGTAGGCGTTTAGCTTGCTCACGCGAAAAGCGCAGCTTTTAATTACTTATATCTAACATCTAATATCTAATATCTAACAACAAATATTTGTTATGTCTGCGCCCACTGTCTTAGCAAGTTATGATAAACCCCCGTCAACTGAATAATCTCTGGGCTA
Source organism: Pseudoalteromonas sp. NZS11 (assembly GCF_015864765.1). Lineage (NCBI taxonomy): Bacteria > Pseudomonadati > Pseudomonadota > Gammaproteobacteria > Alteromonadales > Pseudoalteromonadaceae > Pseudoalteromonas > Pseudoalteromonas sp. NZS11. The sequence goes on along the minus strand of NZ_JADYWP010000001.1, from coordinate 254,529 downwards.
TCTTCTACTTTGCTGCGCAAACTTTGAATCGACATATCTAAATCAAATAACAAACCACGTTTTTCGTCGCTGTTTACCATGCTCTGCAGCCAAAAAAATGAGGCTAATCTGCGCCCACTCGTTACTGGCATTACACGATGTAAACTCGTTGAAGGGTACAACACCATACTGCCTGCTGGCAGCTTTACGCTATGTGAGCCATAAGTGTCTTCAATAACAAGTTCACCGCCCTCATAGTCTTCGGGGTCATTAATAAATAACGTCATTGATACATCTGTACGGATTTTTACTGGCGTACCCGTAACTTGTCTAATCGCGTTATCTACATGCACACCAAACGATTGTCCACCTTGATAACAATTAAAAAGCGGAGGAAAAATTTTTGCGGGGAGCGCTGCCGACATAAACAAATTACTACGAGCAAGTGCTGCCATAATAATGTCGCCAAGCTCTTGGCATTCAGGGCTATTTTCAGGTAGCTGTAAGTTATTTTTTGCTTTGGTTGATTGATGCCCTGCGGTAATACTACCATCGGCCCACTGGGCTTTAAGCAAAACCTCATGACAATAAGCCACTTCTTCTTTCGTTAGTAGCTCTGGAATTTTAACTAGCATGTGCGCCCTCTCACATTTTCATCAAATAATTAAGGGCAGAGTTAACTCTGCCCTTTTATGCCGTACTTATTTTACTCTTAGAAAGAGTAGCTCGCTGTTAAGCTAAACTTACGACCATCACCTGGTACAAAGTGTCCACCACCTAACTGGTCAACGTAATCTTTATCACCTAAGTTTTCACCATTAAACTGTAGGCTCAAATCTTTTGATATGTCATACGCAACCATCAGGTCAAAAATAGTATAACCTGGCGCACGAGAGCGTGTTGACGTAGTCCCGTTGTAACGCTCACCTACATATTGCGCACCTAAACCAAACGATAATTTATCCGACATATCATATGTAGTCCAAACACTTGCGCTATTTTTAGGTGTACGTGCAAGCTCGTTACCAATTTGAGTTGCGTCGTCGCCTAATGCTTTAGTTACTTCGCTATCTTGGTAAGTGTATGAAGCAATTACAGTCCACTCTTTAGTAATTAAGCCTGTTGCTGAAAGCTCTAAACCTTGTACGCGCTGTTCACCACCGAGTATTTCATCACTTGAGCTATCTGCAAATGGGTCATCAGTACGGGCATTGGTTTTTTCAGTACGGAAAAGTGCAGCATTAGTTTGCAGGCGACCATCCATTAGGCTCCATTTAGTTCCTAATTCATAACTGCGGCTTTCTTCTGCGTCTAAATCAGCTGCATTTGAACGCGTAGATACCGTTAGCCCTTCAGCCGATGGGTTAAATGAATTACCTGCGCCTAAATATACACTGCCATTTTCTGTAGGTTTATAAACTACAGCTGCATTCCAGCTAAATAAATCGTCACTTGTAGAAATTAAAGCGCTTGGGTCATTGTAATCGTTATGGTAATCCGTAGTGAAGCTATCAAAGCGAATTCCGCCCGTAACTTCCCATTGCTTGTTAAGCGTTACTGTATCAAATGCATAAATAGCTTGGTTTTTAGCTTTAGCTTCAATGCTTGTACCGTCACGGCCGTACACACCCGTAAATGCAATTGTTGCGTCAGGGTTGTATAAGTCGTTACGTATTTCATCTTCAATTAGGTTGTCTGGAGTTGTAGCGACTAATGCGTGACGTGTAAACGTTTCGTTTGCAAGTTCAACACCCACTACAACATCATGAGTAAAGCCAGCAAACTCATAGTTACCAATTAAATCAACTTGAAGTGCAGCAAGTGAATTTTCTGTATCACGTGTTTTTTCATCTGCAAAGGTAATGTCAGTATCTGTTGTAACCGAGAAATAACGCGGTGCAGTTGTTACTGATTCACGCTTAACTTTACCTAAACGACCTTGCACACGTAATGTAGTATTTTGAGAAAAATCATACTCATAACGAGCTGTTGTTGAGTAGGCTTCAATATCTTCGTAATCACGATAAATATTACCGTAAAAGTTATCAAAGTCGACAGGAGATGGTGAGCGCGCACTATCTGCAAGTTCAGCTACTGGCGTATCACTGTAAACCCAAGGAATACCGTAATCTGGTAAATTATCTTGGCGTTGATACTCTAGGTTTAAATCAAAACGGCTGTTTGTACCAAGCCCTGTTGCAAATGCAAACGCAACAGCATTTGTTTCGTTTTCAATATGGTCACGACCTGCAACATCACCTTTATCAGTAAGAAGGTTTATACGTAGTGCGCTTGTATCGTTTACTTGAATGTTAGTATCAAAACGACCACGGTAATCGCTTTCTGTGCCTAAACGTAGCGAAACGTCGTTAAAGTTGTCTAACTTCGCCTTTTTACTTTCTAAATTAACACTACCACCTGTTGCGCCACGACCAGAAACAGCTGAACCTGGGCCTTTTGCAACTTCAACGGCTTCAATGTTGTAAATATCGCGTGTGTAACCTGCAACATCACGAATACCATCTACAAAAATATCATTTGTAGCACTAAAACCACGAATCGACATGCTGTCGCCAGTAGGTGAACCACCCTCACCTGCTGCTAAAGAAATACCTGAAACATTACGCAAAGCATCACGTAAGCTATCTACGTTTCTATCTTTCATTACCGCTTGGTTAATTACCGTTACAGTTTTAGCTGTATCAAGTAGCGGTTGAGTGTATTTATGCGACGTTGATTTTTCAACAACATAGCTAGACTCAGTTTTAGTTTCTGCTTTAGTTACCGATAGTTCTTGGACATCCTGTGCACTTGCCCAAGTTGAAAGCGTTGCCGTAACAACCGCTGCAATTGGCTTTATGTAGGCATTCCCTTTATTCGATGGCTTACTCATGGTTACTCCGTAGTTTTTATTAAGCACTTAACTATTGTTAATTTAAGGTACATATTTAATTTCGGCGAAATCCTACCACTCAAACAACGCAATGTAAACGATAACTGTTATCAATTGCATTGTTATGTGAATTCCTATATTGTATACACACTCAAAAATTAACAGTAATTACGTCCCTGTAATTGCTTGTCGTAACTTTCAGGATTGTTGTTAAGTAATGCGAAGCTTAATTAAACCAATTAGCGTAGTTATCGCGCTTTGTAGCACCATGGCAGTAAAAGCCGACACTGTTAGTGAGCTAGAACAACTCGTTAATAAATGGCTACAAATAGAAAATCAAAACACAGAATTAAATACTCATTGGCTTGAACAAAAAAGCAGTATGGAGCAAACCTTAACGCTTCTAAATGCTGAGCAGCAGCAACTTAGCGAGCTTAATCAGCGTAGAAAAAAAAGCACCAGTGAGCTTGCCCAAAAACGCGAACAACTTGTAACTCAGCAATCAGAACTTGAAAATGATCAACAGCAATTAAATGATCAACTAGCACGTATTTCTCAGCAATTACTTTCATTACAAGTGCAACTCCCCCCGCCACTTTTAAGTAGTTGGAAAAACACTGGTGATTTAAGCGACTCACAGCTCAGTACAACTGACAAATTACAAACAGCGCTAAAAATGCTGACTCTACTTAATGATTTTCAACAACGTATTTCAATTCACGAAATGGCTATTAAGCATCCTGACGGGCAAGAAGTGTGGGTAAAGCAGCTTTATTTAGGTGCAGCACAAGCATGGTTTGTAAGCGAAGATTTAAGTTACGTAGGTATTGGTTTTCCAAGTGACTTAGGTTGGCAGTGGGAATTTGACCCAAGCATTAATGCAGAACAAGTTGCACTGGGTATTGCTGTACAGCAAAAAAAGCGCGCTGCTGATTGGGTAACACTCCCAATATTAAGTTATGTAAATAAAAACCAGCAAGGGGCTAAATAATGGCTACTAACAGCATAATTGCAGCATTTAGCGTCACAGTGTTACTTTTTAGTGCAAATATTTCTTTTGCAGCTAGCAGTGATGATGCTAAACAAAGTATTTTAAGTGATATTAAAACAGCGCAACGTACTCTAAATAAAACTCAAAATAGTATTTCAAAAGAGCAAGCTACCCTTGCAAAGCAAATATTTACTAAACAGCAATCGCTCAGTAAATTGCGCGCGCAAGCAGCGATTAATCGCCGCCTAGCTGACGAAAACACATTAAGCCTCGATCAGTTACAAACCCGATTAGACACTTGGCAACAGCAGCAGCAATATCAATTAAACTTACTTAGCCGTTTTGTGCGCCAAAATACCAGCAATAGTGCTAGCAGTAACGAGTCGACTAATAATCAAAACGAGTTATTAAACCGCGTTATATCGCAAATTAATAATCAAGAACAGGCACTTTATCCACAGTTTAAAAAGCAATCGGTTGTGCTAAGTAATGGCGAATTAAGCCAAGCTAATACCCTTCAAGTCGGGCCTGTTGCATGGTTTAGTACGCAAACACCTAAACTTATGGGTTTATTAAATTTGGATGATGAATCTAATGCATTAAAAGTAGCGTTAGTACAATCTACAAGTGACGACAACCCACTCGATAATACTTTAAAGCAAAACGGTGTAGGCTCAACATTACTTACTTTTGATCCTAGTTTAACGCACTTAGTGACTAGCCAAGCCCAACAAGAAAGTCCGCTTGAACACCTAGAAAAAGGCGGTTTATGGGCTATCCCTATTATTTTATTTGCCTGCTTTGCACTTACCATTGCGCTATTAAAAGCCGCACAGCTACTACGTTTAAGTAAAATTAAAATGCACTCTCAAATGCAATTACAGCAATTTTTTAAAGCTGAAAATAGCAGTGAATTTGCAGGCATGCAGCAGCAGTTATTTAACTTAACGCTGCAAAGCGAAAAAGGCCAAGTACGAGACGATCAATTATTTAATCAGTTAATTCATGATAAGCATAAACTCGATAACTTTATTGGCGCTATTGCCGTTACGGCTGCAGTAGCCCCATTACTCGGGTTATTAGGCACTGTTAGCGGCATGATCGAAACATTTAAAATGATGACCTTGTTTGGCTCAGGTGACCCAGAAGTTGTATCGGGCGGTATCGCACAAGCACTTATAACAACCGAATTGGGTTTAGTCGTTGCCATCCCTGCATTGGTATTAAATGCATTGCTATCACGTAAAGCAAAAGCGTACTACAGCCAGCTCGAAGGCTTTGCATTACAGCTAAGTCAACTAGAAAAAGGAGAAACCAATGTTTGAAAAAATCGTTAGTAACCCTATTTGCTGGTGTATTCTTTTACTCGCTTTATTTGTATACCAGCTGATTTTTCATGACTTACTGCACCTTAAACAATACCAAGCGCAGCGCAAAGGCTACTGGCAAGAGGTAAGCTCTATTTTAACTGCCGCTCTTCCGCTACTTGGTTTATTAGGTACCATTGTTGGTTTACTTGATACATTTAAAGTAATGGCGCTGGGCCATAACGAGTTAATGAGTGACGCCATTGGTGATGCATTACTAACAACTCAATTGGGCCTTGTGTGCGCTATTCCTGCGTGGTTAATGCAAGCTTACTTAGCGTATTCGCAGCGTAATCCTAAATTACATACGTTAAGTAAGCAGTTAGGGTAACACTATGCAATCACGTTTAAAGCACAAGCTAGAGCAAGAAGCGGGGCAACATATCGATATGTCGCCGCTACTTGATGTAGTATTTATATTGCTAATATTTTTTATTGTTACAACCGTATTTGTACGCGAAAGCGGTGTTGAGGTTGATAAACCACAAGCCGTATCGGCCAGTCGACTTGAGCAGCAAGTTATATTTTTAGCAATAACCGACAACCAACAAGTATTTTTTGATGGCAGCCAAATTGGTGTTGCTGGTGTACGTAGTAGTGTCGAGCAAATGTTAAAACAGCAACAACGCCCTGTGGTTATTCAAGCTGATAAAACAGTACCTACAGAGTTACTTGTTCAAGTAATTGACGAAGCAAAGCTGGCAGGTGCGGCGAAAGTTAACTTAGCTACGAAGCAATAATATGCACACGATTAACACGCTTCAAAAAACAAAAAATAATCGCCATCCACTTTTTGCATTTGGCCTTAGCCTCATTGTACTTAGTGCTGCATTACTACTTTTATGGCTTGGACAACTTGCCGAACACCATATACAAGACAAAGTGGTTGTACGTGAGATTGCCATGGTGGCACTGCCACCTCCCCCTCCTCCATCTATATCGCAACAGCAAACAAGTGAGCCAATGCAAAGCTTAGCGGTAGAAGGTGCAGGCGCGTCTATTCAAGCCGTAAAAATTAAGATCAACAGCAATTTAAGTATTGTAAAACCCGATACACCTAGCGTAAAAGTAAGCGCGCCACAATGGCAATCAATGAGTGTAAATTGGGATGCATTTAGCTTAAATCAACTCGATGGTCTCCCAACTTTGCTTACTCCCGTCAAGGCCGTTTTACCAAAAAGCTTAACCCGCCGAGGTGTTGATGTATTTACTGTAAAACTCGATGTATTTATTGATGAAAGTGGCAAGGTAAGTTTAATTGAGGTAGTACAAAATCCTTACCCTGAACTAAAACCAGCTATCGACAAAATTATTAAACAAAGCCGCTTTAGTGCACCTAAAAAAGAAGGTGAAACCGTACGCGCTCGCTTTATTTGGCCAATCGAATTTAAACCTTAAGCCTATTAAAATGAAAAACATGAATATATTTAAAACGCTAAAACCATTAACTTCCGCACTGTTGACGACTGTAATGTGTTCATTACCTTTAGTAAGTGCAAGTAGCGTACATGCAAGCGCTGCCAGTGATACTAATGCGCCACTAAAAGTAACGTTATCGCCTAGCGATCCAACATGGCAGTTGGCTATAAATAATAAATTACTAGGCCCTACAGAGGTCCTTATTGAGCCGACCGAGCGCGGTTTTGCTCGCCAAGTGCAACCACTGTTACAAGCAGGTAATTACAGTGAAGTCGCTGCGCTATTTAAAGGCCGTGATATAAGCCAAGATAGCACTGCTTTAAACTTGTTACGTGCACAAGTTTTGCTTTCAACAAAAGACTTTAATAACGCTGAACAAGCTTACTTAGCGTGTTTAAAAGCTTCACCTGATTTAGTAAAAGCACACCAAGGTTTGAGCCTTTTATACATGCAACAAGCAAAGTATGACAAAGCACAAACACACTTAGTACGCACTATTGAACTTGGTCAGGCTGATGCACAAAGTTATGCGCAACTTGCTTATATACACGTGCAGCACAGCCAACCTTGGAGCGCAGTAGCGGCGTACCGCCAAGCGCTTATGCTAGCGCCAGAAACAAGCCAATATCAACAAGGGCTATTGTTTGCGTTAATTGAATCGGGTGATTTAAGCCAGGCAAGTGCATTACTAAAAGAATTACTTAATAAAAGCCCTGCTAAAGCTGAACTTTGGCTGCAACGTGCACAAATAGCGTTACAACTTGATCAAAAAAAGCAAGCGCTTGCTGCTATTGAAGTGGCCTTAAAACTCAACCCTAAAGATACCAGCAACCAGCTTTTAGCAGCTCAGTTGCACTTAAGTGAAGGTAGCAGTGAGCGCGCTGTTAGTTTATTAAAGCAAGGTTTAAAACACGCCACTAAAGAGCAGCAAGTTGAGGTTATTAATACCACGATGCAAACTTTAGGCTGGCTTGTGTCTCAACAAAAATGGGATTTAGCTAAAGATCTAATAGGCAGCGCAAAAAGATTAACTAAGCAACTACCCCGTGATGAACAAGCCCAGTTTTCTGTATACAGCGCACAAATTGCTATGCAACAAGGTAATACTAAACGTGCTCTTAAAAGCTTAAATAACGCACTTAAAATAAACCCGAATTTAGGTGATGCCCTACTTAGTTTAGCGAGTATATATCGCAGTAAAAGCCAACTTACCCAAGCAAAACTTATGTACGTTCGTGCACAAGCCCTACCTGATTACCAACTATCGGCGTGGCTTGGATTATCGCAAATAGCGATTGATTCTAAAGACTACCCGAGCGCGCTAAAGCATCTTAGAAAAGCATTACAAGCTAACCCACAACGCCAAGACTTAATTACTAATATTCGCGCCCTTGAGAATATAGTGCGCCAAGAGGGGTAAGTTTAACACCGTGGTTAAACTTTCTTGTAGACACACAGATTGCTGGCGTGATGGCAAAGCTCATAATTTCTATGCTTTAATGTCTTCTCATTTACTCCTCTTTGTGCAATAAGATCTTAAGTGATTTACTCACAAAGAGGTTTAGAGGGCGCTGCGCTTTAGAGAAGTAATAATACATAATTACTATTGTTTTATGTCTTCTCATTTACTCCTCTTTTACTTCTCTTTGTGCAATAAGATTTTAAGTTATTTATTCACAATGAAGCTAAAAGGGAGCTAAAAGGGAGCTGCGCTTTAGAGAAGTAAAAATACATAATTACTATTGTTTTAATGTCTTCTCATTTACTCCTCTTTTGCTTCTCTTTGTGCAATAAGATCTTAAGTGATTTATTCACAAAGAGGTTTAGAGGGCGCTTCGCTTTAGAGAAGTAAAAATACATAATTTCTATGTTTTAATGTCTTCTCATTTACTCCTCTTTTGCTTCTCTTTGTGCAGTAGGGTTTTAAGTGATTTATTCGCAAGGATTTTAAGAGGCATTGCATTTTAATAAGGCAATGAATAGCTATCAGCGCTTCTCACGTGAGCAAGCTCGTTTACAATATATATAAAGCGTTACCAATTTTGCATTTCGACTATGCGTGATTGTGTGCGTGCATATTCAAAGCTCAACTTTTTACCTTTATATAAATGTTCAATGTCGGTTTGCGCATTTATTACCAGCAATTTATGGCAATCGTAAAACTCATCTACTAAGGCAATAAAGCGCCGTGCTTCGTCGTCAAAGGTATGCTCATCAAGTGTTTGTTTTTCGCGTTGGTAGCTATCTTCTATACCATGAACTATAACTTTACCCGTTGCTTTAACACCCATTTGCGGCACGTTCGATACATATAACACATCAAATTGCGTTGCTAAAAACATATAGTCGTTAGCACTGCGTGGGCCTGAACATAGCGCCATAAAATCAATCATCAAGGCATTATCCGCTCTTAATAAATAAGGTAAATTGCGCCCATGCACACTAACTGTATTGCTGCATGTTACAGCCGGGTACGAAGCTAAAAACTTACTTTCAAAATCGTGATTTGATAAATTAATAAAATAGTGACGACTGTTTTTACCATATCTAAAACGGTGATCGTCCTCCCCCGCCACGTTAATTATATGGCAATGACTATTAATTAAATCGATAGTAGGTAAAAATCGCACCCGTTGCAGGCCGTTGTAATAAAGCTGCTCTGGCTTTGCGTTCGATGTGGCCACCAGCACGACACCTTGTTCAAACAACGCATTGAACAATCTCGCCATAATCATAGCATCGCCAATGTCGCTCACAAAAAACTCGTCAAAACACAATACACGAATACTTTTAGCCCACTGTTTTGCAATTAGAATGAGTGGATTTTTTTGACCTTGTAGCTGCGAAAGTTGGGCATGCACTTGTGCTATAAAATGATGAAAATGCAGTCGCTGCTTTTGTTCAATAGGTAGGTTTTTATAAAATAAATCCATTAACATGGATTTACCACGCCCTACGGGTCCGTATAAATAAACACCTTTTATTAAAGTCGCTTTTTGCCACCATGATGTGTGAGCTTGAAGTTGCTCGCTTAGCGTATTTAAAGCTTCCACTGCATTTTGCTGCGCAGCATCAAAACACAGTTCACCCGTGTCTATTTTTGCTTGGTAAAGGCTTAAAATTTGTGTGCTGTGCACTGTCATGGTATTTCACTATCGGCTATAATCGCGCCCATTGTAGCCGACTAAAAATGTGAACCAAAATGAAATTCCCTTGCCGCTTAGATAAATTTATTAGCCACTTAGCTGAAATACCGCGTACCCAAGCTCGCGCGAGTATTAAGCGAAAAGAAGTAAGCGTTAATGGCGAAGTAATCACATCACATAATTTTCAGCTAGCCCAGCAAGATGAAGTACAGTACCAAGATACACCTTTGGTATTTTTAGGTAAGCGCTATTACATGCTAAATAAACCTGTTGGCTATGTATGTGCTAACAGTGACGAGCTACATAAAACCGTTTTTGACTTACTTGATGAGCCAAATATGAGCGACTTTCACGTAGCAGGTCGCCTTGATATAGATACCACAGGGTTAGTTATTATTACTAATGATGGCGATTGGTCACATAAAATTACGTCACCTAAAAGCAATAAATTTAAAACCTACCTCGTCGAAACCCAAGAGCCTATTACCGATGAAGCACTTGAGCAATTACGAACAGGTGTCATGCTGCATAACGAAAAAGAGTTAACCCGCCCCGCTATAGCTGAGAGACTAGCTAATTACGGACTGCGTTTATCAATAAGTGAAGGTAAGTATCATCAAGTTAAGCGTATGCTTTACGCGGTAGACAACAAAGTAGTTGAGCTACATCGCGAGCAGATTGCGGGAATTACCCTAGATGAAAACTTGGCTAGCGGTGAATATCGACTATTAACAACGCAAGAAATTAAGTTATAAAAGTGCTTTAAAGGAGCTAAAGCTTGGATTATTAGTTAAAACAATATAGCCAAACTTTTACTTGAGCCTGTTGGCCTGCTCTACTAAAATAGCGACCTTCAAAATTACTAAGGTCGGCCGTGTTAGTTAATTACAATCCCCCTATGAATCCGTATTTAACGATACTTTTTCAGGATGACGACTTACTGATAGTTAATAAACCAAGTGAGTTATTAACTGTCCCAGGTAAAGATCCTAAACATGCCGACAGCTTAATTAATCGTGTTAATCGTGTTTTTCCAACAGCAAGAATAGTGCACCGCTTAGATATGGCGACTTCTGGCATACTGTGCCTTGCCATGAATAAAGCAGCGCACAGACATTTAAGTATGCAGTTTCAAGAGCGCGAAACAGCTAAACGTTACATAGCACGTGTATACGGACACCTTGAGGCTGAAACAGGATCAGTAGATTTACCCCTTATTTGTGATTGGCCTAATCGCCCTAAACAAATGGTTGATCACGACAGAGGTAAACCTTCGCTTACGCATTTTAAAATACTTGAGCGTGAAGAAAATGCAACCCGTGTAGAGCTAACTCCCATCACTGGTCGCTCGCATCAACTACGTGTGCATATGTTAAGCCTTGGTCATCCTATTTTAGGTGATAGACTTTACGCCCACAAAGAGGCACTTGCTGCCGCTCCTCGCTTACAATTACATGCACAAATGCTGCAATTAAAGCACCCTGTAACTGAGCAAGTACTTACTTTTGAAGCCGAATTAGAGTTTTAACAGGTTAAAATTCACTAGCTAATTCGCTCTATACATTAAACTTTTAGATAACCTTGCCGATACCTAACTAATTGTCATTAGTTAGGTGCGTTATGCTATTTCTACGGTTTTTAAAAGGGGCTTTTTATATACAGCTCAGCTGTGCCCTACTTTTAGCTAACCCCATCAGCGCAGCTGAACATATTGCTCCACCTAGCCTATCAAGTATTGAAAATAGCGACATTGAGCGACTACTTCCAAGCGATGAAATAAAGCCTATATTGGCGGGTGAAACAGAATTTTTAAGCCTTTACAGCGAGTATATGAGTAGTAATTTTAGAGGTATCGTAATACTTATACCCGATTGGCACTCTTCACCTACCAATAATTCAGGTATGAGCTACTTACGTAAAGAGCTTAATTATTTAGGCTACAGCACCTACGCAATGACAGTACCCAACATTGATTGGCAAGCAAGTAAAATGGCCGAAGCAACGCCTAATGAAGCAGATACAACGCCTAGTAAAGCCGAGGAACCTGCATCACCCGACACCACAACAAACGCACAACCGCAGCCTGCAAAAATAAAAGAAGCACCTCATTACGTAAATGCAATTGAAAAAGTAACTGACGACATACTTGATAACTATAAAATAAATCTCATTTCTCGCTTTAATGCGCTGTATCAAACCGCTATGGAAGATTCGAGTAATATAGTGGTTATAGCACAAGGCACGAGTGCGGGTGTGTTGTTGGAGTACTATGCAGATTTCCCGGACGAGAGAGTTGAGGCATTTATCAGTTTAAGTAGTTACTTACCTAATACCAAGCGTAACGAAAGCTTGAGCCAAACAGCATCACTTGTTACACCCGCCTTACTTGATATTTACTATGCAAATGACAGCACAGACATTTTAATGAGCCTTAAAAATCGTCAGCGCTGGGTTGACCGAAATGCAAAATTTGATTACCGCCAACGCCAGTTGTTTGGCCTGCGCGATCAACCCGATCAACACGCACGCCTAACAAAAGAAATAGACGGCTTTTTACGCCGACTTTTTTAAATACTCATAAGCAGCTTGAATATCTTGGCTCTTTTTAACAGCCAGTTCCATCATGTGTTTTGGTAGGCCTTGCGACACTAACTTATCAGGGTGGTGTTGCGACATAAGTTTACGGTACGCTACTTTTATATCACGCTGCGTTGCATCGCTACTTAAGCCTAATAACGCCAATGCTTGCGCACGGTTCATATTATTATTTGGCGGTACATGGTGGCCAGAACCTTCACGGTAACTACTACTTTGACCTTGGTTTTGTTGCTGCTGATTAAAGCGCTGTTGTTGCTCTCTAAAGTTAAACTCTGCTTGGTAGCGCTTTAATACAAATGCAAAGTGTGTTTTAGAAATGCCTAGCTGTTTACTTACTTCTGCTAATAATTGCTTTTCTTGTTCGGCTAATATCCCGTCAGAAAACGCCATTTGAATTTGTATTTCTAAAAATAACTGTATTAGATCGTTTCGTTTAGCAAAGCGTTCTTTAAAATCGTGTACTGTTTCTTTAAGTGAAAAGTCGCTCTCTTTACCTGACTGAAATGCATGCTGTGCTTCGCGGCGTTCTTCGCCTTTTAAGCCCATTTCATCCATAAACAAGTTAGCCGCTTTTATATGTACTTCGCTGACTCGACCGTTCGACTTGGCAATGTGTCCCATGACAGCAAAGCAGCTTGAAAAGAATAAAGCTTGGCGCTCGTGAACATCGTCACCACTAAATAAGCTAGAAAAGCCGCCTGCTTTATCAAAGTTATTTTTTAAGCTTTTATCAAATAAATGACCTAGGTATAAACCTAAAATGGCACCAAATATTTTGCCAAACATAAAGCCAAAACAAAAACCGAGAATTTTTCCCCACATCTATAATACTGCCTTCTTAAAAATTGAGTTATTACGCCTCAAGGCGCGTGTTTAATTGGTTTAAACGCTCTGGTGTACCAATGTCATCCCACTGCCCTATATAGAGCTCAGTAGAGACTAAATGTTCATTTAGCTTTTCACGTAAAATAGGCCCTAAAGGGCGAATACCTTGCGTTAATCCTTTAAAAAAATCAGCCTGATACCGCCCAATCCCCGAAAATGTATATTTTTGACTCTCGGCCGATAAATGGCTCAATGCAAAGTCGCCATCTGGATTGTGTGGCGGGTTTTCTATAAGCACTATGTGCGCCTCACCGGGTTGTAAATGAAGCTGCATTAGCGCACTTACATCGTAGTCGGTGTATACATCGCCATTTACTACAATGAACGATTCACCCAACAACGGTAACGCTTCAATAATACCGCCAGCCGTTTCAAGACCACCTTCAACTTCTTGGCTGTAAAGTATATTTACACCAAATTGGTTGCCATCTTTAAAGTAGTCTTTTATTTTATCACCTTGCCACGCAAGGTTTATTACAATATTGGTAATGCCGGCAGCTTTAAGATTATTTATATGGTGCTCAATAAGTGGTTTTTCTGCCACTTTTAACATTGGCTTTGGCATATTTTGCGTAAGCGGCATCATACGCTGTCCGCGCCCTGCAGCTAAAATCATCGCTTTCATGAGCGCTCCTTTGCCAACTTTTCAGTCACTTTTGGCACTATGGTATTTTTTGTCCACTCACTCAATGCTTTAAGCTCTGGGTAATTTGCTGCTACTTCAATAATGTAATCAAGTGTCGGTAAAATATTATCTAAATAACCTGTTTTACCATCGCGTAAATACAATCGACAAAATATACCCGCAGCCTTTAAGTGGCGCTGTAATCCGGTTAAATCAAACCAATATTTAAACTCATCAAATGAAGTGTTAGCCAGTAAATTTTGAGCCGTAAATTCTTGATAAGCAAAATCAAGCAAGCTTGTTAACTCTTGTTGAGGCAGTTTAAAATAGCAATCGCGCAGTAGCGATACTAAATCGTAGCAAAGCGGCCCGCGTACAGCATCTTGATAATCTATAATTGCCCACTGGCCGTTACTGTTCATAATATTACGGCTATGGTAATCGCGATGAACGGTAACAGTGGGTTGCTCAAGCATGGCCTTTATTAATAGCTCTGAACTTGTTTGCCACATTACGTTTTGCTCTGCGCTTAGTGGCTCATTAATAAAGTCATTCACTAACCACTGGCTAAATATATCAAGTTCTAGTGTTATAAAATCTTCGTTATACGCTTGCATAGCAGGAGCTGCGGGCGTTTTAGCCCATTGAGCACTTAAACTAATTAGTGCTTGATAGTGCTCGGTGCGGTTTGCATCGTCAAGCATGTCAGCTAGGTGCGTACTCCCTAAATCACTCAGAACAAAAAAGCCTTGTTTCTCATCACTTGCAATAATAGTGGGAAGTAAAAAACCTTGTTCAACAAACACCTGATTTAGCGAGATGTAAGGTTCGTTATTCACTTTTTTTGGATCTGAGTCCATCACTATTAAATGCTTATTATCGTGATTTAAACGGTAATAACGGCGAAAGCTAGCATCACCCGTGATCGCGTTTAAAGTATGCGACTTGGCATTAAGCTGTGTGTTTATAAATTGTTGTAAATTCTCAAAGCGTGTCATTTTATAAGATATCTATTTTTCACTAAGTTAATTAGGTCAATTACTGTAATTGCCATTATTTTCCTTTATTATGTGTATATTATATTAAACACACAGTATTAAGGTCGATAAATGAGCAAAACCTGGGGCATATTGATGCTAAGCGTAGTTAGCGCACCATCGCTTGCCGAAACTGAACTGGCACACAACCTTTGTGGCATTTCAATGCAAACCAGAGCTTGGCAACCACTTGAAGGCCTTAACCTTGGTGAAGTTGATATTCAAGCTGATGATGTTGAGCTACTTGGCACTCAAAGCGCTGAATTTACCGGCAATGTTGATATTAACACCCTTAAGATGAGTTTGTCCGCACAAACTGCGTTGATAGACAAACAGCGTGGTTTATTAAATGCAACGGGGCCAATTACTTATCAAGATTACGTAAGTAAAGTAAACAGCACCGGATTAAATGCCGATTTAAATAATTCAGAAGTCAGTTTGTTAGGCGCCGACTACAGCCTAACCGAACAACAAGGTAAAGGCGGCGCTGAAAAGCTCACTGTTAATCAGTCTGGCCTATTACTCATGAATGCAAGCTTTACTACTTGCCCAAGTGACACCCCAGTATGGGAAATTGAAGCTGACGAAATAAACCTTTCACGCGAAGAAGGCTGGGGCGAAACATATAACGCCGTATTACGTATTCTCGATACACCGGTTTTATATTTACCTTATTTTACATTTCCGCTGGATGAGCGCCGTAAATCGGGGTTACTTACCCCGACTATTTCAAGCTCTGACAAATACGGTCTTGAAACAATTACGCCGTATTATTTAAATATTGCACCTAATTTTGATGCCACTATTACGCCTCGTTATATGTCTAACAAAGGGCTGCAATTACAAACCGAATTTAGATACCTAACAGAGCAACATGAAGGCTTAGTAGGGATTGAGTATTTAGATAGTGATGATTCTGAGCCAGACTTGAATGAACGCTACATGTTTCATTGGCAACAGCAAAGCTACCTAGGTGAAAACTGGCGTGCAAACGTTGATGTAACCAATGTAAGCGATGATAACTACATCACCGATTTAAGCTCAAATTACGCAAGTAAAACCGATACTCAGTTATATCGTACTGGTTCACTTACTCATTTGGGTGATACATGGCGCACCGATATTAAAGTACAAAACTTTGAAGTACTGGGCGATCACTTAGAGTCATACACTGCTATACCGCAAGTTAATTTTACGCAAACTGCCCCTTGGCGTTTTGATAATTTTGACTTTAGTGTGTCGGGCGAGATTAGCCATTTTACTAATGATTCATCAGAAGTGGCCATAGACAACGCAACACGTGTACACGTAGAGCCAAAAGCACGCTACAACTACGCAACGCATGCGTGGTCATTTTTATCTGAAGTGAGCTTGTTACAAACTAATTATAAGCAAAGCGGAAACTTAACAGGCACGCAATACAGCGATACCGTATCGCGTACTATTCCTAAAGTACGTTTGTATTCTCAGCTTAATTTTGAGCGCGACGCATCTTACTTTTTTGAAGATGCTATACAAACACTAGAGCCGCAAATTCAATATTTATATACACCTAATAAAGACCAGTCAGACATTGGCTTGTTTGATACAACCAAGCTACAAGACGATTATTATGGTTTATTTAGAGACGTGCGCTTTTCGGGTGTTGACCGCATAGCAGCAGCGAATCAGTTTACTTTAGGTGCTACAACGCGCCTATTTGATAAAAAACAAGAAGAAGTATTTAATTTTAGTGCCGGCCAAATATTTTATTTAAGTGATGACGCCAAGCCAACAGAGCAAGGCTTAAACTCAGACACTAATTATAATGCACTATTTGCAGCTCAAACCATGTTACATTGGCACCGCCGTTGGTACCTCGCTGGAGGTATTCAATACGATACAGATGGCAAGCAAATGGTACAGTCAAATGTAACACTTGATTATAAAGGTGATAATAATCAGCTAGTACAATTGAACCATCGCTATGCAAATGATGTCTCAGGAAATACAATCGAGCAAGCAGGTGTATTTACAAGTATTCCTATTAGCGACGAATGGCAATTTATTGCAAGCTATCATCGAGATCTTGAAAACAACAGAAGTATCGAAGTATTGAGCGGATTACAGTATGAATCATGCTGTTGGGCTATCCAAATTACTGGCCATCGCCAAATTGAAACAGATTTAAATCAATCAATAGGCCAAGAACAAGCAACTTTTGATTCAGGTATTAGTTTGAATTTTGTATTAAAAGGACTTGGCAGTAAAAGCCGTTATGATGCACAAAAATTATTACAACAAGGTATTTTTGGCTATCGTAGACCGTATTTTCTTAGTAACTAGTATCACAACAGTACTATCAGCAAGAGTAGTAAAAAGAATATGAATTTAAAAAAATTATTAACATCAGCAGTTTTAAGTGCCAGCCTTTGTCAAAGTGCAATGGCCGCACCAGTAGAAATAGATAAAGTTATTGGCGTTGTAAACCAAGGCGTAATTTTAAAAAGCGAAGTAGACACCATTATTAATCGTGTTAAAAAGCAAGCCGAAGAACAAAACCAGCAATTACCAAAAGATGAAACTCTTCGTGTACAAGCTGTTGAGCGTTTAGTAAATCAAGCCCTTATGATACAAATGGCTGAACGTATGGGGTTACAAATCTCAGACAGCCAACTTGATCAAACTCTTGCAAGCATGGCACAAGAGCAAGGCGGTACAATTGCCGATTTACGCCGTACTATTGAAGGTTCGGGCGAAAGCTTTCAAGCTTACCGTGAAGAAATTCGTAAAGAAATAACAACGCAGCAAGTAACACGTGCAAGCGTCGATCGCCGTATTTATATTAGCGAACAAGAAGTTGATAACCTTTTAAAAATTATGGAAACCCAAGGTCAAAGTGCTGAAGAGTACGACATTGGTCATATTTTAATAGATATCCCTAACGATGCGAACGCTGACGAAATTGCTGGCGCAAAAACACGCGCAGATAAAGTTATTGAGCTATTAAACGATGGCCAAGAATTTAAGCGTATTGCTATTTCATCATCAAGCGGCTCTAAAGCACTTGAAGGTGGACAGCTTGGTTACATGGGTATTAACGAAATGCCATCGCTTTTTGCTGAAGCAGTAAAAAGCCAAAAGAAAGGCGCTATTGTTGGCCCTCTTCGCTCTGGTGCTGGTTTTCATATCATTAAAGTACAAGATGTTCGTGGCCTACAAGTTGTAGAAACAACAGAAGTGCGCTCACGCCATATACTTATTAAACCTTCAATTATTTTAAGTGAAGAAAAAGCACGCTCTATGCTTGCTGGCTTTGCAAAAGACTTACGCGCAGGAACTGCTGACTTTGGAAAGTTAGCTAAAGAGTACTCAGAAGATCCAGGCTCTGCACTTAAAGGTGGCGAGTACGATTGGACAGATCCAACTACCTACGTACCTGCGTTTAAAGATACATTGCTTTCTCTTAAGCAAGACGAAATAAGCGAACCGTTTAGAACACAGTTTGGTTGGCATATTGTGCAGTTACTTGGTAAACGTGTAGCTGATAAAACTGAGCTAGCTAAACGTAACCGTGCTCACGGTATGTTGTTTAACCGTAAATTTAAGGAAGAAAGTTTTAACTGGCAGCAAGAAATGCGCGAGCAAGCTCACGTTGAAATTTTCCCTATAGACCAATAAATATGACCTTAAGAATTGCTATTACGCCGGGTGAACCCGCCGGTATTGGCCCAGATTTGCTACTCACGCTTGCTCAGCAAGCGTGGGATGTTCAACTTATAGCGATTGCCGATGGCAAACTATTAAAAGAGCGTGCAAAACATTTAGGCTTAACAATAAACTTAATTAAATTTGATGATAATGCCCCCGCCATCGCAGCACCTGCTGGCAGCTTGTATATTCATCAGGTTGATTTAGGGGTTGATGTAGAACTTGGCGTACTAAACGACGGTAACGGACAATACGTGTTAGATACCTTGCGCATAGCAAGTGAAAAAAACATGGATGGCACCTTCGATGCAGTTGTTACAGGCCCGGTTCACAAAGGCATAATTAACAAAGCAGGTATTTCGTTTAGTGGGCACACTGAGTACTTTGCGCAGCAATCAAATACTGCTGATGTAGTTATGATGCTTGCAACAGAGGGCTTACGCGTTGCACTTGTAACCACGCATATTCCACTAGCGTATGTATCGCGTGCAATTACACCTGAGCGTTTAACTAAAGTAGCGGGTATTTTAAATCACGACTTACAAACTAAGTTTGGTATAGAAAAACCACGTATTTTAGTGTGTGGCTTAAATCCGCATGCCGGTGAAGATGGTCATTTAGGTCGTGAAGAAATAGAAACAATCACGCCAACGCTTGAGATACTTAGAAGCGAAGGTATGAATTTAATTGGCCCACTACCGGCCGATACCTTATTTCAAGATAAATACCTATCTGAAGCAGATGCAGTGCTTGCTATGTATCACGATCAGGGATTACCTGTGCTAAAATACAAAGGATTTGGTAAATCGGTAAATATTACCCTTGGCTTACCATTTATCCGCACATCAGTTGACCACGGTACTGCACTCGATTTAGCAGGGACTGGTACAGCTGACGTTGGCAGTTTTGAATTAGCGATCCGCGAAGCAATTAAGCTCGCCCAAGAAAAAGCACAAAATCAATGACCGATAAAGTACATTTAGGACACCGCGCTCGTAAGCGTTTTGGGCAAAACTTTTTATTTGATGAATCTATTATCGATAAAATAGTCTCTGCGATCGATCCTAAACCAGAAGACAACCTAGTAGAAATTGGCCCTGGCCTTGGCGCAATCACTGAGCCAGTAGCCGAATTAAGCGGCCATTTAACGGTTGTTGAATTAGATAAAGATTTAGCGCAACGATTAATTGAACACCCATTTTTGGGTCCTAAATTAACCGTTAACCAAGGCGATGCAATGACGTTTGACTTTGCAAGCTTGGTTCGCGATGACAAAAAATTAAAAGTGTTTGGTAATCTACCTTACAATATTTCGACACCGTTATTGTTTCATCTTTTTGAATTTTCAGATCATATTGAGCACATGCACTTTATGCTTCAAAAAGAAGTAGTAAAACGCATGGTAGCAGGCCCAGGTAGTAAAACATTTGGCCGTTTAAGCGTAATGACTCAATACTACTGTAACGCAATGCCGGTTGTTGAAGTACCACCTGAATGCTTTAAACCAGCGCCAAAAGTTGACTCTGCGGTTATACGTTTAATACCTAAAAAGCCAGAGCAACGTACAGCAAAAAGCGTTAAAATATTAAACACTGTGTGTTTAGAAGCCTTTAATCAACGCCGTAAAACACTGCGTAACAGTTTAGGTAATTTACTAACTGCAGAAGAGCTTACTAGCATTGGCATTGATATAACGCTGCGTGCTGAGCGCTTATCTTTACAACAATTTATTGATATAGCTAACTGGATTTATGACAACAAGCAGTAATATTGGATCGCCTGTAAAGGTGTCTGTAGAAACATTTTACGTAGAAGGTCAATCTCAACCTGAGCTTGAAAAATACGTATTTGCTTACTCAGTAACGATTAAAAACCATAGTTTATGTAGTGCAAAATTACTGAGCCGCTATTGGTTAATTACCGATGCAAATGGCAAAGAAGTAGTAGTAGAAGGTGAAGGCGTTGTTGGCGAAATGCCAGACATTGGCCCAGGCGAAAGCTATAAATACACCAGCGGTGCAATTTTAGATACACCTGTAGGCACAATGCAAGGCCATTACACGTTACGCAACGAGTTTGGCTCTGAGTTTCAGGCGCCTATTAATGTGTTTCGTTTGGCTTGTCCTAACATTTTGCATTAAGTAGTAACCACTGATGGCAGATTATGCGATAGGTGATTTACAAGGGTGTTTTAGTGAATTTAACACCCTTTTGCAACGGGTTGATTTTAACCCAAGCAAAGATCACCTTTATTTAGTTGGCGACATAGTTGCCCGCGGGCCAGAATCCCTAGCCTGCTTAGACTATATTTACCAACATCAAAATAGCATGACCATCACTTTAGGCAATCACGACCTTCACATGGTTGCCTGCTACTTTCTTAACAAACCTACCAACCCAAAAGATAAACTAAACCCAATATTTGAAAGCCCAAAATTAGCGCATTACATCGCTTTTTTACAAACCCAACCATTGGCCTTAGAGCTTATAAAACATAACTGCTTTATATCTCATGCCGGATTAAACCCCGACTGGTCTATTGACTATGCTCTAAAGCACGCGCAATTTGCACAAAGCTGTTATCAATCAAACAATGCTAAAGCATTTTTTGAACACATGTATCAGCCTCACCCTATTGAGTGGTCAAGCAATCTTGATGACTTTGAAAAATTTAGATACATAGTTAACTACTTTACCCGTATGCGCTTTTTAACAAGTGATAACAAACTCGAGCTTAATGCAAAGGGTGCAATAACCGATAGTCAAACACTAACCCCTTGGTTTAACCATCCTAATATAGCTAAAACTAAACACGATATTATTTTTGGCCACTGGGCCGCGCTTGAAGGTAGAACAGGTAATCCACGGGTTCACGCCTTAGATACAGGCTGTGTATGGGGTAACACCATGACCCTAATGGAGCTAAGTACTAAAAAAGTAATTGTCGAAAAATCCCACCTTTCGTCTAAATAAACTGAAAAAAAACAATACATCTGTTAGATTTATCAATTAATAGTTAAAATTAGTTAAAGTAATTGATTTTAATTACTTAACTTATTGGTACAAACGCCGATAAGTCTTAATTGAAGTACTTTTGAGTGGAAATCTTATGAACCTGACAGTAAGCCAACGTATTTGGGGTGGTTTTATATTTATCACACTATTATTATTAATAATTGGTGGTAACTCCTTAATAAAAATTGCAAATATTGACCGTTCTACTCAAAAAGTGAACCAACTATCACTTCCAGCGCTA
Source organism: Pseudoalteromonas sp. NZS11 (assembly GCF_015864765.1). NCBI lineage: Bacteria > Pseudomonadati > Pseudomonadota > Gammaproteobacteria > Alteromonadales > Pseudoalteromonadaceae > Pseudoalteromonas > Pseudoalteromonas sp. NZS11. The sequence continues at coordinate 232,643 of NZ_JADYWP010000001.1, read as the reverse complement.
AATAAAAGCTCAGAACTACAAGCCGAATTTATTTTAATGAGTAAAGCCGCTCAAGCGAGTTTTTACACTACTTCTGCAAATGAACTAGCCCCCATTAAAAAACAAGTTCTTGAGCAAAAGCAATTATTCAACACTCTTCATCGCGAACTTCAAGACGTAGTAAAAAATGATGCAACGCTTAATCAAAGTAGCCAAAATGTAGAAAAAACCTACTTAAGCTTTTTAAGCACAGTTGAAAGCTTGTTAGAAGATAAAAGCAAACAGCTAGCATTAAACAAAGCATTAAAAGCACAATTAGAAAATATAGAGCTAAGTGCAGAAGATGCCAATTCTGTTGTACTCGATATTATTGACATTGATGGCTTTGAGCAAAACCACTCTCGTGCTTATCAAGCTGCAAACAATTTAGAAAATAACTTTATGTCAGTGGTAAGTAATAGCACTGATATGCTAACCGTTAAAACGCTTAATACTCTCGATATTGTTAAAAACGAGCAAACCTATTACCTAGAAGAAGTAACGCGTACCATTGCCTTAATTAAACCGGCTATTGAGCAAACTCACAGCGATTTATACTCAAGCTTAAAAGAAAATGTTGATACTTTAGAAAATAATATAAAAGGTAGTAGTGGTTTAGCTGCAAACAAAAAACGATTAATTGACTCTATTACACTAACAGAATCTGAGCTTGCCCAGTCAGAGCAAGCCACCAAAATGGCACTTAACCAAATTGATGAGTTAGTTAATCAAGCAAGTGACGTTGCCTTTAAATTACAGCAAGGCGTACGCAGCGACGTAGACTCAGCAAACTTATGGACGTGGGTTGGTATGATTATAGCCACTCTTTTAGCTGTAGCGATTGCTATTATTACTGTTAGCCGTATTACTAAACCACTTGCTGAAGTTAACCGAATTTTAGATATTGTTGCCAGTGGCGACATGACACAACGTTTAGACGACAGCGCTAAAGACGAATTTGGCGAACTATCTAAAAGTTGTAACACCTTAATTGATAACTTACGCAGCTTAATTAAAGGTATTATTTCACGCTCGACTCAGCTTGCAGCAGCATCAGAGCAAACATCTGCAATTACAGCCGAATCAAGCCAAGCAATTCGTAACCAACAAGCACAAGTTGAACAAGCCGCCACTGCAACAACCGAAATGAGCAGTACATCGCAAACGGTTAGCAACAGCGCTCAACAAGCACTTAGCGAAATTAAAAATGCTGATAAAGAAGCTGAGCGCGTTAAAGGTATTTCGAATAACAATAAAGCCACGATTGAGCAATTAGCACGTGAAGTAGACGACGCCTCACAAGTAATTAATAAACTACACCAAGATAGCGCATCAATTGGCAGCATTTTAGATGTAATACGCGGAATAGCGGATCAAACTAACCTACTTGCACTAAATGCCGCAATTGAAGCGGCACGTGCTGGTGAATATGGCCGAGGCTTTGCTGTTGTAGCAGACGAAGTACGCTCTCTAGCAAGTAAAACTCAAGAGTCGACCCAAGAGATACAATCAATGATTGAGTCTCTTCAAACAGGCGCAGAAGCTGCCGTAACAGCAATGAGTAAAGGTAAGCAACGTGCGGTATCGTGTGTTGAGCAAACCGACCTAGCAAGTAGCGCACTTGATTCAATTACATTTGCGGTTTCGCAAGCTCACGACGTAAGTGAAGAAATTTCGACCGCCGCACTTGAGCAACAACAAGTAGCACAAGAAATTAGCGAACGCCTTGAGTCGATTGTAGCCATCGCAGAGCAAACAGCCGAAGGCGCAAACCAAACCAACATTTCAAGTTCAGAAGTAGCAAAACTTGCCGAAGAGCTTCGCTTGTCGGTAGACGAATTTAAAGTTTAGGTTTACTAAAACGATTAAAAAACCCCGATGGTACTATGTACCATCGGGGTTTTTATTTATCAGGACTTTAAAAGTGAGATGTAAAACCTCACCAGAAGGCGCCGTTCTTACTCACGTAAAAAACGCAGTTTTTAATATTTATATTACCTACTTTTGGCTTATCTAAAGCGCAGCGCCCTCTTAACCTTTTTGTGAATAAATTACTTAAAACCTTATTGCACAAAGAGAAGCAAAAGAGGAGTAAATGAGAAGACATTAAAACAATAGTAATTATGTATTTTTACTTCTCTAAAGCGCAGCGCCCTCTTAGCCTCTTTGTGAATAAATCACTTAAAATCTTATTGCACAAAGAGAAGCAAAAGAGGAGTAAATGAGAAAACATAAAACAATAGTAATTATGTATTTTTACTTCTCTAAAGCGCAGCGCCCTCTTAGCCTCTTTGTGAATAAATTACTTAAAACCTTATTGCACAAAGAGAAGCAAAAGAGGAGTAAATGAGAAGAGACTAAAGCACAGAAATTACGAGCTTTGCTCGCCTACAAGTAAATTTAACCACGGCGTCAAACTTTACCGGTAGGCGTAAAGCTTGCTCACGCGAAAAGCGCAGCTTTTAATATTTATACTTAATAGACTACCTACTTTTGGCTTCTCTAAAGCGCAGCGCCCTCTTAACCTCTTTGTGAATAAATTACTTAAAACCTTATTGCACAAAGAGAAGCAAAAGAGGAGTAAATGAGAAGAGACTAAAGCACAGAAATTACAAGCTTTGCTCGCCTACAAGTAAATTTACCCACGGCGTCAAACTTTACCGGTAACCGCCGAGCTTGCTCACGCGAAAAGCGAAGCTTTTAATATTTATACTTAATAGCTTACCTACTTTTGCCTACACTAAAGCGTAGCGCCCTCTTGACCTCTTTGTGAATAAATAACTTATAAATCTATTTTTTGTAGGTATAACTTATTAAATGCGTTCCCGCCTGCTTTATAGCAAAACACTACATGCAAAAACGCGCTCGAATTTAACGCAGCGTCTATCACCTGCGAATGATAGCTTACTCCTATATATCCCCACTAATATATCGCTTTTTTCTTCCTTACTTAGGCGTTTATTGCTAACCTCGCGTTAACGTTTTTACTTAAACAAATTTTTGCTAACGGAATAATTATGCTCAAAAAAATATCACTGTTTATCGGGATGGCAGTCAGTGCAAATGCTGTTGCTAAAGGTGGCGTATCACCTTATTTACCTTTAAATCAAGCCCCAGAACTTGAGCACCAAGTACAACGACTTTTAGCCGTAAGTAAAAACACACATATTATGAGCAAGCCTTATAAAGCTCACGATATTTATAGAGTGCTGCAAACGGTTAGGCATACTTACCCAGAACTATATCAAACACTTTCGTACCAACTTAGCCCTTATATTCAAAGTGATGCGGGTACATTTGCAAAAGTAACACTTGCTGCTGGTACAAAAGATAAAACACTGCCTAACCAACGCGGCCAAACCACTAAAACCAACTTAATTGTTGAGGGTGGCGCTTACGCTAACTTCGGGCGTTACTTTGGTGTAAGTGTTGCAGGTATTGCCAACGAAGACGAAATATTACCTACACAAAGTTTTTTTTATCTTGGTAATAAATACGCGCAGTTAGATGTAGGTTATCGTGAGCATTGGTACTCACCTTTTAACGACAGTGCCATGCTATTAAGCACACAAGCTAAAACAACGCCTTCTATAACGCTTAGTAATGTAGAGCCAATAACCAGCTTTAATATTCGTTACGATATGTTTATTAGTAAAATGACAGAGCAAAGCGGAATTTTAAAAGAAGGTAAGCAAACAGGTGTGGCAAGAGTTTATGAACCAGGTAAGCCATATTTATTTGGCTTACATACTAGTTTTGCAGCAACCGATAATTTAACAATAGGCTTAAGCCGCTTAATGCAGCTTGGTGGCGGTCCGCGAAGCGTTACTTTAAAAGACTTTACAGAAGGTTTTTTTAGCCCTGGAAGTAAAGATAACGTAGGAAGAGAAGATGCTGATGAGTTTGGTGAGAACTTTGAGCTTGGCGATCAATTAGGCTCAATTACTTTTGCCTATAACAATAGTATTTATGCGCTACCGTTCGAGTTTTATGGTGAAGTTGCACTTGAAGATACATTAGGTGGCTCTCGCAATAATGCATATAGCTTTGGTGTTTACTTACCGTTTATTGCTAACAACCACAGCTTACGGTTTGAACACAGTAATTGGCAAAAACTTTGGTATGCCAATGGTATTTATTTAGATGGCAACCGTAATTCAGGTAATGTAATTGGCCACTGGGCAGGTGATGAACACGACTACACCGACTACACTCCGGCTAAATCGATGAGCGTAAACTGGCATTGGCAATTAAGTAAAATAGAAAACTTAAATACCACTATTCGTATGCTTAAAAATAAAAACGAAGGCTATAAAACAAGTTACGAACTGCAAACAGCGTACACACGCAAGTTGAGTAAACCAATAATGGGTGCTAAAAGTTGGGGAGCTGAGCTATATCAAGGAAAGGATGTATACGGGGAAACATTTGCTAGGTTAGGTGTATTTGCTAATTTTTAATACCCTGTAGGTGGGAATTTACTTCGCGCTCATCAAATTTAACTTTATCAAAAGCGAGGTATAAAACCTCACCTACAATATATACTCTGTAGGTGCGAATTTACTTCGCGCTCATGTAATTTAACGTTACCAAAGCGAGGTTAAAACCTCACCTACAACATATGCACACCCTGTAGGTGCGAATTTACTTCGCGCTCATCTAACTTAACTTTATTAAAAGCCAATAAAAAAACACTGCCTCAAATTGAAAACAGTGTTTTTAAATGACTTACAAATTGTAACCTTTATTTATAAAAGTCTTTATACCACTTAATAAGCTCACTTACGCCTTGCTTAACACCAACCTGCGCTTTATAGCCTGTTGCATTAAATAAGTCTGTAGTATCAGCATAAGTTTTATAAACATCGCCGGCTTGCATTTCACGGAAGTTCTTTTTAGCTTCAGTGCCTAGTTCAGCTTCAATAGCTTCAATAAACTTCATTAGGTTTATTGGGCTACCGTGACCAATATTATAAACTGCATACGGAGCAGAACTAGAAGCAGGCGAACCTGTTTCAACTCTCCAGTCTGGGTTTGCAATAGGTATAACATCAGCGGCACGAACAACACCTTCGACTATGTCATCTATGTAAGTAAAGTCACGCCACATATCGCCATTGTTGTTTATATCAATAGTGTCGCCGGCAAGTATTTTTTTAGTAAAAATATATGGTGCCATATCTGGGCGACCCCATGGGCCATAAACAGTAAAAAAGCGTAAGCCTGTTGTAGGTAAGCTATATAAATGAGAATAGCTATGCGCCATTAGCTCATTCGCTTTTTTAGTTGCTGCATAAAACGACACTGGGTGATCAACACTGTCGGTTGTTTCAAACGGGGTTTTTTCGTTTAAACCATATACAGAGCTAGATGAAGCATAAACCAAGTGTTTTACTTTATTATTACGACACCCTTCAAGCACGTTTAAGTGCCCTACTAAATTAGAGTCTGCATAAGCATCAGGGTTTTCTATTGAATACCTAACTCCAGCTTGCGCTGCTAAATGTATTACTTTATCAAACTGCTGTGTTTTAAATAACTCGCTCATTGCTGGGCGTTCACTTATATCAAGCTTAATAAATGTAAACGCTTCATGGCTTTCAAACTGCGCTAAACGAGCTAGTTTTAAATTTACATCGTAATAGTCATTAAGGTTATCAATGCCGACTACTACATGGCCAGCCGCTAACAATTTTTGGCATGTTGCCGCGCCAATAAAACCAGCAGCACCCGTTACTAAATATTTCATAATTTCCTAATCTTTAAGCTGATAAAGTTGAAAGTTGAAAGTTGAAAGTTGAAAGTTGAAAGTTGAAAGTTGAAGACTAAAAGCCTAATCCCAAGTTTCAATAGTTTTCATTAAGGCCGATATCATTTTTGATAACTGCCTAGACTCTTCTATCCAAGCCCGTACTTTTACCTCAATGCCTTTAACTTTTAAAGCTATGCTTATTTGCTAACGCGCCAGCAAGCAAGGCGCCTACAACAATAACATCGTAATTATACGGCTGAGTCGTAGGCGTAAAGTTTGCGCACGCACGAAAAAAGCCTAAACGCGCCAGCAAGCAAGGCGTCTACAACAATAACATCGCAATTATACGGCTGAGTCGTAGGCGTGAAGCTTGCTCACGCACGAAAAAAAGCCTAAACGCGCCAGCAAGCAAGGCGCCTACAACAATAACATCGCAATTATACGGCTGAGTCGTAGGCGTGAAGCTTGCTCACGCACGAAAAAAGCCTAAACGCGCCAGCAAGCAAGGCGCCTACAACAATAACATCGCAATTATACGGCTGAGTCGTAGGCGTGAAGCTTGCTCACGCACAAAAAACACTAATTTCAACTATAAGTCTTTAACCTTTAGTCTTTAGTCTTTAACTTTTGTTTGTTAATCGCTACCAAACAAATCACGAGTATAAACTTTATCAGCAATATCGCTAAGCTCTTCAACCATGCGGTTAGACACAACAACGTCAGATATTTGCTTAAACTCGTTTAAGTCTTTAATTACACGTGAGTGATAAAACTCATTTTCTTCAAGTACTGGTTCGTAAACTACAACCTCAATACCTTTGGCTTTAATACGCTTCATAATGCCTTGGATGGCAGAGGCTCTAAAGTTATCAGACCCAGTTTTCATTACTAAACGATACACACCAACTACTTTAGGGCTGCGTTTAATTATTGAGTCTGCAATAAAGTCTTTACGCGTAGTATTAGCATCCACAATTGCACCAATAATATTGTTTGGTACATTTGCATAGTTTGCACGCAGCTGCTTTGTATCTTTTGGCAAACAGTAACCACCGTAACCAAACGATGGATTGTTGTAATGATCACCAATGCGAGGGTCTAAACTAACGCCCTGTATAATTTGCTTACTGTTTAAGCCATGTGCTTCAGCGTAGCTATCAAGCTCATTAAAATAAGCGACGCGCATTGCTAAGTAAGTATTTGAGAATAACTTAATAGCTTCGGCTTCAGTTGAGTCGGTAAACAATACTTCAATATCTTCTTTTATAGCGCCTTGCTTAAGTAAGTTAGCAAACACACTTGCACGCTCACTTTGCTCACCAACTACAATACGCGATGGGTATAAGTTATCGTGTAGCGCTTTACCTTCACGTAAAAACTCTGGCGAAAATATTAAGTTACTAATGCCGAGCTTTTCTTTTATACCTTGCGTAAAGCCAACGGGTACCGTCGATTTAATGACCATAGCTGCATTTGGGTTATGCGCTATCGCATCTTTAATTACAGCCTCTACAGAGTTTGTATTAAAGTAATTGTTTTCAACATCGTAATCAGTTGGTGTAGCAATAATTACAAAGTCTGCATTTTTATAGGCTGCTACTTTGTCGGTAGTTGCTGTAAAATTTAAGTCACTACGTGTTAAAAACTCACTAATTTCGGTATCAACAATCGGTGATTTCTTATCATTCAACAGTGCAATTTTCTGTTCGTCTATATCTAATGCAACCACTTCATTGTGTTGTGCTAGCAACATAGCGTTAGAAAGGCCTACATAGCCTGTACCTACTACGGCAATTTTCATATTAATCCTTTAAGATTAGTTAATAAGTAATAAAATGATTCTATCAGAGTTATAAATTAGGCTCTAGCTAAAAGGCTCTAGCTAAAATGTAACATCGAATGATACTACTCAACGGTCTCAGAGCTTTACCTAAGCTGCGCTTTTAAAGTGCATTAACTTTTTAATTTATTTGTGAGTAAATCACCTAAGATTTTTTGCTTAATTGTAAAATAAAAGTGGATGAATATCCTGATGAGCGCGTTCTTTGTAGGTGCGAATTCACTTCGCGCTTAGCTAACTTTATCAAAAACGAGGTATGAAACCTCGCCTACAATATATTCACCCTGTCCAAATTTACATCGCGCCCAAGTAATTTTACTTACTCGCTGAATATTGTTTTTCTGGTAGGTCTAACTTACGTCTGAAAAAGTTTATAATTTTACAGTAGTTAATCAGTACAACTAAATAAGCTGCAAAAATAACTATAAAACTATAAAACATTAAAAATTCTGGTATTACAAAAATCTCACCAATTATACCTATACTTGCAAATAAAGATGCAATTGAACATATTAAAATAAGTGTTTGTGTAGGCGAGCAACCTAAGCGTTGGCATATATGGTGTAAATGTTCACGGTCTGGCTTAAACGGAGATTTACCTTGTTTAACACGGCGTATCATAATTGCAGCCATATCCATTAATGGTAATGCAATTAACCACAATGCAGTTACTGGGCGTATCATAGGGTTCCCTGGAGTTTGGCTTGCGCCAATTAATAGCCAAATAACAGTAAAGCCAATCATCATACTTCCTGCATCACCCATAAATACTTTACGCTCACGACCTATAAGGCCCAGGTTCATAACAATATAAGGGATCATACATACAACCAATAACAAGCATAAATAACTTAAGCTTTGCTCATTAGCCATACTCAATAAAATACCAATCGCACCAAATGTAACTACCGAAAGGCCACCTAAAAGACCATCTATGCCATCAACCATATTAAAAGCATTAATACAGCCTATAACGGCTAATACGGTAATTAGCCCACCTACATAGCCATAGCCCAAGCTAATGTCACCAAACCCTAATATATCGCCAAGTGAAACCAACTCTGCTTGGGCAAAATAAATCATTGCTATAGATATAAGAGTTTGTATCAGCATGCGTATTTTTACGCTCAAGTCATACCTGTCATCTAATGCCCCAACAATGGTCAAGCCGGCAATGCAACACATAAACAAATTAGCGTGGTTAATCATACCAGGGTGTGAATATATGTATTGCACTATAGTAATACATATAGCGACTCCTCCAACTAAAGGTATATTACCTGTATGTACTTTACGGCCAGAAGGTTTATCAACTAAACCAACTTGTCGCGCCACTTTACGCATAAAAAACAACACCGCAAAAGCGATAAAAAAAGTAAATAGTAAATCAATGACCATTAAAGCCTCTATAATTTAGAGTCTGCTAATATAATTAAATTCAATTAACAAACCAAATAAGTACTAGTAAATATGAATTGGTATAAGTAAAAATCACCTAGCATTTTTATAAGCATACGCCATAATTTTTAGCGGCATAAGGTGGAATAAGAGTCTAGAAATAATTAGCAATGAGTTTTTTAAATTCACTCTTTTTAACTTGAACATGTATTTTATTCTAATAGAGAACTCGCTTAAGCCTTTGTTGAAACCATTACGCCGAGATATCGTACTTTCATTTAATCTGTAATCTAATAAAACTTCGTTAATATTGTAAAACTGATATCCTTGAACCAATAAAATAAACCAAAGAGCCATATCCTCTGTTAGCGCGGTATCAACAGGGTATCTTATACCACCTTTAAAAACTTCAACTCTGAACATAACCGTTGGATGTATAAGGGGACATCTTGTAACACTAAAATCGATGAGTTCATTATGCTCTTGCGGTAAATGTTTTGCTTCTAAAGCAAATGAAGCCCCGAATTCACGACACGAAGTTCCACAAACAGATATTTCAGGCTTACTTTCTAAAAGAGATACTTGTTTATCTACTCTAGAAAGATATGAAATATCATCAGAGTCCATTCTAGCAATATACTTAATTAGCTTATCTTCAAGTACTTGAGTTATTAAATCGTTTAATGTGCATGCTAGTCCTCGGTTTTTATCAAAAAATGTTATTTTTAACTTTTCGTTATTACAATCAATTGATAAAATAAATTCCCTTAAATCATCAGGTATAGGTCCGTCAATACCTAAAAATAAACATATATTTTTATATGATTGAAAAATAATACTATCTATCGCCTCTTTTACTAAGAGGGTGTTATCATTTTTATAGACTGTCATTAAAACAGCAACCTTCGGGGTATTCATTACTTATTTTCCTCTAAGGACATTAGAGCCCTTCGCTTTAATAATAAAACACAACAGCAATAAACGCCTAAAGATAGAAAAAAGAATTCTATTGATGAGGTTAAATTCATTGCAAACCCAGATAAAAAAAAGCAAGCACAAAATACTAAACTAAATAACTGGGTGCTAAAAATCTTCTTGGATGCACCTAGTGCATATAAACCATAATGATATATTTGTGAAATATTGAACAATAAAAACACTCCCCCCGCTAAAACAAATATATGCAGATCAGTGGCACTAACTTTATCGGGGAAAACAATCATACTCGCATAAAATGAAGGAACAAAAAGTAACGCGCAAAAGAAACTAATACCCCCCCCTGTTCTTAAAAAACCAGTAAAAACAGCCCTAAAATTCCCTTTAGAACTTTTAATTAAAATAGGGGCTTTAAAAACAAAAAACACAGAATCTAGCAGGCTATTTACAGCAAAAAATATACTCATTAATAAAACATAAGTAGCAGCAGTTTTTATCTCTAACAATCCTCCAGCTAAGGAGCGATCAAATGTAAATATCGCTTTAGAACACAACGCAGATAAAACTAAGGGATATGAAAACTTAATGGCCTTTTTAACCCAAACATAATCCATACAATACAATCGGTATACAACATAAAATATATTAAAGCGGAAAGTTGAGATTAATATTGCAGTTAAATTAGATACAAACCAAAGAAGCAGCACCTGATGAATACCTAAGTCACTTGATAGGTAGTTAAAGGTGAAAACAGCCGCAAGAAACACGACTGACTTGATAAAATATAAAAATGCAGAAAAAATAGGTCGACTTTTAAAAACCCACATCCTGTAACACTCATTAAAATAATGTTCTGTAATTAATACACCGCCAAGTAAAAACAAACTCTCGCCAATAAAAAAAGGCACGATCTCATTAAACAAAGCGATTATAGAAATAAGTAAAAAAACAAAAAAATAAACAAAAAAATAAAAGCTATATTGCTTAGACACAATTTTCAATAACGAATATTTATTACTAGAAAGGGCTACCTCACGATTAGCATAATTATATATATCTAAACCAACAATATATTGCAAATAAGCTATGGTAACAGTAATAATACCATAACTTATAAATTCTTCTGGGGATAAAACATTTGCAAAATAGAATAAGATGAAAAGTTTCGAAGATAAAGCTGTCATTCTTAATGACATTGAAAATAATTTTAATAGCATAGTTATAATCGACTAATTAAACAGGCTAACTCTCGTGCAGAATAAGCAATATAATAATCATCCTCATGAGACGCATTATACTTTTCCAAAAGCCTCTTAATTATTTCATCCGTATTTTCATTATCACCAGCAAGATATATAAACTTCTTTTTATTTTCAGCACAAACATAAGCCAATGTACTATCGTGCATGACAGGCCATAAAACCTCTAGTGGCGACAAACCTTTACAAGTTAAAATATTATCTAATGAGATTTCATAGTCAAAACGATCTCTTGGGTGCATTTGCAACAATGCATTAACGTTCCCAAGTTGCTTTATGCAATCAATAATTTTGTATGATATATGTTCATTAACCGTTGTAAAAAAACAAACAGAATCGGTATAATTTTCTGAAGGCTTTTTAATTAAAGGAACCGGCCCTACAATAAGAGTCCCACAAAAACCAACATTTATAATTTTTCTCTTCCAAAAATCCCCCCAACATAATAAAGGTGATTTAAAAAATTCTTTCGGTATCTTCGCATAGTCAGGATGCAAATCATGTATTACACCATGCTGAATTTCAATACTATTAGAACGAAGCTGTACCCTTTCTATTTTTGGAACAACGCAATTGCTAAAATAAACAACCTTTCCTTTAAGAAAAAATGATAATATTTTATTAAAATAAAAATCACCAACAGCTGCTTTGATACTGCCATTATGCACATTTAAATCTAAACCATTTAAATTTAACTGCCTTTGTAAATCTTTAAAAGAACGATAAAATAAAACGCAAGATAAAAGTCTAAAGAGGTACCTAAAAGCCTCGATTATAAATACATTCCCAGGTACACCATGCCCATCCTCCCTCAAGAATATTACTGTTTTCTTACTTACAAAAGGCTCAGAATTCAAAAGTGATAATAAATCATTTCTAGCCGCTAAAAAAATTACAACCTCAGCTTTAGAAAACCGGAGAAGCAAAAGCCTAAAAAAATAAGTTATATCATTCCAACTTAATTTAAATTGTGCTTTATATTGAGATGTTGGTAATCTATTGTGATTAAACCTGAAATAAGACCATACAGATGTACCTTTAATATTAATCCCCCAGTAATCAGGAAGAAATTGCTTTTGCATACAAACTCACCATTTTCTTATTGGAAAAACTACTTTTAAATAATGATAAACTTCTAGAAGCAAAAGTTTCCCTTACTTGTATGTTGCTTAACTCTGTAATAACAACGCATAACTCATTAATTAATGAGTCATCATCAAATGTCGATAGTAGTACTCCGTTGTCGTTAGCAGCGGTTAAATGACATCCACCCACGTCAGTTACAACAGGTACACAACCAGAACGTAAACCTTCTATTAAAGCTACAGGCAGCCCCTCTTCTGTACTAATACTTAAAATCAGATCTCCATATTTATAATTATTATAGGGTGCATCGGTGTTTCCGTGCAGAATAATTACTTGCTCTAAGTTAAGCTCTAAAATCCGTCTTTTTAACTTATTGTAGTCAGGGCCATGACCAAAGATATTCAATTTAACACTATTTTCTGAAATAAAATTGACGGGTAACTTTGCTATCGCTTCAACTAGTAAATACTGCCTTTTACGCGAGCATAAAGAGCCGGTAATATGCAGGTTTAAATTATCAATATTGCTCTGCTTGGGCGCTAACTCTGGTATACCATTAAGTATTAATTGTGTTTCGACCCCATACTTGTTTTGTAATTGAATACGGTTTTCTTCTGATAATACAACTACAGACTTAACCTTTGAGAGAGCGAACAAAAAGTCAGACTCTATATTTTTCAGGAAGTTAGTTTTTCTCATTTTAGGAAAAACATCTACCATAAAGCTAATTGGATCATTACTTCCATGTATAACAAAGATAATTTTATCCATTGAGTATCCTTGCTTTAGCAAGGTTATTAAACTCCAGATATCATGCACTATTAAATTTTTATCACCAGTACCCTGGCTAATAAATGACTTAACAAGCTTATCAGCCCGAGCTAAATGAAAAAGCTTGAAGTAGATTACAGCCATAAATGATGATTTATCCGCCTGTCTCCATAACCACATTCTTACTGACGACAGCACCAATATACATTTACTTTTTAAATTATATCCCAGAGAGGGGCTGTTGCTTTTTGGACCAACAGGCTTACTTGTGAATTGTTGATCCAAAGAATAAATAGAATGAGTCATTGCAAAACTAGACCATTGCCCTTTATCTAAAGATTTAACAACCGATGAAACACCTGTAGAGGCATTGATATATCCAGTATAAAAACTAATTACTTCAGCCATTTTTACCCCATTTATAACTGATTAATAACAAATATAATGTTGCTACGCTTATCAAAATAACCAGTATATTTATATAGTGAGGAAAGTACTCACCTCTTGCTGACCACAACATATGCTTTGCTAAGAAAAAACCAAGTAAAGCATAGATATAACTATAATTTTTTTTTGTATCTATTAATTTTGCTAAATACCCCAAAGCCATAGTACCTATAGAAATACCAAATAGTCCAAACTGGTAAAGCTGTGCGTAAATAGAAGAACCATAGCTTTTTCCTTCACTTAAGCATGACGCACAACTCAGGTAAGTAACTCTGGAGCCAATATTTGCTACCTCTTTATCTACAAAGCCTTGAACAGAGCTTCTAAGTGGATTTAAGGTATCTAGTAGGGGAGGAAGGTTAGATCCATAAACAAAAGTAGGATTATCGATAGCAATTTTAAGACCAATTATAGTGCCAAATTGGCCAATAAAATAATCAAAAACTGAAAACGAAAATATATCAAAGCTTTCACCTTCTCTATAAAACAGCATAGCAGCCATCAGATAAACAGATATAAGTGCAAAAACTGCTAAATAAAATATAAGTTTTATTCTTTTTAGCATATTTTCATTTAAAACCATTTTTGAATCTAAGTTTATTAAAAATAGAACTTGGATTATTCCTGTAAGAATCCATACTCTTTGACCAGCTAAGCCATGAATTATAGCCTCAGCTATAATAAGCCATAAAATGACATTTTTTGTTTTTAGGGACTCTGAGAGAAGGTATGCAATAGGTGCTAATATTATAAATACGTAAGCAAAAATAGCTTCTACTATAGAGGAAGAAAAGCCTTTACTATATATGGCTTCAAACCCATGTTCAGAAACAAATTGGAGTAACTCGTACCTTCGATAGATCAAAACTAAAAATGATAACAGTAAGATTGGAAGAACAATATTCATATATCGTGTTTTTCTTATGTGACTTTCTCCACTAACTGGTGAAGGTAACATATACCCAAAAAGAAAAGAGGTAATAGCAATACCTATGAGTAAACCAATTGTCTTTATGTGCGAGACACTTAATATCTCTGGACTAAACTTATAGCTGACCCACTCACCTTCAAATAAAAAAGATATATATATTAAGGGTATGAAAAAAACAAAAAAGTTCCCAATTAAAAATAGAGACTTTAGAGAGATAACATTCTGATATTTAACAAATGATAGATAAATAATAAAGATACCTAGAGCTAGATAGAAAAAGCCTAAGTACCTTACATTTAATTCAAAAACAATCTGAGTTACAGCAAGTAAAACTGTGATTATAAAAGCAACATAAAAATCCACTAAGGAGTTTTTGTCAATTAAAGCTTTCATCAGACCTCTTATCTAAAAAGTTCATCGATAATAGGAGTACCTTTAAAAACAGCTTTTTTAGCCTGCTTACCTATTACGTCATGTAGATACTTAGGCGCTAGTCCATAACCTGGTCTTATACTTCTTACATTATCATGTGTAAACATCTCACCTTCAGCAATATCTTTTACTACATACAGTGAGCGCCTAAATATCATATTCCCCTTTTCACTTTCTTTACGTTCATAATTGACTTTACCCGTGGCTGCCCATGCAATTTTACTGTCATGACACAATTGCTTTAATTCAGGCTCTTCTAGTGAAAAACTATCATCTGGTCCGCCACCATCTCTATTAAGCGTAACGTGCTTTTCTATTAAACATGCACCCAATGCGACTGAAGTAACCGCTGTTGTATTATCTATTGTATGGTCTGATAACCCTGTTAATACATCAAAACGTTCAGCCATATCCGGTATTGTTGCGAGGTTATAATCTTCTGACGGGGCTGGGTAGCCACTTACACAATGCAAAACAACAAGCTCTTTACACCCTGCATTTCTTGCTGTTTCGACTGCTTCACGAATTTCTTCTTCGTTAGCCATACCTGTCGATATAATCATTGGCTTACCTGTTTTAGCAACGTACTCTATTAATGGTAAGTCAATGGCTTCAAAT
Source organism: Pseudoalteromonas sp. NZS11 (assembly GCF_015864765.1). Taxonomy (NCBI): domain Bacteria; kingdom Pseudomonadati; phylum Pseudomonadota; class Gammaproteobacteria; order Alteromonadales; family Pseudoalteromonadaceae; genus Pseudoalteromonas; species Pseudoalteromonas sp. NZS11. The sequence continues at coordinate 217,155 of NZ_JADYWP010000001.1, read as the reverse complement.
GATGCTATTTTATAGGCAGGCGCCCCAAGCTCTTCTAATAAATCAACGGCAGTTGAATCAAAAGGGGAGCTAAAAATAGTGATACCTAGCTCTTTTGCCTTTGCAAACAATGGCTTGTGCCATTCCCATGGCATATGTGCCTCTGTGTACAAATCATACAGAGTTCTGCCATCCCATAGTCCACCATTAATTTTAAAATCGGGTTTATCTGAGTCTATTGTTAACGTATCTTGTGTGTAGGTTTGTAATTTAATTGCATCTGCACCACATCGCTTTGCCATTTCTAATATTTCAAATGCGCGATTTATATCGCCGTTATGGTTAGCTGATAACTCAGCAATAATATAGGGAGGAAAGTCTGGTCCAATTTTTCTATCTTCAATTGTAATAAATTTATTCATTTTAGTACTTCTCTACTTTAATTTTATATTTGCAACCATTTATATAGAAATAAGCAGGAAAACGTTCAGGATCGCATACCCTAAGCTGATTAAACTGCTCTTTTAATGATTGATTAATGTTCAGTTCACTATCTTCTGGCGTCCGCTTTCGCAGATAGTTAGATGCGATCTCATCTTGCGCTTGAGGCTTCACACTATTTATATTCTCACACGCCCAAGATAGTAAAAGTAATTCAGCATCAAACAGCTTTTTATTTATTTCATCATAAAGCTCTGTGCCATCTAACTGAATATCAATTTTTTTCCATATTCGACCTGTATCTACTTTATCTTCAGCTTCTAAAAGTGAAAGTACTATTTTACTTTCACCATTAATAACAGCCCAGATATGTGGACTCCAGCCTCGGTTTTTAGGTAAGTCACTCGCATGTAATACAAGGGTATGATCAAATAGTTCTCTATGGCGTGTTTTTACGATTTCTGTGCAAGAAACTAAGAATAGAATGTCGCCGCGTGCACTAACTTCATTTATTGATGTAAACAAATCAATGGTATATTTTTTACTGTTTACTTCTTTCCACATTTCTAAACATTTAAAAACTGGGTGATTTTTATCAGAACAAATGAGTGTAACTCTTAACATATCCCCATAACCTCTTCTATTTTATTCACTGCTCGTTCACACCCTCTACCATCGCACAATGCAAAGCTATTATTGCTATAAGTTTGCCAATCTGTAATAAGCCGATTCAATGCTAACGGTAATTCGCTATCTATGTCGTTCAAGTTTATTAATATAGCCGCATGCGCTTTTTCAAGCTCCGTTGCAATCATATTTTGGTTCTGTGCAATCGGCACTAAAATTGATGGTATACCTAAGCAAGCCCTTTCCCAAGAAGTTGAACCAGGCGCACCAATGGCAATACTAAATTTGCTCATCAACTCTGCCATGTCATCTACAAATTCAATATGCTTAACCCACGATGCATGAATTGCCGCAAACTCTTTTACTTGGCTGTAATTTGGTGAACGCTGACTTAGTAAAACAGTAGTGGGTATTTTTTTTGTTTCTTTTGAAAGTGCTTTTAATACTTTTAAGGAGGAGTTAGGCATATCTATTCCACCCATGGTGATTAAAATCTCATGCTCTTGCGGGATTTGTTTTTTCAAATACTTACGTATTTCAGAAAAGCCAGGCTTTAATAAGGCGTAGTCCGTTCCGCTTAATACTGTACATGGATGTGTACTTTTATATTCACTAGGCTGCCTGTTAAGTGTTTGATCAAGTAAAATGGTTGCACTATGATCCCTTACTAAATCATCAATCACCATTAGCGCACAATCTAATTTACTTTTAACCTGCTCATGCCAAAACTTATTAATACCGTAATGATCTACAATAACTAAATCGGCACTTCCAACTTTACTGATAAAATCCTGACTATCTTGGTGCTCACTTACTTGTAGCCATGCTGAGTAATCAGCAGTATTAGTTGGTGTTCGCCAAGTTTTTGGTTTAACTAAATCAATTAGTTTGAATCCCTTATTATGAATAAAAGCATTGAGGTTTGACACCTGCTCACGAGTAGCAAATATAACATTATGGCCCGCAAGCTTAAGCGCTTGCGCCAATACTAAGCAGCGCATAACATGCCCACTACCAATATGCTGTGAGGCATCAACTCTTACAACGACTTTCACGATAGTGCCTTATATAGTGCTTCGGCTAACTCCCAATCCTCTTGGGTATCAATATCTTGTACACGTTTACGCGGCAGTAAAATAGCTTTTGATTGTGGTGAAAAAAAAGCTTTTCGTTGTAAAAAAGCAGTTTTAGTACCCCAATAAAACTGTCCGGCATCATGATATGCTTCTTCTAGGTCTTGCGAACGAGTATTTAAATGTTCTGGCTGAAACATTTCAACACATTGTGCACCATTAAGCTTTAAGGCTCTTTGAATTGGAAAAGGAAAACTTGTTGCACTGAAGGCGTAATCTATATTATTCGATGTCAGCTCTACAAATCCGCGCTGGATAAACTCAGGTATTAAAAAAGGAGCGGTTGCATATATACAACATACATTTTCAACGCCCCATTCCTGTAACTCGGTATACTCAACAGCATGCTTTATTACATCAAGCGTGGTTGCATAATCATCCGCAATATTAGCAGGGCGCATAAATGGTACTTCTGCCCCATATTGTATTGCAGTATCAGCTATTTCAGCATCATCTGTAGAGACAATTACTTTATCAAAACAATTACTTTTTAAAGCTGCTTCAATGGAATAAGCAATCATTGGCTTACCGTGAAACTCTTTAATATTTTTTCGAGGTATGCGTTTACTTCCACCACGTGCAGGGATGATTGCTATATTCATGATTAGGCTTCTAATATTAGTGTTAGTTTACTGATAACTTCATCTTGCTGCTCATGGGTCATACCATGAAACATCGGCAATGAAATAGCATTACTGTAATAACTCTCTGCATTTGGAAAGTCACCTTTTTTAAAGCCCATTTTTTGGTAATAAGGCTGTAAGTGAACAGGAATATAATGCAGGTTAACACCAATACCGTTTTCTCTTAGCTCGTCAAACACTTCTTTATGCGTTTTGCTAATTTCATTTAGGTTTAAACGAATAACATATAAATGTAAGCCAGAATAAGTTTTAGGTAACTGATAAGGCAGTACAATCGGTAAACTGGCTAGTTTTTCATAATAACGCATAGCTAATTCATGACGTGCAGAAACAAACTCACTTAAGCGACTCATTTGCGACACACCCAGTGCAGCTTGCAGCTCTGTCATGCGGTAGTTAAAACCTAAATCCACTTGCTCATAATACCAACCACCATGGGATACATTTTCCATTAATGCTTCGTCACGTGTTATTCCATGGCTACGGTAAAGTGCCATTTTGTCTGCAAGTGCTTTGCTATTAGTTAATGCCGCACCACCTTCTGCAGTGGTAACAATTTTAACAGGGTGAAAGCTAAACACGGTAATATCACTGTATTCACATGAGCCAATTGGTTGTTCTAAGTAACGCCCGCCTATTGCATGTGAAGCATCTTCAATGACTTTAAAGCCATATTCTACTGATAACGCATGGATTGCTTTCATGTCACATGGCTGACCACACAAATGCACTGCAACTAAAACTTTAGGCAAAGCGCCTTCTTTTTTAGCATGGATCAGCTTTTCTTTTAATGCTTTAGGGCAAAGGTTATAAGTTGCGGGGTCTATATCAACAAAATCTACTGATGCGCCACAATACAAACCACAATTAGCTGAGGCTACAAACGTGATAGGTGTTGTCCATAATGTATCACCTGCCCCTAGCCCAAGCGCCAAACAAGCAACATGCAAAGCTGACGTTGCACTATTAACGGCAAGTGCGTGATCCGCACCTGTCGCTTTCATAAGTGCATTTTCAAAAGCGGGGACTTGTGGCCCCTGCGTCAAAAAATCCGACTTTAGAACATTAACCACTGCATCAATATCTGCTTGAGTTATATCTTGCTTTCCATACGGTATCATTTTGTTAGCCTTGCACTTCAAATGATGGATCTACATGGTCAATAATAAGTTTACGCAAACCCTCTACTGTTTCCCATTCAGTATTTGTTCCTGAGTTGTATTTAAAACCGAACGGTACTTTTTCAGCTTTATGGTGAGCAAGGTATTCTTCCTCGCTGTATGTATACGATACAGATGGTAAAATTGCGTAGTAAGGACCCAAATCAATCGTATTTAAAGAGTCAGTATCTGTAATCATTTCTTCATGTAGTTTTTCACCTGGGCGAATACCTACATCACGCGTTTCGCATTCAGGTGCTACGGCTTCTGCGATGTCTAAAATTTTGTATGACGGGATTTTAGGGATAAATATCTCACCACCTAAATGGTTGCCTAAGGCAAACATAACTAAATTAACGCCATCCTGAAGCGATATATTAAAACGCGTCATTTCATTGTGTGTGATTGGTAAAACACCTTCTTTTCGTTTTTCTAAAAAGAAAGGAATAACAGAGCCGCGAGAGCCCATTACATTACCATAACGAACAACGCTAAATTTAATATCTTTAGAGCCGCGAATATTGTTAGCAGCAGCAAATAATTTATCTGATGCTAATTTAGTTGCACCGTATAAGTTAATTGGTGCACATGCTTTGTCTGTCGATAGAGCAACAACATCTTTTACACCACATGCTAATGCAGCATGAATAACATTTTCAGCACCATCTATGTTTGTACGAATACATTCTGTTGGATTGTATTCAGCGGTATCAACCTGCTTAATAGCTGCTGCGTGAATAATTACATCAACACCTTCACAGGCTTGCGTTAAACGTTCTTTGTCGCGAACATCACCAATAAAAAAACGTAATTGCGGGTAATCGTATGCTGGGTATTTTTGTTTTATTACAGATTGCTTTAATTCGTCACGCGAATAGATGATTATTTTTTTTACATCTGGGTAGCGCGCTAAAATAGTTTCTATAAATTTCTTACCGAATGATCCAGTGCCACCCGTGATTAAAACTGTTTTATTGTTTAACATATTATTTCCATAAAAATTTAAATTAATCTAAGTATATTGGATTTACTTGTCCGATTTATACTCATAATTGTAATAGCCGTAATACCCATACGCATTACTCGCTTTTTTAACAACACCGTTAAATACCACGCCTTTTACATCTATACCATTTTGCTCAAAACGGTTACGTGTGAGTTCTATTTCACGTACATGGTTTTGGCCAAAACGTGCCACTAGCAAAGTAGTGCCTGTATGCGTACTTACTATTGCGGGGTCAGTTACTGCAAGTATTGGAGGGGTATCGATAATTATAATGTCGTAAGCTGCACTTACTTCTTCAACTAATTTGCTAAAGTTGCTATGCATTAATAGTTCTGAAGGGTTTGGCGGTATTTGCCCACGCGTAATAACACTTAAGCCTTCAACCTTGGTTGGTTTAGTAACTTGCTCTAGGTTTAAACGGCCAGATAAGTAATCACTTAAGCCATCGTCCCATTTTAAACCAAACTGGGTTTGTAAGTAGCCTTTACGCATATCGGCATCAATAATAAGTACTTTTTTACCGCTTTGCGCAAGTACTGAGGCTAAGTTAACCGATATAAACGATTTACCCACACTTGGGCTTGGGCCCGATATAGCAATAATATTATTTTTAGCTTCCATCATCGCAAAGTGCAGGCTCGTACGTAAGCTACGTAGCGCCTCAATTGCTAGGTCGGCTGGGTTGTCGAGCGCTAATATACTTTTAGGCTTGTTCGTTTTATTTTTGCGGGCTCTCTCGGCAAAGCCACTTAGTTTATCTTGATAATCTGAGTGCGGTACACTTGCGTATACAGGTAAGCCTAGTGCTTCAATTTCAGCTGGGTCTTCAACGCCTTTGTGCATTACCTTTTGTATAAGCACAATTGCCACAGCTAACATACCGCCGAGCAATGTTGCCATTGCCACTATTAATGCTTTTTTAGGTTTAACTGGCTTGCTGGTATTTACCTCGGCGTAGTCAATAATACGTACGTTACCTACGGTGCCTGCGCGCACTATATCTAGCTCTTGTGTTTTGCTAAGCAGTAACGTGTAAATTTGGTTACTTACTTCAACATCGCGCTTTAAGCGTAGTAGCTCTTGTTGAGTTTCTGGCAGGTTACCTACCTCACCAACAAGCTCTTGCTTTTGGCTTTCAACCGCTTCTATTTGTTCCAATATACCTTGATATGAAGGGTGATCTTTTTTAAACTTACGGCCAATGTCTAAGCGTTTTAGGTTTAGCTCTTGTAACTTAGTTTCAAGTTTAACAACTTGTTCAAGCACGCCTTGGGTCTCAAGGGTTATATTTATTGATTGGCGTTTAATTTGATAGTCGTTAAAGCGTTGCTCTGCGTACTCAAGCTGTTTTTTAATTTCAGGTAATTGTACTTCTAAAAACTCAAGCGACTTTTGCGCCTCTGCGCTGTTGCGCTCAACATTGCGACGTACATAAATAGCTGCTACTTTATCAAGCACTTTTTCAGCGTAGTTAGGTTTAGTACTCTGTAAGCTTAAGTTAATTATGCCTGAGTCTTTACCTTTTTCGCTTGCACCAATTGCAGTTTGCAGGTCTAAAATAGTATTTAAGCGATCTTTACGGGTAATTGTAAACTCTGTACCAGGGCGTGCATTTAAAGTACGTATGGTTAAGTTAAATTTACCATTTGTAAGTTCTTCGCCCACTTTACCCGATAATATTTGCTCGCCGTCACCATTTAAAAGTGCAAGGCTATTATTAGCTTGCGCAACTAGAGTAAATGTTTTATTAACAGCAGTACGTGGTACGTCAAACCTAAATACATTAATGCTCTCGCCACCCCATGCGAAGCTACTAGCACCAAAGCTTGGCTCAGCTAAGTCGCCATCTTCCATTGGGCTAAAAGTACGATAAGCTCGGCTACCTATAAAGGGGAATAGTTTAGGCTCTGCTATTACATCAAGCTTTAAAGTGTCTACAGCCTCGCCTATTATACTACGCGACTTTAATAGCTCTATTTCGGTTATTGCAGCCGATGTACTTTCGAACATGCCTGCCATATCATCAAAACCAGGGACTGATGCGCCGCCGTCTTCAACTTGTATCATGGCTGTTGCTTGGTAAACAGGGGTACTTAATACTGCATAAATAACACCTACAAACATAAACAGTGCGGTTACCGCTACTATAAAATATTTGCGATCGAGCAATGCGCCTAATAACGCCATTAAATCAATTTCTTGCGTTGGTTGTGTGTTATTAGTGTTTTTATTATTAGCGTTACTAGCGCTGTTATTCGGCTGGGTATTCATTAAATTAGCCATTCCTTATAAATACTTTTGCCAAGCGCTACACGCGCTGTCGATTAATGTATAAACGTGCTCAAAAGCCTCTTGGCTTTGGCGGTATGGGTCTGGTATTTCGGCGTTATTAATCCACTTACCGAGTAAAAACGTTTTACCTCGCGCCTCTGGATAGCGAGCATGTACGTCGTTCAAATGGCGTTCTTCCATTACGAGTATTACGCTGTTTTGCGCTACTAAACTTGATGTAAGCTGCTGGCCTTGGTGATCATCCATATTAACGCCATGTACGAGCGCTATTTGTTTTGCTTTTGCATCTGCTGGCTTGCCTTCAAGTGCTGTTAAACCAGCAGACGATACTTTAATATTTTTACCTTCAAGCTTTTGCTTTAAAACATACTCACCTGTTGGGCTGCGGCAAATGTTACCTGCACATACAACTAAAACTGAATCAAACATTTTCAAAAACCCTTAGTTTGATGAAATATCGTCTAGGCTATCAACCGATGCTACCGACGGTAATAATAAGCTTATTACACGGTTCCAACGGGCAAGTGGTGCCGATGTTACATATACAATGTCGCGCGGTTGTAGTTCAAACTGCTCAGCTAATACCATTGCCGCTATATTTTTAGCGTGTAATTGGTATACGTTTGCAATAACACCGGTTTGCTCTAGGTCACTTTTACGCAGTACAAATACGCCGTTAGCGTCTGCTGTTGCTTCGTTTAAGCCGCCCGAGTCGCTTAGCGCTTCGGCCAAGTTTAAACCATAACGGTTAAGCGTTACTGAACCTGCTTTTTTAACATCGCCTAATACAAATATTTTTTGTGCATCGTTACGATTTACATGCACTATGTCGCCATGTTGCAATAAACGATTTTGCGAAATGTCACCATGGGCATAAAAATCATCAAGTTTAATAACTTCTGTTTTGTCGCCACGGGTAAATGTTACTGTGCGCCAATCGGCTGCATCAGTTAAGCCGCCGGCTTGGTTTAGCGCATCAATAAGGGTAAGTGGAATTTCGGTTACTGGGTATACACCAGGTTGCTTTACTTCACCGGTAACGTAGGTTTTTTGGCTTCTAAAGCCAACTACTTTTACGTCTACTTGAGGGTCTTCTATCACTCGGCTTAGGCGTTTTACAAGCTCGTTACGTACTTGGCTTATTGTTTTACCTGCTGCGGGTATATTTGGTGCGTAGGCGTAAGTAATGGTGCCGTCTCGTTGCACTCTAAAACCGTCAAACTCTGCGGTACGTTGTACTGCTGCCGGTATTGTTAGCTCTGGGTGATCCCATACGCCTATGGTTAGTACGTCGCCAACACCTAGTTTGTATTCGTAGTTACTTACGTTTAAACCATCGGTGCTTGAAATTGGTTTAGCTGCTATACGCGCTTGGTTTTGTTTATTTATTAGTAGCGAGTCGATTATTTGAATGTTTACTTTTTCGAGATCTTGTTCGAGGTTTTGTGTTTGCTCGCCTGAGTCTATACCTTCAAAGTGGCTGCCTGGTACTATTGTACAGCCGGTCATGCTTAGTATTGCGAGTATTGATGCGAGTGATTTACAGCTTAACGCCATTGTAGAATCCCAAAATTATTTAAATATTGCACTTACTCACCAACCTTGGTGAGCACTTGTATTTTAGCCGACTAATTAAAGCATGTGCACTATTGTGAAGCAATAGTCTTTGCTTTGTAAAAGCTTTGTTACTAAGTTTTTAATTAGCACTGAAATTATATCAGTATTTTCATAAGGTCTTTATGAATAAATTTAATTGATAGCCGTTTTCAGTAAAACACTTAACGCATTAATCACCAATCGTACAAAGAGGAGTAAATGAGAAGCCATTTAAACAAGTACTTTATGGCTGCTTACTTCTCTAAAGCTCAGTGCCCTCGACATCTTCAGATTAACCACTTAAAGCTTTATTGCACAAAGAGAAGCGAATGAGGAGTAAATGAGAAGCCATTTAAACAAGTACTTTATGGCTGTTTACTTCTCTAAAGCGCAGCGCCCTCTTGGCCTCTTTGTGAATAGACCTTATTACGAGCTTTGCTCGTCACGCCAGCAAGCTGCGCGTCTACAAGTGAATTAACCACGGTGTTAAACTTTGCCGCTGGGCTTTCACACGAATAGCACTCTTAGCTTATTTTTGAATAAACTCATTGATAATTGCACAAAGAGAAGCGAATGAGGAGTAAATGAGAAGCCACTTAAACAAGTGCTTATGGCTGTTTACTTCTCTAAAGCGCAGCGCCCTCTTAACCTCTTTGTGAATAAATCACTTAAAGCCTTATTGCACAAAGAGAAGCGAATGAGGAGTAAATGAGAAGCCATTTAAACAAGTGCTTTATGGCTGCTTACTTCTCTAAAGCGCAGCGCCCTCGACCTATTCAGATTAACCACTTAAAGCTTTATTGCACAAAGAGAAGCGAATGAGGAGTAAATGAGAAGCCATTTAAACAAGTGCTTTAGGCTGTTTACTTCTCTAAAGCGCAGCGCCCTCGACCTATTCAGATTAACCACTTAAAGCTTTATTGCACAAAGAGAAGCGAATGAGGAGTAAATGAGAAGACATTTAAACAAGTACTTTAGGCTGCTTACTTCTTTAAAGCGCAGTGTGCTCTTAACCCTTTTGTGAATAAACCCTATTACGAGCTTTGCTCGTCACGCCAGCAAGCTGCGCGTCTACAAGTGAACTTAACCGCGTAGCTTTAAGTGCTTTAGGCACGCTTCCGCCCTTAGGTTACAGTTCCTAGTTACTGATATAAAACTATTTTTTCGCGGCATAAAGCCGCTGCTACGTTTTAATTCACGCAGTGTAAAACCGCTGCTACGTTTTAATTCACGCGGTGTAAAACCGCTGCTACGTTTTAATTCACGTGGTATAAAGCCGCTGCTACGTTTTTAGTTATTATTGCTTAATATCTTTATTATCTACACTTACTTCAATTTTTTGATTAAGTAAGTTAATTAGTAAAATACTGCGCAAGTCGCCGTCTGGCTCTTTGTATATTGCTTGTATATTACTGAATGAATCGTTGTTAACACTTACTACATCACCTGTTTTTGGTATTTGTGATTCAGTAGTGTGTGAACGTTCATTTTTTAGCTGGTCAATTATGTGCTTAGAAACCAACTGATAATTTGCTCCATAAGAAACAAAACCGCCTATTCCACGGGTGTTTTTTACAGCAGAAAAGTTACCATTTTTTGATTCAAGGCATACAAATAAATAATTAGGGAATAAAGCAGTGTGTTTGACGGTCCGACGACCTTTAACCAACCTTTCGGTAGTTAATTTGGGGTAAAACGCTTCAATCCCTTGATTTTGCAAGTTAGTTTTCGCTCGCTCTTCTTGCTTAGGTTTGCATACGACTAAATACCAACATTCCATAGTAGCCCTTAATACATAACTAAATTGCAAAAAATACAATTCCAAACTAAACAACGGCGGCATTATAGCCAACATAGAGTGCCTATGTAAATACGCCTTAGTGGTTAATAGCCACTCACTTTGATAAATATTGTTATTGAGTTTAAAGGGAGTAAAGGCCTTAACGCTAGTTTAGTACCTATAAAGCTATGTTTAGATTGGGCTAAACAAAAGTTTAGCCGCGAAAATTTATTAAAAACTTTAATTAATATTTTTTTAATAAATATACAAGTAAGAGCGCGAAGTAAATTCACACCTACCGGTTGGTACATGTTTGTAGGTGAGGTTTTATACCTCGCTTGTTGTTAGTAGTTAAAATATGAGCGCGAAGTAAATTCGTCCCTACCGGTTAGTACATGTTTGTAGGTGAGGTTTTATACCTCGCTTGTTGTTAGGAGTTAAAGTATGAGCGCGAAGTAAATTCGCACCTACAGGTTGGTACATATTTGTAGGTGAGGTTTTATACCTCGCTTGTTGTTAGGAGTTAAAACATGAGCGCGAAGTAAATTCGCACCTACAGGTTGGCGCATGTTGTAGGTAAGGTAATTAATTTAGCTCAAGCGTTAGAACCTTGAATAATTATGGCTTTACTTCTACCTTAAAATTCAATGTAACAAATTGATGACAAGGAAGCACAATGCAAATACTTCACCACGGAGCGGTTAATGGCGTTACTGGTTCGTGCCACGAGTTGGTAGTTAACAAGCAAACAAGTGTGCTTATTGATTGCGGGTTATTTCAAGGCGAAGACTCTAAAGCCGACCTTTCAATTGAGTTTAATATTACCCATGTTACTGCGCTTATTGTTACCCATTGCCATATTGACCATGTTGGTAGAATTCCTTACTTATTAGCAGCGGGTTTTAAGGGCCCTATTTTTACAAGTATTGCATCAGCCAGTTTATTACCTTTGGTAATTGAAGATGCTTTAAAAGTAGGTGTAACCCGCGACCCTAAAATTATAGCTGCCTGCTTAAGCTTATTAAATAAGCGCATAGTAGCTGTTGATTATAAAACGTGGTTTGAACTACCTTGCAAAGGGCTCAATAAAGCTAAGGCGAGATTTCAGCGTGCTGGGCATATATTGGGCTCTGCCTACGTTGAAATTGATATTACAAATAGTGATAACAACAAACATCGCGTTGTATTTTCAGGAGACTTAGGTGCGCCATACACCCCGTTACTCCCTTCGCCTAAAGCGCCTTATAAAGCCGACACCCTAGTTATTGAATCAACCTACGGTGATAAAAATCACCAAGGCCGTAAAGAGCGTACAAAAACGCTAAAAAGCATTATTGAACGCGCCGTAGCCGACAACGGCGTTGTTTTAGTACCGGCTTTTAGTATTGGCCGCACACAAGAGCTGCTATATGAGCTTGAGCAACTCATACATAGCTCATCTAAAAAGTCTAAGTGGCGAGACATTCACGTAATACTCGACTCCCCTATGGCAGCCAATTTTACTGAGCAATACAAAAAGTTTAAGCACCTATGGGATAGCGAAGCCAAACGCAAAGTTGCAAACGGTAGGCACCCGCTCGATTTTAAAAACCTAACTACGGTTGATTCACACAAAGAGCACATGGCTGTTATTAACTATTTAAGTTCGCGGCAAACACCAGCCATAATATTAGCAGCAAGCGGTATGTGCACTGGTGGCCGAATAGTTAATTATCTTGAGCGATTTTTAAATGACAAAACCACTGATGTATTGTTTGTAGGTTACCAAGGTAATAAAACGTTAGGTCGCGAAATTCAAAAATATGGCCCACGTAATGGGTATGTTTTTATAAATGATGCTCGCATAACTATAAACGCAAAAGTACATACAATTAATGGTTATAGTGCCCATGCCGATCAAAACGGATTAATTAAGTTTGTAACGGGTATGCATAAAAAGCCAAGCCTGATAAAAATTGTGCATGGCGATGATGATGCAAAAAACGCGTTAGCCGCAAAGTACAAAGAGGTTTTAGGTAATGATGTTGAAGTTGAGATAGGTAGATCGTAGGCGTGAAGCTTGCTCGCGCAATTTGATAAATACATAAAAGCTGCGCTTTTAGTGCGCCAGCAAGCAAGGCGCCTACATGATCACCATACACCGAGGATAAAAATCCACGTAGGCGTGAAGCTTGCTCACGCAATTTGATAAATACATAAAAGCTGCGCTTTTAGTGCGCCAGCAAGCAAGGCGCCTACATGGTCACTACACCGAGGGTAAAAACCCACGTAGGCGTGAAGCTTGCTCACGCAATTTAATACATACGTAAAAGCTGCGCTTTTAGTGCGCCAGCAAGCAAGGCGCCTACATGGTTACATACATCGAGGGTAAAAATCCTCGTAGGCGTGAAGCTTGCTCACGCTGTTTGATAAATACGTAAAAGCTGCGCTTTTAGTGCGCCAGCAAGCAAGGCGCCTACATGGTCACATACACCGAAGGTAAAAATTCACGTAGGCGTGAAGCTTGCTCACGCAAATTAATAAATACGTAAAACGGTACTTTAAAAGCGCCAGCAAGCAAGGCGCATACATGCTCACCATACACCAAGGATAAAAATACACGTAGGCGTGAAGCTTGCTCACGCAATTTAATTTATTCAAATGGAAATTAATTATATGGCTAACACACATAAACGTTTAAAAGGACGCTGCACTTCGGTAAACGCTTATTACTCTATTACAATTTGTTGTGATTTTCGTAAGCCATTATTTGCTAACTTTTTATGTGCTCGGCTAATTGCGAGTGAACTCATTAAATTTTCAAGAAACAATTCACTTAATACTATCTGCTACGTAATCATGCCTGATCATATACATTGGATTTTACAGTTAAATAGTAGCCTTGACCTCTCAAACCTAGTTAGGAATTTTAAAAACATTACAACTTATAGACTTAATAAACATAGCGGTACACACGGAAAGATATGGCAATCAAATTACTATGACCACAAAATAAGAAATGATGAAGATTTAATAGGTCAAGCGAGGTATATAGTGGCAAACCCTTTACGTGCGGGCTTAGTGGACAACATAAGGAAATACCCATATTGGGATTGTGTTTACTTGTAAAAACGGTGGCTTTAAAGCGCCAGCAAGCAAGGCGCCTACATGGTCACATACACCAAGGGTAAAAATCCACACAGGCGTGAAGCTTGCTCACGCAAATTAATAAATACGTAAAAGCTGCGCTTTTAGTGCGCCAGCAAGCAAGGCGCCTACATGGCCACATACGCCGAGGGTAAAAATCCACGTAGGCGTGAAGCTTGCTCACGCTATTTGATAAATACGTAAAAGCTGCGCTTTTAGTGCGCCAGCAAGCAAGGCGCCTACATGATCACATACACCGAGGATAATAATCCACGTAGGCGTGAAGCTTGCTCACGCAAATTAATAAATGCGTAAAAGCGGTGATTTTAGTGCGCCAGCAAGCAAGGCGCCTACATGGTTACATACACCGAGGATAATAATCCACGTAGGCGTGAAGCTTGCTCACGCAAATTAATAAATGCGTAAAAGCGGTGATTTTAGTGCGCCAGCAAGCAAGGCGCCTACATGATCACATACACCGAGGATAATAATCCACGTAGGCGTGAAGCTTGCTCACGCAAATTAATAAATGCGTAAAAGCGGTGATTTTAGTGCGCCAGCAAGCAAGGCGCCTACATGATCACATACACCGAGGGTAAAAATTCACGTAGGCGTGAAGCTTGCTCACGCAATTTGATAAACATGTAAAAGCTGCGCTTTTAGTGCGCCAGCAAGCAAGGCGCCTACATGGTCACTACACCGAAGGGGAAAATACACGTAGGCGTGAAGCTTGCTCACGCAAATTAATAAATGCGTAAAAGCGGTGATTTTAGTGCGCCAGCAAGCAAGGCGCCTACATGGACGCATACACCAAGGATAAAATCCACGTAGGCGTGAAGCTTGCTCACGCAATTTAATAAATACGTAAAAGCTGCGCTTTTAGTGCGCCAGCAAGCAAGGCGCCTACATGATCACATACACCGAGGGTAAAAATTCACGTAGGCGTGAAGCTTGCTCACGCAATTTGATAAATACATAAAAGCTGCGCTTTTAAAGCGCCAGCAAGCAAGGCGCCTACATGGTCACATACACCGAGGATAAAAATCCACGAAGGCGTGAAGCTGGCTCACGCTATTTGATAAATACGTAAAAGCTGCGCTTTTAGTGCACCAGCAAGCAAGGCGCCTGCATGGTCACATACACCAAGGGTAAAAATACACGTAGGTACGTCATTCCCTACAAAAAGCAAACTATTGCAATCTATTCGCTTTAGGAGCCACTTACGTTTGGTAAAATTGTAACGTTAGTCTGCTTATTAAATTTTTGCTTCCAATTCAAATCACAAATGCCATCAGTGGGTGAAAAAGCGGTAGGTGCTGTTAAAAATAACCTACGTATTTCTTGATGATCAGACTCGTCACAAGCAATTTTAAGTTTATCTAAAAATGGATCGAGCTCAGACCAAGGCATTTTAACTTCTTGTGCACTTAGGATTCTTGGGTGGTCTGTTCCAATAACGTTATCTCCGATGAGTAGCTCTTCAAAGAGTTTTTCACCTGGGCGTAATCCTGTGCACTTAATTTCTATATCGCCATTTGGGCGTTTTGCATGTTTAACTTCAAGCCCTGATAGGTGAACCATTTTAGTCGCTAAATCTTTAATTTTAACAGGCTCTCCCATATCAAGTACAAACACGTCACTACCCACTCCCATTGCACCCGCTTGAATAACCAACTGGGCAGCTTCTGGTATTGTCATAAAGTAACGCGTTATATCTTGATGAGTAAGTGTTATTGGGCCGCCTGCTTTAATTTGTTTTCTGAACAGAGGCACAACAGAACCAGACGATCCTAAAACATTACCGAATCTGACCATAGTAAAGCGTGTTGTGTCTTGGATTTCAGATAGCCCTTGCAGTACTAATTCAGCCATGCGCTTAGTTGTGCCCATTATATTTGTTGGGCGTACTGCTTTGTCAGTGGAAACCAATACAAACGTTTCTACATTTGTATAAATTGCAGCGGTTGCTACATTGTAGGTGCCATAAACATTGTTACGCACGCCTTCAACTACATTATGCTCAACTAAAGGTACATGTTTATATGCGGCAGCATGATAGACAGTTTGAATATTGAAGGTAGAAAATGTAGATTCAACAAGTTTTTTATTTTGAATTGAACCTAATATTGGTAGTACTTCTATATTTAAATTATTGGTATCACAGTACTCCGACAACTCTTTTTCTATAGCATATAAAGCAAACTCAGACAGCTCAAATAACACTATTTTAGTCGGGCTGTTCTTAATTATTTGTCTACAAAGTTCTGAACCTATAGAGCCGCCAGCGCCGGTTACCATTACAGCTTTGTTGGCTATATTTGCCGACATTAAATCTTGTCGTGGTTGGACTGAATCGCGGCCCAACAGATCTTCTATTTCAACATCTTTGATTTCATCAAGATTCGTTGTCCCTGCAACAATATCGGCCATGCCAGGAACTGTCATAACTTGTAGTTTAAACTTTTCTATTGCGTTAAGGACTTCTTTTCGACGACTTCGAGATGTACTTGGTAGTGCCAACAATATTTTATTTGCACATTTTTGCTTTGCAATTTCAGCAATTTGCGACGGTGCATGCACGCAAATACCTTGGATTAACGATAAATGCTTTTTAGGGTCGTCGTCTATAAAAGCGACGGGTGAATATTCTGGCCCATTTGCTAAGGCAGTGGCTAATTGACGACCAGCAGAACCTGCCCCATATATAATTACACCTTCTTTACGGCGCATAGTTATTTGACCAACTACAGCTCGTACCGTTAGCCTTGCACCACCAACAAATAAAATACAAAAGCTGGCATAAATAAACGGTACTGTTCTTGGTACTGGCGCACTTAGAAAGAAGGATAAAATAGTTAAATAAACAGTTGAAAGTAAAACACCGGCAATAATTGCCCACATCGCTTGTGTGTTCATATAACGCAATACAGCTCTATAAAGCCCAAGTTTTACAAAGCTAAATAAACTTAGCGGCAATACGGCTGATAATAAAATCCAAGTATGTGTGTTTTTTAAAACTGCTGTGCTGTCTAGCCTTAGTAAAAAAGCAAGCCAAAAAGCCACTATTATAAATACGCTATCGATGAGGAGAGAAATAATTCTTTTTTGAGGACGAGGCAAATTAACTAAAAATTTTAAAGGCACAATACATTTCCCTGAAGCTAGCAGTGATACTACTATTCTATTGATTACAATTTTACTACAAGATGAACAACCATTGCACTTAATAGTTAAAGACTATATGTAAATATTTATATAGTCTTTATGTATTTGGTTGTTTTTTGTAAGTAAACGTTATCGTTAGGTATATGTTTTTATTTTAAAGAAGCTAAAACAAGCACTTCGTTGATTATTTGAGCTGTTTTACCTATTTCGCTTTCAGTCAAAGTTGGATGCACTAAAAACATAATTGACGTTTCTCCTAACTGTACGGCATTAGGTAAGCGTTTTTTAGGTCTCCATGGGGTATCGTCAAATGCTTTTTCAAGATAAACCTCTGAACAACTGCCTTGAAAACACGGTACACCACGTTCCACAATTTCGTTTACTATACGATCTCGATTCCAATCATTAGCCAAATATTCGGGATTTATAAACATGTAATGTTTATATTGAGCATGTTCGATGTGTTTTGGTACGTTAACTAATCTTACGCAATCAAAGCTATCTGCGGCATTATCGAGCAATGCACCATAAGCTTGACGTTTTGCGGTCCATTTAGCCATACGCTTTAGCTGAATACGCCCTATAGCAGCTTGCATTTCGGTCATACGCCAATTTGTGCCAAAACTTTCATGCAGCCATCTAAAACCTGGTGGGTGCTCTCTATTATAAATAGCATCAAAGCTTTTCCCGTGGTCTTTATAGCTCCACATGGCTGTCCATAGCTCTTTTGAGTTAGTTGTTACCATTCCGCCTTCGCCACCAGTAGTCATTACTTTATCTTGGCAAAAACTCCATGCACCAATGTGACCAATACTTCCAACAGAACGACCTTTATATTTAGCACCATGGGCTTGTGCACAGTCTTCAATTACATAAAATCCATGTTCTTTACTGAGCGCCATTATTTCATCCATTTCAGCTGGCATACCCGCTAAATGAACAACAATAACTGCTTTAGTTTTTGGCGTTAATACTGCTTTTATAGATTCGGCGGTTATAGCTTGGCTATTTAGATCAACATCCGCAAATACAGGGGCCGCACCAGATGTAACAATACTTGAAGCAGATGCTAAAAAAGTACGCGGAGTAGTTATTACTTCATCACCAGCGCCTATATTTAATGCTTTTAAAGCAAGATCAAGTGCTAATGTGCCATTACCTAGCGCTATGGCATATTCACTATCAGCCCAGCTTGCAAATTCTTTTTCAAATTCACGGCCTTCAGTGCCGGTCCAATAATTTACTTTGTTAGATAAAATAACACGGCTAACTGCATCGGCTTCTTCTTGTGTAAAGCTAGGCCATGGGGAAAATGGGGTATTTAACATGCAATTCCTATAAAATTTAAAAAAGGCTTAACTATTATCTGAAACTTTAGTGCAAGGAGAGCCATAAGCAATTACACCAGATGGTATATCTTTGACAACTAAACTACCTGCACCAATTAATGTATTGTCGCCAATATTAATAAGTTGTTTTACTTTACTTCCAATACCTACCCAGCTACTTCGTCCGACGCAAACTCCGCCAGCTAATGCTGTACCTGGACAAATATGCGTAAAGTCATCTATTTTGCAATCATGCTCAATTATAGCTGAAGTATTAATTATACATCCACGGCCTATTACTGCAAAAGCGTTAATAACAGCATTAGCAGCTATGACAGACCCTAAATCTATTTGAGCATATTTACTTATAACCGCACTTGGGTGTATTAGGATGGGAAGTGTATAGCCATTTTTGGCTAGCGTTTTTATTTTTACTTCTCGAGTATTATTGTGACCTATAGCAACAGCAACATTTATGTTGGTGCTAGGTACATTAAGTAAATCTGAAAATGTACCTATAACAGGCCAATGCTCTATATTTTTTTTATTAGGATAGGCATCGTCATAAAAGCTAACACTAAAACCTAGTTGCTCAGCAATATCAGCTATTATTTTACCGTGGCCGCTAGCCCCTAAAATAGCCAACGTTTTTACAGCTGGCTTAGTCATTGTTAGAGCCTTTAAAAGGCTCAATAGTTACGTGCCCATCAGCACTGATGCCCTCTCTTATAAAAACTTTTTTTACTGTTAACAGTAATATTTTCATATCGAGTAAAAAGCTTTGATTTTCTACATACCATACATCCAGCTTAAACTTTTCATCCCAGCCAATCGCATTACGCCCGTTAACTTGTGCCCAACCTGTTATACCAGGTCTTACATTATGGCGTTTAGCTTGTTCTGAGTTATACAGCGGTAAATATTGTACTAATAGTGGCCGAGGCCCAACTAAGCTCATATCGCCTTTAAGAACATTAAACAAACCAGGTAGCTCGTCTAAACTAGTTGAGCGTAAAAAAGCGCCAAACTTAGTCATTCTTTCGTTATCTGGGAGCAAGTTACCGTGCTTATCTTTGGCATCGAGCATGCTTCTAAACTTCATCATTTTAAATACTTTTCCGTGTAAACCAGGGCGGTTTTGCGTAAATAAAATAGGTGAACCTAATTTAGTACGGATTAATATCGCTACAATAACAATAATGGGTAACAACATAGCAAAGGCACTCAGTGCCACTATAAAATCAAATAAACGTTTCATGGTTTAACCAACTGTAAATAAAAGTTTTCTAGCTTTTTTAGATAAGTATTTCTTTCGAATCTTTCTACAATTCTTGTTCTTGCATTACAAGACATCAAACTAAGTGAAGATGCCGTGGCATTAGTAGCATTTTGCATTGCTTTAGCTAAACTATCTTCATTTTTAGGTTTCACTAACCACCCATTAAAATTAGGAGTTATTATCTCATTACAACCATTAATATCTGTTGCTATAACAGGTAATGACATAGCACCGGCTTGTAAAACAACATTAGGAAACCCTTCTCGATAACTCGAAAGAACCACTACATCGCTGGCTATTAATGCTGGACGTATATCTGGCTGAAACCCTAACATATGAATTCTTGGATGGTTTTCAATTATAGTCATAATATCAGGCTGTATAGGTGCTGTATGATCAATATCACCAACCAGTAGTAAGTGATTTTTTTCTGTTTGCAATATAAAAGCATTAACTAGCTCTTTTATTCCTTTATCTATATTTAAGCGCCCTACAAATGTAAAAATAAAATGCTCAGTGGGAATAGATAATTCACTTTTTAGGTTAGTACTAATACCATCGTTATTTTTGTTAAAATACCCAACATCAATGCCTGCTATGTTGCCATTACCAATTAAGTTTAGCTGTTTGGATGTAATTTTATAACTTAATAGATCGCGTTTAACACCTTCTCCCTCTGGTACTATATGAGTAGCTGATTTACAAATAAGTCTATCTATAAAAATTAATAAGCTTTTTTTAAAACCCGTTTGAGTAGGGAAAATAAGACCCGTAAACGTATGTATTTTAATTGGTACAAAACATAGTCTTGCAGCTAGCATGGCGATCAATCCAGCTTTTGGGGTATACGAATGCACTATATCTGGTTTGTGAATTAGAAATAATTTGATCATAAAAAATAGTGAAATAATATCTCTAAATACATTTATACCTCGGCTCATTAGCACTGGATATACTGAAACACCTTCATTTTTAGCTACTCGCTCTAAAGCCGGTGCAGGAGAGCTTACAATAGATACATCAAATGTATTATTTAAAAATTTAGGCTGATTTTTTAAAATAGTGTCTAGAGTTTCAGGTACAGTCGTGACTATAAATAATGTCTTTTTGTTCATAAGGCTTAAGAGTTCCAGATCTCATTATATTTACTTACCATGGTTTCTATCTTGAAGTTATTTTCTATTCGCTCTCGCGCTTTAAGCTGCCTTGCTTCCCATGCATCTTTTGAATGGGCTTTCATATTTATAGCTTCAACTATTTTACTTGCTAAATCTTGAGAATTTTGCGGTTTAGCCACCCATCCAGTATCACCAACAATATGTGCAGCATCACCTACATCTGTGGTAACGCATGGAGTACCACACGCCATAGCCTCATTTAATACATTCGGGAACGCTTCACTCGAACTTGACAGAAGGTGTATATCAAGCCCATTCATTACTTTTGGTATATCACTTCTTTTTCCTGCCAAAATAACATTATCGAGTACGTTATTTTGTTGTACCCATCCCATTAGTTGCTGGTTACTGTCACACATATCTAGACCAACTAATAAACATGAAAAATTAATTTTCTGCTGCTTTACTAAACCTAAAGCTTTTATTAAATTTTCGTGATCTTTAAACGGATGGAAACGACTTACCATGCCTATAAAAACAGTGTTACTTGAAATACTAAACTCTTTTTTAATTTGTTCTTTAGCATTATTATCGGCTTTAAAATCGTTAAGGTCATAACCATTATAAACCACGTTAAGTTTTGCTTCACAATAGCCAATCCCTTTATTAGCTTCTGCAGCTTTATCAGCACAACAAATAATTTTTTTAGGAATGATGTAACTTAAATAGCCACATAATTTCGCAACCAGTATGGTGGACTTTTTAGCAGCACCTGGTGTTAAATTAGACTGATGCAATCCCCATGTTATATTTTTTATACCCGCACAACGAGCCACTAGGCCACCAAGAAGGTCTGCATGATACATCCATGTTTGTACTGCATCAGGCTTAATGCTTTTAATCAGTTTATATAGCTTTAATAGGCCGCTGAATGTAAAGCGTCCTAATGGCATATCCAATGAATACGCAGTAACACCTTGTTGCTGCAATAACGGACCATATTTAGATAAGCCCATTAATGAAATAACTGTATGGCTATTTTTTGAATCGGTTGTGCATAAGCGATATAAAACAGCTTCAGCACCACCGTCAGCTAACCCTGTAATAATGTGCACAACCTTCATGTATCTGTCCTATTTGTTTTTTTATATAACCAACTATCATAATGCATATAAGCCAGCATCATCCATATACCAGGTATATAATAATGATCCATGCCTATATATTGAAAAAATAAAGAAAAGAAAGCTATAAAGTAAACAGGTTTAATCAATGCAGCCTTTATATGGTAGAAGTAAAATAATAAGAAAAATAAAACCCCAAGTAAGCCCGCCTCTATGTATAGCTGCATATAGAGATTAAATAGTCCCGTCTCAGAATAGTTATAATAAAAAGTAGGCCCCAAGCCAATCAAAGGACTATTACCCACATATTTTATACTCTCTAGCAACGCTGTTAGCCTCACACTATCCGACGATCCAGAACCTGATAGCATATTAAATAATTTAGAAAACAATGGGAATTTTGTTAATAAACCAAATAAAGAAGCAGGAATAATAATCAGTAACAATAAATTTATTTTGTAAATGGCACGTCGGTTAATACAAGATTTATAGAGATTATACACTAAAACTGCTGCAGCAATACCAAAAGCAGCTGAAGTAGAAAAAGTCCAAAATAAAATATACACCACGAGTAATCTAGCCCTTAAACCAATATCCCAAATAAATACAGAACAAGAAACCACAAAAAGAGCTAAGTGACTTGGCTCATTAAATAATGATCGCATACGAGGAAATAGCCCACCATAAACCCCAACGTTTCCTCCATGGTTTAAAAAATTTTCATATTCACTAAAGCCATAAATAAAAAACATTAGTATCTCTACAGTACCAACAAGTGCAATTACAGCCAAACCAAAGTATATAATCTTTTGTATGCAAGCTTTTCCTAAAAAATTTAAGGCTAAATAAAAACAAAAGTAATAAAAAAAGAAAGTTATCATATAGAAAATAATATGATTAAACCCTCTTCCATCCAAATTAGTAAAGTTATATATATAAGAAGTCATATAAATAATAAGAAAAACAGCAAAAGCTAAAAATGGGTAAATCGATATGGTTAACCTTCGCTCTGTTCTCCTTAAAATAATAAAGTATAAAAACAAAAATATAGAGCCAAAGAAGAATGACCATGTAATTCCAGGTACCGGAAACTGAGGAACATCATAAAAAGGGATTGAACTGATAAAAAGCACAGCAGCAAAACTAACCAATGATTTTTTTTTCATTTATGCAACCAAAATAAAATTGTGTGAAATTTATTATCAGATAAAAAACGAACTTAAATTTCAAGCCATTTTTTTATAATACAGTTAGTTGAATAAACTTTTGAGGTTATGTGGACATCATAAGGTTTCATTTCAACTTGCAATAATAAATCAATTTTTTCAATCAATGATGTACTACTCATATAATCTGCTATGAAGCCGTTGCAGCCACTTTTAATTATCTCACTAGGGCCACTCTTACAATTTACAGCAACAACAGGAGTACCTAGTGTGATGGATTCAATTAAAACATTCGGAAAGCCTTCGTAAAGAGATGTTAAAATAGTTGCCTTTGCATATAAATAATAAGGTATCACATTGCCTTGAAAACCTTCAAAGTCGATCCTTTCAGAAACATTCAAACTGATAGCTAGACTCTTAAGTGAGGGTTCTAAACTCCCTTGACCAATTATTTTAAGACGTAAACCCGGGTATTTATAAGCAACTCCAGCAAAAGCTTCAATAGCATAATGAAATGCTTTTTGCTTTTCTAAACGACCGACGCAAAGTAAATAATTTTGCTTTTCTACTTTAGTAAAATCAACATTTCGAGCATAGTTCTCAATCGTTTTGTTTACAGGATTATATATAACACTCGTTTTATTCTTTAATTCTGGAAATACTGATAATAAATCAGTTCTCATGCCTTCACACTGATTAACAATATGGTCAGATTTCTTATAAATTCTCATTAATAAAAAAGAAAAAACAGAAGTTCGAAAGCTTTTTTCAACATTTTTTGAATTTTCAGAAAGTGAGTTTATATTCCTACTTATAATTTTTACATTAACTCTCATAAAAAGCTTAATAAGTAACAATATAAGACTAAGTTCATAATTAAAAACAACTACTTTAGTTGGTTTATGTGTTTTTAAATAATTATATATAGGTAAAGTAGAACTGCGAGCATTTGGTAAATCTAATACAACTAAGTTGACTTTTTTACTTAATCGAGCGAGATAAGCAGCATCTTTCAATGTAAGTATTACAAGTGTTACATCACAACCTGCTTCAGCTAAACCACTTGCGACAGTAACACACACACCCTCAGCACCACCACCTGCGAGTGATGATATAAAGAAAGTAATTTTTTTATTTTTCATTCAAGTATTTACTCTTATTCTTCCACATTGACAGTAAATATAATCGATATATTAATACACAAGAAAACTCAGAGTACTTCCCTTTACTGTCAACAGTTTTCCTCAGCCTATGGATTATTTTTTCTACTTCATCACGCTCCCACAAAGAGCAATCGTAAATTTCTTTCGTAACTAAGTCCCAGTTATTCAATACAATAGAGATTGTATCGTATGACCACCCCATTTTTCCAATTTCATCGGAGTCGAGGTTCATTCGCTCTTTTAAAATATCTCTTAAAATCATTTTGTTTTTAAAGGTTTTTCTATCAAACAGATGATTTTCAGTTACTTTTGAAAAATATTTAGCAACACGTTTCGTTGCAAAAGGAAGGACTATATTTGCGTTTAAATAAGTAGAAAAATTAAACAACTTCCTCATCATTTTTTCGCTAATTACACGCGTAGAGTAAATATCAGATTTAAAATAAAATAAATCCCATTTCCTTCTTTTTTTAGATTCTGCGCTCCAGTACGGATAAACAGAAATACCCTCTGGATATATTTTATTACTATCTTTCAAAGAAAATCCAGATGAGCCAAACCACTCAGAAGGTGTTCGTAGTGGAACATTTAAATGACTTTCAGATTCAATAAAATTTCTTAAAAAAGAAAACTTAGATGTAAACTGCAAAATATTAATAAATAACCCATCTTTTGGCGATGGAGGACTTATCATATGACTATCATTACCATCTCCAAAGATAATATTTGCGTTCACTAACTCTGGAATTTGCATGCTATACAATGGATAAGCTAAGCAAAGATTATCTACACATGGGAACGGAGATTCTTTAAAGTATTTTTTAATAAATACTAAGTGCTCTTCTTTTAGTTCATCTATTTCGTGTAATACTTGATGCGAAAATCCTAGCTGCTTTGCTATTTTCTCACTAATGATACTCTCGTCTAAATTCCCTTTAGAGCGATGAGTCACAAGCGTTATATTGTCTTTTATACCAGCTTCAGATAAGGCTAAAACAATACTATTACTATCTTTCCCTGCACTATGGAATAAGTATGTTTTTTTATTGGGATCAATTCTTTTAACTGTTTCTTCGACCAATAAGTTTAATATATCTTCATGCTTAGGTTCAGATATTGCCTCTTTACCCTCCCTTTTATCACTCATAAATGGGAAGTTATGCTCAAATTTCATTACAATTTCATTGTTGTTGGTTTGTACTTTTACAGAGTCGCCAATACCAAGAATAAATATGTTTTCATAGGCCGTTAAAGGTGGAGGAACAACTCCACTTTGCAATAAAAAAGAAAGCCCTTCATTCGATACTTTTAATGGCTTCTCAACTCTTTCATCATTAAGTAGCTGAGTAATTAATTCAGAATATAAAAGTACTTTTTTATCTTTAGATAGATATATATAGAGAGGGAATTCACCTGCCAAATCAGAATCTAACTTTATAGCAGGTTCATTAAGAGTATATTTTTTTATCATTTAGTTAGCTCTTTTATAATCGATAATACATTGATTTAGTTTGGTTTAAAGTCTTCAAATTGAGTTAACTTAGGATGCCTTTTATTAAAACGCATACTAACTCTGTCTAATATTCTTGAAAATTCATAAATCCAGCGGTTATATTTTAATTTTTTAGCCGGCATAGTTATATATTTCAATTCATCCATTGATTTTTGACAAGACTCATTAGTAAAACTATCAATGCACTCTAAATGACTAGATATTAGGGTTTTTCTTTGCTGAGTATTCATATTGATATAATCTTCAATAATTGTCTCAACCGATATCATTTCTAAATCCAATCCCTTTAGGTTGTATTCATATTGGTTAACATCGCTAAAATAACCATATGTTTCAGCTTCTATAACATTTTCAACGCCTACAATACTTGGCAAACCTAATGCTGCAGCTTGGATTATAGCAGTACCACTACCTATGAATAAATTATAATTACTCACTGTTTCATCAAACTTTAGATAGTCTAATGTCCCTTTTAAATGAATAGATTCACTCAATCCAGCCTTATTTATTTCATCAGCTATTTGTGCTTTTAAAGGGCCATCACCATAAATGTCAAATTGAACATTAAACCCTTTCGTTTTTAAATTTTTTAAGACCTTAATCATATAAAAATTATATGTTTTAAAATCAACTAGTCGCCCTATTGCTACGATTTTTATTGGTAGGTTTACTTCACCTGAAACTTTAATATCTTTTTTATCGATAACACCTAGTCTAAAAGTATTTGCATCAGTCAATTTTTTACGCTTATGTTTTATATATAATTGGCGATTGCCTTCCGAGAAAAAAAGTAGCGATTTTTCGGGTAAAAAATCAAATATAAATTTGCGATTAACTTTTTCATGCCAAGCAACATTATCACCGCCCCACAAAAACTTTATGTAATGATAAAAACCAACCGTAACAATTATATTTTTATTTAGCATATTTGATAAGCGATATCCCACTAGTGCATGCATTCCATCGCTTGCATGTATCTGATCGACATTTTCTAAAATGCGCTCTAATGCTCTTTTTTTAACGGGCACGAGTAGAGGTAATCTGCGTGTGAATTTTCCTAAATTTAAAAATATATCATCAGGAAATAGTACGTTTGCATACTTTTTCATTTCGTTTAATAATTCAGGGTTACTTTCGTGTGGTAATGACAAAAGAAGAATGGTTGTATGCAACCCTAACCTGTGACGCTCTTTAGCCATTCGCATAAAAAACGTTTCAATACCACCTACTGGTAAAGCACCATAAATAAATAACATTCAAACCCTTTTCATTAGATAGTTTTTTAAATAAAAATATGTTTCTGCTAATCTTTTAGAAAATAGAACGCAGCTCAAAATTAGTAGGAAAACCCAAATCCACATTAGCGCCGGTTCATTTGCTTTTGTAATGACCATAATGCATGTAGCAGCGACATAACCAATCATCAATACATAAATTTTAACTCTTGGTATGGCCTTCCATATATGGGCACTAGATTCTGTCTTTACTGTAAAAAAAATAAAAAATGCAAAGATTGAAGCTAATGCAGCTCCAGAAGCCCCATAATGAGGTATTAGTAGATAATTTAGAATTGCATTAACTGCAAATGCTATAAAAGACGCTAACATAGAAAAGTTAGTTCTGCGGGTTATACCAATCCCTACTCCTGTCACCTCGCTTAATAAGTAAAATAAAGGCATAGCTACGCACGCTACTATTAAATATTCTATAGCGGAGTATTCCTGAGGTAAAAATATAGGAATAATGAAAGATAATAAACCAAATAAAGACCAAATCAGCACAACAAATAACACCATATTTTCTATAACACACTCGATTTTACTTTTCTCAGAGCCCTCTTTGACCCAACGATAAAGAAGGGGGTGCCATATGCTAGAAAAAATAGATGTAACAACCGATACAACTCCAGCAAGAGCTGCTGCCAATGAATAAATACCGAGTTCTTCGAAGCCTGACAAACTTCTAAGGAAGAACCTATCCATTGTACTCACCCCCCAGTAAGCAATGCCCCCAGCGACCAGCGGTAAGCTAAATGTTAGCATTCCCTTTAATAATACGGTGTCAATTCGCTTCGTAAAAGCTGCAATCCAAGATTTTCGGGTTAGCCAAGCAAATATAATTAATGAAAACGATATCGCTAACGTATTCATCAACATAAGCGTATAAAATTCAGCTTTTAAGCCAAAAAGCATTATTAAGCTTATTAATATAAGTAAAAATAACTTAGGAGCAATCTGCGTTATAGAAAATGCTAAACCACGTTCTTGCATACGAATTACGTGTGCTAAGAAGTTAATAAAAAAACTAGCTAACAATCCCACAAATAACAAAACCGTTAACGAATTTGAATTTATCCCGAATAATAATTTAGAAATAGAGTAAGGCTGTAATAAGGCTATCAATGCAACAATAGTAATTAAGACTAAACCGGGAAGAATACTTAATTTTAATAAAGCTTCCTTATCAGTCTTTTCATGATATTCACGAACATAAGCTTGATGCATTGATAAACTAAATAAGGATACAGCTAACCCTAAAACCACTTGCAGCATAGTCAAACGGCCGACATCTTCAACTGTAAAAAACCAAGCGACAAACGGCAGGGTTATAAACCCAAGAAGTGCTGCACCAATTGGGCCTAAAGCAAATTGTAAAATTATTTTAGCTTTCAAGGAAGAAATCCAAAGACGCTTTTATTACCTTGTCTTGATTTTCTGTAGTCATTCCATAATACAGCGGCAAACGTACTAGCCTTGAACTCTCTTGCGTTGTATAAATATCTTTGCCTGAAAACTCGCCAAACTGTTTTCCTGCAGGGCTTGAGTGCAGTGGGATATAATGAAAAGGTGTCGTAACATCCTGCGTTTTCATATAACTAATAAATTCATTTCGCTCTTCATTTGAGCTCAATTTTATATAAAACATATGCGCGTTATGCGTTAATGAATCCGGAATATGAGGTAGCTGTTCAGCCTTTAGTTTTAGGCTCAGTTTATTGTAATAACGTTCCCATATTGATAAACGGAAATTATTTATCGTGTCTGCTGCTTCAAGTTGAGCATATAAATATGCAGCTTGTAACTCGCTTGGTAAAAAGCTCGAGCCTATGTCTTGCCATGTGTATTTATCGACAATACCATGTAGGAATTGGCTACGGTTTGTTCCTTTCTCACGTATAATCTCAGCTCGTTCAACTAGCTTAGGGTCATTAATTAAAATAGCCCCACCTTCACCACCCGATGAGTAGTTTTTAGTTTCATGAAAGCTATAACAACCTATATGACCAAGAGTTCCTAGTGCTTTACCTTTATAGGTAGACATTACGCCTTGTGCTGCATCTTCTACTACCCACAAGTCATGTTTTTCTGCGATAGCGAGTATTGTATCCATTTCACAAGCTACACCTGCGTAATGTACTGGCACTATTGCTTTTGTTTTAGCCGTAATAGCAGCTTCAATGAGTGTTTCATCAATATTCATTGTGTCCGGACGAGCGTCAACAAATATAATTTTTGCACCACGTAATACAAACGCATTCGCTGTAGATACAAATGTGTATGAGGGCATTATAACTTCATCACCAGGCTGAATATCAATCAGAATAGCGGCTAGCTCTAACGATGCTGTACATGAGGGAGTTAGTAATGCTTTTGTTGTGTTGAAGCTGTCTTCAAACCATTTTTCGCATTTTTTAGAGAAGTAACCATCGCCGCATAACTTGTCTGATGCAATCGCTTGCTCGATATACGCTAATTCTGTACCTACTTTAGGAGGAATATTAAAAGGAACCATTGCTATCTCTTAAAAATTCAATTTCTAGTTCAAGTAAATTTTTCTTTCTTTCTTTTACACGCTTTGCTGGATTTCCAACGTAAATCCCCCAAGGCTCAGTAGTTTTGTTAACTAGAGACATGGCACCTACAGAGCAGCCCTCTGTAAGCTTTACTCCTGGAAAAACAATTGATCCAGCACCGACAATTACATGCTTAGCTAAATGCACATGTTTTTTCGTCTCTTTTTTATATTTAGTCGGTATTGTAGGGTTTGTTAAAGTTCGACCAGAGTAATCATCCGACTGACTGAATACTTGTACTTGATAAGCTAAACCTGAAAAGTCATCCATTTGAATACCTTTCTCACCGCCAGCAACTAGACAAAATGGTGCTATATGGACATATTGACCTATTTTTACGTTACCTGAAATAACACAAAAATCATCAATTCGGCTGTTATTACCAATCTCAATTTGATCTGGATTATATATTGCAGCTTTGTCGCTAATTTTGACATTCTTACCAAGCGCTTTAAAGCCAACACTTTGTAATTCAATATCTGTTAAATATGCCATTTTATAATTACCCTATGAATAAGCCGCCATTTACAGGAATATTCGCACCTGTAATGTATGAGCAACAATCACTCGCAAGAAATGAAGCTACATTAGCAATTTCTTTTGGCTCAGCCAGTCGTCCTAGTGGAATGTTGTCTTTTATGCCTTGCAATATATCAACTCTAATATTCTTCATCATTTCGGTGTTTGTATAACCCGGAGATATTGTATTAACTAAAATATTACTTCTAGCGCCTTCTTGCGCTAATGCCATTGTAAATCCATGGACACCAGCCTTCGAAGATGAATAATTTACTTGACCTGCCTGACCCTTTTGACCATTAACAGATGAAATGTTAATTATTTTTCCACCGCCGTTCTCTTTCATTATTTTATATATTGGTTGTGTAATATAAAATAATGAATTTAGATTAGTATCGATTACACTTTTCCAACTTTCCAATGACATTTTATGAAAAAAACTATCACTTGTAATACCCGCATTATTTACAAGTAAATGAACTGAACCTTCAAGCTCACTAATTTTAGCAATCATCTCTTCAACAGCTAATAAACTTGTGACGTCGCACTTAAATAAGCGACAATCATTTGATAGAGAATTTACCCAAGAATCATTTGCTTCTTGATTATCAGCCCTTGATATACCAACAATAAAAAAACCATCCTGACTTAGCTTCTGGGATATAGCTAAGCCAATACCTCTTGTAGCACCAGTTACTACGGCTATTTTTTTCATAACTAACTCACTTTATAATTTCAGCTGGCAATACTTTTTAAATACTGCCCGTAACTATTTTTTTCTAGTGGCTTAGCTAGTCTTAAAACTTCTTGCTTTGTTAACCAGCCATAATTTAATGCAATTTCTTCTAAGCAAGCTATTTTATACCCTTGTCGCTTTTCAATAGTCTCTACAAATTGAGCCGCTTCAAGTAAGCTTTCATGCGTGCCAGTATCAAGCCAAGCAAAGCCGCGACCAAGTATTTCAACATTAAGCTTATTTTGCTTTAAATAAATTTCATTTAAGCACGTTATCTCTAGCTCACCTCTATGCGAGGGCTTAACTTGTTTTGCTATTTCTACAACAGAATTATCGTAAAAATATAAACCGGTTACTGCTAAATCAGACTTTGGTTTAGCTGGCTTTTCTTCAATGGAAATAGCCTTTTGGTTCTCATCAAATTCAACAACACCAAAACGTTCCGGATCTTTTACTTGATAGCCAAATACAGTCGCCCCTAGTCCGTTCTTAGCATTCTCAACCGCATGCTTTAACTTAGGTGAAAACCCTTGCCCATAAAAAATATTATCGCCTAGCAATAAACAAACGTCGTCAGAGCCAATAAACTCTTCACCTAAAATAAACGCTTGAGCCAAGCCATCTGGGCTTGGTTGTATCGTGTAACTAAGCTCAACGCCAAAGCGTGAACCATCACCTAATAATCGTTTAAATGATTCTTGATCTTCAGGTGTAGTAATAATTAAGATTTCACGTATTCCCGCTAACATCAACACAGAAAGCGGGTAGTAAATCATTGGCTTATCATAAATTGGGAGTAACTGCTTGGATACACCCATAGTAATAGGATAAAGGCGTGTACCGGAGCCTCCGGCAAGGATAATTCCTTTCATGCTAATTTCCTTTAGCTGTCATATTTATTTCGCCCAGTCGCTCACGCTGATATGAACCATCTTGTACGTTTTGACACCACGTTTGATTATCTAAATACCACTGAATCGTTTTACGTAGACCTGTTTCAAAGGTTTCGACCGGTGTCCAGTTTAGCTCTGCACTCATTTTTGATGAATCAATAGCATAACGTCTATCGTGACCAGGGCGATCTGCCACGTACGTTATCTGTTCTGAGTACGGGGAGTCCTTAGGCACTAAAGTATCTAGAATACTGCAAATACTTTTAACAACTTCAATGTTTTGCTTTTCGTTATGGCCACCAATATTATATGTTTCACCAATTTTACCTTCAGTTACTACCTTATATAAAGCTCGAGCATGATCCTCAACGAATAACCAATCTCTAATCTGATCACCTTTTCCATAAATCGGTAGTTTTTTACCTTCAAGGGCATTAAGTATTACTAATGGTATTAATTTTTCAGGGAAATGATATGGCCCATAGTTATTTGAGCAATTGGTTACAACTGTAGGAAAGCCATACGTACGTAGCCATGCACGAACTAAGTGATCACTAGATGCCTTACTTGCTGAATAAGGACTGCTTGGTGCATAAGATGTTTGTTCAGTAAACAGAGGTAGCGCTTTACCCAACGCATTACCCGCTTGCTCATCTGGGTGAGGTAAATCACCATACACTTCATCAGTAGATATATGATGAAACCTAAAAGCTAGCTTTGCGCTATCTTCGAGTGAATTCCAGTACTCGCGAGCAGCTTCTAATAAAGTGTAAGTTCCTACAATATTGGTTTGGATGAATTCAGCGGGGCCTGTAATTGAGCGATCAACATGGCTCTCTGCAGCTAAATGCATTACAGCATCTGGCTTGTGCTTGGCAAACACACGGTCTAGGGCTACACGGTCACAAATATCAACTTGCTCAAATGCATAACGCTCATTACTATCAACTGATCTTAGTGACTCTAAATTACCTGCATAAGTCAGCTTATCGAGATTGATAACCAAATCTTGAGTATTATCTATTATATGTCGGATAACGGCAGAGCCAATAAACCCTGCACCACCTGTTATTAGTATTTTCATTATTATATTTCCAGCATCACCTAAAATAAACTATGTACAAATTATATTTACTTCATTGAACTAATATACTTGTTATTGAATTTTATTTTCTTTCTGCCCTAGGAAAGCTCTAGATAAAACAAACATCATACTCAAGATACCACCTAAAAAAATAGCTATGACACAAATTAGTGCACGCTTAGGGCCATTCTTTTCTTCTGGTACTAATGCTGGATCAATAGTTTTGAATATATACTCATCACGGACGTTAGCAAACATAATGGTCTTTGTTTGCTCTTCAATTAATTTATATAATACGATACGTATATCAGCTATCTTTATTTGATTTAACTGTTTAGTTAAAAATTCGGTGCTTTTATTAGCCTCAATAACGTCTCGCTGCTTCATACTTTTATTTATATCATGTATTAACCAGGTGACCCATTGCTGCGCGACTACAGGGGATTGATGCTCAACGGCTAGAGTTATCATGCCCGTTTCTGAATCAACATCTACTGAGATGAGCTTACTTAATACTTTATAAGCCTCTTGCATTGAAGGCTCTGATTTTTTAGGTGCTTTTACGGCTCGCAGCCAATTTTTATTTTGTGGGTTATAAATCTCGGTGTTGTAGCTTAAAGTGTTTGTAACTAAATTCCATGATTTAACAGCCATCAGATCAGGCAAAATATTATGCTTTTGAATAAACTCGCTGGTAAATTTTCGTGACTTTAGGACTTCAAGCGCCATTTGAGTTTTATCAACACCTCCACCTGCCCCTAAACTAACACCGGCTAAACTTGCCAAGCCTCCAAACTGACCCGCCAATGCCCCTAAGCCACCTTGTTGCTCTTGCTCTGCAGGAGCAAGCAATGCTTCAGATTTATAAATATTAGGCTGATTCATGGCGTAAAAAACTGACGATACAGCAAATAACGCAGTGATCGCGATAATAAACCATTTACCTTGCCAAATTGCTGAAAATAATTCTCGTAGGTCAATTTCGTCATCAGCGACTATTTTCTTATTGATTTGTTTTGGGCTATTTAAATTATTTTCCATGTAAATCTCATGCTCATTCTACGCGGCATAAAGCCCCGCCTTCTTAAATACATGCGAGGCATAAAACCCCGCCTAATTGTAAATATTTGCTTAAATACATGCGCGGCATTAAGCCGCTCATGATTATTAAATGCCGCTTATTGCTGCGAATGCCACACCTAATTGATACAGTATTTGTGTTGCTGTGCTCCAAAGAGTTAGCTTATCCATATGGCCAGCGTCCATTGGTATAACTATTGTATCGCCTGGTTCTAACTGCTCAGAACTATTAGAGGCAAACCACCCTCCCGTATTCGGTATTTTTACCGAGCCATTGGCTTTTATAATGTAAATACGGTCCTCGTCAGCGCGCTCTTTTAAACCACCGCTTAAGTTAATGTATTCGTCAACGCTTACACCTTGCCTATACAAATGCGAGGTAGAGTAGTTAACTTCGCCTATTACACTAATCGAATCGCGTTTACTTGGCACATAAAGTGTGTCGCCATTTTGCAGTACTAAATTTTGTTGATTATTGACTATTTGTGGAAGGTCGATAACCAAGCGCCCTAAAGCCTCAACGCTTGCTAAATCATTAAGTAACTTATCCATTTCTTCATATGAGAGTGAATTACTACTCACTGAACTTTCAAAGCTTTTTGAAGCTATATCACGGCGAAGCTCTGTAGATAAACGTGCTAACTGCCTTTCCTCTTGTTCTTTAATCGACGTACGGGTAAATACAGCTGCTTTTTGCTCTGCAAATTTTGAAAAGCCACCCGCACGTTCTAGCAATTCAGTAAGCGTTTCTCCTCGGCGTATGGTGTAAGTGCCCGGAAATTTAAGCTCGCCTTTTAATTCTACTTTTACATTTTCTTGCCAATTTGGAATAGCGAATACGTTTATGCTGTCTTTACTTTGTAATGTAATATTACTTTGAAGGTCGCCTTTCATGGCGCTTTCAAGATCAAATCGTAAATGTTCGATCTTAGAACCATCACTCGCTACTATTCGCGTAATTTCAGCTTGTTTTATGTATGCAGACTCCAGCAAGCCACCTGCTGCTGTTATTAAATCACTTACCTCACCGCCAATCATTAGTGGATAAATACCAGGGAAAGTAACGTTTCCGCTAATCTCAACTAATTGCATTGCTTGCTGCACTGATGCTTGCTGCTTAAATTTAGCAATAATTGGCGCTAATAAATTATGGCGGCTAAATAACGCGTAATCTTCAGGTTTGAGTTCTTGGCCTTCTTCTTCTTTTGCTTTGCGCTTAGAAATTTCAGCAATAGTGAGTATTTTATTGTCTTCAAGAACAAGTTCTTCGTCTTCTTGATTAACGCCAATGTATTTTTCGAACTCTTTTTGTTCAAACTTATGCCATTGCTCTGCTTTTTGTTGCTGTTCTTGTTGCTCTTGACTAAGGGCCATATTTGCTAGAGTTGATTGCTCTAATTCTTTTTCTTCAAAACGGCTAAATACAACTATCTTGTCATTAGCTTGAAGTTGTAAGTTATTCTCAGGGTTTTTAATAATCGCTTGAGCAACGTCGAATTGGTGTGCTTCTATATCGCCGTTTATATTTATTTCGCGGATTACGAGTCCGTAGCTTAAATCGGCTTGCGGTAGTAAGTCACCACGTACTGATTTAAGTACATCTGAAATGCGCTTGCCTTGGTGCCACTGATAATTACCTGGGCGCGCTACTGCACCAATTAAGCTAACTGAATTTTGATATTGCGAGCTAACTGAATTAAAGCGAATACGGTCGCCATCTTGTGGAATATAGTTAATTTGCGATTTTGAAAAATCTACCGAGAGTACTTCTTTACGATCGAAGTTAAAGCGCTCTACAATTGCGCTTTTGGCATATGCATTTGGTTTAAGGCCTCCGGCCATTGCTAATAACTGCTTAGCAGATTCACCTTTTTTAAGTTCAAATATAGCTGGTCGCTTTACTGCCCCTTCAACTCTTACTTGAGCGCCAACTGATGGAATAAATACAGCATCGCCCGGCTTTAATACGATATCGTTACTGCTATCGCCATTAATAAGTAAGTCGTAAAGGTCAAAGTTTGCAACGACCTTGCCTGCGCGTTTAACTTGAATATTACGAAGAGAGGCAATGTCAGACACACCACCACTTACAAATAATGCGTGCGAAACAGTTGTTAATGAAGAAACACTGTAGCTACCCGGCTTGTAAGCCTCACCTAGCACTAAAATACGCATGCTACGAAGTTGACCAAGCGATACAAAAGCTTTTACGCCAATAACTTCTTGCTCTACTTTTACTTTTATTAGCTCTTTAATTTCAGCAAAGGTTAAACCTGCAACTTCTACAGGGCTCAGGTCAGGAATACTAATACGCCCTTCACGATCAACTATGACTTCAAAACTTTCGCTTTCTTTTCCGTAAAAGTTAATTTTTAACTGATCACCAGGGCCTACAATGTATGTATCGGGTACTGCGGCATTTTCGCTTGGCATAAATGTAGTGGGTTCACCTGCAAACAATTCATAACCATATGGTTTTAATTCGTCTGCTTTTGGTTTGAAGCGCTCTTCATCTGTTAGCTTTTCTTTTTCTGGCTCTGCGCGCTCACCAATACTGTTTTGTTGCTCTGTATTATTTTGATTATTAGATTGGTTTGTACCGGTGATTGTTGAAACATCAACACCATACTGTTTTGCTAGGGCTTCTTGCTGAGCTTTTGGCAGCTTTTTAAATTGCTCAATTTGAGATGCTGTTGGCGTAAAAGCCAAAGTACTAAAACTACAAAGTAGAATAAAAGCACTAATAAATTGTGTAAAAACTTTCACGAGTAGGTATATCCCTAGGTCTACAACCAAAATTGGTGGCCATAATACATTAATTTTGAGCAAATAAAAAAGGGACTTTCGTCCCTTTTGTCACTTTAGTGTCATTAACTTAGTTACATTGGTTAAAAACTGTAAACCAACGTGAATGACGTTTCAGTATCTGTACTTTCTTTATCATCAGCAACGTCTGAGTTGTTGGTAACATTAAAAGCTACTTTCATTTGTAGCGAGCCGTTTATTTTTGCAAGCAATGCAGTTTCTGAACGAGTTTTAGTGTTTGTATCACCGTACTCCACAGCAACTAATTGGGTAAAACGGGCACTTTCAGAAATTTGCCAGTTGTAATCTAACTTACCTAAGGCAATTACTTCGCCTTCAAACTCGCCAGCAAGAGAGTTACCGTTATCATCTATTTCAGTGCTGTCATCTGGGTATTCAAAATATTTATAACCAGGACCAACTTCGGCGCTTAACCACATTGTCTTTTCGTTTAATAAACGTAGACCGTAACCAGCAGAAATTACCGACTCACTTCTATATGCTCCAAAATAATCTGAAACGTGTGAACCATAAATGAATAAATGAGAATGATCTTCATTTAATTTGTAATTGCCTTGAGCAGAAATTGAGTACTTTTCGTTAGTGCGCTGCTTATTTTTGTCGCCATCAGCATCTTCAACTTCATCTTCTTTGTAGATGCCGTCTAGCTTGTATTCGTTGTTCCAGTTTTCAAGGTTGTGTTGTACCTTGATACCACCTTTTAGTGTGGTTGTTTCGGTATTACCACTAGTGATAATAGCACCAAGTTCACTGGTAACTTCCCACGTTTTTTGATCTGCGTCTGCAGCGAATGCATTTGTTGCAGCAGAAGCTGCAACTAAAACTGATAAAAGCTTTAATTTCATTAAAAAATAACCTTTGTATAAATGTATATCTATTTTATTAAAGCATTACTTGTTAGAGCAAGCTAAACAGCTAAGTAATAATGTAAAAAATTTCATGCAGCAAATACTGCATGAAATTTTATTTCTAATAGCCGCTTTATCACTACAACAATTAAAGATAACTTTAATTAAATAACTATTTAAAATTAATCTTGCTTGTGTAAATGAACATCCATTTGTGGAAATGGGATTGCAATATTTGCATCATCTAATGCAATTTTAATATTTTCCATTAATGACCAGTAAGTAGGCCAGTAATCAGCAGCGTTAACCCAAGGGCGAACAACAAAGTTTACGCTAGAATCACCTAGCTCAGATACAGCTACTGTATAAGCTGGGTCTTTAAGTATGCGTGTTTCTGCATCTAATACAGATTTTAATACTTCTTTTGCTTGACGTAAATCAGCATCGTAACTAACACCAATAACTAAATCGATACGGCGAGTAGACTCACGCGAGAAGTTAGTAATAGCGCCTGACATTATTTGAGAGTTTGGTACGATGATTACTTTATTATCTGGAGTACGAAGTTCAGTTGAAAATATTTCGATTTTCTTAACAGTACCCATTTTATTACCGGCTTCAACAAAGTCACCAGACTTGAATGGGCGAAGTAAAATAATAAGTACGCCTGATGCGAAGTTAGATAATGAACCTTGTAATGCTAAGCCAACAGCTAAGCCTGCAGCACCTAAAATAGCAATGAACGAAGTTGTTTCAATACCAATTTGCGAAAGTGCCATTAAAATAGTAACAGCAAATACAAGTGTGTACACAATGCTTGAAACAAACGACCCTACAGCTTTATCTACTTTCTTTTTAGCAAAACCTTTTTCAGTTAAGTTAGAACAAAACTTAGCGATACGACTACCAAGTAAAAAGATAACAAGCGCAACAACAGCTTGTATACCGTAGTGTAAGATTAGGCCTGAGTTATCGTTAAGCCAATTAAGTACTGAATCCATATTTACTCCAAATGTTTTTTATTAAGCGTTTTCCGAGCATTATTATACATTAATTTACAATTTATTCTCATAGAATAATGAATTAATACTATTAAATTCGCCTGTATTCGATTTTTCGCGAAGGTTATGCGACAAATATGTTACCTAATCCCCGTAAATACTAGCTGTCCAACACTGATTAAATTTGTTTATTTAAATTATTTTAATTTATTTCACATTTAGACTTCACAACATTTATTATTTTATGTATTATGCGCGCCACACCAAACAAGGTGTGTGTAGTGGCGGTTGTAGCTCAGTTGGTAGAGCCCCGGATTGTGATTCCGGTTGTCGCGGGTTCAAGCCCCGTCAATCGCCCCACTTTTTCTCCTAGTAATACCCTTATTTATATTTTAATAATTCCCCTAAATTATCTTTTTATATCCTATACAGCATACCTAATCTTCGTTATCCAAAATTAATTAATATATTAAGCTAAATTAGTTTATCAGCAACCTCTCCCTTTTTAATTAGTTTAACTTGAAGATTTATTAAGCAAGTATTTAGCCTGCAATTAAATAACATTTATTTAACTAATGTGATTACATTGGCTGTACTTAAGTACAAAAAGTGCTAGATTTCTAGTACTAATACCAACCTGCATAAATATTTGAGCAACTTAACAAATTAAATTGCACTAAAACGTTGTTAAAAATTTTTTATTTATAACAACAAGATACAAAAATTTTCGCCTAGTTTTAGCGTGATTTTCTTAACGTTAAATAGACCTCACATATAAGCAGATTGGTATAACATCACTTTATTACAAAACATCAAACTTCCTATGGGATATAAAATTAAGCATGATTAAACAGCTTTTAAGAAATTTACTATGTAGTTATTTGGCCTTAATAAGTTTTAGCTCATTGGCTCAAAGCAATGATGAATATGATAATCTATTGATTGAACTGCAAAAATTAGTTTCTGAAAAAAAATATACTCAGGCTTATCAAATAAGTAATAGTGAATACCAGTACCTAGGTGAACCCGTATACGATTTTTTACTAGGGATCTCTGCCCTTAAAACAGGACATCCGGCGCCAGCTGTATTTGCCTTTGAACGTGTGGTTGAAAACAACCCTAGATGGTATGAAGCTCGCTTGTACTTAGTTCGTGCTTATTTAACCGTTAATAATTTACCTGCTGCCGATACCCAAGCTTTAATACTGATTAACTCACCTAATACACCTAATAACATAAAGTCTTCAGCACAGTCGTTACTTGATGCAACCACACTTAAAAAACAAGAAGCTAGGCGTTCTTATAAGCAAAATATTGAGCTTGCCCTTGGCGTTGATGGCAACGTAAATGCGGGTACGGCAGAAGATACAATTATAATTCCTAACCTTGGTGAATTTTTATTATCGCCAGAAAGTAAAAGTACGCAAGACAACTATGCGCGACTAAATTATAGAGGAAAGTACTCTCACCCTATAGATCAAAAAAGTTTAATCACTTTGAGTGTTAATACTGGGTGGTACAAGTTTGCAGAACTCAGCCAATACGATCGTATAAACGCGCACATTAATGCTGCTTATCAATATAAACAAAATGACATAAGTTGGTTTGCACAAGTATCGACGACTCCATTACTGCTTGATGGCGATCTTTATCGTACTGAATCAGCTTTAACAGCAGGTGCTAATTATAAGTTGAATAAACAAGTTAATTTATTTAGCTCTGCGACTGCTGGTGTTTTGAATAATAGGTTTGATGAAAAGCTCGATAATTCGTTTTATGCATTAAATGCAGGAGCTAGCTATGCAACTAAGCAATGGTTTCAAAGTTTAAGCGTTAACGCCAAAAACGAAAAAGCCGATATTACTCAAGGCGAATTTAATAGCCGAAATATTACTAGCTTGTACTACCAAGTGAACACTCAGTTGGCTCAACATTGGCAGTTGTTATCTCTTGCTGGATACCAATGGATTAATTATAAAGATGATCACCCTTTATTTTTACAAGAACGTGCCGATAACCTTCTTATGTTCTCAACTTCTGTTCGCTACTTAGTTAATCGCGATTTAGCCATACAGTTGGCTGCCAACTATCAAGATAAATCCAGTAATATTTCTTTATTCGAATATGACCGTTTAGATATCAATTTAAGCGCTTCTTACTCATTTTAATTTAAGGTATTTATGAAACATTTACTCCCTGTAATTACCACTTTACTTTGTGTAAGTTTTTATACACAAGCAAATGATCCTGCTGGTAAAACTATTTTAGCGCGAGGCTCTGTACTAGCGGTTGATGGAAGCTCTGAACAACAACGGCAGTTGCAGCGCAGAGATACCGTTTTTGGTGTAGATCGCATTACGACCGGAGAGAAAAGCAAAGCGCAATTTTCAATGTCGGATGGTGGTTTAATCGCTTTAAAAGAAAATTCAGAACTAAATATTGCTAACTACGAATTTGATGATAATACCCAACAAGGTTCTGCTTCTATTGAGTTACTTAAAGGTGGTTTACGCTCTATTTCGGGTGTGATTAAAAAAAATGGCGGCTCTTATAATGTAAAAACCCCCGTTGGCTCTATTGGTATACGGGGAACACATTTTGAAGTTCAGCTCGTTGAAGGCAATGTGTTTTTAGCTGTATGGGATGGCGCAATAGATTTAACTTTAGAAAATAATAGCGTGGTTTCTTTGGGTGATAACGAGGCATTTTCGTTTGCACAAATTACAGCCTCTGGTGAAGTATTAAAAACGACGCGTGCGGCACGTGTGTTTGATCAAAATATAGTAACGATCGACCCTAAAGATGACAACGAAGAAGAGACTGAACAAGCATCTGTAACTGAAGTTGAAGTAAATGCTTTTGAAGCAGATACAGATACTATGGATATATATTCTGAACAACAATTTCAAACAGTTAGCAGCGCATCTTTAGTCGATCAAATAGCTCAGCGCCAAGGTGTATTTAACTATGAAGCATCAAGCTTTAATGTAAATTCGAGTGTGGGTGCTGTTACTGACTTTGCTATGACTATGGCTGTTGATTTTGATAATGGCACGGTACCTGATGGCGAAATTAGTTTTAATGACGCGGGCGGAAATTGGTATGCGGCTTACAGCGGTTTAATAAATTTAAGCGAACTTGACTTAGCCGTTACATTTGCATCCCATGGCAACAATAAAGCCGAGGGCGATGTTGATGCAATATTTTTGAATGACTTAGACAATATTACTGGCAACTTTAATCTTAACGAAATAAATAATCCTGATGTAAATGCTAGCGGTTCTTTTAAATTAGAACCATAAACACATTGGATACAAAGCTTTTATTATGGAGTATTTAAAATGACAGCAAAAAATATATTTTTGCTTGGTTCTATGGTGTTTTTGTTAAGTGCCTGTGGAGGCTCAGAAGAAAGCCCTGCTCAAGAGACAATACAATCACCTACGGCTGAAGTAGTACCGCCAACGGTGACTAGCTATATAAATTTAGCTGGTGTTATAGCGAGCAATCAAACCAAAAATACAAAAGCTTTAGGTGCTGTCACTTCAAGTAGAGGTGTTGTTGGATCAAGCATAGCTAATACACGCGCTAATATTGTTTTTTCACAAACAAACGAAACTGTGCAAGGCAACGTTTCTTTTTTACTTGAAGCTTCGGATACTGATGGTATTGCTGAAGTTAATTTAGTACTCCCTAGTGTCAATAAAAGCATACCACTGTGTTCTTCTGATTGTGGTTTTGACTACGAAAAATCAATTATAGGCCTCAGCCCTGCATTTTATGGCGTAACTCCAGGAGAGATACGCCTAGAAATATGGATAACTGACACTTTAAATAATCAAGTCCTTGCTGATGCAATTACTTTTAACTGGCAACCATATCAAATTGAAGGTGTTACAGCTCAGCGAGACGAAGATAATATTAATCTTTCGTGGCAAGCTAACCCCGAACTTAATCGTTATAACGTTTATATTGCAACTCAAGCTGGAGTTTCATCTACTAATATTAATGAATTAGAAAACGGGCAACAATTTTTAAGTATTCAAGATACTGCATTAAGCATTACCGAGTCACTTACAGATAAAAGTTATCAAGTACTTATTACCGGTATTGATGGCAGTGGTGAAAGTGGCTTTGCTAATATAATAAACATAGCACCAGTGGGTGGAGAGCTTGCATTTGCACCAGAAGCTAATACCGATCAATTTCAGATAAATGAAGATCAAACCCTGCAAGGCAACGTTCTAACAAATGATACGAATCAATACAGTGGCGATTTACGTGTAAATGCAGATGCATTAATTCTACCGCAGCATGGCACCATTAATATAAATGAAAATGGGGATTTTACTTATATCCCTATTGCAAACTTTAATGGTGAAGATGCCTTTAGCTATCAAGTTGCTAACGAGCTAGGTATGACAGATACCGCAGTTGTAGAGATAACCATTTTAGCTGTTAACGACGCCCCTATTGCGCTTGATAATACTTATAACATTACAAACAATGGAACCTTAGTTGTCCTATCGCCTGGCTTACTTATTAACGATAGCGATATTGATTTAGATAACTTAACTGTTGATACAACGCCTGTTAGCGAACCGACAAGAGGACAATTAACCCTTTTTGATAATGGTAGCTTTGAATACCAAGGCGAGCAGAACATGCAAGGCCAAGACAGCTTTCAGTATAGAGTTATTGATGCACAAGGTGCTCAGGCTATTGCAAATGTAACTATTGTAAGCTCAAACACTAACGTAGCCCCTGTAACAAAAAATGATAGCTATAGTTTAAGCGAAGATGAAACACTTGTGGTTACAGCAACCAATGGTGTGCTTAGTAACGATACTGACCCAAATAATGACAGTTTTTCAGTTGATGAAACATTTATTGTGGCACCAACACATGGCCAACTATTATTAGCAATTGATGGCAGCTTTAGTTATGTGCCGGATGCTAATTTTAATGGTGTTGATCAATTTCGATATCAAGCTATAGACTCATTAGGTGCAACCTCTACAGCCACAGTAACTTTAATAATAAACAGCGAACCCGATAGCCCTGTCGCACAAAATGATGCCTATCAATTTAGTAAAAATAAACTATTTGAAGTAACAGTACAAAATGGCTTATTAATTAACGATTTTAATATTGAGGCTGGCGATTTATCAGTTAACACCACGGCAATCAATGCAACTCAAAATGGCG
The DNA here is from genome assembly GCF_015864765.1 of Pseudoalteromonas sp. NZS11. Lineage (NCBI taxonomy): Bacteria > Pseudomonadati > Pseudomonadota > Gammaproteobacteria > Alteromonadales > Pseudoalteromonadaceae > Pseudoalteromonas > Pseudoalteromonas sp. NZS11. The sequence goes on along the minus strand of NZ_JADYWP010000001.1, from coordinate 173,467 downwards.
AGCTTACATTAAAAGTTGATGGCTCATTTACCTACCAACCAGACTTAGGTTTTATTGGTGTAGATAGCTTTACCTATTCAATTTCAAATGAGCAAGGCTTAACTGCAACAGCTCAAGTAACCTTAAGTGAAAGCGGCGTTAATACTTTTCCAGAAGCCAATAACGATCAATTTACGTTAGACGAAGACAGCTCTGCATCTTTATTAGACGTGCTAGCTAACGACACTGATGCAGATGGCGATACGATTAGTATTTCGAACATAGAAAATATTGCTGGAGAAGCGACTATTGTCGCCGGAAAAATACAGTTTACTCCACCAGCAAACTTTTCAGGTGAGATAGTACTAACTTACACCATTACGGATGGTTATAGCACTGGTAATGAAGGCATAAACGACAGAACAGCAAGTGTGACGATTACCGTTACACCCGTTAATGATGCCCCTACTGCAAATGCTGATTCAGCAACGATGAACGAAGATGCTCCTGCGTTATTAGTTAACGTACTAGCTAACGACTCCGACATTGATGGCGATACTCTTACAATAACAGCTGCTACTGCAGATATAGGTTCTGCATCTGTTGTTGATAATAAAATCCAATACACGCCTGCTGCTAATACAAATGGAACAGCAATTATTAACTACACAATAAGTGATGGGAACGGCGGTACTGCAACTACAAACTTATCAATAATTATTACTCCCGTAAACGATACTCCTATTGCAAACGCAGACTCAGCGACAGTAGATGAAGATGCAGCGCCAATACTAATAAACGTATTGGCAAATGACTCTGACGTGGATGGTGATAGCCTCACTATCAGTGCTGCCTCGGCAAATACTGGTTCAGTCGCAGTGGTTGGCAACCAAATTCAATATACACCGGCAGCCGACGACAACGGCGTAGCAACAGTTACTTATACTGTAAGCGATAGCAGCGGTGGTGCCAGTACAACAACGTTAACTATCACTATTACCTCCGTAAACGATGATCCAATAGCAAACGCCGATTCGGCTACCATGGCTGAAGATGCAGCGCCAATGCTGATAAACGTATTGGCCAATGACTCTGATGTAGATGGCGATAGCCTCACTATCAGTGCTGCCTCGGCAGATACTGGTTCGGTCTCAGTGGTTGGCAATCAAATTCAATATACACCGGCGGCCGACAGCAATGGCTTAGCAATAGTTACTTATACCGTTAGTGATAATAATGGCGGAACAGATAATACCACGGTCACTATTACTATAACTGCAGTGAACGATACACCTGTTGCCAATAACGATACTGCTACTATGGCTGAAGATGCAGCGCCAATACTGATAAACGTATTAGCCAATGACTCAGATGAAGACGGCGACAGCCTGGTGATAAGTGCAGCATCAGCTGATATTGGCTCAGCCTCAGTAGTTGGCAATCAAATTCAATACACACCTGCAGCTGATAGCAATGGCTTAGCAACAGTTACTTATACCGTTAGTGATAATAATAGTGGAACAAATACTGCCACGGTCGCTATTACGATAACTGCCGTGAATGATGTACCTGTTGCCAATAACGATACCGCTACTATGGCTGAAAATGCAGCGCCAATACTGATAAACGTATTAGAAAATGACTCAGATGTAGATGGCGACAGCCTGGCGATCAGTGCAGCATCAGCCGATATTGGCTCAGTCTCAGTAGTTGGTAATCAAATTCAATACACACCGGCAGCCGATAGCAACGGCTTAGCAACAGTTACTTATACTGTTAGTGATAATAATGGTGGAACGAATACTGCCACGCTCGCTATTACGATAACTGCCGTGAATGATGCACCTGTTGCCAATAATGATACCGCAACCATGGCTGAAGATGCAGCACCAATACTGATAAACGTATTAGCAAATGATACTGACTCTGATGGAGACAGCTTGGTGATCTCTTCAGCCTCAGCTGATATTGGCTCGGTCTCAGTAGTTGGCAATCAAATTCAATATACGCCTGAAGCCAATACCAATGGACTTGCCACGGTAACTTATACGATTAGTGATAATAATGGCGGAACCAATACAGCCACAGTGGCCATTACCGTAACTGGTGTTAACGATGCACCTGTAGCATTGGTTCAAAGTTTTAGTATTAGTGAAAATGCTACAGATGGCGACATCATAGGGACTGTTAGCGCGTCAGATATTGAGAACCAGACCTTAACTTATAGTTTAACTGGCGGTGACACTGCTTCATTTGAAATTAATAGTAGCTCTGGTGTTTTATCAACCGTAGGTGAAAGCCCATTTGATTTTGAAACAACTAATCAATATATCTTAAATGTCACTATAACTGATGATGGCACACCTAATGAAAGTTCAAACGTTAACATAACCGTTAATATTACTGATGAAGTTGAACTCCTTATTCCAACTGAAGATGTGACATTTGGCCGCCCAATTACAGGTGAGCTTGATCTTTCAAACATTTTTTCTGGTGGTGAGTTTAAAGACAGTATTGAGCTTAATGGCAAACTATATTTTGTTGGTTTTACCAACAATGCTGATAAAGACCTTCTTATTGTCTCTTACTCAAACAATGGTGATATGAATACTACCTTTAATAACACCGGCACTAAAATACTCGATTTAGATCAAGACGAAGAAGCCACCGCTATTATTTCTGACGGTACAGATCTTTTCATTGCCTATTCTAGTTTTGATGGCACCCATAATGAAGCTTGTATACTTAAAATGGATCTCGCTGGAACGTTAAGCACTGGTTCGGATGATGATGATGATGATGATGACGACGACGGTGAAAGTGGCGCAGGTGTTCAGTGTACAACGCTTAATAGTACTACCGTTATTAATGACCTTGAAATTGATGGCGATAAATTACTGGCTGTGGGCAAACACTTTGATGGCACTCAAAACGATAGTTTATGGATACATTATAAAAAATCAGATCTAGATTTTGAGAACTCTACTCCAGCTATTGTCGATGTTAGCGGCGCTAATCGAGATGATGAAGGCTTTGCAATTAAGAACTTTGATGATTCCGATTACTTAGTGGTTGGGAGTGTTACCAATGCAGAGGGAACAAAAGACTCTTTACTTCGTTATTTAAAATCTGATGGCGATAATGACAATAACTTTAATGGTGGCGCAGCACTAACAATTGATATATCTGATAATGATAAAGACGACGAACTTTTTGCTGTAGGTGGAGTTGTTGATTCTGAATTTACTGCCTTTGCAGGTGGATATGTAACAAGAACCAGCGGTGAAAAAGAAGCGGTAGTATTAGCTATTAATAAAGATGGGGAGCTAATCACCACCTTTGGCAATGCTGGTATTGCAATTTATGATATTGATAATGATAGTGGAAATGGTGATGGCGGCGCTAAAATTTCCGGTATTAAACACGAGCCTATTAACAATGATATTAGTTTTTCGGGGACGACTGGCGTATCAGCCTCAGAAAAATTATTTTCAGCACGGATTAATAATCAAGGTACTTTAGATGGCGCCTATGGCACCTCCGGCATTAATATAATTAATGGTATAAGTGGTAAGCAATTTGCCAATACTTTAGCTATCGACTCTAATGACACTATTTGGGTAGCAGGTGTTAACGATGACTCAAATACAAAACCGTTTATTGCAGCAATTGACGATAAAGCCACATTATTTAGTAACTTTGAAACCAATGGTTACTTTACCTTTACTAATTCAGTAGATGCAACTAACGATGAATCAATGCACGTTTTACAGCTTAGTAATGGCCCTGATGCTGGTAAATATATTCTTGCATCAACTGCTAAATCGGGCTCAACTACTAAGTTAGTATTAACACGCTTTACGAATGAGGGTGATATCGATACTAGCTTTAGCGAAAGTGGCCATAAAGAAATTGCCATAGATTTAAGTAACTCACGCATCGCTTTAACCGAGCAAGGCGACGGTAAATTAGTTATTACAGGATCTAAAAATAGTGAAAATGGTGAAGCGGGTTTTGTAGCTAAAGTTGATCAGTCTGGTAATTTAGACACATCATTTGCAACAGACGGGGTATACACAACCTCTGTCAGTGGCGCAGAATTGGTAAACCTGACAGGTATTGCACTTGATAATAGCGGTAACATTATTACTGTTGGGTCAATCGTAATAAGCGGCACTCCTAGCCCAATCGTTATAATGTTGACACCAGAAGGTACCCTTGAGCCTAACTTTGGCACTGGCGGAAGTATCATAGGCTCAGCTTTTGAGTACTATAACCGTGTACATACCGACAATGCAGATATTTTCATTGGTGGTAAGGCAGTATTAAGTGGCACTTCAAAGCTAATTGCATTGAAGCTAAGCTCAAACGGTACCGAGGTCTTTAAGTATGTAGGTGAAGAAACCACAGATACCGACAACAAATTAGTACAAATTTTAGCTGACACAACGGGTAAGTTATATTTGATAGCAAACCTTATTGATTCGCCAAATAAAGCCAATGTTATTAGGTTGCTCGTTACGGGTGCGCTTGATACTAACTTTGCCGTAAATGGTGTCGGTGAATATACTTTGGCGTCAAGCGGTAACACTGAGCTAAGTGGTGCAGCGCTCGATAGTAGCAATCAACTTATTTTAGCCGGCATGGCTAACAATAAAGGAATGTTAGCGCGTATTTTAACTAACGGTACTTTAGATAATACGTTTGGAGCCAGTGGTGCCGGATTTTATGAAGCAAGCCAATGTACCAGTACACATGTATTTACTTCAATCATCTTACAAAATGACACCCAAGTTGTTGTAAGTAGCACCTGTAATGACACTAACTCTAACAATGTTAGTATTTCTAAATTCAATTTTTTAGAAGATGGAGCTTAGCCTTAAATTATGAAAGTTGAATTTTTTGGTGTTAGAGGCTCAATGGCTTCAGCAGGAAGTAATACACACATTTTTGGAGGAAATACCTCATGTGTGTACATCGAACAAAATAATGGCAAAGATCTTATTTTAGACTCTGGTACCGGTATTGTAGAACTCGGTACACGTTTACTAGAAACACAAAGTCCTATCAATATTTTGCTAACGCATAACCATTGGGACCATATTCAAGGGTTTCCTTTTTTTAAACCTATTTACCAACCCAACCGCGATATAACTATTACTGTGGGTAACGTTGATGATAAAAAAAGCCAAGATGCCATATTAAAGCAAATGAGTGGTTCGTACTTTCCGGTGTGTTATCAAGATTTACCTGCCAGCATTACGCTTAATACTGATTTATCGTCTCAAAAGCAATTTACACTTAATGGTTTTTTGGTTTCGACTGCTCCACTAAATCACCCTGGTGGTGGTACTGCTTATTGTATTAAAGCAGATGAAAAAAAGGTGGCTTACGTTACCGACAATGAGCTAAATCCGCCAGAAAAAGCAAACACAAGTATTAGCGAATGGGTCAATTTTATTGAAGGCGCTGATTTACTAATTCATGATGCTCAATTTATAGATGCAGACTTGCCTCTTAAACATGGTTGGGGGCATAGCACCATAGATCAGGTTGCTGAGCTTGCGATAAAAGCGAGTATTAAAAATGTGGTTATTATTAGCCACGATCCATCAAGAACCGATGAACAGTTATTAGCTATAGAAAAATATTTACACACGCAGTACGCTCAACAGGTAAAAATAGAGTGCGGCCGAGAAGGACGAGTTTTTGATTTTTAGTCTATCAAGGAGCGTTACTCATTAGTTCCTTAAAACCAATTACTTCAAAGCACTTTTTCATTGGCGCTGTTATTACATTATTAATTGCATCAATAGAGCTATTTTCAACTGGGTCGCTCGCAAAGTTAGTGAACCGCGTAGAAGGTATAATATACGACTCTCGGTTGTTACTAACACTTTCAGAGACGCCTAGGCGTATTGATGAAACCGTTGTAATAATTGATATCGACGAAAGGAGCATGCAAGAACAAGGACGCTTTCCTTGGAGTCGCTCAAAATTAGCTGACCTTGTTACAAAGCTTACTGATGCAGGTGTTATTGTTATTGCATTCGATATATTTTTTTCTGAACAGGAAGAAAACCCTGTTACAAAAATTATGTCTGAAATTCCTGATTTATCAAAAAAGTACACCATCCCCTTTGCTGAAATTACTAAACAAGTCGATGCAGACACAAAACTAGCAAGCGCATTATCTAAAAATGATACTGTTCTTGGTTTTTTATTAATTGATGAACAACTCACTAATCAAAACCTGCCAGCTAAAAGCAGTGTTGTGTGGGCAAATGCGGATCATACTAATTCACAGATAAACCAGTTTCCTGGTGCTATTGTAAATATTCCTCAGTTACAAAATGCGACAACGGGTACCGGTTTTATTAATGCACATAGCGATGAAGATGGTTTTATACGTAAAGCAGCTCTTGTAAATCGAGTTGGCAATAAGCTCTACCCTTCTTTAGCACTTGAAGTTGCTCGACTTTATACCCTTGCTGAAAACATAGAAACTCGTTCCAATATATTAGATGGTATAACGTTATTCGAAGGCATAAAGTTTCAAGATAAGTGGATTCAAACTGATGAATATGGGCAAATATTAATTCCTTACAAAGGGCGTGCACATAGCTTCCCTTATTATTCGGCTACCGATATTTTGACCAAAAAAATTGGTTTAGAGGAATTAGAAGGCACTGTAGCCTTTATTGGCACATCGGCAATTGGACTCGCTGATTTAAGATCAACACCTGTTGGTTTACAGTATCCCGGTGTTGAGGTACATGCCAATATATTTGAAGGGTTAATGCACCCAGAGCTACTTCCCTCTAAACCTAATTGGTCACTGGGAGCAAGCTTACTCATCATTGCATTAACGGGTAGCGTACTGTCGTTTTTTAGCCACGGTAAGAGCGCACGTTTTATTATTATTTTGTCTCTTACAGTCACAAGTGTCGTTATATTTTTAAACGTTTATTTATGGTCAGTGCAAAAAATTAGTTTACCTTTATTAATGCCTCTTTTACTTATCATTATATTAGCGGGTTATTACATCATTGTTGGTTCTATCGCTGAAATGAAGCATAGCCGAAAAATAAAATCTATGTTTGACCAATATATGCCTCCTGAGCGTATAAACCAGATGATACTACAGGGTAAAAGTTTATCTCAAAAAAGTGAGCGAAAAAATATGACGGTGTTGTTTGCCGACATTCGTAGTTTCACTTCAGTATCAGAAAGTATGTCGCCCCATCAGTTAAGTGAATATTTAAACGAATATCTTACGGCTATTACCAAAATCATATTTGATCATAACGGAACTATTGATAAGTACGTAGGCGATATGGTGATGGCATTTTGGAATGCTCCACTAAAAGATGAAAACCACGCTCGCCATGGTGTTGAAGCCGCTATGGGTATGATAAACGGGTTAACGCAAATAAATCAGTTATTTGCAGAAAACAATCAGCCTGCAATAAAAATTGGTATCGGTTTAAGTACTGGCGATATGAATGTAGGTGATATGGGTTCGGTTTACCGTAAAGCCTATACAGTTCTTGGTGATACTGTTAATTTAGGTGCTAGAGTAGAAAGCTTGACCAAATTTTATGGCGTAGCTATTCTTGTTACAGAAGAAACGATGAAGGAATGCCCTCATATTTCATTTCGTTTAATAGATAAAGTGCAAGTTGTCGGAAAAATAACGGCTGTACTGTTGTTTGAGCCTATAAACTTTACAGATAAGCTCGATGAAGAACAGTTAAATGAAGTTAAAAAATCACAGCAGGCCATGACGCTTTTTTATAGTAAAAACTGGCCACAAGCGCTTAGCTTATTTAAAGAACTACACAGCACGACCGTATTTAGCTCTGACGTTTATACCATTTTTATCGAACGTATTAAGGGCACTGATTTGCAAACACTCGCTAAGGATTGGAATGGTGCCTTCAAACATACTAAAAAGTAGTAAACATATGCGACAGCACATTATAGATAAAACAAATCTTCAGCATTTTATCGATATTAGTATTAGGCTAACAACAGAAAAAAACTCGTCTAAGTTACTTGATGAAATACTGCAAGTTGTGATGTCGATAGCAAATTCTGATGCTGGCAGCATTTACTCTATTACCCCAAACAAACAACTCAAGTTTGAAACGGTAATAAATAAGTCATTAAATCTTTATTTAGGTGGCACTTTAGGGAGCCCTGTAGATTTTCCTAATATAGATCTTTTTATTGATGGCAAACCAAACGAAACCGCTATTGTTGCCCACTCTGCAAATTCTGGCGAAGTGATTAACATTCCTGACGTGTATGATGCCCTGCCCTTTGATATGAGCGCAGCTCGCAAAATGGACGCACGCACGGGTTATCGTTCTGAGTCCATGCTAACAATTCCTTTAAAAGATCATGAAGATGACATTATTGGTGTAATCCAGCTTATAAATGTAAAAGATGCGCAAAATAAAAACATTCCTTTTAGTGAAGAGCTTGTCACTCTAATTCGATCTTTTGCCTCTTTAGGCGCTATTTCACTAACTAACTCGACACTAATTAAGGGAATGGAAGATCTTTTTTCGACCTTTGCTGAAACAATTGCGATGGCAATAGATGAAAAATCTCCTCATACCGGTGGCCATTGTAAACGAGTGCCAGCACTCACGTTAATGCTAGCTGATGCCGTACATGATATAAATAAAGGCCCTTTGGCTTCATTTTCGATGAGTGAGGCCGACCGGCATGAACTTGATATAGCAGGCTGGTTACATGACTGTGGGAAAATCGCGACTCCCGATCACATTATGGAAAAGTCGACAAAACTAGAAACTATTTTTGATCGAATAAAATATGTAGATGCTAAATTTGAAATAATTAGCCGAGATTTAAAAATAGCGTATCAGCAAAAAATCATCTGTGCGATGAAGCTGCAAAAACCTATCGAGGTTCAACAATTTGAACGCCTACTTGATACCGAGCTTAAACAGTTGGCATTAGACCGTGCATTATTACAGCGTGTGAATGTAGGGGGCGAGTTTTTAGGTGATGCAGAATTTGAGCACATTGAACGCATTGCAAACAAATACCAACTCGTTATAAATGATATTAATACACCATTGCTCTCAGCTGATGAAGTTGAAAACTTAACAATACGAAGAGGCACGTTAACCGAAGCCGAACGTGAAGTAATGAAACGTCATATGGATGTAACTAAAAATATTTTAGATGCCCTGCCGTTCCCTAAACACTTAAGCAATGTGACTGAATATGCTTTAGGTCATCATGAAAAACTTGACGGTACTGGTTACCCAAGAGGTTTAACCAAAGAGCAAATGTCGGTGCCTGCAAGGTTAATGGCTATTACGGATATTTTTGAAGCGCTATCTGCAGTAGACAGGCCCTACAAAAAAGCAAAACCGGTCAGTGAGTGTTTATTTATTTTAGGGTCAATGGTTGCTAAAAACCATCTTGATGCTGACATTTTTGCTATTTTTATTGAGTCGCAAGTCTATAAAAATTATATCAATGAATATGCTAACCCAGAGCAGCTAGATGAGGTAGATTTTGATAACTTACCCGGTTACACACCTATAAGTTAGCACCTATAAAGCCATGCCTTTATTCAAAATACGCTTATTACAGCCTATACCTATCCAAACAAAAAAATGCCACCTTACGGTGGCATTTACACACGGGGTTATTTCTACTTATAGAAATCCTTTTACTTTTTATTTGTTTTTTTATGTTGTTTTATTAACAAAAAATATGTTCCCAAAGGTAGCATTTAGCGCTTTGGGTAGCAACAGTAAAAGGTAAAGTTCATATATCTGCCATATTAACGTCATAAAAAAGCGCGAAGTAAATTCGCGCTCGTATACTTAACTGCCGTTATATTTTAATACACACGTATTTTTCTTCTAGGTACTCATCCAGCCCTTGATGCCCACCTTCTCGGCCCAAACCAGATTGTTTAACGCCACCGAAAGGCGCTACTGGGTTTGATATAACACCTTCATTTACACCTACCATACCAAATTCAAGCCCTTCACTAATTCGGTAAATTTGCTTAATATTTTGGCTATAAAAATAGGCTGCTAGACCAAATGGTACATCGTTAGCAAGTGCAAGCACTTCACTTTCTTCATCAAAAGGAATAACCGTTAATACTGGACCAAATACTTCTTCGTGGTAAATATCCATGTCAGTAGTTACGTTGTTTACTATTAATGGGTTTTGAAAGCTGCCACCTAAGTCACTATTATCGCCAATCAACGTAGCACCTTTATCGAGTGCGTCTTGTACTAACTGTTGTACTTTCTCTTTGGCTTTAGGGTAAATAAGCGGACCAATATCAACATCGTCTTCAAAACCATTTGCCACTTTTAATGCTGCAACCTTAGGCGTGATTTTTGACAGTACTTTGTCGAGAATATTACGCTGTATAAAGATACGGTTTGCAGCAACACATGCCTGCCCACTATTTCTAAATTTAGCCGCCATTAGCCCTTCTACAGCTTCATCTAAATCTGCATTATCAAAAATGATAAAAGGCGCATTGCCGCCAAGCTCCATCGAGGTGCGTTTAATTGTGTCTGCACATTGAGATAGCAACTGCTTACCTACACCGGTAGAGCCGGTAAATGTAAACTTACGCACGATTTCTGAGTCAGTCAGCATTTTACCTACTGTTTTGGCATCTTGTGAAACCAGTACATTAAATGCACCTTTAACAAAACCAGCTTGATCGGCCAAATAAGCAAGTGCGATAGCACATAGTGGCGTATGTTCAGAAGGTTTAAGTATAAAGCTACAGCCCGCAGCGTAAGCTGGAGCTACTTTACGAGTAACCATAGCAACAGGGAAGTTCCATGGCGTAATACCAGCAACAACACCTACAGGCTGCTTAAAGCTAGTTAAACGATGCGAGTTATCTGTTGGCGGAATTACATCTCCGTAACTACGTTTGGCTTCTTCTGCAAACCATTTGATAAAACCTGCACCGTAGTTAATTTCGCCAAGGGATTCTTTGAGCGGCTTGCCTTGCTCTTTGGTCATTAACTCTGCAAGTGTTTGTTTGTGTTTTATAACTAGCTCATACCAGCGCATTAACGTTTCGCTTCGCTCGGTCGCATTCGTAGTTTTTAACTTAACAAAAGCCCCTTGAGCTGCAGTTATTGCGCTATTTACACCCTGCTCGTCAATATCGCTTACATCAACAATACTTTTTTCGGTCGCGGGATCGTTAACGCTAAAGCGCGTATCAGTTTTATAAAACTCGCCGTTAATAAATGAGTCAGAAAAAATAAGATTACTCAAAATACACCTCCGAAATAGATTTTAGGGATTGGGTTGAACTCGTAGCAGCGGGTTTACCCCGCGTTTATATAATCTGAAAAATACGTGATCATTTTGATGTTCAAGTTTGAGATTAGAAAAATTTAACTTAAAACGTTTGAGATTTAAAACGCGACATAAAGTCGCTGCTACGTGTTTATAAATGCTTTCTTGAAACAAAAAAGCCGCTGTATCAAACAGCGGCTTTTAATATATACATCGTTAAAAACTAGTGCTCTTCATTAACGATATTGAGATTGTACTTAGGTATTTCAACCACTAAGTCTTCATCTCTTATAATTGCTTGGCAACCAAGGCGTGACTCAGGCTCTAAGCCCCATGCTTTATCTAGCATGTCATCTTCTAGCTCATCACTCTCTTGTAGTGAATCAAATCCTTCACGAATCACTAAATGACACGTAGTACATGCACACGACTTTTCGCAGGCATGTGCAATGCTAATGCCATTTTTAAGTGCAGCGTCGAGTACCGTTTGGCCTGTAGGAGCTTCAATTGCAGCGCCGTCAGGACATAATTCAGGATGTGGAAGAAAAACAATTTGTGGCATTCTAATCTCTCTTAAATGTTGTCTACTGACTGCCCTGTAAGGGCCTTTTTAATTGATGCATCCATTCTACGCGATGCAAAGTCGCTACTCGCATTATCGACTTTTTCGATAGCTGCTTTTATTTCGCCAGGCTCTTGTGCATTTTCGCGCACTTTTACCAGTTCTGCAATTTCAGCGCGTAAGTTAGCAAGTTGCATATCGTCAAGTAATGCAGCATCGGCTGCAAGTGATGCATTAAGCGCTTCTATTACACGCAGAGCTTCTACTTGTTGCTCTTTAAGCATACGTGCTTGCATGTCGCCTTTAGCGTTGCTCATTGACTCTTTTAGCATGTCAGCTACTTGGTCGTCAGATAAACCAAACGAAGGCTTAACCTGAATCTCAGCTTGTACACCTGTTGATTTTTCCATAGCTGAAACACTTAATAGGCCATCAGCATCAACTTTAAAGGTTACACGAATATGCGCAGCGCCTGCCGCCATTGGTGGAATACCTTTTAAGCTAAACTTAGCAAGCGAACGACAATCATCAACAAGCTCACGCTCGCCTTGCAGCACATGTAATGACATAGCTGTTTGGCCGTCTTTAAACGTTGTAAATTCTTGCGCGCGTGCTACCGGAATCGTCGTATTGCGCGGAATGATTTTTTCAACCAAACCACCCATAGTTTCAAGACCTAACGATAACGGTAATACATCAAGCAATAACATGTCAGAATCGGGCTTATTGCCAATTAACACGTCAGCTTGAAGCGCAGCACCTAAAGCGACAACACGATCTGGGTCGATTGAAGTTAGCGGCTCTTTATCAAAAAAGCTTTGTACTTGGCTACGTACCAGTGGCATACGGGTTGAACCGCCTACCATAATAACTTGCAGTACTTCGTCGTTTTCTATGCCAGCATCTTTTACAGCACGACGACACGAACGCAGTGTTTTTTTAACGAGAGGCATAGCCATTTCGTCAAACGTTTCGCGTGTTACTTCTACTGTGTATTTTTGATCGTCAAACTCAAGACCCACGTTTACTTTAGCGTATTGGCTTAATGCTTCTTTACAGGCTTTTGCTTTATTGATGAATAAACGTAAAACTGAAGGTGACAACGCTGACACACCAGTTTGCTGCTTAAAGTAATCAACAAGTAGTGAGTCAAAGTCATCGCCGCCGAGGCTTGAGTCGCCGCCAGTTGCCATTACTTCAAACACACCTTGGTGTAATCTAAGTACTGATATATCAAATGTACCACCGCCTAAATCATAAACAGCAATAATACCTTCTTGACCTGAATCTAAACCATAAGCAACCGCTGCTGCTGTTGGCTCATTTAATAAACGTAGTACGTTAATACCAGCAAGTTCTGCGGCATCTTTAGTACTTTGGCGCTGTGCGTCATCAAAGTACGCTGGTACTGTGATTACAGCCCCTAAAATTTCTTGGTTGCCAAAACTTTGCTCAGCTCGTGCTTTTAATGCAGCTAAAATATGGCTTGATGCTTTAATTGGACTGATTTTACCTGCCGCAGTTTCTATTGCTAACGCACCATTGTGCTCACAGAACTCATACGGTAGTTGCCCATAACTTTTCTCTATTTCAGCCTGAGTTTTACCTAAAAAACGCTTAACCGAAATAAGTGTATTAGCAGGGTCTTGCGTTGCTGCTTGTGCAGCCTCTGCGCCAACAGTAATACCGCCTGCTTGATAACGAACAACCGACGGTAACATAGCCGCGCCAAGATCATCAGTTAACGTGCGGGCTTCGCCACTTTGTACTGTTGCAACTAATGAGTTAGTTGTACCAAGATCAATACCAATAGCTAGTTTATGTTCGTGTGGTGCCGCGCTCTGCCCCGGCTCAGCAATTTGCAATAATGCCATAATGCTCTTTAAACTCGTGTTGCTCGCTTTGCAGCAAGTAATTAATCGTCAAATAAACTGTCTTCAATACGCTCTAGTTCGTCACGTAACTTATAAACAAACTTCAGTTTACGAATATTATCTGCGGCAAGTTGATATTGCTGCTCATCGTTACTTGCTAGTTGCTCGGCAAGCTGTGCACTGTACTGCGTGTTTAGTTGCTTAATTTGTTTTTCAAAATTTGCAATGGCGGTATCAGGATCGCGCGACGATGTTAGCTCTTCAAGCTCTTCGCGAAGTTCCATTTGCTGCATTAAAAACATTGGATCTTGCAAGGTTTGCTGCTCTGCACGAATATCAACGCCTAGCTCGCTCAGCATATATTCAGCACGTTTTACTGGGTGCTTTAATGTTTGTAGCGCATCGTTAATTTCGGCGGCGCTTTGCACTGCCATTAACTTATCGCGGCTGCTCGCATTCGCGTGGCGATCTGGATGTACAGTACGCTGTAATTCCAAGTAGTGCTTGTTAACCGTTGCTAAATCAATATTGTAATCAACGGGGACTGCAAATAATTCAAAGTAACGCATAACTTCAACCAATAATATTCAGAAATAACAAAGCCCTACATTAACTGGCAGGGCTTATTTATACTACAAAGATATTTTAAGCTTAAACGGTAAAGCTTTCGCCACAACCACACTCATCTGCTTGATTAGGGTTTCTAAATTTAAACCCTTCATTTAAGCCTTCTTTAGTGTAGTCGAGCTCTGTGCCATCGATGTAAACTAAGCTTTTAGCGTCAACAATTAATGTTACACCTTTAGCCGCAAAAGTTTCATCGTCTTCGTTTAAATCGTCAACAAACTCAAGTACATAAGCAAGACCTGAACAGCCCGTCGTTTTAATGCCAACGCGCAGGCCTAAACCTTTACCGCGGTTTGCTAAAAATGATTGTACGCGGTTTGCTGCCGCATCTGTCAATGTCACTGCCATGAGTTTCTCTTCTTACTTCGCTTGTTTGCTTTTGTAGTCTGCAATTGCTGCTTGAATTGCGTCTTCGGCTAAAATTGAACAGTGAATTTTCACTGGTGGTAATTCAAGCTCTGCACTGATATCAGTGTTTTTAATTGTCGCTGCTTCGTCTAGCGTTTTGCCTTTAACCCACTCTGTTACAAGTGAAGATGAAGCAATTGCGCTACCACAACCGTAGGTTTTGAATTTTGCATCTTCAATAACGCCTTCGGCAGATACTTTAATTTGCAATTTCATTACGTCACCACATGCTGGTGCGCCTACCATACCCGTTGCCACTGACGGATCATTCTTATCTAGAGTACCTACGTTACGTGGGTTTTCTACGTGGTCGATTACTTTATCACTATAAGCCATTATTCTATCCTCATTACCTGCTAGGGTATGTGCTCACACTATTAGTGGTGAGCCCATTCAACTGAATCTAAATCAATACCTTCTTGATGCATCTCCCAAAGTGGAGACATCTCACGTAGGCGACCGATAGAGTTTTTCATTAATTCGACGGTGTAATCAATCTCTTCTTCGGTAGTAAAGCGACCAATACTAAAACGAATTGAGCTATGTGCTAATTCGTCGTTACGGCCAAGTGCACGTAATACATAAGAAGGCTCTAAGCTTGCAGATGTACAGGCTGAACCTGACGATACTGCAATGTCTTTTACTGCCATAAGTAACGACTCACCTTCAACAAAGTTAAAGCTGATGTTTACAATGCCAGGTACTGATTGGTCTTGCGTGCCGTTAAAGTATACTTCGTCCATATCAGCCATAATGCCGTCGATTAAACGATTACGTAAGGCGCTGATGTGTGCGTGATCTTTTTCGAAATCTTGCTTAGCAATTTTAAACGCAGTACCCATACCCACTAATTGGTGAGTAGCTAGTGTACCAGAGCGCATACCGCGTTCATGTCCGCCACCATGCATTTGCGCTTCAAGGCGAGCACGTGGTTTACGACGAACGTAAAGTGCGCCAACACCTTTAGGGCCATACACTTTATGTGCAGAGAACGACATAAAATCAACTTTAAGCTGTTGCACGTCGATTAATACTTTACCCGCGCTTTGCGCTGCATCTACGTGGAACATAATTTTACGTTCGCGACACATTTCGCCAATAGTCGCGATATCTTGAATTACACCTAGCTCGTTATTAACGTGCATGATGCTTACAAGTACTGTGTCGTCACGCATTGTGTCGGCAAGTTTTTGTAAATCAAGTAGGCCGTTTTCTTCAACGTCCATGTAAGTTACTTCAAAACCTTGGCGCTCAAGCTCACGACATGTGTCGATTACTGCTTTATGCTCAGTTTTAGCGGTAATAACGTGCTTACCTTTTTTCTTGTAAAACTGTGCTGCACCTTTAATAGCAAGGTTATTTGATTCTGTTGCACCCGATGTGAAAACAATTTCACGTGGGTCTGCATTAATTAAATCAGCAATATCTGTACGTGCTTGGTCAACAGCTTCTTCTGCTTGCCAACCAAAACGGTGTGAGCGTGACGCAGGATTACCAAACTTACCGTCCATTGTCAGGCATTGCATCATTTCTTTAGCAACACGTTCGTCAACAGGCGTGGTCGCTGCGTAATCTAAATAAATCGGTAACTTCATTTCTCTCTCCGCTGCAGGTCAACCTTAAAGTTGACAGCTTACTTGAATGTTTTCCAACTGCTTAATTGCATTATTAATACTGTTATCTTGGCGCGATGCTATTTCTTTCACATCTGATTTTTCCACCAATTCAGCAAGGGTAATATTATTCAAAAATTCTTCTATGCGTGCGCTTAGGTCTGACCACAAATTATGTGTTAAACAACGCATACCACTCTGACAGCCGGTATCGGCACCTTGGCAACGTGTTGCATCGACCGATTCGTCTACGGCGCTAATAATATCGCCAACAGAGATAACGCTCGCTTCACGCCCTAGTAAATAACCACCACCAGGTCCACGAACAGAACTTACTAGGCCATTTTTACGTAAACGAGCAAATAATTGTTCAAGGTAAGACAAAGAAATTTCTTGTCTTTGTGAAATATCAGCAAGGGCTACAGGACCTACACCTGTGTGTAGTGCAACATCCAGCATAGCTGTAACGGCATATCTGCCTTTTGATGTTAACTTCATAACGCCCCCTGCACAAAAGAGTGCAAATTTTAATTACCAGAGTAAATTAGTCAAGTATTATCACTTGATAAAAATTTGATTTAGAAACTCTTACTTTTAAATTGTAGAGTTAACAAATTTTCAATACTTGACCTCTTTGGTCAAGTATTACAGCCATTGTAATTACCTGAGTAATTTAGTCAAGTATTAGCGCGTTAATTAGTCTAGGTCTTTTATAACTAATAGCTATACCTAAGTTACTTAGGGATAGCCTTATTAATTGAGGTGAGAATACCGCGTAAAATATTCATTTCAGCATCTTCAGGGTGAGCTCGGTTAAACAAACGGCGTAATTTAGTCATAACTAAACCAGGGTGTTGCTTGATGATAAAACCTGTTTTAAACAACGTGTCTTCAAGGTGATCATAAAACAGCTCAGTTTGCTTTGAGCTTGGGTAAACTGCATCGTCTTCTTCAACCTTTTTAGGTTGTTGATTTAAAAATGCCATGCGAGTTTCGTAGCTAAGTGTTTGTACGGCCATAGCTAAATTAAGCGAGCTGTACTCTGGATTAGCAGGAATACATACATGGTAATTACAAAGCTGTAATTCTTCATTAGTTAAACCACTGTTTTCACGACCAAATACTAGCGCTACAGGACCATTTACGGCTTCAGCAACGAGCTTTTCACCACATTCACGTGGTTCAACCATTGGCCACGAAAGCGTACGAGAACGCGCACTTGTGCCAATCGTTAATGTACAGTCAGCGATAGCTTCTTCAACGGTACCTACAATAACTGCATTGCCTAAAACATCAGTTGCGCCTGCAGCTAATGCACTTGCTTGGCTGTCTATTTCGCAAGCAGGATCAACTAAATAAAGTTTTGATAAACCCATGGTTTTCATGGCGCGAGCCGCCGAACCAATATTGCCCGAATGTGACGTGTTAACTAAAACAATGCGAATATCATCTAAGATCATTACTGTGCTACTTTGCTATGCCAAAAAATTGCGCAAATTCTAACATGAAAATGTAATAAGATCCTAGATTCAAAAGGCTAGATCCTATGATCAAACCCAATATAACGATTCTTACATGGGTAAATTCTAGGGATATAACGTCGATTTGTTTTGATGCTTAAACCATTGCCGCCTTTACATAGACATCAAAACGGTTCTTTTTGGTTTTGATCTGCATACTTGGGGTTTTTTCGTTTAAGAATGGAGCGTAATCGGGGCGTTTTACAACAACACGCTTACTGGCAAGTGGGTAGGCAAAATCAAGTAGGTCGTCAGCGTCGTTGTCTGCACCCACAAGCTCTTGGAATACGCGCATTTCTTTTTTAACTAATGCTGATTTTTCGCGATGCGGGAACATGGGATCTAGATAAACAACATCAGGCATGCTTTCGCATTGAGAGAGCAAAGTATGGCTTGAGCCAAATATTAGGCTCATGTTTTCTTTCATCCACAAACCAATTTCAATATCGCTATAGGCTCGCTTTAAACCATCGTATAAAAGTGCAGCTACAACCGGGTGACGTTCATGTAATATAACTTTGCACCCTAGCGAGGCAAGTACAAAACCATCTCGCCCTAAACCAGCGGTAGCATCAAGTACAACAGGCGTTGCGCCTTTATTTAAACCCACCGCTTTGGCAATTGCTTGCCCTTTACCACCGCCAAACTTACGCCTATGGGCGGCAGCACCGGTTACAAAATCAACGTTAATTGCACCTAGTTTAGGCTCGTCGGTTTTAAATAGACTTAACCCTTTATCATCGTAATGTAAGCTAAAGCCACTGCAATTTTGCGCCCATTGGGCTAAACCAAAGCGTGTTTCTAATTCATTTAAATAAGGGCGTAACTCTTTAAAAGCACACTGAATAACCACAATAAACTCCGACGATAAAATACGCCTGTAGTATATCAACCGCTTTACTTTAAAGCACTAAAATAGCTCTATATCACTATGATGATTCGTATTGACCTTTGCGGCTTCCGCTTTAGTACGTAAATTAGATATAAGTTCATTGCGGCTTTCGGCAACTTGTTTAAGCTGATATTTGATAAAGGCTAAATCACTATTAGCCGATACAAATAACTGCATTGTTTGATCCAATTGAGATATATATAAAGTGAGATCCGCAGGATTTGCTTGTGTTTGTTGTAGCTTAATAGCGCAGTCAAGTTCATGTAGCTGCTCTATAAACTCTTTAGTACTTTTGTTTTGCTCTACATTTTGAGTAGTTAACTGCTTAACAATATCTTGAAGGGCTGTACTTATTTGAGCTGCCTGCTCATAACTGCTTTCGCTTCTTTCCATGGTAACAACCTTCTCGTTGGTTACTTCTAATATATGCGGGAACAGATCTTTGTAGCGCCCATACAAAGCATCGTTATCAACTGGCATATTTTTTATCAAAAGGGACACTTTGGGATAATTAATGATAGTGCTGCTACCAATATCAACAAATCGTTGAGCATTTCGATGTTGCTCAAGCAGCTCTTGTTCTAACGGGCAAACACCACTTTGCTGGCTGTAAAAAATACCTTTTCCTTGATACCAAAACACAACCACAACATCTAAATTTAAAGGAGCAAAAAAGGTAAAAAAGTATTCACTCAACGATTGAAAATTATTAGCGTGATAACTTTGTCCAACGTAGCGCATTATACGCCCCATATCACCCGACTCTGTCATTGCTATTTCTGCTGTTTTATTCGCTTTTGCTATATCCAATTTAAGTTTTGCGCATTTTTGCCTATATTCGTAAAGTACCTTTATTCGCGCTATTAACTCTTCTGCATTAAAAGGTTTTGTAATGTAATCGGATGCGCCGACGCTATAACCTTTTACCCGATCGCTTAGCTCTATTTTAGATGAGAGAAACATAACGGGAATATCTTGAGTATTTTGACTTTGCTTTATTGTTTTACATACGTCATAACCTGACATACCTGGCATTTCAATATCGAGTAAAATAATATCTGGGTTGTATTTATTGGTTAGCCTTAATCCTTCATCGCCATCTTTTGCATGAATTATTTTACAAAACCCTGCTAAAGACTCTTCAATTATATGATGAACATACTTGTCGTCATCAATTGCCAATACCAACTTTGCCATGCCTTAGTCCATTTTATTAGGTGTGCTAAAAGCATAGTACGGTAGGATGAAATTACTAAAAATTATTAGATAATAATTTTAAAATAATAAAAAAGCGCCATTAAGGCGCTTTAATTTGGTTTGTGTTAAATATTAATTTTTAAACAGCAATACCGCTATGGCGTAGTAACGCGTCGACATTTGGCTCACGACCACGGAACTTTTTAAATAATTCCATTGGCTCTTCACTGCCGCCTTTTTCTAAAATATTTTGCATGAAGGCTTGCCCTGTTTCAGCGTTAAAAATACCTTCTTCTTCAAATTTAGAAAATGCATCAGCAGAAAGTACTTCAGCCCATTTATACGAGTAGTAACCTGCACTATAACCACCGGCAAAAATATGGCTAAAACCATTTTGAAAACGGTTAAACTCAGGCGGTTTAACGATTGATGTGCGGCTACGCACATCGTTTAGTACTGCTTGAATTTGGCATTGCTCACCCGCTTTGTAATCGTTATGGATTTTAAAATCGAATAACGAAAACTCAATTTGACGTAGCATTTGTACGCCTGAGTTATAGTTTTTAGCAGCAAGTAACTTATCAAGTAACTCTTTAGGTAACGGCTCACCCGTTTCATAATGACCTGAAATAAAGCTCAGGGCCTCTTCGTCATAACACCAGTTTTCTAAAAACTGACTAGGAAGCTCTACCGCATCCCACGCTACACCATTAATGCCAGCCACTGGCGCGGCATCAACCTGTGTAAGCATGTGGTGAATACCATGACCAAACTCATGAAATAAAGTAGTTACTTCGTCATGAGTAAACAGCGCAGGTTTATCGCCAACCGCCTTATTAAAGTTACACACTAAATAAGCCACTGGAGTTTGTAGTTCGCCGTTAGCACGTACTTTACGACCCATACAGTCGTCCATCCACGCGCCGCCACGTTTGTGGTCACGTGCATATAAATCGAGATAAAAACGTCCGCGTAGAGTATTGCTACTATCTACAATTTCAAAAAAGCGTACATCTTTGTGATAAGTATCAAAGTCAGTAACTTCTTTTACGCTAATACCAAATAGGCGATTAACGGTTTCGAATAAGCCGCTAAGCACTTTATTTGCTGGGAAGTAAGGACGTAGTACTTCGTCTGAAATTGCATACTTTTCTTGCTTAAGCTTTTCGCTGTAGTAACCAAAATCCCATGCTTCTAATTCAGAAATACCGTGTTTTTGCTCAGCATACGCTTTTAGCTCGGCCACTTCTTGCTCTGCTTGTGGTTTTGATTTAGCTGCTAGGTCTTCTAAAAATGAGAATACTTGTTCTGGTGTTTCGGCCATTTTAGTTGCCAGTGACTTTTCAGCGTAGCTGTTAAACCCTAGTAACTGTGCAAGTTCATGGCGAAGCGCAAGCTCCTCGCTCATAATATCAGAGTTATCAAACTCACCGGCGTTAGGGCCTTGATCTGATGCGCGCGTAGAAAACGCAGTGTAGGTTTCTCTGCGTAATTCGCGGTTATCTGCGTAAGCCATTATTGGTAAGTATGATGGAAAATCGAGTGTAAATAACCAACCCTCTAATTCTTTACTTTTTGCTGTATCAGCTGCAAGTGCTAAAGCAGATTCTGGCAAGCCTGCTAAGTCACTCTCATCAGTAATATGTTTGTGCCAAGCAAGTGTGGCATCCATTACGTTGTTACCAAATTTTGAGGCAAGCTCTGATAAACGCGCGCTAATTTCGCCGTAGCGTGTTTGCTGCTCTGCCGCCAGAGCAATACCCGATAATTTAAAATCACGCAGCGCATTAGTAATTGTTTTTTGCTGTGCTGTCGTCAGCGTTTTAAATTCGTCGCTGTTATAAAGCGTATTATACGCGTTGTATAAACCTTGGTGCTGACCCACAAATGTTGAATATTCAGATATTAACGGTAAGCACTGCTCGTAAGCTTCGCGTAATTCGTCGTTATTCATTACTGAATTTAAATGCGATACAGGGGAGAACATGCGCGATAATTTATCGTCGGCTTCTTCAAGGGGTAATACTAAGTCATCCCACGTGTACGAGCCTTTAGCTAACACGTCATCAATGGCTTTACGACAAAGCTCGATACCGTCTTTTAGTGCTGGTACTACGTACTCAGGCTTTATTTTTGAAAATGGTGGTAAGCCTTCAAGGCCAATTAATGGGTTGCTCATAAATACTCTCTTTGCGTTAATGCATTACATTTTAAATTGGGTCTAAAAGTAAAAAAACAACTCAACTGCTTTTAAGTTGTGTAATTTTAATAGGGTTGCTCCAGAGCAAAACACAAATAACCTATTAGTGAATCAGCCACTTTATAACGCTCTAACACCGTATCAACTAGGTTATTACTGCATATTTGCTTTTGAGTAAGTGGGCTAATGGCTATAAAGTCTTTTCGTTTGAGCTCATCTATTAAGGGGTGCTCTTTTTCAAAACCTCTTGGTGGGCGTTTTAGCGATTCTCCTGACATTTCAAATATAGATTTAAATTGCTCATCATAAATTGCTTTTTTATAGCTATTTGGGTTTTCATCTATGCAGGTTCTAATTGCGTTAAGCGCCTTTGATTCTGGTCGCCAAATACCAGCACCTACAAAACATTCGTCATTTGCTAAGTGGAAGTAAAAACCCGGGGCGTGTACGTCTTTTCCCATAAAATGGCGAAATTGAATTCCTACATTAATTTTATATGGGGTTTTATCTTTGCTAAAACGCGCGTCTTTATGGATTCTCATTAAACTACCGCCCACTTTTTTATCTGATGCGACAAAATGGCTAGAAACTTCAGCAAGTGGTGTTTGCATTTGCCTAATGAAATCTAAAGCGGGCTCTCTTACGTATTCCTCATACTGTGATTTATGGTCGTTAAACCAGTCTCTATTATTGTTTTGATCAAGCTGGGCAAGAAATTCGAATGTTTTTTTACTAAACATAGGTCACCTAAACACTCTTTATTTTTAAAACTTAATGTTATGCTAATGCGCATAAAACTCAACGCCTAAGGACATAAAATGACACAACACTTTGATTATATTGCAATCGGTGGTGGCAGTGGTGGTATTGCCTCTGCAAATAGAGCGGCAATGCGTGGCGCTAAAGTAGCACTTATAGAAGCAAAACACATGGGCGGCACGTGTGTAAACGTAGGCTGCGTACCTAAAAAAGTAATGTGGCACGGTGCTCAGGTTGCCGAAGCAATTAATTTATATGCCCCAGATTACGGCTTTAATGTTGAAGTTAAAGGCTTTGATTGGAGCAAGTTAGTAGAAAGCCGCGAAGCCTACATAGGCCGAATTCATAAAGGTTACGACAGTGGCCTTGCTAGCAATGGCGTTACTGTAATTAAAGGCTTTGCTAAATTTGTAGATAATAAAACAGTTGAAGTAAACGGCGAGCACTACACAGCCGATCATATATTAATTGCAGTAGGCGGCCGCCCAAGCATTCCGCACATTGAAGGTGCTGAACACGGTATTGATTCAAATGGCTTTTTTGAATTAAAAGAGCAACCTAAACGCGTTGCAGTAATAGGCGCAGGCTACATAGCCGTTGAGCTTGCTGGTGTATTACATGGTTTAGGTACTGAGACACATTTATTTGTACGTAAGCATGCACCACTTCGTAGTTTTGACCCATATATTGTAGATACGCTTGTTGAAGTAATGGCTGCCGAAGGCCCTACTCTTCATACAGAATCTGTACCAAATAAATTGGTAAAAGAAGATGATGGCTCTGTAACACTGCATTTAGATAACGGCAAAACTCATAACGTTGATCAAGTTATTTGGGCCATTGGCCGCGAGCCAACAACCAATGCTATTAACGTTGCAGCAGCGGGCGTAGAAGTAAACAGCAGTGGTTTTGTAAAAGTTGATGAGTATCAAAATACCACAGCTAAAAATGTATACGCGGTTGGCGATATAATCGAAAATGGTATTGAACTTACACCGGTAGCAGTAAAAGCAGGCCGTACTTTATCTGAGCGTTTATTTAATAAAGAACTACCAGATGATTTAAAAATGGATTACAGCCTAGTTCCTACTGTTGTATTTAGTCATCCACCGATTGGTACTATTGGTTTAACTGAGCAAGAAGCTATTTCTCAGTACGGCGAAGAAAACGTTAAAATTTACCAATCTGGTTTTACGGCTATGTACACAGCGGTAACTAAACATCGCCAGCCTTGTAAAATGAAACTTGTATGTGCCGGCCCAGACGAAAAAGTAGTTGGCCTACATGGTATTGGTTTTGCGATTGATGAAATGATTCAAGGTTTTGCCGTTGCCATGAAAATGGGCGCAACTAAAGCTGATTTTGATGCCGTTGTTGCGATTCACCCGACAGGCTCGGAAGAATTTGTAACGATGCGCTAGGCGCTAAACTCTAAGTTCTCAATTATAAAAAGCCCTTACTAAGTAAATAGTAAGGGCTTTTTAATGCTTGTTATATTTTGCACAACAAACCACTTAAAACGTCACATTAAAAACATCCATTCAACATTAAATGAATATCTAAGCTATTATTTTAACAGTAAAAATATTAGACCGATAAAAATATTAAAAGTTTAAATTTTGTTTTGGCTTTAAGGCATTTTTACAATTAGAATCTCGCGCATTTATAGTTTCTCTTGGTTTTTTATGTTTTTACTACGGTCATTTATTTACTTACTGTGTCTAGCGGGTGTTGCTCATTTAATTCAACTTGAAGGCTTTGAATTAAAACAGTATGCACTTTACAGTGAAGAAACTCTTACTGAACATATGCAAGATGTTTTAACTTTTTTAAGCTGTATTTTGTTTTTCTATGCTTCGCGAATTAACTTTCAACTCAAAATACCGGCAGTATTACTTGCTGCGTTATCGGCAATGATGTTTGTAAGAGAGTTTGATACCTACCTCGACTTATACTTTTTTGATGGCGCTTGGCAAAGTATCGTCTATTCAATTTTAGCTGGCGTGTTTGTTTATTTAATAACAAACAGAGGAAGTATTTTTAACTCTTTAAAAGCCTATAGCCTCACTCCTAGTTATGGAATTTGCTTATCAGGCATGGTTACTTTACTCGCATTTTCGCGAATGATGGGCAAAGGCGCATTTTGGCATTCAGTAATGGGCGATGACTACGTACGTGCAGTAAAAAACATTGTTGAAGAGGGTATAGAAACGCTTGGCTATACTCTAATCTTTATTTCAGCCATTGAGCTTGTACTCATATGCCGAAAAAGAATGGCTAAAAATCACAGACATTGCACTGATGAAGTAACTCAATAGCGTTTCTCCATTTTTATTGGTTACTTTTTTTGCACTAAATTTGCTAATTGGTTTAATAAATCAATATACTGAGCCTGTTTTTATCAACTCGCGTTTAATTGGATATTATGACTAAAGATATATTGCTGCATCCGTTTCTTCTTTCAATTGTAATGATCACAATTGCATTTGTACTAAAAGTACTTGTTGATAAGCTGGCTAAAAATCGCGCAGAAAAAAAAGAAAAAGATATTCGTTACATCGCACACAATATTAAGCATTTTATTAATTTTGTAATGATGATATCGCTGCTATTTGTGTGGTCTACCGAAATTCAAAACTTTGCACTTTCTATTGCTGCTTTTGCTGTAGCGATTGTGCTTGCAACGCGTGAGTTTATTCAGTGTGTAATAGGCTTTTTTTACCTCGTAACAACCCGCCCGTTTAGAGTCGGTGATTGGATACAAGTTGGTGATTACTTTGGTGAAGTAGCTGAAACGGATTGGATAAAAACAACCATGCATGAAATTGATATACATACTTATCAATTTTCGAGAAAGACCATATACATACCAAATAATAAGCTGATTACCAGCTCTATTAAAAACTTAAACTTTGTAAAACGCTTTGTTACACATCATTTTATTATTGTCCGAAGAGAGAGCTTTAATCCGTACCCTATTCACGACACATTAACTGAGCAAGCTAAGCTGTATTGCGAAGAGTTTCAAGAAGTAGCAAGCCGTTATAATTCGATGATTGAGCGCAAACTTGATGCAAAAATATCTGGCCCGGAGCCAGTAATTCACTTTGGTACAACTGATTTAGGTGAATTTAAAGCAAGCTTTACCTTGTTTTGTCCTACAGAAAAAGCGCTTGAAATAGAGCACAAATTAACAGAGTGCTTTTTTGCATTATGGTATAAAGAGGCTGAAAAAAATAAAGAGGATGAAGGAGAAGCATAAACCTCGCCTACACAAAGTAAAAATACAAATCGTAGGTGCGAATTTATTTCGCGCTCTATTTCTAAGTCTGTATTTAAAAAGCGAGGTGTAAAACCTCACCTACCCAAAGTAAGAATGCAAATCGTAGGTGCGAATTTATTTCGCGCTCTATTACGTGAGCGTATATTTAAAAAGCGAGGTGTAAAACCTCACCTACAATAAACATCAAGCATATAGCGAATTTACTTCGCGCATAGAGCCCAGCTTAAACGTAAAAAGCGAAGTGTAAAACCTCACCTACAATAAACATCAAGCACGTAGGTGCGAATTCACTTCGCGCTTGAGTAATACTTAAGCTGTACCACCGACTGTTAACTGATCAATTTTAAGGCTTGGTTGGCCTACGCCTACCGGTACGCTTTGACCATCTTTACCACAAACACCAACACCTTTATCAAGCGCTAAGTCGTTACCAACCATAGATATTTGCTGCATTACTTCTGGGCCATTACCAATAAGCGTTGCGCCTTTAATTGGTTGGGTAATTTTACCATTTTCGATTAAATACGCTTCTGATGCGCTAAATACAAACTTACCTGAGGTTATATCAACTTGTCCGCCGCCAAAGTTAGGCGCGAATACCCCTTTTTTAACTGAGCTGATAATATCGGCTTGGCTGTGCTCACCACCTAACATGTAGGTGTTAGTCATGCGAGGCATTGGTAAATGCGCATAAGACTCACGACGTGCGTTACCAGTAGGATTTACACCCATTAAACGCGCGTTTAGCTTATCTTGCATATAGCCTTTTAAAATACCGTTTTCGATGAGTACGTTGTAAGCGGCTGGTGTGCCTTCATCATCCACATTAAGTGACCCACGGCGATCGGCCATGGTGCCATCATCAACAACAGTACACAGCTCAGATGCTACTTTTTGGCCCACTTTACCACTAAACGCAGACGCGCCTTTGCGGTTAAAGTCGCCTTCAAGTCCATGCCCTACTGCTTCGTGTAAAAGCACGCCAGGCCAACCATTACCAAGTACAACTTCCATCGTGCCTGCAGGTGCATCAATAGCTTCAAGATTTACTTTAGCTTGGCGTACAGCTTCTTCAGCAAATTCCATCCAACGTGGTTTACCATCAACAAGTTCTTTAAAGTAACCATAATCTAAACGTGCACCACCACCTGCGCCACCGCGTTCACGGCGACCATTTTTTTCAAGCAGCACTGAGCAGTTTAAACGAATAAGCGGGCGAATATCGGTGGCAAACGTACCGTCACTTGCTGCGATTAATACTTCTTCGTAAACCGCCGACATTGAACTAATTACTTGCTCTGCATCGGGTGCTAGTTCACGAATATAGTTTTCAAGTTCGCGTAATAAACTCACCTTGTCGGTATCGCTCATACTCGAAATTGGCTGATGCGGTGCAAACTGCTCTTTAGCTTTAACATCACTAAATACTTTAATCGCTCTATCTTCGCCAGCATCTGCGATGCTACGAGCCGCTGTAGCCGCTTTATTAAGTGCTTCAAGATTTATTGCATCAGAGTAAGAAAAACCTGTTTTTTCGCCGCTTACAGCACGTACACCAACTCCACGTTCAACGTTATAAGAGCCTTCTTTAACTAAGCCATCTTCAAGCACCCATGATTCGTGGTGGCTAGATTGAAAATATAAATCGGCGTAATCCACTTTATGCTGATGTATGTAAGCGAGCGTTTTTTCGAGCTCTTCTCTATTTAGCTGGCTGTCGTGTAGTAAATGCTGTTCAACCGAATTCATAATAAATGCTCTCTAAATCGTTGATGAGAATGCACGGGCATATCTCGTCTAATTTTTTGTAACTGGTCTAAATCTGCGTTGCAGCTTATAAAACCGGTGCCTGTTGGCAATTCACTCAGGATACTTCCCCAAGGTGAAATAATAATACTGTGGCCATATGTTTGTCGGCCATTTTCATGTGTACCGTACTGAGCTGCTGCAACTACATAACATTGTGTTTCTATTGCGCGAGCTGCTAATAATGGCTGCCAATGCGCTTGTCCTGTGACGACTGTAAATGCACTGGGTACTAAAATAATATCGGCGCCTTGGCGTACTAGTTCGTTGAATAAGCCACTAAAGCGCAGATCATAACATACTGTTAAGCCTATTTTACCAAAGGGAGAATCAACAACAACCACATCGCTACCTGCTTGGGTAAAATCTGACTCTCGATAGCTACCTGTTTGATCATCTACGTTTACATCAAATAAATGTATTTTGTTATACGTTGCAACCAGCTCGCCTTGATTATTATATAAGTGCGATGCTGCATAATATTTATGTTCGTTAAATGGCTCAGGCATTGTCCCTGCATTTAACCAAATATTATGGTGTTGGCACAATTCACTAAGTTGTAGTTTGTATCGCTCAACTTGCTTAGCAACACGTAACGTGTCGTTGCCGCTTTTACTAAACACTAAAAAAGCCTCAGGCAAACAAACAAGTAATGGCCTCGTTGTTGGGAGGGTTTTAAGTGCGCGCTTTAAGCTTGCTATGTTGTCATCAGGGTTTAGCCCTGAACACATTTGTAGGGCAACTATTGTGGGTGTGCTTATGCTTGCTGTTTTGTTCATTGCGTTACTGTTACTTGAGCATCTTTAAGTTTTAAATCGACTGATGCTTGTGGCTGATTTTGCGCAGCTTGAGGAAGCGTAACTTCACGACTTTTTCTGTCGAGTTCTTGAACAATAGGATCGTTCATTTTACCCGTTACTTTAAAGTTGATCTCTGAGATGACGCGCGCAGAATGAATAACTTTATCAATTGCTAAGGCAGCAAGCCCTGTTACTGGGTTTACCATCCATGCAACTATAACCGGAATACTCGAGGTTACCTGCGGCGCTACAGCAAGATCATAATCTATATCAAGCGTGTTTAAATTTGCATAACCTTTAATGGTTAAATCGGCGGGTACGCCGTCCATTTTGGTATCTTTAGTGTAAGCAATACCGTTTTCTAACTGCATAGTGCCTTGCATGCTGTTATAAAAAAAGCCCTTTGAAAATACATCTCTAAAATCAAGTTTCAGCTTGCGTACTAATGAATCAAGGCTCAGTAACGAAAATACGCGTGCCCCGCCATCGCTAACTTCAGTTAAGTGACCTTCTCCTAAATCCCAAGCTATCTCGCCACTTAAACTTTTCACATCAAAATCATAAGGTGCTGCTTGCCAAGTAAGATCATAATTTAGATCGGCTTTTGAATCTTTAATCGCGGAGGTTATATCAAACTCACCAAACAGTGCGCCTATGTCATCACTTTTAAGCTCGCCACTTAGCGTTGTTAATCCATTTTGCCACTGCCCTTTAGTGCGCAGTACATGATCGCCTTTATCGACTACAAGTTCTGATATTGATAAACGCTCTCCATCACCTAATAATGACGCACTCACTTTATCAAGTTGGTAGCGGTCAATTTTGCAATCACTACATTCAAACTCAATAGCAGGTATTTTAGTAAGCCAGCTCAAGTCTTTCTCAGGAAGTACATCTGTTATTTCAAGTGCTTGCTCATTGTGCGGTGCAAAATTAAGCCTTAAGTAATCGGCATTAATTCGTATGGGCTGGCTAGGCTGTGATGTAGGAATAAAAACCCCAGCTCTAAGTTCTTTAGCATTTAGCTTTAGGTATAAATCGTCTTTTGATGGTGCTAAACGCATTTCAAAATCATTAAAAATGATGTTACTCGCATCAAGTAAACCTATATTTGCGACCACCTCATTAAGCGGTGGCATAATCCCTTTTGATTCTTGATCTGGGTTTGCTTTACCCGCTTTAATTATTTGATCAATCAGATCAAACCAAGGCACTAATTCACTCTGTTCTAGATTTATATTTACGCTTAAATCTTTTTGGTTTAATCCTAAATCTTGTTTTCCGAGCACAAAATGGACATTGCTAAACTGTGATTTACCATTTTCTAAAATAGCATTAAAGTAAAACTGTTGATTAGCGTTTGCTGTAATGAGATTAGAAATGTCATCACCTTGTACTATTGCATCAAGCGCCCACACTTGTTCACTATTTTTATTATAAGGTGCAGGTAGATTACTTGTTAAACCAAGTAGTTCTGAGTTTACCTGTGCACGGTAATTAAAACCTTGTTCTTCAAAATTAAGTACTAAGCCAATATCAACATCACTTTGCCCGCTTAAATAATTTTTTAATATACCTTGTCCACTATCTATTAGTGTATCGGCGTCAATTTTGGCGTTTATATCTATGTTTGCTTGGTAATTTTTTGCATCACTTTTACTGCTGTAATTAATAGTTAGCGGCATGCCCAACCATTTCGCAGTCGCATTTTTAAGTGTGATATTGTCGTTTTTAAAATTAAGTTCGCCAGTTAAGTTTTTAAACTCAATACCTGGTGTTGCTATAAATACTGGCAAGTCATTTAAATTAACCTTGCCGCTAACACTGGCTCCACCTTTAAATTTTGAGCCTACTAAAAGCTCAATACTGGCATCGGCTTCGCCTTTGCCCTGCACAACTTTAAAAATTTCAGCAAGAGGTTTGGCAATAGGTGTCGCTGCAAAAAAATCATGTAACTTTTCCATTTGTGCTTTTTTATCAATTTGCACAATAAGTTCATCAGCATGCATTAAATCTGCAATGCTTACCTGTACACTATTACCAATATCTAAATTAACCAACTTACCTTGCTGGCTATATATGTCCATACGCTCATTATCAAAATGTAGCTGTACATCGGCATTGGTGACCAAAGGCCAATCAGGATCAAACTCATAGGTTGCGTTGTCTATTTTCGCTAATACACCAAACTGGCCACTACCATCGGTGAATGGAAAACCAGATAAAGGACCTGCAAATAAGACTTGTGCTTTAGATACTTCTCCGCCTTTAATTGCCCCATTTAAATAGCTAACGAGCTCAGGGCTCATTGCTTTTAATGGGAAGTAATGACCTGCAATTTTGGCATCTGGGGCGAAGGCTTCAGCGTAAAGATCTAATCGAGGATCATCTGTTAGACTAATTTGTAATTCTGCAGCAACAGTAACTTCATCATTATCAAACCATATATTGTCACTACTTATATGCCATCCATCATCTCGCTTAGCTAAATCTAGCTCTACATTTAGCTGATTATAATTTATGTCGTTACTAAAGCTTTCACCTGTAACTAATGTGCCATTTTCACCAAATAAATTTATTCGACCACTACTTTGATTAAGTAAACCATTTACTCTAAGTCCTTGTGCTGCAGGTACCGACCTTAATTCTTGCCAGCCAATATTGTCAGCCTCAAACCATAATTGCCATTGCTGTGCATTAGAGAAATTTAAATAAGCTTGATCTATTTGCCCACTAGGTTGGCGCTCTAAAAATGGTTCAAGTGCATTAAAATTACTTAGCCCTGCTAGGTTACTCAGTAATTCAAAATCAACTTGATGGAGCCACACTTCATTTTTTGGCCCTAGTTGAGCTTCAAACTCTAAACTTGGCCATGCTTTATCGTTACTATTAAATGTTAAACCTGTGCTTTTTAAGTGCCAGCTATTTTGATCTGGGTATAAGTGAAAGCCACCTTCACTCAAACTAACTTGTTGGCTTTGCTCTTCTCGCTGCCAACGCACAAAGCTTGGTAGCCACTGCATTTTTATATCGCTTACAAAACCTTTATCTAGTTTTAGCCACGCTTGTAAATTAATATCGCTATGCAGTTGTTGCTTTTGCGTATTTATATATTGCGCTAACCAGTTAGATACATCGACTTTGTTAGCCTGCACATAAATGTCGCCCGCAACTTGCTCTAGGGTATCGCCAGTAAGTGCTATGCGCGCATCAAAATCACCGACCGAAATACCCGGCAATGCTAAGCTCCCACTACCAAGATGCTGCTCATCTTCATTTTGCCAAACAATATTTTTGAGGAGTAACTTACGCTCTTTACCGTCTTCTAGAACAAAGTTAATACTGGAATTTTCTATTGCAAAATGACCCGTTTTACCCAAAAACAGTTCTTCAATTAGCTCTTTTTGCTCAAAAGAGACTTCGTCGTTGTCACCGGTTTTAAATAAGTTGGTAATATTTACACTGGTATGAAAACCATTAATAACAAAATAATTAGATCTAAGTTGCAGCGCTTTTAAGCTTTCCCATAAGTTTAGCTCTAAGCTGGTTTTAGCAATGGTGAGTGATATTGGTGCAGTTTCGTTATCTTTAAACGATAAATTCTCTAATACTAATGCAGGACCACTGCCCTGCCAACTTGCTGATATTTCACCTATAGATAAGCTTATTTCAAACTTTTCGTGTAAATAGCTTTCTATATTCCCTTTGTATTCGTTTGCATACGGGAGGGTATATTTTAAAATTGAAACAATAACGGCCAGTAATACCAAAATTATGGCGCAAGTCTGCCATAACTTTCTAAAACAAAAAAAACAGACCGCTTTTGCTTTCATTACATCATTACCACATCAAACTGTTCTTGGCTGTATAAGCTCTCTGTTTGAATATTGACTTGCTTACCAATAAATAGTTCAAGCTCGGCAAGGTTATGGTACTCATCGTTTAGTAAGGCTTCGCTCACAGCAGGCGCTGCGTACACCATAAACTTATCGGCAGCGTATGCTCGGTTAACACGCACTATTTCACGTAGTATTTCGTAGCAAACCGTTTCAACTGTTTTTTGTGAACCACGACCAGAACACGCAGGACATACATCACATAAAATATGCTCTAAGCTTTCGCGTGTACGTTTACGCGTCATTTCAACAAGCCCAAGTGCTGAAAGCCCATTGATATTTGTTTTAGTGCGATCTTTTGCAAGTGCTGATTCAAGTGAATGTAATACTCGGCGCTTATGATCCTCACTTACCATATCGATAAAGTCGATAATGATAATACCGCCTAAATTACGCAGCCTAAGCTGGCGAGCAATTGCAGAGGTTGCTTCTACGTTGGTATTAAAAATTGTTTCTTCTAAATTACGATGTCCCACAAATGCACCAGTATTAACATCAACAGTCGTCATTGCTTCTGTTTGGTCAATAATTATATAACCACCAGATTTTAGTGTGACTTTACGATGTAGTGCTTTTTGAATTTCGTTTTCAACGTCAAACAAATCAAATATAGGTCGCTCACCTGGATAGTATTCGAGTACTTGAGACAGTTGTGGAACAAATTCTTCAGTAAATAACTTTAGCTCTTCATGAGTAAGTTTAGAGTCAACGCGAATGCGTTCCATATCTTCGCCTACATAGTCACGTAGGGTTCTAAAGGCAAGCGTTAAATCTTCGTGAAGGATGCTGGCCTTACTGGTTTTTTTGCGACGAGCTGTAATTTTTTCCCACAGTTTTCTTAAAAAACCGGCATCGTGTCGTAATTCTGCTTCGCTAGCGCCTTCGGCTGCTGTACGTACAATAAAGCTGCCATTTTCATCGCCATATTCTGCGACTATTTTTTTAAGGCGTGAGCGCTCTTCTTCAGTTTCAATACGCTGACTAACCCCTACATGGGTCGCATCTGGCATAAACACTAAATAGCGAGAAGGAATAGTTATATCAGTGGTGAGTCTTGCACCTTTAGTGCCTAGCGGATCTTTTACCACTTGCACCATAATGTATTGGCCTTGACGAACTAACTCTCTAATATCTTGTACTTTTTTTATTGGTACGTCGTCTACGCCTTCAACAATAGAGGCACTATTTACAATATCGGATGCATGCAAAAATGCCGCTTTTTCAAGGCCGATATCAACAAAAGCAGCCTGCATACCCGGAAGTACACGGCTTATTTTTCCTAGGTAAATATTGCCTACAATACCTAGATTACCAATTCGCTCTAGCTGTATTTCTTGCAGTACACCGTTTTCTATTAGGGCAACACGGCTTTCGCTCGGTGTGACATTGATCAGTAATTCTGTACTCATGTTACCTTCTTAAGAATGTTTTTAATAATTGTTCGGTTTCATATAAAGGTAAGCCTACAACAGAAAAATAGCTACCCGCAATGTGAGTTACAAAGCGACCACCTAAACCTTGGATACCGTAGCCACCGGCTTTATCTTGTGGCTCATTAGAATCCCAGTAGGTATTTATTTCTTCATCAGTTAAAGTTTTAAAGGTGACATCTGTGCTTACAACACAGCTAAGCACATCATTTTGCGTCGCAAATGCTACTGCGGTAAGTACTTGATGTGTGTTACCTGATAAACGTTTTAATGTGTGTATAAAATCGTTTTTATCACGAGGTTTACCCAGTGATTCATTATCGATAACAACCACGGTATCACTACCAAGTACAGGGCGATCAGTATATCCAAGCTCTACACCGCTTTGGGCTTTCAAGCGAGCTAAACGCTCAACAAGTGCTCTAGGTTGCTCGTTTGGAAGTGGGCTTTCATCTGCATCAACACTAAATTGTGTAAATTCGACACCTAATTGGCTTAATAACTCTTTACGACGGGGAGAGGCTGATGCCAAATATACTGCGGTAGTCATTACCTGATCCTAAAATGTCTGCGATATTTACGAAGTAGTAAAAACACCCAAAACCAACTAACCATTCCGGTTGCTACTGGCCATAAATACTGTGGATTAAAGTAAACCCCTAACAAAAAGTGATTTAGCCAAAACTGCATTAAATGATACAGCGTTAAAAACAAACCAATTAATAAGCTTTGTTGCCAAAGCGAAAAGTTACGAATTTTTTGAAAGTTGCTCGCGGTTACAAATATACATATTGAAAATGTAAGCGAGTTCACACCTAGCGGTGAGCCAGATGCTAAATCTATTAATAAACCAACAACCCAAGCAGTACCAATATTTAAACGATGCGGTACTGCCAACGACCAATACATAAGTACAAGTAAAACCCAGTCAGGTCTAAATGGTTCAAACGAAAAAGGGAGCGGCATTAATGCCATTATTAACGCAAAAAAGATGCTTAGCGCAATTAACAATGAATAACGGTTAATCATCGCTGATTTGCTCCTGTTGATTACGCCATAAAATAACCAGCAAACGAATCCGATCTAATTGCGCAATAGGTTCTGCAAAAACTTGTGCAAACGGGCGGCCTTCATCACGATTTATTTCGGTTACTACAGCCACCGGGTATCCCTCTGGGAATGTGCCACCTAATCCTGATGTAACAAGTACATCGCCAATTCGCACATCTAAGCTGTGCGGAACGTGAGAGAGCTTAACGACGTTAATTTTACCTATGCCCTCAACAACCGTTCGTACATCGTTACGCAGTATACGCACAGGTGTGGCATGCGTAGTGTCGGTCATGAGTAATACGCGTGACGTAGTTGACCCTACTTTAGTTAATTGCCCTACTACACCCATCTCATCAATTACGGCTTGGCTTTCACTAAGTCCATCGGTGGTACCACGATTTATAACAACTTGATGGCTATACGGATTTGAATGCACAGAAAGTACTTGAGCAATAATTTTACGATTTGATTGTTTTGCAGATGAGCCTAATAAGGCGCGTAGTTTTTGATTTTCTCTGGCTAGAAATTGATACTGCTGAAGTTGCTCGCTTTGTAGCATTTGCTTTTTTTTCAGCGCTTCGTTTTCAGTAAGAAGTTGCTCTCGCGTATGCAGGCTTTTAGCACTTAAGCTAAATAATTCGTAGGGTAAATTAGCAACATAAATTAGTGGGCTAACTAAGGTATTGAGGCTGGTACGAACAACGGTACCACCTTGCGTATATCTGTCTCCAACAATGAGTGCGATACTCAAAAGCACTGCGACAAAAAGTCGCAGTTGCAAAGAGACTGTGCGTCCAAACATTAATTTCATTAGTCGTAACTAAAAACGTCACCACCATGAACATCGATCATTTCAAGTGCTTTACCACCACCACGTGCAACACATGTAAGTGGATCATCAGCAACAACAACCGGAATACCCGTTTCTTCCATTAATAAACGGTCTAAATCTTTTAACAATGCGCCACCGCCAGTAAGTACCATACCGTGCGCAGAAATATCTGATGCCAGCTCTGGTGGTGATTGCTCAAGCGCAACCATTACTGCACTCACAATACCCATTAATGGCTCTTGTAGAGCTTCTAGGATTTCGTGTGAGTTAAGTGTGAATGAACGCGGAACACCTTCAGCAAGGTTACGACCGCGCACTTCAATTTCGATTGGCTCATCAGTTTTAAACGCAGAACCAATTTGATGCTTAATATTTTCAGCTGTCGCTTCACCAATTAAGCTACCAAAGTTACGGCGTACATAATTAATGATAGCTTCGTCAAACTTATCACCACCAATACGAACAGATGATGAGTAAACAACGCCGTTAAGTGAAATAATAGCAACTTCAGTTGTACCACCACCAATATCAACAACCATAGAACCGGTTGCTTCTGATACTGGTAAGCCTGCGCCAATAGCTGCTGCCATTGGTTCTTCAATTAAGTAAACTTCACGAGCACCTGCACCCATTGCAGATTCACGTATTGCACGTTTTTCTACTTGAGTAGCACCACACGGTACACAAATTAGTACACGCGGACTTGGACGCATAAAGTTATTGTTATGCACTTGTTTAATGAAGTGTTGTAACATTTTTTCTGTTACAAAAAAGTCAGCAATAACACCGTCTTTCATTGGACGAATCGCTTTTATATTACCCGGTGTACGACCTAACATAAGCTTTGCTTCTGTACCTACAGATGCAACACTTTTAGGTCCACCAGCACGCTCTTGGCGGATAGCAACAACAGAAGGTTCATTTAATACAATGCCTTCGTCTTTTACATAAATTAGGGTATTGGCTGTACCCAAGTCGATCGATAGATCGTTAGAAAAAATACCACGGAGTTTTTTAAACATGAGGCTGGATGACCTTTGAAATACGTTCTTATATTAGCTGCCTCACTTTAACATGCTCAACTATATGAGCAATATAAAGCGCAGCGCCTTTGTGAATTTGTGAAAAAAGGAAGCAAAGCTTCCTTAATTGAGTTTTATCGTTCGCGAACTAAGCGAAAACCAATGTAGTTAGATCTAAAATCAGGCGCTAAAATTAAACGCGTAGATGCACGAGCAAGGCTTGGTGCAAAGTTCCACGCTCCGCCTCTTACTGCTACATCAGACTCACCTGATTCTTTATCGGTCCATTCCCATACATTGCCTACGGTATCGTATAATCCAAATGCATTTGGAGAAAAAGAACCTACTGGTGATGCACGTCTGTTTGACCATTCACTACCACACCAACCACAGTTAGCTAGGTTTTTACCAATTTCGTTACCCCAAGGGTATTCTGTTTCAGTTCCTGCGCGTGCTGCGTATTCCCACTCAACTTCGTTAGGTAAACGAAATTGCTGTCCTGTTTGACCAGATAACCACTCAGCGTAAGCTTTTGCATCGTTATAAGTTAAACATACAGCAGGAAAGTCACTGCCTTGCTCAAAACCAGGATTACGCCAATTTAAATTTGCTTCCCATACTGGTTCGCCATTTAAATAATACGCACACCCTTTATTTTTTTCCGCTTGAGTTTTATAACCTGTATTTGCTACAAACTTTTCGTAGGCCCCCACGGTTACTTCTTTACTTTGCATAGCGAAAGAATTTGCTATTACTTTTTCAATTACTGGACGTTCATTAGCTAAACCATTGCCGTTAATATCGCCCATTTTAAATTTGCCTGCAGGAATAACGACAACTGGCGTTTCAACGTTTGCATTTAATACATTAACGTTTTCACTAACCTGGCGTGTTGTTACTTCTGGTTGCTCTCGAGTATAGGTCGGTGCAGCAATCGACTTAGGCTTTTTTACTAAATTTGCATTAATTGTTTGCGCTTTATTCAAATCAACACGTGCTTGATAAGGTTTATAACCAAGTTTACGTATTTCAATGTTATGAATGCCCGGCGGTAAACGTGTAATCAAGCGTGTTGAGCCAAAGCTTACACCATCGATAAACACTTCATCGTCGTATACGTTTGATCGTAATGTTAGCTCTACCGATTGATCCTTCTTCTTATTAAGGATAGAAGGGTAATCTTTTTTCACCAATGCAGGTTTAACTGAATAATCACGTACTGGCTGCTCATTTAAACGAGAAACCGACACTGTGTTGCTATTATCCGCGCTATTACTGAATGTTAACTGACTATCAGTAAATGTATTGTTATACGCTGGTTGATAAGCAGCCGTAAGTGGCGTGCCGTACTCAGAACAATAGCGGTTATCTATGCTTAATAAGCTACATAAACGGCTGCTATTAACTTCACCGCGCATAGTTACGCTTAAGTTAACGTTGTAATTACCTTGGCCGCTAAATGCACTGTTAACTACATGGCTACTTAATATTTGTACTTGAGCGCCCGCCAAATTACGTTTTGGCTCAACAATGCGCTCTTCTGTTAGATTTGCAAAAATTTGATCAACAAAGCGTTTAGTTGCTTTTTGTAGACCCATTTGCTGACCGCGTTGCTCACATGCTGCTAGCGTTTCTGTTCGCTTACAGTTAATAGTGTGGTTAACCTCAAGCGTACCTTCACGTGTAAACTCGTTACGTAAACGCTCTACGCGGGCTGTAGTTAACTGCTCTTTTAAACTTTCTAATGTATTTAAAAGCGTATGCTTAGCAACACGAATTTGTTCTATATCTTTACGGTGGGATGCAATTGCCGCCAACTGCATAGAAATGTCATCTTTATTTTGCTTATGATCAATCACCGCTTTTTGATAGCGTGATTGAGCCGCACTAATATTAATAGTGGGATCGTCAATTAAACGACGGTACATTTCGTTCATCGCATCGAGCGCTTGGTTTTTTTCTTTATCTAGCTCTGTAGAACGAGAACGAAGTAGCTCTAATTGATTTTGTAACTGACTTTCTTCTTTAAGATGTTTTTCAAGTATTCTTGTCGAGTTATCGTATTCTGTCTGTTTAACACTAATCTCTGAGTCAATTCCAGTCACTGTAGCTGTGTCTTGTGCAAATGCACTACTAGCTAACAAACTAGCTGAAATTAACAGAGATAAAGGAGTAATTCGCATATATTCCAGTCCCAAAAAGCGGCAATTATTTGGTCGTTATTATTTTTTATAATTAAAGCCTTATGCTATGTACTTGCAGCACAAAACACAAGCTTTGTTCAATTATTATATTAGTTTACAACTATTCGCGTGTTTCACGCCAGTAAATAACCCGATCATTTCCTCTAAAGCGTCCAAATTGTAAAATAGTACGAGGATCAAGCTGTGTTCCATCGCCCTGCCAATCCCACTTTAACCAATCATAAGTATTATATTCTAAGGTAAATTCACCCAAACCATTTGGCTGTGCATAAATACCGTTATCTGCCGGATACACTCCCGCTTCTAGCTGGCCAGATACACCAGTCCCATATTTATAGGTTAATTGTGGGCTGCTAGGTGATATTTGAGTGATTTGGGTATGATCAAATACACTACAATTATCTTCAGTGTTATTTACAAATCCACTGCCGTTGTAATACTGAGCCTGCATAGGAATAAGTAAAGGGTCGAGATCGGAGCCTGCGTTATTGCCAAGGACTAAACGTCCAAACCTAAACTCTATCGGTAATGCATTTAGTCGTACGCTATTACAACCACCCGAGCATGCTGTTTGTGTATTAGGTTTATCATTTGCATCAATGAGTGTTGCTCCTTCTATGTTAGAAAGCGTTGCCATTAAGCTCACCATAGCGAACGGTCCGTCTGCTTGCCCTACACCTAATCTTTTAAGTGTCGTGTTGAGTTGGCTCATTTGCCATTGACCATCGCTTGTATCTCCCCAGTTGTTATTTCCTAGGTTTACTAAGCGGCTAGTAAAATTAGTTGCAGGTACATAGTTACCTACTTCATTATTTTCGGCATTAACGTCTACACTTGATTTATCAAAGCCCGCTTTATAATTAGCCATTAGCTCACCATTTTGATTTTGTGCTTGTACTGTAAAGCCAAGTTCAAAAGGTTGATCAAGGTAAGTTAAATTACTGCCGTATTGCGTGCATTGCGCGGCAGCTTGAACCCCCACTACCTGAAACTGCGAAGGTGCAAAACGACCAACGTTATATAGCTCACCTTTTACATCTCCCGCACCAAAATAATCGGCATCTTGAAGGCCTGCTGTTAAATCAATGATGCCAACTTGGTCGTAATTATATTGCGATATAGATTCGCTTAAATCACCGGTATCACTAAAAGGGGATCCGTTAATTGCCTCAAGCGTACCTTGCACACCAGGTGTAGGTGCTTTAAGCGCTGGCTCTACAAGCGGTTGCTCTGTAATAAAATGCTTAGCTATGTTGTTATTTGTAATATTGCTGTAGTTGTCTGGGAAACCATCGTTGTTAGTGTCTTGCCCTGTTTGCCACTGCACCGCATTCATTTTTAAATCGAATGCTTCGCCCGTTAATCTAAATAAGCTCCCATTGGCATCTGCTGCATAACCATCACTTGCTACCTCCATGGCTAATCCAAATGGTTTTACGACATATTCATTTGAACTACCCGTTAAATTTACTGATAAATTAGTTAGTGGGTCTAAAATTAAATTGGTATTTACATTTAAACTCAACTTTCCTGCATCGGGGTAATTTATAACAATCGGGGCTTTAGACTCACTATCAAAGTTAAGTATGAATGATTTAGAGGCTTGCTCTACCGCAAAGGTATTATTGTTATTACTAAGTGAAACCGTATCGGAGCAACTTGCACCAGTACTGCATGTATACGATAAATCTAAGCTTACATCGCCACCAGCGGGAAATGCAGCTTCGCATACACCCGTAGTGGTATTTGTTTTTACCGCTTGAATAGATAGCGCTTTTGCATTAAATCCAGTATTTGAAGGCTTTGCTGATAACTGAGTAGGAATTGTAGTATTTCCATCTGTATCATTATTAAAAATAAATCCAGCATCAGAAAACGTAACTTTACAGCCACTCAAACCAACATTATTACCACCGATATAACAACGAAGAGGTGCAGAAGGATCAGCAGTGTTATATCCAAATGTAACACTGCCTGTGGTGCGTTTAGCAAATTCGACAACCGCTGATCCTGTAAAATTAATATTCTCCCCCGTAACCCAACTTTGCTGACCACTATTATCTGGAGAAAGGTTTAAACTAGACGGCTCAGCAAATAATAAGTCGCAGGCATCATTAGCGCAGGCTGTTAGTGTCATTTCTTTAGCTTCACACGTTAGACCTTTGTTATCGCTTATTGTTAAACGATAATGATCCAGTGTTTCTGGTGTATAAATACCACAAAAACCAGGGATACTTTCGGGTACTGGTAGAGCGTCAAACGTTGAGCTCCCTTCGGTAATAATTTGAGTAGCCGATGTAATTGATCCCTGATACGTTACATTTTGAGCGATTCTTACCTCACCAGTTGCAACAATATAGCCCGCAATATTTGCATCGGCTGCAATAGCAACCGCACCATCGACATAAATAGCCAAGTACGCGCCAGTTTCTACTACTATATTTGTTTTACCTATATTCAAAAATGAAGTTGATAGAAGTGAGGTTGTGTCTTTTAAAAAAATACGTGTAGGCGCTGTTACTCTGTACTCTGTTTCCAGCATACTTAACTGCAACTCATCGTAATAATAGTCGCCAGCTAAAGAAGTAGGTACGGGCCCTGTTGAGCTACCATCATTTGTAACCGTTGGCACCTGCGCCGCTTGATTCGGTTCTAAAGAGTTATAACCACCAGCAACACACGCCTGACCATTACACAAAGGAGGGCTCGTCAGCGCTGTAGAAATTAAACTTGTGGTGGTGACAAACTGCGCATTACCATCGGTTATTTCTACTCCCTGCACCAGCTGCACTTCACCATTGTTATAAGTAGAAATAGCGCCCGGGAATAACGTATCACAATCTAAAATATCACCATTAAATACAAAGGTACTAGTCATGGCGAGTATTGATGCTTCCTCGTTTACGTGACGGCGCTCGTTATCGCCATCACGATCTTCGTCAACTACAAGTCCTAACCTGTCAGTTCGCAGGTTACAGCTGCGTAGCCACCCGCCATCATCTTCTTGGCGTGAGTTTTTACTTGCAACCACCAAAGGGGCCACACTAAAATTATTAGTAAAACTAAAGTAATTACAGCCATCGCTCCAGCCGTCAATTTCAAAGCCTGTGAAAAAAGTTTCCCACGATACCTCAACGCCATTATCGTCAGAAAATGTGCGGTTACTTCCTGGCTCTACGGCCATATAAGCAACAGTTTCGGTTTTTATAAGCCCAAGTGCTGTTTCAGATGCTTCTAAAGCAATATTAACGCCGCTGGCAGATAGAGAATTACTTTCTACTGCAACTGTTAAAAACGGAATTAATGCCTCAGAAGGTGGATTGCTGTCTATGCTATTGAGTGTTTGTAACGAATGGAAAAAGTTTGGCCTTTGAGTAAACGGTTCAGCAAATGTTAAAGACTTATAGCCTTTAGGTGTCAGTGGAGCAAAGCCAGACTTAGAGCCATACTGTAATTCGAGCAATAGATCAGTATTACTTACTTCCATAATTGTGCCGTCTGGAAATTGATGCACACCATACTCAACAGCTAAATAGTGCGCCCCCATACTAATATGTCCACCATCCTCTCCTGAAGGTTCAAGCGGTAAGGCCTCAAAGCTAGTTGTGGTTATATTACGTATTCTTATTATTGCAGGGTTTCCGCCTTGGTTTGTTGAGAGCATAAAAACAGCAGGAGGCGTTATATATTGCTGTTGAAAATTAACTTTTGTCCAAACAGGCGATGTATATGTATCTTGCAGTTCTATGTAACGCCCTTCGATTTTTGGAGGCACTGCATTTGCGTAATTACAAAGTAACACGCAGCTAAAAAATATAGTGACCAATACATTTTTCATCATGGTAAGGTTTTAGCCTCCACACTGAGCGTTCTTTGTGTTTGCCAATAATCTTTTCTGCAGCTACTCCCTGCAGGGCAATCAATTGCGGCGCACGTTGCACTGCTTTGTAAGTAATATATATTCACAAGCCCGTTTGTTGTACTGCTATCTGGTAGGTCTATATATTCATTGCAACTTACCACTACTTTACAGTTAGCTAAATATGCAGTTTGGAAGGTTAAATCAGTAGTAACTGATGTACAGCTTTTAACTGAGCTACTTATTGGAAATAGTTGTGTTAAGCCACTTTCTAATCCACTTTGCGCCGCCATAAAAGCGCGAGCCCCATAATACTCAATGGTATTTTGTTGAGATGCACCAGAAAGCACTTTAACTAATGCTAATCCTAGTGCTAATAAAGCAACAATAATTACCAAAGAAACAATTATTAAGTTCCCTTTTTGCTTGCTGGGTAAGGCTTTTCCGTGAGGATTTTTTTTAAGGTACATTAGGAATATGTACCTCATGGTTAAAGTTCATTACTTCAGTATCGTTAAATTGCATTTGCGCATTCACATTAAGCACAGCGTTTCTTTGTAGGGAGAGCGCATCAAGAGTAAAAAATAAATCGCTCGCTAAATTATTGGCAATGTAAATACCTAATAAATCACGTTTAACACCACTGCTTATTTGTAAGCTCACGGCATCTAATTGATTAACAGTAAAACCGTAATTGGTATATCTATATAAATACTGCCCTTCAACGCAAAAACTTACAGGTTG
Source organism: Pseudoalteromonas sp. NZS11 (assembly GCF_015864765.1). Lineage (NCBI taxonomy): Bacteria > Pseudomonadati > Pseudomonadota > Gammaproteobacteria > Alteromonadales > Pseudoalteromonadaceae > Pseudoalteromonas > Pseudoalteromonas sp. NZS11. Next base: position 129,573 of record NZ_JADYWP010000001.1, on the reverse strand, counting down.
AGAGAGTAAATAAAGGCGTTTACTCGGCGACTCTTGGGCAAATGCTTTACTAAATTGCCACTCATCAATTTCGCTCGCTGAACTATTAAATGCTGATACTTGCAAGCGCTTATTATTGTTTTCATCGTATATATCAGCACTGCTTAATGGGTAAATAGTTGCCCAATCTCCAGCTTGCGGCTGCGTTAAGTTATTAAGTTCAAAATCAACAGCGCTAACATTAAAAGGCGCTACGGTAGGTAGGTAATTTGTATAGTGAGTGGCCGATAAAAACGGCGTAAATTCTAAACACTGCTGAGCACTACAGGCCCCGCTAGTATTATTATCGCAAGAAAGCCTTAATGAATTTGGCGTAGCGTGGCGAAGCTCTTTACTAAGTCGCGTTATTAAAAAGCGGGCCTGAGCTACTGCTTCTTGGCGCTCAACCCCTTGTGAGTAAATACTGACCCCAGCACCAATAAATGAAAATGCACTTACGGCTAAAATACCAATAATAACCATGACAAGTAATAGTTCTATAAGGGTAAATGCATTTTGGTATTTAGCTCTTTGCATTAGTAATTCCCTTTATATGCACTAAATCCGTAAACTTCGCCTAAGGGTGATGTTACTTCAATAGTAATACGCTTAAAGGTTGTGCCATCGTTGATGGTCAATTCGTTAAAGTCGCTATCGTACTCAACAGTAACAACTAAGTTAAAGTCACTGTATTGGCTTAACACCTCACCTAAGCTATTTGTAATAGGTTGGTTAGAAAGTGCAATGTAGTCATCTACATCGTTATAACTGGTTCGGGTTTCTAGGCCAGCCCCTAAGTTATCGACGCCTAAATCACCCTCTGCGGTACAAGGCTCTGCACCTAAGGTTGTTTCGCCGCAACGTCTAAAAGGTGCGCTTCTATCGCTGTGCTCATCAAACGATTTACTTTGAATTTCGTTCATTAATGATTGACCAAATTCAGAGGCTCTTAAAGCAATAATTGGCTCTGCACTTTTTTTGGCTTGTGGGGCAATGAGCGCGGTAATAATGCTTAATGCAATAGCAAACATCACTATGCCAATAATAAGCTCAATTAAAGTAAAACCTTTTACTTTAAGGGCACGCATAGATAAGCCCTTCACCACTTATGCATACGCCAGCTAATCCAACATCTATTCGACACTGCGAAGTACAGGTTTGATTTGATTTACCTAAAGGATCAAAACTAATTTGGGTAAATATATTCGCGTTACTATCTAAAGCGCTAAATGTTATATCACTTCTTTGCGTGTTTATTTGTACCACTAAATGATCGGTGTTGTTTGCATCGGCTCCACCGGTACATGTATCAGGTGTGGGGGGAGCAATAAGTGTGGAGGTTATATAAAGAGTATGGCAACTTGTTGTCGCTGTATTTTGCATTGCACGTAACTGCACTGTTCTAAGTGCATTTAAAGTACGGTCTCGATACGAATAGGCGTCTTCTGTTGAGCTGCCCAGAAATTTGGGAACTGCCGTTACCGACAGTATTCCCAATATCACTAGAGTAATAATTAACTCAATGAGTGTGAAGCCACGCAATCGTCGTTTACTACTGCTTATCATTTATGTAGTTAACATCCTTCGATTTCAAGTGTAATTACTGGAGGAGTTACAACTACAGGGCCTGTAGTGGCAGTAGCCTCTTTATAATCAATACGGCAATCATCTGTTTTTACATAACTGTTAGGATAAATAATTAAAGTACCATCTGCTGCTGAATCATCTAAATTAAAATCAGCAGAATCATCCGTTGCAAAGCTAACATCTAAAAATGCCTCAAAGGCAGCTTGTGTAGCTGCTGGGTAACCATAAACTGTATCAACTGCATCACCTGTATCTACTGTAACTTCTGCCGTTGCCTTTTTGTGATCACTAGCAATAATAGATTTGCCATTCACAATATTCATACCGCTGCGAATAGAGCCTTGTAAGCCTTCAAGTGTTGAAGCATTTGCATCACCTTGCAAGTTTAAAAAACGAGGTGCGGCGGTAACTGCTAAAATGCCTAAAATAACAATTACGATGATCAATTCAACAAGTGTAAAGCCTGCTTGTTTATTCATTGGTAAACTTTTTAACGATTGCGTTTTCATAAGTAAGCCTCTTTTTAATTACTTAATTTTTAAATATTTTTACTTTGCCTGTTTTAGCAAAGTATGAAAAACCTGTTAAACCTGATATTTCACCCGTATTGGTAGGTATACTTTTAATATCAATGGTATGAGTTAAATAATAGACGCATTGCGTACTTTCTGCATTGTACCTAACTAAAAAACTTACACTTTTTATTATCGATATTTCACTACTTGAGGTACTACTTGGTGCATCTTGTAAAATTACATTTAATACTTGGCGGCATTTATGAGCATTTATAGACTCTGCGCGAGTATCTTTTTTTTCTGTTCCATCACCCGTTGGTGTACCTAGCGATCCATCAACAGCAACTATCACTCCTCCATAATTAACGAATGTTATATGTGACTTACTATTTGGTCTCCCTTCTAACTCCCATTGACCTCTAACCATGCCAACAGCCGATGAAAAACTACCCGCAATAGCATCTACGCTTGCATTATGCGCTTGATTTTTAATACCTATATATTGAGGTATAGCAAAACTCAAAATTACTGCCAGTAAAATAACAACAATAACTAACTCAAATAATGAGAAACCTTTTGAGTAAGCTATGGTTGTGTTCACCTTAATTCCCTTTAATTGCCGACATCATGTTCCACATCGGCATAAAAATACCCAATGCTAAAATCAGCACCATAATGGCAACAAACACAGTTAAAATAGGTTCTATTTTGGCGGTTAAACTACGTAGGTCGTAATCAACTTCACGCTCATAATAATCAGCTGCTTCTTGAAGTAACTCATCAACCCGACCTGTTTCTTCACCTACGGCGACCATCTGTAATACAAGCTGAGAAAACAGCTCAGAACTTTTTGAGGCTCTAAGTAAGCTATCGCCTTTTTCTATATCTTGGCGCATAGTAATAATCGCTTTTTCCATATAGCTATTATCTACGGCATGCGCTGTTAGCGATAACCCCGTGGTCATAGGTACGCCAGAGCGCAATACCATAGCTAGACTTTGGCTGTAGCGCGCAAGCAATGTGCGTTTTAAAATATCGCCAATAAATGGAATTTTTAATTTATATTGATCCCACTTGAAGCGCCCGGCATCTGTATTTAAATAACGCTTCCACGCAAATACCGCTCCAATACCCATTACCAACAATAACCACCAGTAATTAACAAAAAAGCTGCTAGTACCAATTAATATTTGAGTCATTAACGGCAATTCGGCATCGAATTTGGCAAACATGCTCGCAAAGGTAGGAATTACAAAAATATTTAAAATAACCATAGCTGCTACAAGAGCCAAAATAACAAAAGTAGGGTAGCGCATAGCTGCTTTTATTCGTTTGCGGGTTTCCTGTTCTTTTTCAAAGTAAATAGCGAGTTGATAAAATGCATCTTCTAATCGGCCAGAACCTTCACCAACCATTACCATTGACACGGTTAGGCGGCTAAACACCTCGTTATGAATTGCCATTGCACTGGATAAGTCGCGGCCTTGCTCAAGTTGCCTGGTAACTTCCATCAATACATTTTTAAATTCTTTATTTTGTGTTGTATCTGCCAATCCAATCATTGCTCGTATAATTGGAATACCCGCTTTTAGTAGCGAATACATTTGTCTAGAAAACATAATCATGTCGTCTAGCGTTATTTTTTCGACAAATAAATTATCAAAAATTTTAATATTATTTTTTGTTTCAACTACAGAAATTGATATTGGTATAAATTGACGCTTCATTAAACTATCAGCTACGCCAGCTTGGTTACTCGCTTCTAATTGGCCTTTTACCAAAACACCTTTGCTGTCTTTCGCTTTATAGCTATATAGTTGCATCAATATCCCCTACTATTTCTGGGATATATTCAGCCACTTTAAATACTTCATCTAAAGAGGTAATACCTTTCTTAGCGTAATTTAATGCCATAGCCGAGAGTGGTGAAAAGTTAGCACTATTTTTAGCAGCCTTTGCAAAGCCTTGTGTATCGTTAGCGCGCAATGCATCCATCATTGCATCATCCATTTCGAGCAACTCAAAAATACCTACACGTCCTTTATAACCAGTGTGATTACATGCTGTGCAACCTTGCCCTTTAGAAAATTGAGCATCTGTAATCTCTTCGCCTAAATATTTTAACCAACTTATTTCTTGGCGATCTGGCAAGTACGGTACTCTACAGTCATTACATACTCGCCTTACTAATCGCTGAGCAATAATCGCTCGCAGTGAACTTGCCACTAAGTAAGCTGGTGCACCCATGTCGATTAAGCGCATAGCGCTGGTAATTGCATCATTGGTATGTAACGTTGATAGTACTAGGTGGCCTGTTAAAGCGGCCCTTAATCCAATATCTACGGTTTCTTGGTCACGCATTTCGCCAACCATTATGATGTCAGGATCTTGCCTTAGAGCGGTCCGTAAAATACTGGCAAAACTTAGCCCTATTTTATTATTTATTTGTACCTGGTTAATACGGCCAATACGATACTCAACGGGATCCTCTACTGTAATAATTTTACTTTCTTGTTGGTTTAACTCACTTAATGCACCATAAAGTGTGGTAGTTTTACCCGAGCCTGTTGGCCCAGTAACTAAAACCATGCCATGTGGACGTTTTATAATGCTGCGCACACGTTTTAATATGTGTGCCGGCATGCCTGTTTCATCTAACGATAATAATCCTGCAGATTGATCAAGCAAACGCATTACAACTGATTCACCATGCTGAACCGGCATGGTAGATAGGCGCACATCAATACTATGGCTGCGCACTTTTATATTAAACCGGCCATCTTGAGGGAGGCGTTTTTCAGATATATCTAATCCCGACATAAGCTTTAAACGTAGCACTAGTGCCGATGCTATTTTTACTTGGTTAAGAGTGTGCTCTTGTAATATGCCATCTACACGTTGACGAATGCGAAGCAAACCTTCATCTGGCTCAATGTGAATATCAGATGCGCGAACTTGCACAGCGTCCTCAAATATTGATTGCAGTAACTTTACAACGGTTGCATCAGATGTCTCATCACCTAAAGAGTTTAAATCAAACTCTTCTACGTCTTGATATTCTTCATGGAGTTGTGCTGCAAAGTTGGTAATTTCATCTGTACGACGATATACGTTGTCAAATGCAGCCATGATTTGGCTTTCTTGTACAACAGCTAAATCTATTCGTTTAGGAGCAAGCATAGTCGCAAGTTGATCAAGGCCCCTTAAATCAGCAGGATCGCTCATCCCAACCAAAACAGAGTCACCATTATCTTCGATTACTAGTGCTCTGTAACGACGCGCATATACCTCAGATAAAAGCTTAGATACATCGTGTGATATTTTTCGCTGTGATATATCTAAAAAAGGTACCTGTAATTGCTGCGCTAAAAAGCGTAATAATTGTGGCTCACTAATAAACTCAAGTGTAATAAGTGTCGAACCTAATTTACGGCCCGTTGCAGCTTGAACATTTAATGCTTCACTTAGTTGCGCTTCGGTGATCATGTGTTCGTGAACAAGTAAATCGCCTAAGCGCATTTTTAAACTAGGTCTCATACGACCTCCTTTAGTGCAACTAAACGCTGTAATGCATGCTGGGTCATAGCGGTATTTAACCCACCTAAATCTAGAGCTACTTTATAAAGCTGTTTAGCATCGAGGTACTCTCCCAGTGCATCTTTTGAGGTTGCAAGTGCAAGCCACCACTTGGCTTGGCTAGGCTGGAGCTGTGTAAGATGTTTAAAGCTTTCAAGTGCTTTATGGTGCTTACTCGCACTTTGCGCAGCAGTACCTTGCAGCACCCAAAAATCAAGATTCGCCTGGGATTCAAATTCATCACTTAAAAGTAGTAATACCCCTTCATACTGTTGTTGCATAATGAGTATTTTGCTTAGCATTACACGCCATTCAAGTACGTCAGGGTTTTGGCGAATACCCGCTTGCAAAACCTGTTGCGCAGAATTTATATCTTGCTGTTTAAAGTAAGTTGCAGCCAGTAAGTTTCGGGCCTCAACATGTAAAGGCGATTGCGCTAAAATAATGTTTAAATCACTAATTGCTTCGTTGTATAAGCCAAACTGTATTGCCTGTTTAGCTGCTGCTAATTGCTCGACTAATAAAGCCTGTGGTGACTTAGTTTCTGCTGCACTTTTGATCATAGTATTTTGTGGCTTAGTTTTAGTCATTGAAGTAGTTTTTGGCTTGCTGACAATAACTTTGCTAGCCACTAACATATTATCTTTAGCTAGTGCAGGGCTTTGTTTAACCTCGGCAATTACAATTGGCTCAGCCGTTGGTTGAGAAACCAGTAATGCTGCTTCACTCAATTCAGATTCAGCTAAATCATTCACTTCTGGTTTTATTTGCTCAACTTGCACAGCCTTCTTCACAACTTCTTGCTCAACTAAAGGCTCTACAGTGCTTTTTTCATCTTGAGAATCAGATAAATTAGAGCTTAAAACCGCGACCATTTTTTGAGGTGGTAACACAGACTTAGGTTGAGTTTCTTTTTTGTCGGCGGTCGGTAAATACAGGTATGCTAAAAAAATGACACTTAGCATAATAAGTAAAATTACGGCTTTAAATACAATGTTTTTTACATCATATATTGGCTTTACGCTTATACCTTCTTGAATATTCACTTGTTTAGCTTCACGTTGCTCAATATTTTTTAGCATATTATTTATAATGCTCATAACCACTGCCTCCATACCCATATGGCAGCAATAGCTAAAACACTAAACATTAACGCGCTGTAGCTCCAATATTGACCGGTTCGATATTTTGCGCAGTCTTCGGTATCTTTTATGGCAAGCTGAATATGGCGATTTGTTATTGTATTTAACCCTTCACCGTAAGCTTGTAATAGTGCTTTGTGGCATAAAATATTAACTAACCGAGGAATTCCACGGCTTGCTCTGGCAATCTTAAGCCCCATACTATTATTAAATAAAGGAGGCCTATTAAATCCTGCAACTTGTAAGCGATGATTAATATAATAAACAACCTCAGCGCCAGTCATCGCCCTTAATTTATACGAAAAACTGATACGTTGGCGTAACTGCCTTACTTTATTGTTTGCCAGTTTTTCATCAAGTTCAGGTTGCCCAAATAACACTACTTGAATCAATTTTTCGCTTTCTGTTTCTAAGTTTGTAAATAGTCTCAGCGCCTCTAGAGTCTCCCAACTCAAGCATTGCGCCTCATCTATCAAAAGCACTACGCGTTCATTATCTTCTTGTAAGTCGAGTAAGTGATGATTTATAAGCTGTCCTAGTGCTTGTTGGTCCAACGCCTTATCTACGTCCATACCCAGTTCAATTGCAATCGCCCATCTAAGCTCTTCAGGACTTAAATAAGAGTTAGGTAAATAAGCCACAATGTAATCTGGCTCAAGTTGGTTTAATAGCTTTCTACAAAGCAACGTTTTACCTGTCCCAACTTCACCGGTGACTTTAATAAACCCTTCACCCATCTCAATGGCTGTTGTTAGCACTTGCATCGCTTCGTGGTGCGGTTCAAGTGCACAAAAAAATTGTGTGTTAGGGGTTAGCGTGAAAGGCATTTCACTTAAATTAAAAAAGCTTAAATACATAGTTAGTTTTCATACCATGTTTTTAAAAGCTGACGGCTTTCACCTTGTTGTTTTTTCCAAGTATCGGGCATAACAACGGTTGGTTTGATTAAAATAATTAGTTCTTTTTTCTCTTGGCGTTTACGAATACTTTTGAATAAGTTGCCAAATATGGGGATATCACCCAGCACGGGTGTTTTTGATTCTTCATCCTGTGTTGACGTTTGCATCAAACCACCAATAACCACTATTTCGCCACTTTGAGCGCGAATAACGGTATCTGACTCTCGAATGTTGCTTTGCGCTAGAGGTAACTCAAAACGTTGATCGTCTAAAGTAATTACTTTTAGCTGCTCTTCTGTTTCAGTTACTGAAGGGTGAACATGCAAAATAACTGAGCCGTACTTGTCAATTTGCGGCGTTACATCAAGCGCAATACCAGAAAAGAACGGTGTTAAATCAATCTCAGGCGAGGTAGTTGTAGCAGTACCAGTTACCGTCGTACTTGATACATTAGTAACAAAGTATTCGTCTTGCCCTACTTTTATAACTGCTTTTTGGTTGTTTGTAGCCGTAACGCGAGGGTTAGATAACATTTGCACATCACCTTGGGTTTCTAGCAAATTAATAACCCCGTTAAAGTCACCCTTTTGAATTGTCAGCGATGACGCTCCGCCAATGGCAGCCGAAATACTATTACTAATTGTAGAACCCGCTGTTGTAGCAAACGAAATACCGCCTTCTAAACCACTGGCTATGCGCTCCCAGTTGACCCCTTGTTGGTACTCATCTTTTAAGGTTACTTCTATTATTTTTGCTTCTAGAATAACTTGGCGTTGCAGGTTTTCTTGGCTTTGACGTAAAAACTCTTTTAGCTGACTAATTTCGCTTGGTAATGCATTTACGGTTACCAAACTAGCTTGTGGGCTTGCAACAACATAGCGCCCATCGCTTGCGCCAATTAAAGACTTAAGGGCAACTTCTAATTCCTTCCAAAAATCGTTTTTATTAATTGTTTGGATTCGAGAACCATTCAAATCTAAGCTTTGATTATCGCCGCCAAATTCACTATTTTGCTGGTTACTATTACCTGAACTTGAACCACTCGAACCACTGCCACTTTGTGCAAATTGACTCACCCCACCAGCAACAACACTCACTGTAGACTGACCATGGCGTTGCATCATTAAATAATTTACAGGTATTGTTTCTGTGCGCATTTTGGCTGGTAGTACTTGTACAATTCGTCCTTCATTAACAATATCTAAAGGATACATACGCTTAATAACATTAATGACTTCATTAAACGTAACGCTTTTAAGATTTAAATTAATTGTGCCATTTACCTCAGGATGCACAGCAACACTAAAAGGGGTATCGTCTGTTAAGCCTGAAAAAAAAGCGCCTATTTCGACATCATTTGCTGCGACATCAAAACGCTTTATAGATAAATCATCACTTATAGTTTGCTCATTATTTATAGATGACAATAAGCTTTGTGTAAGTTCGCTTGGCATTTGTAAAGGCACAATTACTTTAGGCTCTGTAGGTCTTTCAGATAACTCTTGCTCTATATGATTTTTAACCTCTTTACCTGGTTTAAAGCTATGGCACGCAGTTAAAAATGTAGGTAACAATAGAAGAACAAGCCACGGATGAGATAAATTATTTTTTAATTTCATAGTCATATAATTCTAATTTTATTTGTTTATCATCATTTGCTAACACAACCTGTTTTGAGTTAATGCTTAGCACCCGAAAATCATCTACAGCATCACCAACTCGATAAATATGGCCTGAAATAATGGCCTTAAATGCTGTACTGTTTTTAATAATAGATTGCAATTTAAGTCCTGTACTTTGCTTAACTGGACTATTGTTACTCACGAACATATTTGGCTGAGTCGGATCGCGAAGTTGCGCAAGCGCACTCGGTGCTAAAGCGAACAAAAGTAATAAAAAATATAAATTATAATGCGATAAATTTTTCATTAGCGCTCACTGTAGCAATTTGTAAAGTTAATTCAGCTTGAGGGTACTCTAGTACCTGATAACTAAACTCTTGTATTAATAACTTATCTTGATTATTTTTTAATGCGGCTAAATATTTTTGTAAGCTAAAGTAGCTACCTTGCAAAGTAACTACCATCTGATGCTCAAAAAATAATGTTTGCGTATCATGTTCACCTAGTTTTTCTACATCGATAGCCCGTGCTGGTTTGACATTAAAGCTACTCACTTTTACGTCGCTACTATCTACGAGCAAATCTTTTAAAACGGCAGGTACATTTTTAGCAGCTACAAAGCCTTGGCTAAAACTATTAAGTTGATTATTTATTTCGGCTAATTCATCTCTGGTTTGTGCAATTTGACCGCGTAAAACCTTAGTGTAGTCGTAGTTTAGTGCTTGGTTTAACATGGAGAGTTGCGCATTTATCTGCTGTAACTCTTGCAGCGTTGTATTGTGCTTTGAACGTATGTTGGCAGCTTCATCTTGCTGTGGAAAAATAACGAACCAGAGACCGAGGTAAATCACTATAAACAAACCAACAAATAAGGTGGAATACTTCTCACGTTTTTGCAGCGATGCAAACTGAGCTTGGTATTTGACCCATAATGGCCAACCTTTATTTTTATTATTCTGGCTACTTGTTGTTTGGCTCATGGTTTATCGCCCTCATCACTAAGGTCTGTCGCTACATTAAATTCACTCACACCTGCTTGCGTAGATAACTCTAAAACTGAAAACTCTTTATCAATAAAAAATGGCGACTGTTTTAAATTATCAAACCAAATTGGTAAGAATTTTGATTGCGATGTTTGACCTTGAAGCGTCACACTCTGCCCTACAAACTTAATGTGGGTCAGCCAAATCTTAGGTTCATGATACTTCGCTAAATCGTGCATTACCTGTGCGTAATCGGTTGCAGACTGATCTGAACTTTGTTCTAAATAGCTAAATATTTGCTGCTTGTGCAAAACCTCTTGCTGAAGTGTTTTTAGCTCATTAATAAAGAGTGTTTTATTTTGCTTCTCTGCTAACTGCTGTTTTACAACTTCTAACTGAGCTTTTCCTTGTTTGAGGTATTGCCTATTTTGTTCTAAATCAAGCTCACTAGAATATGTTTTATAACTGTAAAAAGCCCACGTGATTGCAATAATTAATAGCGCACCTAACCACAACGTAATCATTCCAGACAAAGGAACTGGGTCTCGCCGTACGCGTAAGGTTTTTTGATAAAAGTTAATCCGGGTTTTCATAGCACAGACTCAGGATCTGTTAATTGATAGGCTGCCCCAAGCGCATAATAAAAATTTGGCTCTAATTGCTGCGCTAATTCTAAGTTAGGCTCAAAATCTACAACTTTTACTTGTAAAAACTCTGCAAGCCCGGCTCTAAGAGTTAATGAAGATAAATCATCGCACTGTAACTGAATACTGCGAATTGGTGGTTGCTTGAGCTGGCTTTCAAAAAAGTCCATAGAACGCTGAATTTCTAATCCTAATGCTTCTACCAATTCTTGATTTTGATCCTTATCTGAAATACCTAAAAAACCATTTAATCGCCTAGCTAATACTAATTGCCCATCACGAATAATTAAGATTCGAGGTTCATGATTAGCATGTTGCACAATCAGCATATGCGCCTCTTTGTGTGAGCCAAACAAGGTAACTAAAACCATTTCTTCAGAGGTCATTGCACGCAAAACAGGTTTAGTTTGTTCAAAACTGTCTATAAACGGAAGTAGTTGCAGCTTATTCGTAATAAACACATTCATTTTGCTGCTTTGCATCGGTAATGTTATTGGATAATCGATAAAATCAGCCACAATATTTTCAGGCGCTATATCAACTAAATCTTTTGTAGTCCAAGGGAGTGACTGAATAATTTCTTCATCACTAAGGTTTGGTTTATCCATTTGCACTATTTGATAAAAGTAGTGCGGTATGACTAAATTAACTGCACAAATATCAGTAGAAACCTCATTTGTACAAGCAACAATTGCAGCGGTATAATCGGTTTGCTCAGACACATTTACACTGTGAGAACTGTGAACCATCCATTGGTCGCGTTGTTTTTTTAAACATACTGCGTTAACAGTATCTGCGTAAGTTGCAACACCAATAGCTGTATTTGGATCTAAACTACGATTTAACCATGAAAACAGCTTTTCTTTCATATAGCTACTATTGTTAATTATGTATGAAATAAGTGTCGTACATTTTAACTACTTTGCCAAATTGAAAACCAACAAAATGCATGAAACATTCAAAATAGATGAAAATAACTATATTCAACAAATAGATAGCTCGTTTCTAAAAAAGAGAAATATTTATTTAGGTATAAAACGTGATGATTTGCTCCATCCGCTAATAAGTGGCAATAAATGGCGTAAATTAAAATATAATTTAGCGTACATGCAAAAGATAAATAAAACAGAACTCCTGACTTTTGGTGGTGCGTTTTCAAACCATATTCACGCCTGTGCAGCTGCCGGAAAAGAATTTAATATAAAAACTCGCGCGATTATTCGCGGACCTGAACTGGATAACAACAACCCAACAATCCAATTTGCAAAACATTGTGGTATGAACCTACATGTAGTTAATCGTATAGAGTATCGAAAACGCCACGACACCGATTACCTTAATGCACTGCAAGAGCGCTTTCCAAATGCTTATATTATTCCTGAAGGTGGTACAAACGAGCACGCCTTATTAGGATGTAAAGAGTTAGTACAAAGCTTACCTGAGCATAACTACTTAGTGTGCCCCACTGGCAGTGGCGGCACGCTTGCTGGATTAATCGAAGGTAGCGCTCCGACAACAAAGGTAATAGGCATTGCGGTATTAAAACAAGCTGATTATTTAAATGAAGAAATTAAAAAGCTGAGCACTAAAGCCAATAATCAAACTAACTGGCAGTTACTCACCGAGTTTCATGGTGGTGGCTATGGTAAGTTTTCACCTGAGTTATGGCAGTTTTGCCAAGATATGAGTCGCACACATAATCTACCGCTTGAGCCTATTTATAGCGGAAAAATGATGTATGCATTGTGGCAACTTATTGAGCAAGATTATTTCCTATCTGGGAGTAAAATTATTGCGGTTCATACTGGCGGGCTTCAGGGCTTGAATGGACTTAAATATAGAGGGTTAATTTAATTAAATACCGCTTGCGTAAACTCTTGAAGTGGCTCTGAAAAGTAAAACCCTTGAGCTCCCACCACTCCCAATTTGGCAAGCGTAAACAACTCTTTTTGAGTCTCTACACCAACGGCATACACAGGTAAATTTAAGAGGTTAGCGGCTTCGACTATCTTTTTTATTTGCCTTTGATTTTGAGTTTTTTCATTTAATAAATGAATTAGTTCGTATGATAATTTAAGCCCGCATACTTGGTTATAATCAGCTAATACCGCTATTTTCTCACTACTTTTTACATTATCAATCACAACTTGTGAACGGCTTTTTTTAATTATATTTAGTGCATTAGTTATCGATTCTCTATGAGTAAAAAACTCAGCCTCACTTATTTCAAATTGTAATTTAGCACTTAATTTAAGCTCTGCTATTTGACTAGGTAACCATTCCCAAAATACATTATTAAACCAATTTTTAGGGTGTAGATTTACACTAACTGTTAAGGCCGAAGATTCACTCAGCATTAGCTTTTTAACTTGTGTTATTACTGCTTTATCTAATATTAAAGCGTCTTGATTACTATAAACCTGATTAATAAAATAACGAGCAGCTAGTAAACCAAGTTGGCTATGCCTAACCCTAATAAGAGCTTCATGTTCTAAAATTTCCCCGCTAGAGAGCTCAAATAAAGGCTGGAAGAATAATATAAATTTATTCTTTTTAATATTTTCGATAACTTGCTTACTAGAAAGTGGTTTTTCTTGACAGTAATTTAACGCTAAGCGGTGAGAATGCTGCACTAAGCTGTTTTGCGATAGCATAAGTGCTGATTTTGCTAACTGATAAACCGCAATTTTATCTGCGCCTAATCGATAGTCGCACGCACCTATTTTAATGTTTTTATGAGTCATACTTTTTTGATAATTTTGGCATAGTAAAAACACGCTCTGATGGAGCTTTTCAACGTAGCTGTCTAACTCGGGAGTAGGTATATGTGGCAAGGTGACGGCTAAGTAACTGGAATTTAGTATTTTTACCGACACATCTTTAAATTCAGTCAATTTTCTAGTGATTAACACTTTAAAAATAGCTTCTTTATCGGTTTTCTTATCAAAGTCACATTCAATGAGTAAAAATAAGCTATGTGATGCTGTATTACCCCCATACAAAGAACTTAATTCGCATTTTTTTACTTGTTTAATTAATCGTATTTTATTTTGTTTTTGTTTAATAATTTTAGTAGGTTGTATCATTGTATTTTTAGGCGTAATTTTGCGGCTTACATTCAATAACCCCCACCAGCGATAAGACCAGCTAGCTGCGCCTAATATGATCAAGTTTAGCAATATAAATAAGTAACTTTGTGTTACCCAAGCAGGATAATGATAGAGGCTCAAACTTAATGTTTTATAAGAAAAAACTTCGCGCTCTATATTTACTAAATGCCTAAAATGCTCTGCAGGCTTTGGCACTTCCAACACAAAACCTTCACTTTTAGCTAATGCGGCCAACACTTCATTGTTTATAGAAGGAGATAAATTCAGCTCGTAAACTTGTTTAACGAACTGCTGGCCAGAAGCATGAACTTTTTGATGTAATGCATCATTTAAAATAAAATTAAAACTAATAAGTATCATCAAAAATAAGACAAAAGAGATACCTGTGAAGTACTTTAAAAGCCAGAGTTTACTCTTTTGCATAGCCTGCCACTCGTTAAATTATTAACTAAAGTGTTGTTCAATATCTATAGAAGTACAAGGTCATAAAGCAAGTTTAAACATTTATTACTACATTCAATAAAAAGCCTCGGATAAACGAGACATAATAGTTTAAATTAGTTAGGTATTAGATAAAAGCCTACATGGGGGCTGTTTAAAAGTCTGTGTCATTTCAGCATTATTAAATAGATGGACTGATAATTAATTTAATTGCTCATACATAATTTTACTTCGCACTAATTGAGCGAGTGTTTTAGCACCTAATTTTTCCATTACATGAGAGCGATGAACTTCAACTGTGCGTTCACTAATACTAAGATCGCACGCGATTACTTTATTCATTGCCCCATCAGTCACTCGTTCAAACACTTCACGTTCTCGACTCGACAACGATTCAACATTAATCTTATTTTTATGCTTATCGAGTGATTTTTCATGTTGTTTTTCATCAAGTACCAATGCCTCATTAATACGGTCAATCAAGTGCTGTTCATTAAATGGTTTTCTAATAAAATCAATTGCTCCTAAACGCATCGCTTCTACAGCCATCGGGATATCACCATGCCCGGTAATAAATATTATTGGTAATGAGCAATTTAAATCTTTAAGTTTTTGTTGTAGCTCTAAACCACTCATTTTAGGCATACGTATATCCAATACTAAGCAACCAGCCATGGTTTCATTATATACATCCAAAAACGCAGCGCCTGAACTAAAGCTCTGAGCGTTAATATCAATAGAGTCTAGTAGTATTTCAAGCCCTTCACGAATACCTTCATCGTCATCAATTATAAAAACGCTTTGCTTATCGCTCATAAACGACTCCTCTATTATGTGTTGGCAAAGTAAACATAAAAATAGCTCCTGTTGGCTTATTGTCATAAAAGTGAATATGCCCACCATGTTCTTCAACAATGCTTTTAGATATAGATAGACCGATGCCTGTGCCATTTTCTTTGGTTGATGAAAAGGGTTTAAATAACTTCTCTCTCATTTCTTCAGGTAACCCTGCACCGGTATCAGCCACTGATATCTCAACATATTTATCTTCATTCAATTTTATTTCGAGCTCTATTTTTGAATCATTTTTATAAGCATTTAACTGCATAGCTTCCATACCATTGCGTAATAAATTAAGAATAACCTGCTCTATTTGCACCCGATCAACAAACACATCAATTTGTTCATCACATGTAATTATTCTGACAGTAATATTGCGAAGTCGCGCTTCTGATTCTGCTAGGTTTGTTACTTCTTTTATTAAAAATATACAATCAATGACTTCTTTTGATCGTTGCCCTTTTTTGGTCATTAACTGCATACGCTCAATAACGGCTCCCGCTCGACGAGAGTGTAAACTTAGTTTTTCAAATATTAAGGGGAGTTTGTCAAACCTCCCTTTCTCACAAAAGTTTTTTGCCGTCTGAGAGAAAAGAGAAATAGCCGTCAGAGGTTGATTTATTTCATGTGCAATTCCTGCTGCCATTTCACCCAATGCATTGACCCTTTCGGTATGCGCTAATTGTTCAGTATGAAGCCGAGCTTGGTCTTCTGACGCACGTTGCTTGGTAATATCTCGAATCAAACCTACAAACATTGTACTTTCATGATTCTGTATTTCACTTACAGATAAGTGAATTGGAAATGTTGTGCCATCTTTATGCTTAGCTACAAGCTCACGACCCACACCAATAATATGCGTCTGCTTCGTTTTTAAATATTGAGCTAAATGCTGGTCATGGTGCTTGCTAAATGATGTAGGCATTAATATTGTTACGTTTTTATCTTTTACTTCATCTGAGGTATAACCAAACATAGCTTGCGCAGCAAAATTAAAACTTTGTATAAGCCCGTATTGATCAATGGTAATAACGGCTTCAACAACTGAATTTACTACCGCATCAGAGAAAGCATAACTACTAATTAGGTCAGCTTCAGCCTGCTTAATAGAGGTAATATCATTAATAAATCCTTCAATAATAACTTCACCATTAAAAATAGAACTAACCGGTCCTCCTTTTTCCCACACCAATTTGATCCCACTATTTTTGGTATTAATTCTATATTCAAGTTCAAAGGAGCATTTTTCTTTGACAGCTTCTGTAAGTGACGCCTGTACTCGCTCATAATCATCTGAATGTATTATTTCCCTCCACAGCATTCTATTTTTTTTAAACTCAGCTCGAGAATAACCAGTTAAACTTTCGCACCCATCACTAACCAGTATCATAGGCCAGCTCATAGTATTAAAAGACTGATATGCCATGCCGGGAAGGTTTTTTAATAAATATTCAATCTTATATCGCCCGTCTTTTATTTTACTGCGTGCAAATAAATAAGTATAAGCAGCCAACACAATTAAAAAAGCAATAAAAATACCAAGTGAAATTAAAATTCTCATGATTTTATAGTGAGCAATATACAAAAACTCATCACTAGGCGATATGCTTATCTCCCACTTATGACCTTGTAAATCATAGGATGCTTTTTTATCCCAAATGCTTGTAACAGGAAATGAATTTGCTTGATCTGAATATACTTTTTGCCCATCAATAAACAGCGTAAAATGATATTCCTTAAGTAAAAAAGCAGGCACAACTGTTTTAATATAAGGTTCAAAAATCAACGCACTTGCAATAAAACCTTCTAGTTTTTGACTCCTTACATTCGTGTTAAAAACAGGAATATATATTCCAAGCCCCTCTCCACCATGAATAGATTGCAAAGGTGTTGTGACGACTGCTTGTTCTGTATTTTGTGCTTTTATTGCGGCTAACAATGCAGGCGGATTTAATGCCAAATCAAAATCAATGGCTATTTCATTACCTTGCTTTGGTATTATTTTTCGCACATGTAATGATCTATCAATCCAACCTATGGCTTGATAGCCATGTTGCGAATCGTACAATGTTTTACTGATTACTTCCCAATCACCTTGTGGCATATCGCTTGATATAGAAGACAACTTAGATAACTCTGACAGTGATGTTATTCGCCCTTCCAAATCATCTTTAAGCAGTGTTTTAATACCTTGGGCAGTATTTTGCGTTACTCGTTCAATATGGATTCGCTCTTGGGAATCTATATGAAATACTATAAAAATCATTAAACACGTAACCAGTATTCCTACTATTATTGCGTACAATAAAATAGCTAATTGGGACGAGGAAAATACTTTCGATTTTTTATCACTGTAATTCATGATGAATTTAAACTAGCGCCTCGTTGATTAATAACTAGTGCGTTTACCCACTACGCACTGCATTATTTTATAATCCTTTATCACTCCCATCCGCGTCAAGAACTAACTGGGTGATTAAAAATAAATAAAATCAAATAATTACACTTTCAAGATGTGGATTCCCACATGTATTTACGTAGCATCACGAATAGCCTCACTTTAGTACTTGTTTTACCATAATTATACACGCAGCTTCTAAGCGTTATTCATTTTAAAATAAGTGTCTTATTTAATTTAACTGAGGATATTATCATGAGCTATGCAACAACAAATCCATATACAGGTGAGGCTGTAAAAACCTTTCCTGATGCTACTGATGCTGAAATTACTCAAGCGATAGAAGATGCCGATTCTGCATTTCAATCATGGAAAAAAACACCTTTCTCTTCTCGCGCTAAAATAATGCAAAAAGCAGCTGATTTATTACGTAAAGATGTAGTTAGTTACGCCAACTTATTAACTCTAGAAATGGGTAAAATAACATCAGAAGCAAAGGCTGAAGTTGAATTATCTGCAGCCATTTTAGAGTACTACGCAAATAATGCTGAGAAACTGCTCGCATCAGAAAAATTACCCGTTGCAGATCCAGCTGAAGGCGAGGCAATTATTATCCATGAACCACTTGGTGTATTGCTTGCCATTGAGCCATGGAATTTTCCGTATTATCAAGTTGCTCGTATTATTGCGCCGCAATTGTCAGCGGGTAACACTATGCTACTAAAGCATGCGGGCATTGTTCCACAATGTGCAGCCGCATTTGAAGCACTTATGCTCGAAGCTGGTCTGCCTAAAGGCGCTTTTAAAAACCTATACGCCGCACATTCCCAAACAGAAATGATCATTTCTCATCCATTGGTTCGTGGTGTTGCACTTACCGGTTCTGAAAGCGCTGGTGCAATCGTGGCTTCTACCGCAGGTAAAGCACTTAAAAAGTCTACATTAGAACTTGGTGGTGCAGATGCATTTGTTGTACTTGCTGACGCTGAAATGGAAAAAACGGTTAATTGGGCTGTATTTGGTCGTCATTGGAACGGTGGACAAGTATGCGTATCATCTAAGCGAATGATCATCGAAGATGAAGTTTATGATGAGTTTGTTGAACTTTATACTGCTGGTGTTGCTAAGTTGCAAGCAGGCGATCCACTAGATCCAACTACAACTTTGGCACCATTGTCATCACAAGGTGCAGCTGATGAACTAAAAGTTAAAATTAACGAAGCGATCAAGCTTGGTGCAACTGCCACTGAAGTGGGCCCTAAAGTACCTAGTCAAGGCGCCTTTGTACAACCCACTATTTTAACGAATATTAGCGAAGATAATCCGGCTCGCAACTGGGAATTCTTTGGTCCTGTGTCTATGTTATTTCGTGCAAAAAATGAAGATGACGCAATTAGAATTGCGAACGACTCTCCATTTGGCTTAGGTGGCTCTGTATTTACGTCAAACCCTGATCATGGCTTAGAAGTTGCTAAAAAAATATCTACCGGCATGGTGTTTGTAAACCATCCAACGATGGTAAAAGCCGACTTACCATTTGGTGGTGTTCGCCGTTCTGGTTATGGTCGTGAACTAATTGGCTTGGGTATTAAAGAGTTTGTTAACCACAAACTAATCGACGTTGTTGACATTGATGCGCCATTTTAAATAGCGCAGTTTAATAAAAACCCCTTAAATATTAATAGGAACGATTATGAATAACAAAATGAAAGCAGCCGTTGTTGAGCAATTTGGCAAACCTTTAGTTCTACGCGATTTAGATATTCCATCACCTAATGCAGGGAAAATATTAGTTAAAACAGAAGCCTGCGGTGTATGCCACACAGATTTACATGCAGCAAACGGTGATTGGCCATTAAAACCAACTCCACCATTTACTCCTGGCCATGAAGGCATTGGGCTAGTTACCAAAATTGGCGAAGGTGTTACAAGCGTAAAAGTAGGCGATAGGGTCGGTGTTCCGTGGCTATATTCAGCTTGTGGACACTGTGAATTTTGCTTAAGTGCTTATGAACCAGTATGTCCTGATGCTGAGTTTGGTGGCTACACTAAAGATGGTGGTTTTGCCGAGTATATTATTGCCGATCCTAATTACGTTGCACTTATTCCTGATGGCTTATCAGCAGTACAAGCGGCCCCTATAATTTGTGCTGGTATTACAACTTACAAAGGTATTAAAGAAACCGATGCTAAACCAGGTGAGTGGGTAGCAATTTCAGGTTGTGGTGGACTTGGTCATTTAGCGATTCAATATGCCAAGGCGATGGGTCTTAAAGTGTGTGCGATAGATATTGATGACGGTAAGCTTGAACACGCAACCTTACTTGGCGCCGATGCAGTCGTAAATGCTAAAACAGATAATGCAGCAGACACCGTAAAAGAAATAACGCAAGGTGGCCCCCATGGCGTACTGATTACGGCTCCTTCCCTACCAGCATTTGAGCAAGGGGTTAATATGACCCGAAAACACGGTACATGTGTTTTAGTTGGCTTACCGCCTGGTGAGTTTCCGACGCCATTATTTGATGTAGTAGCAAATTGCATCACTATTAAAGGATCATTTGTTGGGAACCGCAAAGATATGGCCGAAGCGCTCGCTTTTGCGGCACAAGGCAAAGTTAAGGCGGATATTGAATTACAGCCTTTAAGCGCTATTAATGAAATATTTGAAAGACTCGAACATGGCAAAGTACCATCTCGTGTAGTTATTGATTTTACACTTTAAACAGTAATAAATACGGTGGATTCATGTTAGTAAATAACATATTTCATCGTATCGCTAATTCCATAACGCCTAGATACATATTAATTCCTCTTCATGGCATTTAAATCGAGGTTCGACAATGAAAGTTGGTGTTCCAAAAGAAATCCACACTGGCGAGCGACGAGTCGCGACGACCCCTGAT
The DNA here is from genome assembly GCF_015864765.1 of Pseudoalteromonas sp. NZS11. Classification (NCBI taxonomy): domain Bacteria; kingdom Pseudomonadati; phylum Pseudomonadota; class Gammaproteobacteria; order Alteromonadales; family Pseudoalteromonadaceae; genus Pseudoalteromonas; species Pseudoalteromonas sp. NZS11. Next base: position 108,892 of record NZ_JADYWP010000001.1, on the reverse strand, counting down.
GTAGTAAGTAAATTAACAAAGCTTGGTTTTGATGTTGTCATTGAAACTGGTGCAGGAATGGCGGCTAATTACGCCGATGATGCGTATGGTGAAGCTGGTTGTAAAATAGTTAACTCAGCACAAGATGTATGGGCACAGTCTGATATTGTACTAAAAGTACAAGCACCTGAAGGTGATGAAAATACATTACTAAAAAGCGGACAAACATTAATCTGTTTTTTATGGCCGGCACAAAACCCAGAGATGCTAAAAGATTTAACTCAGCGTGGTATCACCGCCATTGCAATAGATAGCATTCCTCGTATTTCTCGGGCACAAAAAATGGATGCCCGCAGCTCAATGGCCAACATATCAGGCTATCGTGCAATTGTAGAAGCAGCTCAACATTTTGGCCGGTTTTTTACCGGACAAATTACAGCAGCAGGAAGAGTTGCTCCCGCCAAGGTACTTGTAATTGGTGCCGGTGTTGCTGGTTTAGCCGCTATTGGGGCTGCAAAAAGTATGGGCGCAATTGTTCGCTCATTTGATACGCGTGCTGAAGTAAAAGAGCAAATTGAAAGCATGGACGCTGAGTTTTTAATGCTCGACTTTAAAAATGAAGACGGCTCAGGCGAAGGCGGTTACGCTAAAGTAATGAGCGATGAATTTATCGAAGCCGAAATGGCATTGTTTGCAGCGCAAGCTAAAGACGTTGATATAATTGTTACTACTGCACTCATACCCGGAAAACCAGCGCCTAAATTGATCACCAGCGAGATGGTTGCATCAATGAAGAGCGGCAGCGTAATAGTCGATCTTGCAGCCGAACAAGGTGGAAACTGTGAATTAACAGTTCCGGGTAAGGTTGCCGTATGCCATGGTGTATCGATTATTGGTTACACCGATTTACCAAGTCGCCTTGCTGCACAATCGAGCCAATTATACAGTAATAACTTATACAACCTGTTAGCCGAAATGACCCCAGAAAAAGACGGCAAACTCTTTGTTGATATGACAAACGATGTTGTTTTAGGTGCAACTATATGTACTGAAGGAAAAACTACTTGGCCGCCACCAGCGCCAACACTATCTGTAGCTCCTAAAAAGGTAGCCGCGACACCTATTTCTACCCCCACTATTGTTGAGAAAAAGAAATCGGTATTTGGACCTATTATTGGCGCTGCTATCGGTGCATTAGCATTGCTTGGGCTTGGTGGTGTTGCACCCGCTGATTTTATGTCTCATTTTACCGTTTTTGTCTTAGCCTGCTTTGTAGGTTATATGGTTATTTGGAGTGTATCGCCTGCACTACATACGCCTTTAATGAGTGTAACCAATGCCATTTCAAGCATTATTGTTATCGGTGCTTTAATTCAAATAAGCTCAACAGACGACACCATTAAATGGTTAGCTGTTTTTACCGTGTTAATTGCGAGTATTAATATTGTTGGCGGCTTTGCTGTAACACATCGCATGCTCAAAATGTTCCGTAAGTGAGGTTGTCATGATTAGTACTGGTATTGTAACCGTGGCGTACATTGCTGCGATGGTTCTTTTTATTTTGGCTTTAAACGGCCTATCCAATCAAGAAACTGCCCGTAAAGGTAATTGGTATGGTATTTCAGGCATGGTTATTGCGCTTTTTGCGACTGTTTTAGGTGTTGTTACCAATAACTATATTGAGTTGATGATTGCATTATTAGTGGGTGGCAGTATTGGCTTACTTGTAGCAAAACGAGTGCAAATGACTGAAATTCCAGAGCTGATTGCTATTTTGCACAGTCTAGTCGGACTCGCGGCTATAATGGTTGGGTATGCTAACTTTGCGGATGCTTCTAGTCATTTTTCAGGAATTGATTTGACCATTCACGATATTGAAACCTATATAGGTGTTTTAATTGGTGCTATTACATTTTCAGGTTCAATTACCGCTTTTGGTAAATTATCTGGTCGAATAGGCAGTAAACCTTTAACACTACCAGGGCGACACATATTTAACCTTGTTTTATTAGTTGCTGTAGCGTGGCTTGGGCAGCAATTCGTTGTGCAGTCTGCTGTTGGTAACGGCATGTTCCCACTGGTTATTATGATAGCGCTTGCTTTAATTTTTGGTATTCATATGGTGATGGCAATTGGCGGTGCCGATATGCCGGTTGTTATATCTATGCTTAATAGTTATTCAGGCTGGGCCGCTGCCGCAACAGGCTTTATGCTAAATAACGATTTACTCATTGTAATTGGTGCATTAGTTGGTTCAAGCGGCGCTATTTTGAGCTATATAATGTGCAAAGCTATGAACCGAAATTTTTTATCCGTCATTGCCGGTGGATTCGGTAGTAGCAATGTAAAAGCTTTACCTGCAGGGGATCAAGAACAAGGTGAAGTACTAACAATCAGTGCAATCGAAACAGCAGAGCTGCTCATGAGCGCAAAAGAAGTAATGATTATTCCTGGATACGGAATGGCCGTTGCAAAAGCGCAGCAAATAGTCTCTGAACTCACAAGTAAATTACGTGAAAAAGACATTAACGTGCGCTTTGCAATACACCCTGTTGCAGGACGAATGCCTGGACAAATGAATGTATTATTAGCTGAAGCTAAAGTTCCTTACGACATTGTTTTTGAAATGGATGAAGTAAACGACGATTTTCCACAAGTTGATGTTTCACTTGTTATTGGTGCGAACGATATTGTAAACCCGTCAGCACTTGACGAACCAAATAGCCCTATCGCCGGCATGCCAGTACTTCAATGCTGGCATGGTAAAGCGTCTATCGTTTTAAAGCGCAGTATGGCAACTGGTTATGCTGGGGTACAAAATCCATTGTTTTTTAAAGATAATACACAAATGCTCTTTGGAGATGCCAAAGACACGTTAGTCGAAGTTGTTGCTGCACTATAAAAATAACGTTGCAAAGCCGTGGAGGATTCCATGGCTTTGTTATTTTTGCATTACTTAGATTTTATATTTTTGAGATCCGCTTAATTGCCGTGATTATAACTAGTTAAACTACCTATTAAACCTTTGAGTCAAATTCTATTTTAAGTTATTCAAAACAGGCTCAAGCAACGGGAGATATTACGACAGGCATTTGATATATATAATTATTAAATCACTTTAATGGCTCAGCTATTTATTTAAACAGCGGATTATAGTTTCACGTAGATTTTGCGCTTTAATAGGCTTTGCAACATGGGCGTTCATGCCAATGGATAAGTATCGTGTAATATCATCTTTCATAACATTAGCTGTTAAAGCAATTATTGGAATATTTGCGATTGCTTTGTCACTATCGCTACGAATAATTTTACTCGCCTCAACCCCGTCCATAATAGGCATATGAATATCCATCAAAATAATATCGTACGATTGTGATTTCACGGCTTGAATACATTCTAATCCATTGTCAACCAAGTAAATTTGAGCATCAGCCTTCTCTAGTATGTTTGTAACAATTAGTCTGTTGATAGAGTTATCTTCCACAACCAATATTTTTATACCTGCCAGCGACGCTTCACTTACGGTGTTTACTATAGGTACTTCATTGAGAGGGCCTATTACTTTACTTTCAATCGCCTCATACAAAACACTCGTGTATACAGGTTTCTGCAAAATAGTTTTTATACTTACTTTTTTGGCTGCATTATTAAGTAAACTTTCGTCACTCATTATAAGCACAATCGTGTTGTTATAAAGTTGAGGGTTAATATTGAAAATGCGTATTAAAAAAGTTTCGCTACTCATTGATGGCATAGCCCAGTCGACAATAATAACTTTAAATTTCTCTTTATTGTGTTCAATAATATCAATAGCTTGTTTAGCAGATTGACAGGCCGTACATACCAGCCCCATAGCCGTTAGCTGATTTTCAATTACCTTAAGATCATCTTCATTATCATCTATAATTAATACCTCAAACGAATCAGCAAAAGTTAGGTCGGGAGTGTTATCAATCAACGCCTGGTTATTCAATTTCACCTTAATCGAAGCTATAAATTCACTACCTACACCTTGAGTGCTTTTTACCGTTATATCCCCACCCATCGATTGGCATAAACGCTTACTTATAGTTAAACCTAAACCTGTGCCGCCAAACTTCCTGGTTGTAGAGCTGTCAGCTTGAGTAAAAGATTCAAATAAATCAACAAGGCTTTGCTCGGCAATTCCAATACCGGAATCCTTAACAATGAAATACAAACAAGCGCTCTTAGGATCAGCTAACGATCTTTTTGATTCTATTAATACCGATACAAAGCCCTGTGTAGTAAATTTAATTGCGTTAGAGCATAAATTTAGCAGTACTTGGTTTATTCGAACTACATCACCTATTAAATCGAGTTTAACCTCTTTACCAATGACAATATCAAATGTGATCCCTTTGCTTTGAGCTAGCTCATCAAAAGTTGCTTTGATGTAGTCAACAACCGAATTTACAGAAAAAGGAAATTCCTCAAGGTTAATATTTCCAGACTCAATTTTTGAAAAGTCTAAAATATCGTTAATAACTACAAGGAGTTGATCTGAAGAATATTTAATTTTATTTAAATAATGCTCATATTCCCCAGGCAAACCTTTTTCGAGCAAAATATTGGTTAAGCCAATAATCCCACTCATAGGAGTTCTAATTTCATGACTCATATTTGCTAAAAATTCAGACTTAGCGGATGTCAGCTTTTCGGCCTCTTCTTTGGCTTGCAACAGTTCTTCAGTACGCTGATCAACGCGAGACTCTAATCTTTGCTTTTCTTCATCAAGCTCTTTTAAAAGTTGAATGCGCCGTTGATTTAAAAACAATACGAAAACTAAAAAGCTGCTAAGAATAAAAATAATCGCAGTAGCGCTGTAAATTAATGTTTTATTTTGCTCAAAATAGGTTGGCTCGTAATAAGATATGATCGACTTTTCTGGCAAGCTTTGTGGAGCTATATCGAACTTGTTTAATTGACGCCAGTCATAAGCGTAAACACTTAGCCCTTCACCACTGATTTCACTTAAGCTTTTATTTTCATTGTATAAAATTATCGAATCGGCAATACGTTCGCCTATTTTTTCACCCGACAACACATACCCACCAACAACACCTGAGCCTAATAGTACCTTCCAATAACTAAAAACGGGCGCTGAACTTGCTTTTGCTAATTGCTCTACGAGCTGATAAGGGCTAAGGGATTTATTATCGTAATGTCTGAAAATGGGTGTAAACAATATAATTGAATCATCTGGCGCATTTTTTACTTTAGTGAGTAGCTCTGGCATTGAAAGATCAAACCACTTCTCTACGTCTAAATACGAAAAGTCACGGTTAATAACCGAAAAGAGCCCTCGATAAAAGCTCATCCCAATATCGTTTTTTGTATCTAATATAACGATTAATTTTTTAGGCTTCATTAAATTAACAGCGCTTGCTGTTGCTTGCGCGTAATCTAATTTAGCTTGGATCACTGCTCCGTTAGTATTTTTAGGCAAACTAAATTGAGCGCCTGGTTCCAAATATATTCTTGGAGCATTTATAAAAAAGTCATCTAATTGCGATAAAAGTACTGTTGCAGAAGGAGACTGAGTAACAATGATATCGATGTGCTTATTTTTATATTTTTGTTTGAGGTAGTCCTTCATTAACTGTTTTTGATTTGCTTCATCGAATCGGTTTACATCCATATTTTCAACGAAGAGTTCATAACTAAAAGAACGTTCTATAAGTTTTTTACGCAGTCCAGAATCAACACTTTTGTGCCAAGGCATATCTTGGTTTGTTGAATTTATAAATAACACATGAGTAACATTTGAAGAAGGTTGAGCGTTTGAAATTGGACTCACAAATTGAAAAACAAGAAATAAAAATAAGATATTAGTTTTCATGTTTCTCATTGTGTAATCAAGGTAAAAGTCTTTTAATGGTAAGTGTTAACGATATATATATCAATTAAATAAAATGTAAATACCACCATAATTTAACATGTTTACTAATACTATTTCATTTTATTGCTTAATGACGATATTCATTGATAGTTCTGGGTTGCCCTCACTACACAACTCGTATAAAAAAACCCCGTATAAACGGGGCTTTTCTGTAATAAATCTTTACACTGTAAAGGTTGGAAAACTAAAACGGGATATCGTCGTCAAAATCAATGGTTGGTTCCATTGGGTTTGATGCGCCACCTTGCGGAGCACTTTGTGGTTTAGGAGCGAAACCACCTTGCTGTTGTGGTGCACTTTTTTGCTGTGGTGCATAACCACCTTGCGGCTGATATTGATTACTTTGCTGCTGTGGTGCTGGAGCCGGTTTTGGTTGTGCTGCTGGTGCGGCTTGTTGCTGCGGATTATAGCCACTTTGCTGTGCGGCTTGGCCTTGGTTATTTTGACCGTAACCACCGCTTTGTTGACCACCTTGCGGCTGATTACCTTGGTAACCACCACCTTGTTGTCCACCTTGCGGCTGATTACCTTGGTAACCACCACTTTGCTGATCGCCACCACGTGCGCCTAACATTTGCATTTGACCAGTAAAGCCATCTACAACTATTTCTGTAGTGTATTTTTCTTGGCCTTGTTGATCGGTCCACTTACGTGTTTGAAGTTTACCTTCAACATAAATTTGTGAACCTTTACGACAATATTCACCAACAATTTCAGCTAATTTGCCAAAGAACACAACACGATGCCATTCAGTTTTATCAACCATTTGGCCAGTGTTTTTATCTTTATAGCTATCCGAAGTTGCTAAGGTAATATTTGCTACACCATTGCCGTTAGGCATATAACGAACTTCAGGATCTTGCCCTAAATTACCAACCAAAATTACTTTGTTCACACCGCGTGCCATGGAACCATCTCCTATAAATGTTAGATTAAACCAGCTACTTTACGTGCTTGGTCTAGGTCAAATTCTTTATCATTAATCTTTAAATAGCTGCGACTTTCATCGCGAACCACAGTTGCTTCTATTACGCCTGGTAAAGCAACTAACTGAGAAGCAAGTGTTTGAGCATGCTCTTCAGAATCTAATTTGGTCATTAAACTAATAACTTTACTTTTGGGTGGGACTTGCATTTTCCACGCAATAATAAGCCATATTAACCCAACAAGTGCCGCTGCCGCAAACACAGCTTGCGTCGTTGTAGTTTGCGCTACATAACCACCTAACATACCGCCTAAAAAGGCGCCTAAAAACTGACTAGATGAGTAGCCACCCATTGCTGAACCTTTTTGGCTTGCAGGTGCTATTCGCGATACAAGCGCAGGCATAGTGGCTTCTAAAAAGTTAAACGCCACAAAATAAAGCAGCATACACACAGCAATGCCTACTACACTATTAACCCATACCGACATTGCTAGCATACTAATAGTTAACAAGGCTACTGAGCCAATAAATGCTTGTTTTTCTTTCTCTTTTTTAATGGCCACAATCATTATTGGTACCATTAATAAAAATGCTAAAAATAGCACTGGAATATATAAATACCAGTGATGGTCGGCAACTAAGCCATCTTTAATTAATTGACTCGGCAGTACGACAAATATTGTGGTTAGCGTTAAGTGTAATAGCAATACACCTGCATTTAATCGTGCTAACTGAGGGTGCTTAATTAGTTTTTTAATGTCGCTAAAGCTTGCTAATGTATCGCCTTTGGGCGCTTTATTTACCGCATTTGGCACTAGCATAGTCACTATAAATATACCAAAAACAGCTAAAATAGCAGTCAACCAAAATACACCCGCAATACCCCACGAAGCTGCAACAATTGGCCCAAGTAGCATAGCAAAGGCAAAGCTCATTCCTATGCTCATACCAATAACGGCCATTACCTTTGGTCGTTGCTCATCGCGGCTTAAATCTGAAGCAAACGCGAGTAGTGCACTGGCTATTGCGCCCATACCTTGTAGAGCGCGGCCTACGGTAACCATTTGAATAGAGTCAGCTAATGCAGCAACTACAGAGCCAATAGCAAATACGACTAAGCCACCAACAATAACCTTTTTACGACCAATTTTATCGGATAATCGACCCATAGGTATTTGCAATACGGCTTGCGTTAAACCATACGCACCAATGGCAAAACCAATCCAAATAGGCGAAAAACCTTCAAGCGATTGTCCATAAATAGCCAATACAGGCATCAGCATAAACAAGCCGAGCATTCTAAATGCAAACACACTCGCCAGCGATACTGCGGCGCGTTTTTCTCGTGAATTAAGTGAAGATGCGGTCATTATCTGCGTGATCTTACTCTATGAAAAATTGAGGTTGGGATTCTACCATAAGCTTGGCAATAATTAATCGCCTATAAGTAAGGATTTTTCATTGATCAAGGATTAATATTGCTTCGTATTATGCGATACTGAGTAAATAATTTTGGTAATAAACGAGATAGCATGGAAAACATTGAAGTCCGAGGCGCCCGTACGCATAATTTAAAAGACATCAGCCTAACCATCCCACGTGATAAATTAATAGTTATTACTGGTCTATCTGGTTCGGGGAAGTCATCACTTGCATTTGATACACTTTATGCAGAAGGACAACGCCGGTATGTTGAATCACTTTCTGCGTATGCAAGACAATTTTTATCGCTTATGGAAAAGCCTGATGTAGATCACATCGAAGGCCTCTCTCCTGCCATTTCTATTGAGCAAAAATCAACGTCTCATAACCCACGATCAACTGTGGGTACTATTACCGAAATTTACGATTATTTACGACTTATGTTTGCCCGCGTTGGCGAACCACGATGCCCTACACATGATTTACCACTTGCTGCGCAAACCGTTAGTCAAATGGTAGATACTGTTTTGGCACTGCCTGAGGGCAGTAAATTAATGCTGCTTGCGCCAATAGTAAAAGAGCGTAAAGGTGAGCATGTTAAGTTATTAGAGCAGCTATCAAGCCAAGGTTATATTCGCGCCCGTATAGACGGTGAAGTATGTGACTTGTCTGATCCACCAACACTTGAGCTTCATAAAAAACATACAATAGAAGTTGTTGTAGACAGATTTAAAGTAAAAGATGGCTTACAACAACGCTTAGCAGAATCGTTTGAAACCGCGCTTGAAATGTCTAATGGCGTTGCACATGTAGCATACATGGATGATAGCAGCGCTGAAGAAATTCTATTCTCAGCAAACTTTGCCTGCCCTACTTGTGGCTATGCAATGACTGAGCTTGAACCGCGTTTGTTTTCGTTTAATAACCCTGCTGGTGCGTGCCAAACCTGTGATGGTTTAGGTATACGTCAATATTTTGATCCTAATCGCGTAGTGCATAACCCAGAGTTAAGCCTTGCTGGCGGTGCAATTAAAGGCTGGGATAAACGCAGCTTTTATTACTATCAAATGCTACAAGCTGTTGCTGAGCATTATAGTTTTGATTTAGATGTGCCTTATCAAGATTTAGACAGCGACTCGAAAAAAATTATTTTAGATGGCTCTGGTAGCACTAAAATTGCGTTTAATTACCGTAACGACCGTGGCGATTTAATTACGCGTAATCATGAGTTTGAAGGCGTTTTAAATAACATGAATCGCCGCTACCGCGAGACCGAGTCAAACTCAGTACGCGAAGAGCTTGCTAAATACCAAACAAGCCAAGCATGTCCTAGCTGTAATGGCTCGCGTTTACGCGAAGAATCTCGAAATGTATTTATTGGAAAAACCAACTTACCTGCAATCACGTGTATGAGTATTGGTGAAGCTATGGAGTTTTTTGAAGGGTTAACGCTAACCGGACAAAAAGGCCAAATAGCTGAAAAAATACTAAAAGAAATTCGCGACCGTTTATCGTTTTTAATTAACGTTGGCCTAAATTACTTATCACTTGAGCGCAGCGCCGACACACTATCAGGTGGTGAAGCTCAGCGTATTCGCTTAGCAAGCCAAATTGGTGCAGGCCTTGTAGGTGTAATGTACGTCCTAGATGAGCCATCAATTGGGCTACATCAGCGCGATAACGACCGCTTACTACAAACACTGGTCCATTTACGCGACTTAGGTAACACCGTTATTGTGGTAGAGCACGATGAAGATGCTATTCGTGCCGCTGACCATATTATTGATATTGGTCCAGGCGCGGGAGTTCATGGTGGGCATATTATTGCTCAAGGAACACGCGACGATATTTTAGCAAGCAAAGAGTCTGTTACGGGCCAGTTTTTATCAGGCGTACGTAGAATAGAAATACCAAAAGAACGTCACCCAACAAACGACAAATGGCTAGAGCTATTTGGCGCAACAGGTAATAATCTTAAAAATGTGGATTTAAAAATCCCATTTGGTTTAATGACCTGTGTGACAGGTGTATCGGGCTCGGGTAAATCAACGTTAATAAACGACACTTTGTTTAAACTTGCTCATACAGAGCTAAATGGCGCAACAACTGCCGAAGCGGCACCCTATAAATCAATTAGTGGTTTAGATCATTTTGATAAAGTGATCGATATTGACCAAAGCCCGATTGGTCGTACTCCGCGCTCAAACCCGGCAACCTACACAGGTATATTTACCGGCATTCGTGAGTTATTTGCAGGTACACAAGAAGCGCGCTCACGTGGCTACAAAGTAGGTCGCTTTAGCTTTAACGTTAAAGGCGGACGCTGTGAAGCTTGCCAAGGTGACGGCTTAATTAAAGTTGAAATGCACTTTTTGCCTGATGTGTATGTACCGTGTGATGTATGTAAGAGCAAACGCTATAACCGCGAAACACTCGAAGTACAATACAAAGGTAAAAACATACACCAAGTGCTTGAGATGACTGTTGAAGACGCTCATGATTACTTTGATAAAATACCGGCTATTGCCCGTAAACTTAAAACGCTGATGGACGTTGGTTTATCGTATGTTCGTTTAGGACAAGCCGCTACTACTCTTTCAGGTGGTGAGGCGCAACGTGTAAAACTAGCGCGCGAGCTATCAAAGCGCGATACAGGTAAAACGCTCTACATATTAGATGAGCCAACAACAGGCTTACACTTTGCTGATATTGAACAGCTGCTTGTTGTATTGCACAGACTTCGCGATCACGGCAATACAATTGTTGTTATTGAGCACAACCTCGATGTAATTAAAACAGCAGATTGGGTTATCGATTTAGGACCTGAAGGCGGTGCTGGCGGTGGTGAAATACTCATTGCAGGCACACCAGAAGAAGTAGCCGAATGTGAGCGTTCACATACAGGGCATTACTTAAAACCTCTATTAAATAAATAGAGGTTTTAAGTTGTGGCAAATCAATCGGCATTAAAGTTATTTAACCGTCGAGATTACACTTAATTAAAAATGGCGAGAAGACTCACTTCTCGCTATTTTTTTACTCTAACTTTTCATTTATCAACATAATACCAATCCGCAATAATACTTAATCATTTTGCGGGGCTAAATGTGTCGCTACCTGTGTTAAAAAATTCTCATTTAGACAAAATCGAAAATGCTATTAAAGAAAAAAAACACACCGCTGCAAATTTAACTTCGAAAGATAAACAGGCCCTAGTCGTTCCAACTTATCTGTATTATTTGCATGTCTTTATATTTTGATGCTGTAAAGAAAATCTGATTGTTATCACTAATAAAAAATGCGATAGGTTTAAAATCCACGTGCACATCTTTTACTGTTTTATCTTCTAAATTAAGCCTTGCAACTCTTGAAATTGCATCAGAGTAGTAAAGGTAATTACCATTAATGGCAAAAAGTTGTGCTTGTCGCGCGTCTTTAGGCAATTCCCAACTCTGTTTATTTGATAATTTAATTAACTGATTATTAGTAATTGCATAATTAGTACCGTCAGCGCCTGAAATTAATTTGTTGGCTTTAACATCCTCTAATATAGTTGTGTCTCGCGTTAATAAATTAAACTGAGCAAATAGATTTTCTGAACCATGTCGCTCTAAATAAATTATACTTTCATTATCTTTAGACCATACATAGCTTAGTATTTTTCGCCCTTCAAACTCAGCTATGGTATAGAGCTTGTTCGACATAACGTCAAAAAATGCAATATCACTATTAACTCTTAATAAAACACGATCTTGCTTACTCGATACTCTTAGTCCGCCAATAGCAAAGGTAGATTTACCTTCATAAATAAAGTTACTAAGTTGCTTTGTAAGTCCATTTTGAGATAACCACAACTGACTGCTACCAGAGCGCTCCGATACAAAAATATGCGCTGGCCCTTTCTCATTAATGACTTCTGCAATGATGTAGTCGTCTTCATCACTTTTGTAGAGTGCTTCATACTCAGGAACATCGCTAAAAAGATTAGTCGCTTTAATTAACGAAAATGCTTGTGTTTTATTTGCTGAGTAAAAAAGGCTATTAGCAGATTGAACTGCAATATAATAAGGTGAAATTGCTGGGGTAACCGTTAGTGTGCGTTTAATAATATTATTTTCATCAAACACAATGGTTGAAAGTTCAGAGCCTTCAAAAACAATCACGCCTTTATCGTCTGCAAGCCAGTCAAACGCGAAGCTAATTATGCTTTTCTTTGCTTTAAATAACCGCTTGGTTTCATGGGTCTCAAAGTTGTAGCTAAATACAGAAAAAGGCTTACCCTTTTGACTAAGTACATATGCTATTTTACTACCGGAATGAGATAAACGAGGCATGATTACGCCATACATGACGCCTGGTGGTGGGATCACTATGAATTCTTTTTTAAGTTCTAAATCATATTTATATAAACCTGAACCCTCATGCTCATTTTTATATTCGGTGTAATAAATATGCTCACCACTTTCGTCTACTTGCGCATAACCTGTGTATCTAAGGTCACACTTTTTAATTAAGGTAGCCTCTCCTATAACAGGAAACTGGCTTAAATCAACGAGAACCATTTCACACTTTTGCTGCTTTAAGTTGGTCGCTTGTAACAACACAGAGTGCTGATTTAACTGCCACGATAAAATGGATACTTGAAAGCCAGGATAAGTAATTTCAACTTCCCTTTGATCAGATAGTCGCTTTACAAATGCATGCATTACGTCATTTTCAGGTTCAACATTTGTATAAGCTAAATATTGTTTATCTGAGGACATCTCAGGGTGAACCTCACTGCCTATATTCCACGTGCTTGCTACCTTATTAACCGTGATCTGTTTAATCTTTTCGCTAGAAGGTGCATTAATAAAAAACAACCCAAACCATACTAAAAAGCACAGGCAAATAATGACGAATAAAGAATAAATCAAAAACTTTTTACTATTCGTTCTTTGAACTGGTTGCAAAATAGTTGCAGTAGCTATCTCTTCATTTTTGGCGGAAATACCCGGTGAATCAGGCAAAATGTTTGCAGGCTCTTTAGAAACGTTTGCTTGCGTTAAACGCTCAGGCATTACTGTTAGGCTATATCCTTTACGGTAATGTGTTTTTAAAAGCGGCGCTTTTTCAATTGGGTGGGCAAGTTGCTTTCTTAACTCTGATATTGCACGGTTAATCGCATTATCGTCAACAAAGCTTTGTTGCCACACACTCTCAATAAGCTCTTGGCGGGAAACGATTTGTTGAGGCTTATCTATAAAGTGGAGTAATAACTTTACTAAAAGTGGATCTAATTCCCTTTCTAAATGGTTTGAAGTAATCACACAGCGATTACTAATAAATTGCCAAGGTCCGATTTGATAATTCATAGTCTTTACGTATTTTTATTTTTATAAACCGTATCACATCTACACTTTATTTTATAGAAAAAGCATTTTAAACCTTATATTAGCATTATAAGGTTTAAAGCTAACATACTAAATTTAAACAATTATTTAGCTTTAAAACCTTATCTATTAATTGCTCATAACTAGATAAGCGACTCTTAATAAATTCAGCGATATTCTTTAAACCGTCATCAACAAGCAGCTTAGTAAAAAATCATTTGTGATTCTAAATTGGCTGCAGCAAAAAATACAAAAGGTTTAATTATGAACAGCACAATGAAAAAAGTACTACCGGCTTTACTACTAGCAACTGCTTTTAATACTACTTCAGTTATTGCAGCTGACACTAAACAAAACACCGTTCAAAATAATTTTGAGAAATGCATGATTGGTGAAAGCATAAAGGCAATTAGCCCTGTTAATCAAAAACTACAAAAAACAAACAAAATAGACGCTTCTGAGTCTTTAAAAAGTAATGTTGATAAGCAAACGTTACTTTCTTCAATAGATGAAAAAATATCAGCTGAGCTTGACTCTTCAATGAGCAAAATAAACTCGCAAATTGATAAAAATCTTTCAAAGGTAACATCGTCAATCACTACATATTTCAACAATGTGTTATCGAACTAAAAACAATAAAATTAAAAGTTATATTAAGGAATTATCATGAAAAAATTCACAAAAAAATTAGTATCTGCCAGCGTATTACTTAGTTGCAGCCTTTTAGCAAATACAGCACAGGCTCAAAGCTCTGTATGGCAAGTAAGTAATGGCAATGACTCACTATTTATTGGCGGTACAGTTCACATACTACCTAAAGCTGAAATGCCACTACCCGCTGAGTTTAACCATGCTTATGAACAAGCAGATACAATTATTTTAGAAGCACCGTTACCTGACCCAGCCGACACCAATGCACAAATGCAAATGTTAGGTGCGCTATCGTATACAAATAACGAAACGTTAAGTCAAAAGCTAGAACCCGAGATTAAGGCTTTACTTGAAAATAAGCTTAGCGAGTTTGGCGCTAACCTAGCTAAGTTAGATGGTTTTCGCCCTGCTATGGTTAGTATTGTCTTAATGTCGATGGAGCTTCAAAAGCAAAATTTAATGGGTGAAGGGGTTGATGCTTACTTTACTAAAAAAGCGACTGAAGATAACAAAACAAAAAATTACTTAGAAACAATCGAATTTCAGTTAGAGCTTTTTAAAACAATGGGTCAAGGCAACGAGAACGATTTCATTAAACGTAACTTAGCCGAGCTTCACAACTATGGCGATATGTTTAAAGAACTTTTAGCTGCCTGGCGCAAAGGTGATACAGACACACTGAATAAAGTAGCACTTGAAGATATGCAGCAAAATGATCCGAATAGTTATAAACAAATCATTACAGATAGAAATAATGATTGGTTACCAAAAGTAGAAGCCATGTTTAACAACGACAAAAATGAGTTTGTACTTGTTGGAGTTGGCCACCTTGCAGGACAAGATAGTTTACTTACCTTACTTGAAAACAAAGGCTACAGCGTTTCTTTAGTCAGTGTTGATAGCACGGCAGATATAACAGTAAGAGGCGCTGAATAATGGATAAAACAGATAAACTAGCGATATCGCTACTGTTTCTATTTGGGTCTATCATGTTGATATGTGCTATATAAAAAATGCCGCTAACAAGCGGCATTTTTTTATTTTAATAAACTTACCCGCGAGGAATAAAACCAAGCGCATCGTATACCGATTTCAATGTTTTCTCAGCACGTACACTTGCTTTTTCAGCACCTGATTTCATTATGCTATTAAGTAGGTTTTGATCTTCTCTGATCTCTTTAAAGCGAGCTTGAATTGGCTCAATCATGTTTACAACTGCATCTGCTGTATCTTTCTTTAAATGGCCATACATTTTATCTTCATACTCAGGAACTAGGTCTTCTATTGAGCGCTTAGTTGCAACACTCAATAAAGTAAGCAAGTTTGATACGCCAGGCTTTTCTGTGCGATCAAAATAAATACGTGCTTGTTCATCTGAATCTGTTACTGCTTTTTTAAGCTTTTTCACAATTTGTTTAGGCTCATCTAATAACATGATGTAGCCATTTGGGTTTTCGTCAGACTTAGACATCTTTTTAAGTGGGTCTTGCAAGCTCATTACGCGTGCACCAAACTCAGGAATATACGGCTCTGGTAATTTAAATACGTCGCCGTATAAATTATTAAAGCGTGTGGCTATATCGCGAGTCAGCTCTAAGTGTTGCTTTTGATCTTCACCGACGGGTACTTGATCAGCTTGGTATAATAAAATATCCGCAGCTTGCAATACCGGATATGAAAATAAGCCCACGTTTACGTTATTTGCATGCTTAGATGACTTGTCTTTAAACTGAGTCATTCGATTAAGCTCACCCATTTGCGCGTAACAATTTAATACCCACGCTAACTGTGCGTGTTCAGGTACTTGTGATTGTACAAATAACGCAGATTTTTCAGGATCAATGCCACATGCCGCGTAAAGAGCAATACCATCCAACACTCGAGAGCGCAGTAATTCAGGCTCTTGGCGAACCGTAATAGCGTGTAAGTCTACTAACATAAAGAAACTTTCGTGGTCTTCCTGTAACTTTAGCCACTGGTTAATAGCGCCAACATAGTTGCCTATTGTCATACCACCGGTTGGCTGAATGCCGCTTAAAACTACTGGTTTACTCATGATTTTCCTTTATTTTGCTTAATTAATAATATTTAACGCTGCGTTAGAACAGGTATTATATCTAAGAAGTGATCGCATAGGTACTGTGGATTATAATCCTTAAGATTTTCACCTTGGTTATAGCCATAACTAAGTGCAATTACGTCTATATTAGCGGCTTTAGCTGCAAGTATATCGCTTTTAGAATCACCTATCATTATTGCTTTATTAGGCTCTGCATTTAGTTTTTTGCAGGCAAATAGCAATGGCTCTGGCGATGGTTTTTTTGCCATATCGTCACCGCATACAATCACATCAAAATGACTCGTTAGTGCCAGTTTATCAAGTAGTTTTTCTGTAAATATTCGAGACTTATTAGTGATTAGTGCTTTAGACATACCACGAAGTGCTGCAAGCCCGGTTTCTACATGTTGGTACAAAACACTATACTCACCAACTTGTTGTTCATAGTGCTTATAAAACTGTAATATTGCTTTACTACTAAGTGACTCATCTAGATGTTCACTCACTTGCATATCGCCACTCAAAGCGCGTTTAACGAGGACTTCAACACCATTACCGACCCAGCTTTCAACCAAGCGTTGACTAACAATAGGGAAAGCAAGACTGCTCAAGGTTAAATTAATAGCAATATACAAGTCGTAAACGCTATCAACCAAAGTACCATCTAAATCAAATAAGGCGACGTCGTACTTCATTATTTTACACTTCCAAGCTGTTTACGCATTTGGTCAATCACAACTTTGTAATCTGGTTGATTAAAAATAGCTGAGCCTGCAACAAACATATCAGCACCCGCTTGTGCTGCTGCAGCAATATTATCGACTTTAATACCCCCATCAACCTCTAAGCGAATATCTCGGCCTGACTCAATAATACGCTGTTTTGCTTGGCGTAATTTTTCAAGCGTATGAGGTATAAAGCTTTGCCCGCCAAAACCTGGGTTAACCGACATAAGTAAAATGGTATCGAGCTTATCAATAACATGGTCCAAATAACTTAGGCTTGTTGCTGGGTTAAAGACTAAGCCTGCTTTACAGCCGTGATCTTTTATTAACTGTATTGTACGATCGACGTGCTCACTGGCTTCTGGATGAAAAGTAATAATTGATGCGCCAGCCTCTGCAAACAATGGAATAAGACTATCTACAGGCTTAACCATTAAATGTACGTCGATAGGTGCTGTAATGCCGTAATCTCTTAGTGCTTTACACACCATAGGACCAATTGTGAGATTAGGTACATAGTGATTATCCATTACATCAAAGTGAACCACGTCAGCGCCCGCTTCGAGTACTTTATCAACATCTTCGCCTAGTTTTGCAAAATCAGCAGACAAAATAGAAGGGGCTATTAAATATTTTTGCTCTGGGTTAAACATGATTAACTCCATCAATAAATAGTGTATTTCGTTAATGTAACTTAATTGAAGATGTTACCCAAGTAATATGGCGTAATAGCCCCTATTTCAGGTAACTTTAAGTTTGATTTTTAATCAATATTTGCTATGATTAAAAAAGTAACAAATTATTGGATTTCATCATGCGTGCTTTTAAAACTGGGATATTAATTGCGTCGGCATTACTGCTTATCGGGGCGTTTAGCTTTGGTTCAAGCTCTGAGCAAGAATTAAGCTCAGTGGGTAATTGTCATAATACACAAGTGGTAAGTGCTCAAAACACATTAACTACAATCACGTGTGTTAAAGCTGAAGAAGAGTCATCGTGGTTTTCGTGGTTAACTGGCGATAGCCGTAGTGCTCAGTTTCATTACCTCGATTTACTAGAGCTACTTACTAGCTCTGATGATTCTAAAAATACTCCATCTTTAAAACCTTTATTTTAAATAATGCCGCAATTTTTTAGTGCGTTGCAAAGTGTGCTAGCAGCATTTTTTGGTGTTCAATCTGAAAATAAACGCCAAGTCGATTTTAAACAACACTCTCCTGTCTCTATCATCCTAATTGCGGTTGTACTATTTATTGCTTTTGTTATCGCAATTTACGCTGTGGTTGCTTGGGTGCTAAATACATAGCCATCAACTCGTCAACTTTATTTCTAGAGCCACCTTTGGGGCTAATAGTGCGCTTTACTTGAATTTGGTCAAGTGATGCTTGGCTATAAATTTTTCGAGTCCATACGGTATCGTGATTAGAGATAAGCACTGGTGTATCATTTTCAAAGGCAGCCTTCTCAGCCAGATTAGCCAAATTAGCCTGATCATCTAAATTAAACCCCCCTTTAGCGTAAGACGTAAAAGAAGCGGTTTTACTTAATGGTACATAAGGTGGGTCGCAATAAATAACTGCATTGTTAGGCACTAACTTAAAAACGTCATCGTAATCTAAACAGGTAAAGGTTGCTTTTTGTGCTTTTTCAGCAAAAAAATACATTTCTTTTTCAGGAAAGTAAGGCTTTTTATATTTACCAAAAGGCACATTAAAAATACCTTTTAAATTATACCTACAGAGTCCGTTGTAACCATGGCGGTTCATGTATAAAAACAATATTGAACGTTCATATACATCACGACTTTGATTAAACTGCACACGATATTCGTAATAAGCATCTGCGTGATTATTCAAATCTACAAATAACTTTTTAGCGTCACTAATCAGCTCATCTGGAGAGCTTTTTAGCTCTTTGTATAAGTTAATTAAGTCTGCATTTATATCGTTGAGAATATAGTGTTTAAAGTCACTATTTAAAAACACAGAGCCTGCACCAACAAAAGGTTCAACCAACGTATCAGCATGCTTGCTAGCTTGGTTTAATCGCGCATTAATATTTTCAACTAGGCTGTATTTTCCGCCGGCCCATTTAAGGAAGGCTCTACTCTTTTGCTGCATTGGCTCTTTACTTCAATCTGGTGTTGCGCGATTTTACACTAAAGCAGTGTGTTTTACTGATCAACGAGTGCTATTTCTTGCTTTATTTTACTAATTTTTTTATAGAAAGGTTTATTTTTTCTAACCTCAGCAGATAATGTATCCATTGCTGATTTTGCTTCGTTTATACTTTCAAAACTGCCAAATGTAACAACCCACCATATTTTATTATTTCGCTTTGTTTGGTAAGTATGAGTTTGCTGCTGTAGATTGAATTGAGCAATAAAATTATCGCTAACTTCCTGCTGAGTTACGGCTAATAATTGAATAACACTATTTGTATCTATTTGCTGCATGTACCATATATTATCTTGGCTACTCTGGGTTTGCTCTACTGTATTTACTTTTAGAGCTTCAGATTTAACGTCACTTGATACACTGCTTTTGTTATTAGTACTATCATCAACATCATTGTCTAATACGCTAACTGTGTTGCCAGGTTCGGTAAGGCTTTGCATTATGGCAGGCACATCATTAATGTGTACACGCTCTGGCTTAATATCTGGCTCAACAACTTTGGGGTCATTTAAGTTAATTATTGAGTCATTTTTCTTTATAGCCGGCTCACTTACTTGCTCTATAGATATTGCTGTATTTACTACTTGTGTTTCTTCTTGTTGATAATACTGTTGCCACCACTGTGTCATATCCGACTTATAAAGCAGACCAATAATTAAAAGCATAATCAGCAACATCAAAATCAATAAGTGTAATCGCCAAGACACTTTGTCTTTAACAATAATATCGGCTATGTGCTCACTAGGTTGCCAAGCAAGCAATAAGCTTGGATTACCGTGAGCCTCAGCTAAAAAAGTACTAAATACAGGGTCTTCATCATAGGGTAAGTCTGTAAAGTACCACTGCAATAACATCTTGCTTTCTCGAAGCGTTAGCGGCTCCAGATAAATTTCAACAGCGTTATTTAAAGCCAGTTTAGACTGTGAAGCTATTATAATATATAGCGTATTTGGGCTGTTTTTAGAAAGTAACTCAAGCTCAATTAACATCTCATCAGATAATTGCCTACCGCCATCAAGTACCCATAAACATGGCCCGCATGGTTGCTGCTGCAGTAATTGGTAATAGTTTTCAGGTAAACTTAAGTTATGATCAATCAGGGGAGAGTTAAAGCTTTGCTCTAATAACTCACTCATTAGCTGAGCATCAGTCATTTGTGCACTTACTTGCACGAAGGCTTTATTAAAGTCGTTGTATTTATCTGTAATGAAGGTTTCGAGCATGTAACTTTTACCTAGCCCAGAAGTGCCAAGTAAAACAATTAAATTTTGCCCGTACTCAAATTGCAGTGCGATTCTATCCACCAAAGCCGCACGGCTTGGTAAAATTTGTGACTGCATTTACTGCTCGATTAAGTCTCTAACTTGATCATCAGATACATTATCAACTAATGCACACTGGCCAAATTGGGTAGGTAGAATAAAGCGGATAGTGCCTTTTTTATTCTTTTTGTCTTTACGCATATGCGTTAAAAACTGCTCGTTAGTCATTTGCTTTGGAATTTCCGTTGGTAAATTATATAGCTCAAGCAGCTTAATAATTCGATCAACTTCATCTGCGCTTAAATCTTGGCGTGTCTTGGCAAGTTTAGCTGCTAATACCATTCCTGTTGCAACAGCTTCGCCGTGTAACCAAACGCCATAACCCATCTGTGCCTCAATTGCATGGGCAAATGTATGGCCTAAGTTTAACAAAGCCCGTAAGCCATGTTCTTTTTCATCTTGAGCAACTATAAGCGCTTTTATTTCACAACATCTAAAAATGATATGCTGTAAGCATGCTTCATCTAGTTGCTGTAAATTAGTCACATTTCGCTCTAAATAGGCAAATAATTCGGTATCGTAAATCAGACCATACTTAATTACCTCAGCCATACCTGCTGCAAACTCTCGTGCAGGTAGAGTGTGTAATGTTTGCGTATCAATAAAAACCGCTTGAGGCTGATAAAATGCCCCTATCATATTTTTACCTAACGGATGATTTACTGCCGTTTTTCCACCTACCGATGAATCAACCTGTGAAAGCACTGTCGTTGGTATTTGAATAAACGGTACGCCGCGCTGATAACAAGCCGCTACAAAACCAGTTAGGTCACCTACAACACCGCCACCTAACGCAATTAAACACGTATCTCGGCCACAGTTATTTTGTAGTAAAAATGCTGATATTTTTTCAAACCATTCCAGTGATTTATATTGCTCACCGTCAGGAATAATAAAAGATAGCGGATTTAGATCAGCTAATGAATCAAGTAACCTTTGCAAATATAAAGGCGCTATTGTGTCATTAGTAATGATGATAGGCCGACAATCACCAATGTGGTGAACCAGGCGGCCATTATCTTGAAGTGCAGATTGCCCAATATAAATAGGATAACTTCGCTCGTCCAAATTAACAGTTAATTTAAGCATGCTTGGCTATTCCTTTATTATTGGTTTTTAAAAATCTAATTTCTCGATGATTTGGTTAGCAACAACTTTAGCGCTTTGCTCATCGGTACGTACAACAAAATCAGCAACTTCTTTGTATAGTGGCTCGCGTTCTTCTGCTAAGCGCTCTAGTACGTTACGAGGTGCTTCTTCAGTTTGCAGTAATGGGCGACGCTTGTCGCGTTGCGTGCGTGCAACTTGCTTCTCTATAGGTGTCTCTAGGTATACAACGATACCTCGAGCCGAAAGCTTGTTTCGAACTTCTTTGCTCATTACTGAACCACCACCGGTAGCAAGTACAATACCTTGCATCTCGGTTAAATCGCCAATAACAGACTCTTCTCGAAGTCTAAAGCCTTCTTCACCTTCAAGATCGAATACCCATGCAATATCTGCACCTGTGCGGCGTTCGATTTCTTGATCAGAATCAACAAATTCAAGGTGTAATTGGTCAGCGATGTGACGACCAATCGTGCTTTTGCCAGCCCCCATGGGGCCAACTAGAAATATATTACGTTTCTCAGCCATATCTTTTAGTACAAACAAACTCTAAAATTTGAAATAAAACCCCGCCTAACGACCTGGCCCCAAAATTAAGGAGGGGATTATCTCAGTAATTGCGGGGGTATTTCAAGTCAATTAGCATAAAAAGCCATATAACGAGCAATTAATCTAAATAATCACCCGTTGGTTAACATAAAACCACTGTATTTTAATCAATTTGTATTTTTGGTGTCACAAAAATAAGTAATTCACGCTTTTCATTAAACTCACTTGTGGTTTTAAATAGTCTTCCTACGTAAGGAATGTCACCTAAAATTGGCACTTTACTCGTAGTATTAATGATCTGCTGCTGGAAAATACCACCGAGTACTACGGTTTGTCCATTCTCAACTAACACTTGAGTTTGAATCTCTTGGGTATCAATAGACACTGCTTCACCTGTTCCCGTTTGTACAGTATCACCACGAGTATCTTGAGTAATAATTAAGTCTAGAATTACTTTATTATCAGGTGTGATATGAGGTGTCACTTCTAAGCTTAGTACCGCTTTTTTAAAGCTTACAGTAGTAGCACCACTTGAAGCTGACTCAGTGTAAGGGATTTCAGTACCTTGCTCTATTCGCGCTTTTTGCTGATTAGCCGCTATGATACGCGGGCTAGCAATAATTTCGCCTTTATTCTCTTCTTCAAGAGCACTTAGTTCTAAATCAATCAGCGTACCGTTAGCCAGCTTTGCTATGTGTAAGCCAATGCTAGCCGCAGGATTAGAAATTGGTAAATTTACATTTAATCGATCTGAAATACTTGGCGCATTTGAAGTTGATGTCGCATTATAAATACCTTCAGCGCCTTCAAGGGAGCCAGAAATACCAACACTACTGCCTTGATCACTAAAGCCCCAGCGTACGCCTAAGTCTTCAGTAACGTTATCGCGCACAGTTACCATTCGAGATTCGATTACAACCTGCTGTACCGGAATATCGAGTGTTTCTATCATCCGGCGAATGTTTTCTATACTCTTTACAGTATCTTTTACCAATAAAGTATTTGTACGCTGATCAACCGATACACTACCGCGGGCAGTTATAATACTGTTCCTATCTGTTTTTAATAAGTCAGCAAAATTTTCGGCTTTAGCATAGTTTAATCGAATGTATTCACTATAGAGTGGTTCTAAGTCTTCAACTTGCTGTTTAGCTTTTAAATCTTTAGCTTCACGTGCCGCAAGCTCCTCTGCAGGCGCTACCATTAAAATAGAGCCATCCATGCGTTTGTCTAGCCCTTTAATACGCAGTACTACGTCAAGCGCTTGATCCCACGGTACGCCATCTAAGCGCAGTGTTATATTACCTGTCACTGAATCACTGGTTACTAAGTTAAAATCGTTATAACCCGCAATAATTTGTAGTGCTGCTCGCACAGAGATATCTTGAAAATTTAAGGTCATAGGGCGACCTTGATACTCAACGCCACCATCTAAATAGGCGTTTTGCGTTTCATCTTTTTCTACCGTCAGCGTTAAAATATTATCTATTTGCTGGTACGTAAATGTAAACTGAGCGTTTGGCTCAATAACGACACGACTTAACCCGTCTTCTTTAAAAGTCTCGATATTACTTACAACAGTACCAAAATCTAATACATCTAATTCATAAAGTAGGTCATCTAAAATATCGGTGTGATGAAAGTCAGCGTAAATTTTACCGCCACTTTCATGGACTTCAATTGCAGCTTGAGTGTCTTGTAAAAATACGAGTACTTTCGCTTCGCCCTTTTCACCACGTCTAAAATCAATTGATTGGATACGGTTGATGTAATTTCCACTTACGTCACCTGAGTCCATCGCTACATCTTCATTTTCAGATTCTGTAAGAGGATTATCAGACACGCGTATTGATACTAAGTTGTTATGAACTTCAGTTTCATAAATTTTTAATCTATCTAAGTTTACCGTTACCTTTAAACCACTGTTAGTTAAAACATTAGTAACACTGCTAATTCCAGCTTGATTAACTTCAACATCATTTAAACCAACCTCTAACTCTGCGGTATCAAAAAACATTTCGATTCGGGCTGGGCTATTAAACACCTGAACTTTTGGCTCAAGCGTTAACTCTTCATCAAAAACAAGCTGTAACTCAGTTTCGCCTTTAAGTAATGGATTATAACGAACATCATAAAGTAACGGCCCTGCAACGGCTGAATTTACAGTGACTAAAGCAACAGCAGCCAGTAATGTTCGTGAAATACGATGAAGCCAAAGTACATCCTTATGCATGCTATTTTTACCTTTTTTATTATTAATTTGCGCCATCTGTTGCCGCCTCTAACATTTCTAATTTAGTCAAGCGCTCTTTCCAACAGCCAGACCCATCAGGGATTAATTCCACTAACTCTATATAGTCGTTACTTACTGTTTTTACTTTGCCATCATAACTACCAAGGTAATTCCCTACCGTTACACGATGCAAAGTAGCGTCAGCTGCTGTTATTAATGCCCATATTTGTCCACTAGAACCAATTGTGCCTTTCATTGCTAAGTTATCTAGCGGGTATTTTTCTAACGGTTCGCGGCGACGCTCTTGATCTGGGTGCAAACAGTTTTTTACTTGCGTTAATTTATTTTGGATTATCTCAGGCTGAGGCGCTACAAACGGGCTACGTAGCTGACCAGCACTGTACTCAAATATTTCAAACTTTGTCAGCTCAGGAATTGATTCAACCTTTGGTGTTGTGCTTGCTTTTACCTGATCAATAAATTCTTTTTGCTCAGACGTATCATCATTACAACCACTCAAAACAAACACCATTACTACAGGTACTACGCGAAGGAGCTTCATTTTTTAACCCCTTCTTCATAACGATATGTTTTTGCAACAACACCAAATGTTAACTGTTTATCGCCCGATGATAAAATAGAAAAGTCATGTAAGCTTACAATTCGTGGTAACTGAGCTACTTTACCCACAAACTCACCAAATTCATGGTAGGTTCCTATCACTTCTATTTTAATCGGTAATTCAGTATAAAATTCTTTCTCTACTTCTGGTAACCAACCTATTTTTAAAAAAGTCAGACCACTTGTTGTGCCAACATACGACAAATCATCAAGTAAACCAGGGGTTTCGTTAGAGGTAGGTAAACGCTTTAATAATTGTGAAAACTTATCTTCCATTTCAATCATTTGTTGACGGTAGATCTCAAGCTTACTCGCGACTGCGTATTTAGTACGATAAGTTGTGCGTAACTCGACCTCTTTCGCAACTGCACTGTGGTAACTATCAATTTCATCAGAAACTAATAGGCTATAACTAAAAAACAATACAAGTCCGGCAACAAACGTACAACAAATTGCTTTAACTGCAATAGGCCAATCGCCAATGTTATCGAGCTCTATTTCATTCCAATCAATTTCACTCAGTGCTTTAAAATCAAGGTTCATCGCTAACCTCACCAATTTTATCAAATGGTTTTACATAAAATTCCATATTAAAATCACTAAGTAAACGCGAAGATTGATCGCCTGCAACAATGCCTTGCATTGAAGGATTCTCTAGTAAATATGAGCTTTGTACTTGGCGCAGCATTGTTGATAAACGGTTATTAGATTCACTGCGTCCCAATACATGTATTTGGCTGCCTCTGCGCTCGAGTTTTGTTAAGTAAACCCCACCCGGCACTATTTTGGCAACTTCATCCATTATTTGCGTACCCAAATTACGGCTGCTTTGTAATTCTTCAATGAGTCTCATACGCTGTTGTAAGTTTTCTTTTCTTTTATCTAAACTTCTAATTTCACTTATTTTTTTATCTAGCATGCTAATTTCTGAGCTTAAATAGTTATTCTTTAAGTTTTGACCGTCTTTTAATGCACTATAAAAAGAGCTTAATAAGTACATACTCGCAAAACAAAGTATAACGACACCAATAAGTATAGTTACAAATTTCTTTTTCGATTCTTCGCGCTGCGATTCACGCCAAGGAAGTAGATTTATATGTGGCATGTTGAAAAGCTCCTTAATGCCAACCCTGTCGCAATTGCAAACTGCGTTTTGTGACGCTGCATTACATTACGATCTACTTTTGGAGAAATTTCCATATTTTCAAAAGGCTCAGCAACGACAGAGTGAATACCTAGTTCTTCAATGAGTAATCGGTCAATACCTTTAATCATCGATGTACCACCCGTTAATACAATATAGTCGATTTGCTCTTTGCCACTGGTTGTTAAAAACATTTGCACCGCGCGTCGCACTTGTTGAAGTAACGAAGTTTGAAAAGGGGCTAATACTTCAAAGGTGTAGTTTGGCGGTAAATCACCTGATGTTTTACCAATTTCAGCTTCATCAAATCCTTTATTATAATAAGCAACGATACTATTTGTATATTGGTCGCCACCAAAAACTTGGTCACGTGTATAAATTGTTTCCCCTGCTTGAACAACGCTCACGAGCATTAAAACCGCACCAATATCAACCACAGCCACACATTTATTAAATGCGTCGCTAGGTAATTGTTGGTAATACACATCCATTGCACGACTTAATGCATAGCTTTCTACATCAACTATTTTAGCTTCTAAATTTGCAGCTTCTAAAGCGCCAACACGCGCTTCTACACTCTCAGTACGAGCAGCTGAAAGCAAAACATTCATTTTACTAGGATCGGCCTCATTCGTCGAAAGCTTCTCAAAGTCGAGGCTCACTTCATCAAGAGGATATGGAATTAAACTATCGGCTTCAATTTCAATTTGCGACTCAAGTTCAGCATCAGTTAACGATACATCCATGAAGATCACTTTTGTAATGACTGTTTGGCCAGAAACAGCCACTGCTGCAGATTTTAACGACTTTGGTAATTTTTTTCTTAATTTTGTAATTACGTTACCAATCGCTTCAATATCTTGAATTGTGCGCTCACTCATAGCGCCTTTTGGCATCGGCTCAATTGCAAGTGCTTCGAGTCGAAATCCAGTTTCAATTTCACGTAAAAGCACAGCCTTAATAGAGTGCGATCCAATATCAATTCCTACCATCATTTGGGACGGTTTTTGAAATAGTTGACTTAGCATGTTTCAACTTGGCCTTTGTTTTAATAATAAACAAGTTATAATTTTTATATGAAAAAATATTATTCATTTTTTAATCAATATATACTAGCAGTCAAAACTCGCAATTGGGAGTCCATTTAGGGAAATATAAGTGATTTTATTAAAACGAACTTTACAATTTTTTATCATTTGTGTGTTAATTGGTCTGATTACTTTGATCAGTCTTTATTACTACGTTAAACCTGATATCCCCAGTGTGCAAGTTTTAAAAGACGTGCAATTACAAACTCCTATGCAAGTATTCACTAAAGATGGGCTTTTAATCAATCAATTTGGTGAAAAACGTCGTATTCCAGTGACTATTGATGAAATTCCTCAAACACTCATTAATGCATTTTTAGCGACAGAAGATAATCGATTTTACGATCATATAGGCATAGACCCTATTGGTATAGTACGTTCGGCTGTTGTTCTTATATCTACTGGCGAGAAAAAACAAGGTGCAAGTACTATTACTATGCAGCTTGCTCGTAATTTCTTTTTAACACGCGAAAAAGCGTATATCCGTAAAGTTAAAGAAATATTTATAGCGCTTCATATTGAAGGAGTGTTAACAAAAGACGAAATTTTAGAGCTTTATCTTAATAAAATAGAATTAGGTAATCGTGCTTTCGGTATTGGTGCAGCAGCGCAAGTTTATTACGGTAAAGAGCTAAAAGATTTAACACTTGCACAAATGGCGATGATTGCAGGTTTACCTAAAGCACCTTCAGCTTTAAACCCAATTCGTAACCCAACGCGTGCAAAAGCGCGCCGAAATGTAGTTTTAGGCCGTTTACTGACCGAAGACTATATAACACAAGAGCAATATAACGAAGCAACTAGCCAACCTATTACAGCTTATTTTCACGGTGCAGAAATAAACTTATACGCACCGTATATCTCTGAAATGGTGCGCGCTGAAATGGTTTCGCGCTATGGGGTAGATAAAGCCTACAACTCTGGTTTTAAAATTTTTACCTCAGTAGAGTCAAAGGTTCAAAAAGCAGCGCAAAACGCACTTGTAAATAACTTACACAGTTACGATATGCGTCATGGTTTTAGAGGTCCAACTGATGTTTTATGGAATCCTGAAACACAACCAGCTTTAACTGAGCAACAAATACTCAATAAATTACAGAGCGTAAATGAGTTAGGCACTTTAAAAGTTGCAGCAGTACTCAGTGTTAATAATAAAACAGCTACAGTACTACTTAAAAACGGTGAGCAAACAACTCTCAGTTGGGATAGTTTAAAATGGGCGCGTAAGTATATTACTCGCTACCGCCAAAGCTTTGCTCCAAAAGCAGCTACTGATATTTTAACGCCAGGTATGCAAATATGGGTACGTCAAAACGAAGATAACAGCTACTTATTAAGCCAAATACCAGAAGCATCAAGCGCTATTGTATCCCTCGATCCACAAGACGGTAGAATAAAAGCTATTGTAGGGGGTTACAGCTTTGAGCAAAGTCAATACAACCGAGCGATACAAGCTAAGCGTCAAGTGGGTTCTAATATAAAACCTTTTATATATTCAGCAGCACTTGAAAAAGGTTACACGCTTGCGTCTATATTAAATGATGCACCTATAAACCAATGGGATAAGAGCCAAGGCGTAGCATGGCGCCCTAAAAACAGCCCTGCTGTTTACAACGGTCCTATTCGAATTCGCCGTGCTTTAGCACAGTCTAAAAACGTTATTTCGGTGCGCTTACTACGTGGTGTTGGATTGCAACGTACAGCTGATCACTTACTAAAATTTGGTTTTAAAGACGCTGACATTAATCGTAGTGAATCATTAGCACTTGGTAGTGCTTCTATTACCCCGCTTGAACTTGCAAGAGGCATGAGCACATTTGCCAATGGCGGTCATTTAATTGAACCTTACTTTATCTCAGAAATTCAAGACGCTTACGGCAATGTATTGTTTAAAGCAAACCCTGCTCTTGCCTGTGACGAAGAGCCTTCGCCAACACATAATGCACTCTCAATGCATAATAGTGATGATGAAATGGAGCAAACGAAAAAATGTGCGCCGAGAATTATTTCTAAGCAAAATGCATTTTTAATTGCTGATGCTATGAATAGTGCAATTTGGGGGGGTGGTAGCTGGGCTCATAAAACAGGTTGGAGTGGAACCGGTTGGCGAGCACAAGCGCTAGATCGTCGCGATATTTCAGGTAAAACAGGCACAACTAATGACTCAGTAGATACCTGGTTTAGCGGTTTTAATAGTAATGTGATGACCTCAGTTTGGGTTGGCTTTGATAACCCGGGCAACGCTCTTGGTCGCTCTACATATAACAACAACCTAGATAGCAGCCAAATATCAGGTGCGGAATCTGGCGCTAAAACCGCGCAGCCAGCATGGGTTGAATTTATGAAAGCGGCACTTGAAGGCAAGCCTGAAGCCCCAATTGAGCCGCCTGAGGGACTTGTTTCTATTCGTATTGATTTAGCTACTGGTTTATTAAGCCATAAAAATGACTACACGAGTCGATTTGAATATTTTGAAAAAGGTACTGCACCTACAAAGTATGTGCTATCTCAGCCTAACGATATATTTGAAGAAGACACTAAAACAGAAGAAGAGCTATTTTAATAATATGTATGTAATACAAAAACGGCAGCTTATTTAAGCTGCCGTTTTTGTTTAAACCAAAGGTTTATTTTAAGTTTTGAACAAGCCAATATAAATCAGAGTGCACACCCGCAGCGGTCACTTCTCTACCCGCTCCTGGCCCCTGAATTACTAATGCGTTATCGCTATACCATTTGCTATTAATTACAAAAATATTATCGCCAGGTGTAAGGTTTGCTAACGCATCGCCATTAGGCACATACGCTATTCCCACTTTAGCAATTACTTCACCTTGTGTGATTTCTAACAAGCCCGTATATCTAAGTACTAAATTTTTAGACTTTGCTGTCACTGCATGCTCTTCGATGAACGCGTCTAGCTGTGCTTTTTTATTTAAAAAGTCATTCCAACTTCCCAGCGCAAGTTCATCTGGCATCAATGCCGATAAGCTAATATCGTCAAGTTCAAGCTCAACACCTAGCTCTCGAGCTAAAATAAGTAGCTTACGCTGCATATCTCGCCCAGATAAATCTTCGCGAGGGTCTGGCTCTGTGAATCCCATTTTCTGAGCTTCCAGTAGCAACTCAGAAAATGGCCTTGTTCCATCATATTTACTGCATAACCACGAAAGCGTGCCTGAGAAAACACCTTCTATACGTGTTATTTTATCGCCACTATTTTGCAAATCAGCCAAAGCAAAGTTAATAGGTAAACCAGCGCCAACACTGGTGTTATATCGCCAATGTAAATTACGTTCTTTAATATTACTACGAAGTGCTTTATACCAAGTAGTAGGTGCTGTTCCAGCGTATTTATTAGCACTAATTAAATGACAGTTTCTATCTACAAAGTCTGGATATAACAAGCTAAATTGTTCACTTGCGGTAATATCAATTACAATTTTATGCTCGTAATCGAGCTCATTTATAGCATTCAGTAAATCTGCAGATTGATAGCTATTTGCCTCATGCTGCCATTGAGTTTTCCATTGCTGTGTATTAATACCACTTGCATTAAACAGCATTTTTTTAGAGCGAATTAGACCGACTAATTTAATACTAAAGTCATCCGATAAACGCTCAAATTGTGCCGATAACTGTTTAATGAAAACGTCGCCAACGTTACCAAGCCCCGCAACTATAATTGCGATTTCTTGGCCTTTATTAATTAGCTTATCGTGTAAGTCACTTTGTATATCACTATCTATAAATTGATCGGTAAGCAATAAAGCATAGCCAGTATCTTGATGGACAAAACGAGGTTTTATGCTGTGGAGTTTTAATAAATCTAATGCTTGTAAGCTTAATGTATTAACGTCTTGCTCAGGCGCTACAATTGCACAACCGTTTAAATTTGACTCGCTAATATTTGCCCTACCCGCAAAATAATTAATAACCAGATAAGTTTGTGCTGCAGGTACTACTAAATACACTTCACCATTATGGTTAAAGTGATGAAGGCTATGCTGAATAAGCTGACTAACGCTTGAGACCTCACCTTCACTTAATCCTTCAACCATTAATAGGTCAACATTTTGCAACGTGGTTATAAAACGTTTTTTCTTCGCTGAACCTTCTTTTACTATATCTGTTGGACTTGCTTGTACGTCAAAACTACTGCGAACAGCTAACTTAATATCTGTGTTTTTAAGTGGCGATAGTGTTTTTGCATGTAATACAGGGTTACCCAAACGAGCTAATAAATTAGCCTGCCCGCGACAAATTTTGCCGTATTTAATCGCTTTTTGTACCTTTCGAGGATCAGTGCTATACACTCCCTGTGTATCAGTCCAAATACATACTTGCTTAGCATTGCAATAATTTGCAAGTAGTGTTGCACTGTAGTCACTGCCATTTCGGCCAAGCGTTACTGTCTCGCCTTTGATATCTGCGGCAATAAACCCAGTAACAACATTTATTTTATTAGGCAAAATTAACTGCCCACATTGCTGCGCATTTTGCGCATGCATTAATTCGCCATCATTTAAGGTAAAAAGAGTACGTGCATCTTGAGCGCATGCCTCAATATTTAGCTGCTGTAAATAAGTAGCGAGTAAACGTGCTGACCACAGTTCGCCATGTGCAAGTAATGCAGCCTCTTTTAGCTGCTCAGCTTGAGCAAGTTCTGCAATATAGCTAAGTTCGATACTTAGTGTCTTAAGTGCACTTCGTTTTAAATCAGCTTCTAATAACTGCTCTATTAAATCACTTTGATGGTTATTTAACTGCAGTAAAATATCAGCTACTGCTTGAGTATCTTGTTTTTGATAGCTTTGCCAAAGTAATACTAGCGTATCGGTTGTCTTACCCGCAGCCGATACCACCACACAATCACCCGGTTGAGTATGTGTAATTATTATTTTTGCTACGCTTTGGTATCGCTCACTTGAGCTTAAGCTTGAACCACCAAATTTATGTACACAATTGACCATATTAATCACCAAAGCGCCGGACGGGCTGCACTTAATTTAACGTTACCACCAGAAGTGCCTGCTCCTTTGCCTACACGGCCAACATTTTTATTTTGCCCTGGTTTTACAAGTTCAAACACTCGCTCAAAATCAGCGACTAAATCGCGTATATCTTCAATACCTACCGAAATACGAATAAGCGTATCGCCCACGCCCGCTTCTAAACGTGCTGTTGCCTCCATACCTGCGTGCGTCATAGTTGCAGGGTGACAAATTAAGCTCTCTACGCCACCTAGTGACTCAGCTAAACTAAACGTTTTAAGACTAGTCAAAAATGCCGCAGCGTCATTTATATCGCCTTTAATATCAAAACTAACCATGCCACCAAAACCAAGTTGCTGTGCTTTAGCCAGTTCATGTTGAGGGTGTGACTCAAGACCTGGGTAGTAAACCTGGCTTACATATTCAGAGCTTTCAAGATACTTAGCTATTGCCAGTGCATTTTCTTGATGCTGCCTTAGGCGCACATTTAAAGTACGTAAACCACGAAGCGTTAAATAGCTATCAAAAGGCGCACCCGAAATACCAATGTTATTAGCCCACCAAGCAAGCTCATCGCCTAACTCTTGTGTTGCGGCAATAACAGCGCCGCCTACTACATCTGAGTGTCCGTTAATGTATTTAGTGGTTGAATGCACCACAATATCTACACCAAACTTAAGAGGATTTTGTAAAGCAGGTGACAAAAACGTGTTATCTGCAGCCACCAATGCACCGCATTGCTTTGCAACATCGGTCACCGCTTTAATATCTGTTAAACGAAGTACTGGGTTACTTGGGGTTTCTATCCAAATAAGCTTAGGTTTAATTACTAAAATTTGTTGAAGGCTTTCTTCTTTTGTTAAATCTAATATTTCGAGCTTTAGTAGTCCGCGTTTTTGTAAAGATGTAAATAAACGATAGCTGCCACCATAACAATCATGTGGAATTACTAACGTATCGTCACTATTAAGTAGCTGAGTAGCTAAATGCACGGCAGCCATGCCTGTAGCTGTAATTATGCCACGAGCGCCACCTTCAAGCTTAGCAAGCGTCTCAGCTAAAATATCACGATTAGGATTACCGCTACGACCATAATCATACTCACGCTTAGTATCAAAGTCGGCAAACGAATAAGTAGTCGATAAATAAATTGGCGGTACCACCGCACCATGATGTTTATCAGCATCAACGCCGTTACGTACAGCAATGGTCGCTTTGTTTTTTTCGCTCATATTCGTCACCTGATTAATTTGGATGTGTAGACGTCTAAAAGAGTAAGTTATCCGTTTTGATAAGTCAAAGTATTTTAAAGCTCTAGATGGCTAAAAGTAGAAGGGGCCTCTGCGAATAACACATTTTAGCTCACAAAAGTGTGCTTATCTTTACACCTACAATAGGCTTATTAAGATAGATCGGTATCTATTATTTGACTATCTTTTTTAAATCGATAGAATTTCACGCATATTTACACGCTTTTTATACCGTGTGAGAAATTAATAATCTGAGGCAACGATACATCTTATGGCTAAATGGAATGGTGAGTATATTCACCCATACGCAGAACACGGTAAAAAATCAGAGCAAGTTAAAAAGATCACCGTTTCGATCCCGCTAAATGTATTAAAGGTATTAACTGACGAACGTACACGTCGTCAAATCAATAACCTTCGCCATGCTACAAATAGTGAATTGCTATGTGAGGCATTTTTGCATGCTTTTACTGGCCAACCTTTACCAAATGACGATGACTTACGTAAAGATAACGCCGAAAAAGTGCCAGAAGAAGTTAAAAAAATAATGCAAGAAATGGGTCTAGAAGTACCCGTTTTAAACGAAGAATAAATATTACATAGACAAAAAAACCTCAGTAATTACTGAGGTTTTTTTATGTCTAAATTTTATTGCATAGCTCTACTGTATAGATTTACTGCATATAGTTTTCAGGTAGCTCAATTTGTGCAACACCTGACTCAATAGCAGCAAGTGCAACAGCTCTTGCTATACGCGGCAGTAAACGTGGATCCATTGGTTTTGGAATAATATACTGCGCACCAAATTCTAGTTTATCTACACCAGCGGCTTTTAAAACTTCTGCAGGTACTGGCTCTTTGGCAATACTTCGAATAGCATCTACTGCAGCAATTTTCATTTCATCGTTAATAGCGCTTGCACGTACATCAAGCGCACCACGGAAAATAAACGGGAAACATAAAACATTATTAACTTGGTTAGGGTAATCAGAGCGCCCTGTTGCCATGATTAAATCGTTGCGTGCGCCGTGCGCAAGTGCAGGATCAATCTCAGGATCTGGGTTTGAACATGCAAACACAACTGGTTTTGCAGCCATTAGCTTTAAATCTTCAGCCGCTAATAAGTTAGGACCAGAAACACCCACAAATACATCCGCATCTGCAATTACATCTTGCAATGTACGCTTATCGGTATTGTTAGCAAAAAGCTGTTTATATTCATTTAAGTCATCGCGGCGGGTATGAATAACACCTTTGCGGTCAAGCATATAAATGTGTTCACGCAGTGCACCACATTTAATTAACAGCTCCATACACGCAACAGCGGCAGCGCCTGCACCTAAACATACAATAATTGCATCTTCAATTGACTTACCTTGTACTTCTAGCGCATTTAACATACCAGCAGCCGTTACAATGGCAGTACCGTGTTGATCGTCATGAAAAACAGGAATGCTACAACGCTCTATTAATGCTTTTTCAATTTCAAAACACTCTGGTGCTTTAATATCTTCAAGGTTAATACCACCGAATGTGTCGGCAATGTTGGCAACCGTATTAATAAAGTCTTCTGTTGTTTTGTGCTTAACTTCAATATCGATAGAATCAAGCCCTGCAAAACGTTTAAACAATAACGCTTTACCTTCCATTACAGGCTTAGACGCTAAAGGACCTAAATTACCAAGGCCTAGAATTGCAGTACCATTAGTAATAACCGCAACCATGTTACCTTTACCAGTATATTTATAAGCATTTGCAGGATCTGCAGCTATTTCACGTACAGGTTCGGCAACACCTGGGCTATACGCAAGTGCAAGATCATGAGCCGTTTCAGCTGGTTTTGTAAGCTCAATGCTAATTTTACCTGGTACGGGATGTGAGTGGTAATGTAGTGCTTGTTCACGAAAGTCAGACATAACGCGATTGTATCCTGCAATTTAAGTTAAAGTGAGAGATGGAGTCTTGGGGTACGATACCCTTATTATTTTTAAATTCCAAGCAATATCAGGTCTATCCTGTTATATGCTATATCCTATAATTTTAAGAGGTTTTTCAGTAACTTTGCAGGATTATATCAACATTTAATAAATAAAAATTCACCTAAAAAGTAAGTTTTAAGGTGCTTTTATGCCTATCAAAATCTTATAAAATGTATACTTAAAGTATCAGCATAAACTTAGAATAACAGCCTACTACCCTACTTTAAAAACAGATAAGCCCACGTTAGCTACTTTTATCAACCTAGTTAAAAATTGTACTATTTAAAATATAGAGAATATCTATCGATTTGTCTGTAAAGGATTATGCATACTCAGAATAAGAATAGGAAATAGTTATGCAAAAGGAGGGGATCGTTAAAATCAACGAAATAATACCAATCTGCTTATATATGGGGTCTATTTAACGTTAAGAAAATTACGCTAGAACTAGGCTAAAATTTTTGTATCTAGTTGTTCTAAATAAAAATTTTTTAACGACGTTATAGTGCAATTTAATTCGTTAAATTGCTCAAAGATTTATGCAGGTTGGTATAAGATAATAAATAACAAATTTTAGGCACAAAAAAAGCACCCTAAGGTGCTTTTTTTAACTAAACAGCAATAATTACTTCTTGCTGGCAAGTGCACCGAAGCGCTTGTTGAAGCGATCAACACGTCCGCCAGTGTCTAAAACTTTTTGCTTACCAGTGTAAAACGGGTGACACGCAGAACATACGTCTAAGTGAATGTCTTTACAAAGAGTTGAGCTAGTTTCGAATTTATTTCCACATGAACATGTTGCAGAAATTACTTCGTACTTAGGGTGAATACCTTCTTTCATAGGAACCTCTAGTTAAGGCCGCATCGCTCTCCAAACCCGGAGTTTGGCACCATACGTCGTTAAAACAAATTTGTTGGTGGCGGATTTTATCCAACAACCTCCCCCCACACAAGTATTTATTTATATTTTTGCCAAAAAAGTGAACAATCTCTGTCTCAAGCGCTATTGCTAGTAGGTTTTTAGCGTTATTTTTAGTACATTACAGCATTAATTTTACGGGTTGAGTTGTTATGAGTTTTGTTGAAGTTGCTATTAAAGTCCCGCTTCCACGCACCTTTGATTATAAAATAGAAGAACAGCTCAGTGGCTTATCAACTCCTTTACTACCTGGCATGCGGGTTTTGGTACCTTTTGGTAATCAAAAAAAAGTAGCGGTTGTTTTGGGTATTAAAAGCAGTACCGACGTCCCTTTAAATAAAATTAAAAATATTATAGAGGTAATAGACGACGCCCCTATTTTAAGTGCCCAGCATTTAGAACTCCTTAGCTTTACTGCCCGCTATTATTGCTACCCATTAGGCGAAACTATTCATATAGCGCTACCTGGTGCACTTCGCCAAGGTGAATCGCCTGATAAAACCAGTATTAATATGGTTGCCCTGACAGAAAAAGGTGCAAAAGTACCGTCGTTAAAAGCTAAAACACAGCTCAACCTATTAAAGCAGTTATCGCAATCAGGTAAGTCATCATTAACTGAGTTAAAAGCACTGGGCTTTAGTAAAAAAACAATAGATAGCTTAATAGATAAAGAACTCATAACACAAACTATTGAGCACGATAACCAATGGCAAAGTGTTGCTCCAACCGTCGGTAGTAAACCAGTACTAAATAAAGAACAAGCGGTTGCTTGCACAGCTATAAATCAAAGTACTGGCTTTAGCAGCTTCTTATTAGAAGGCGTAACGGGCAGCGGTAAAACCGAAGTGTATTTACAGTGCCTAGAAGAAGTACTCAAACGTGGCGAGCAAGCCCTCGTACTCGTGCCCGAAATCGGCCTAACACCACAAACCGTAAACCGTTTTCGCCGCCGCTTTCCTGATACACCCATTATGCTTTGGCACTCAGCACTTACCGACAACGAACGTTTACAAACATGGCGTTTTTGCGAAAAAGGCAGTTGCGCGATAGTTATTGGCACGCGTTCGAGTATTTTTCTACCATTTTTAAAACTCGGTATGATTGTTGTTGATGAAGAACACGACTCGTCATTTAAACAACAAGATACCCTTCGTTACCATGCTCGTGATTTAGCCGCTTACAGAGCTTTTCAGCATAAAATTCCGCTTATATTAGGCAGCGCCACACCCGCGCTTGAAACACTTCACAAAGCAATTAATAACAAATACCAGCTATTAAGTTTAACGGAGCGTGCGCAAACAGCGACTGACAATCAGTTTAAGTTACTCGATATGAAAGGTCAGCCCGACCAAGCAGGTATTGCACATGCAAGCCTTGCTACTATGCGTCAGCACTTAAATCGCGGTAAACAGGTTATGGTATTTTTAAATCGCCGAGGTTTCTCACCAACCCTTATTTGCCATGAGTGCGGTTGGTTGAGCGAGTGTAAACGATGCAGTACCAGCGCTACATTTCATAAAGCGATTGGGCAAATGATCTGTCATCACTGTGGCGACCAGTACCCTGTCCCTCACCAATGCCCTGACTGTGGAAGTACGCAAATATTTCCTAACGGTAAAGGCACAGAGCAAATTGAAGAGTTTTTATCGACCGAGTTCCCTGATACACCCGTTACTCGTATAGACCGCGATTCAACTCGCCGAAAAGGTAGCCTTGAAAAAGCACTTGATGAAATAAACCTAGGGGGCGCACGCATTTTAGTGGGCACACAAATGCTTGCCAAAGGCCATCACTTTGCAGATGTGAGCCTTGTTATAATTTTAGATGTAGATAGCGGCTTATACTCATGCGACTTCAGAGCGACAGAGCATTTAGCGCAATTAGTCACCCAAGTAGCGGGGCGTGCTGGACGTTCAGGAGAACCTGGTCAAGTGTTATTACAAACACACTTTCCAGAACACCCTCTTTTGCAAGACTTAGTTAATAATGGTTACCAAGACTTTGCCCGCTTTGCTCTTAGTGAGCGCGATGATGCTGACTTACCGCCCATTACAAATATGGCCATTGTGCGTGCACAAGGACATAGTATTAAACTAGTCGTCGATTTTTTGACGGATTTGGTTCCTGTGAATGGGGTATCTGGTATACAATTGCTCGGTCCGATCCCTGCCCCACTTGAAAGAGTCGCAGGCATGTATCGTTTTCAATTGCATATTCAAGCGCAAGATCGTCGCATATTACATCAGTACCTTGCGCAAATGGTTGATTATTTAAGTACCAGTAAACTTGCACAAAAAGTACGCTGGAGCTTAGACGTAGACCCTATAGACATGATTTAGGTTAAGGCCAAAATAACACCATGGCACAGCACGATTATATTAATAAAAAGCCTGCAGGCAGAAACAGTAAAAAAAACGCACCCGCTAAAAAACCATTTCCTATTCTTTTAGCCGTTATAGCCATCTTACTTGTAGGTGGTTTTGCCTACACACTATGGTTTATAAAAAGTAATGCCGATCCAAAACTTGTCGAAAAACAAGCTAACCCAACTGCACCCGCAAAAGTAGAAGTTGTTATTCCACGTACACCGGAATTTATTAAAGAAATTAGAAACCACGAGATTCAAGTTGAAGTAAAAGAACTTGAGCAAAAAGGTCCTTATGTTATGCAATGCGGTTCGTTCAGAACTCATGCACAAGCTGAATCATTAAAAGCTAAAATCGCATTTGCAGGGCTCATTTCTGAGATAAAACAGGCTGAAGGCAGCAATGGTACTTGGTATAAAGTACGTTTAGGCCCTTACAAAACCAAACGCCAAGCCGAAAGCGATAAAAACAAACTTAAACGTGTAAAAATAGTCGGCTGCGGAATTTGGGGCTGGACTTGAAAATAAACCATTCACCCATATAACCTCATCATAATCGTTTTTTACGAGTTGCCTCTGCAGCTCGATGATGAGGAATAACATGACTACTATCGTAAGTGTTCGCCGCGGCGACAAAGTTGTAATTGGCGGCGATGGCCAAGTTTCACTTGGTAACACCGTAATGAAGGGTAACGCCCGCAAAGTTCGACGTCTTTATAATGGCAAAGTAATCGCTGGTTTTGCCGGCGGTACTGCTGATGCCTTCACTCTTTTCGAACGTTTTGAAAGCAAATTAGAAATGCACCAAGGTAACCTAACTAAAGCCGCAGTAGAAATGGCTAAAGATTGGCGAAGCGACCGTGCCCTTCGAAAACTCGAAGCGCTGCTCGCTGTAGCAGACGAAACAGCCTCTTTAATTATTACCGGTAATGGCGATGTAGTTCAGCCAGAAAACGATTTAATTGCGATTGGTAGTGGTGGTAACTTTGCGCAATCAGCTGCAACCGC
The DNA here is from genome assembly GCF_015864765.1 of Pseudoalteromonas sp. NZS11. Classification (NCBI taxonomy): domain Bacteria; kingdom Pseudomonadati; phylum Pseudomonadota; class Gammaproteobacteria; order Alteromonadales; family Pseudoalteromonadaceae; genus Pseudoalteromonas; species Pseudoalteromonas sp. NZS11. The sequence goes on along the minus strand of NZ_JADYWP010000001.1, from coordinate 69,083 downwards.
CCTTTTAGAAAATACAGATTTAAGCGCTCGTGAAATAGTAGAGAAAAGCTTAACTATTGCAGGCAACATCTGCGTATTTACTAATAACTTCCAAACAATCGAAGAATTATAATAGGAACTATTATGTCTGATATGACCCCAAGAGAAATTGTTCACGAGCTAGATCAGCACATTATAGGTCAGGCTAAAGCTAAAAAAGCAGTCGCTATTGCGCTTCGTAATCGCTGGCGCCGTATGCAATTAAATGAAGATTTACGCAGTGAAGTAACACCAAAAAATATACTAATGATTGGCCCAACAGGTGTAGGTAAAACAGAAATTGCCCGCCGTTTAGCAAAACTTGCTAACGCACCATTCATTAAAGTAGAAGCGACTAAATTTACTGAAGTTGGTTATGTTGGTAAAGAAGTAGATACGATCATACGTGACCTCGTTGATGTTTCAATTAAAATGACTCGCGAACAGCAAACTAAAAAGTTTAAACATCGCGCCGAAGAAGCAGCAGAAGAGCGTATTTTAGATGCACTTTTACCACCTGTTAAAGATCAATATGGCGAAAGCCAACGCGACGATACTTCATCTACTCGCCAAACATTTCGTAAAAAATTACGTGAAGGCCAATTAGATGATAAAGAGATCGAGATTGAATTAGCGCAAGCTCAATCAAACGTAGAAATTATGGCGCCTCCTGGTATGGAAGATATGACCAACCAGTTACAAAGCATGTTTCAAAACATGGGCGGCGATAAACGCACTAAACGTAAGTTAAAAATTAAAGAAGCCTTCAAACTATTAACGGAAGAAGAAGCCGCTAAATTAGTAAACCCTGAAGAGCTAAAAGAACAAGCTATTTTTGCAGTAGAGCAAAACGGTATTGTGTTTATTGATGAAATAGACAAAATTTGTAAACGTGGTGATTCTTCAGGCCCTGATGTGAGCCGAGAAGGTGTTCAGCGCGACTTACTACCGTTAATTGAAGGCTCAACAGTAAACACTAAACACGGTATGGTTAAAACTGATCATATGTTGTTTATTGCCTCAGGTGCATTCCAAATGTCTAAACCATCAGACATGATACCTGAGCTACAAGGTCGCTTACCGATTCGAGTAGAACTTGAGCCACTAACTGCAGATGACTTTAAACGTATCCTGACAGAGCCGCATGCATCGCTTACTGAGCAACAACGAGAGCTCCTTAAAACTGAGCAAGTAACGATTGAGTTTAGTGATGATGCTATTGAGCGTATTGCTAAGGCAGCGTGGCAAGTTAACGAAAAAACCGAAAACATCGGTGCTCGTCGCTTGCATACTGTGATGGAAAGATTGATGGAAGAAATTTCATACGATGCTTCTGAAAAAGCAGGTTCATCACTTATCATTGACGCCGCTTACGTTGAAAAACATCTAGGCGCACTTGTTGAAGATGAAGACTTAAGCCGCTTCATTCTATAAAACGAATATAAACGTTATACTAAAAGCCTCCAGATTGGGGGCTTTTTAATGGGATATATAAAATGAAACACGTTACAAAAGTGCATTACCACAGCGTGAGTAAAAATTTAGATGTTTATTTTGACGACGATAGCCAAGCAGTCTTTAGCTGTGAATTTTTACGCGTTCACTCTCCCTCTGCTGAAGTGCAAGGCCATGGCTCTGGTCCAATGAAGCTAGTACTTAATAAACAATCTGTAGGTATAAAAAACATAGTACCTGTTGGGCATTATGCACTGCGTTTAGATTTCGATGATGGTCACAATAGCGGACTGTTCAGTTGGAGTTACTTTGAAAAACTACAAGCGCAGCAACAAACGTTGAGCGATGAATATTCGGCACGCGTAGCCGAGCACGAACAAAACAAAAACAGTGTACCAATAAAGTTTATTCCTTAAACCTTATTGGTAACTTTAGGTGGGTATTTTTAGATTGTTAACCAAAACCCTGGTTAAGATATTTACTATCCAGGGTTCAGGTTAGTTACACTTTAAACTTATCAATAGCGCTAAATAACACTCTAGCTTGCTCAGATACTTCTTCGCTAGTTTGGGCGTTTTTAGCAGCATGTTCAGTTGCATCTTGCGCAATGTCGCGAATTCTCACTACATTTTTATTAACCTCTGATGCCACTTGGCTTTGCTCGTCAATAGCAACCGCTATTTGAGAGCTCATTTCCATTATTGTTTGTACATCTTCAGTAATTGCGCCTAATAACTCACCTGCTTTAATTGCTTGCGAGGCACTTTCATCGCCTTGAGAACGACATTTGTGCATAATACTTACCACTTCTTGAGTACGCTGCTGTAAGGTACTTATAATACCTTCAATCTCACTCGTAGACTCTTGAGTACGCTTCGCTAATGAACGAACCTCATCTGCAACAACAGCAAAACCACGACCATACTCACCAGCACGTGCCGCTTCTATTGCCGCATTAAGAGCGAGTAAATTTGTTTGATCTGCAATCCCCCGAATTACATCAAGCACTGAACCAATTGTTTCGCCATCTTTTTCAAGTTGCGATACTACATTTGATGCATTCCCTAACGAATCAGATAGGGCCCTAATGTGCTTAACGGTAGAGTCAACTTCACTGCGCCCTTGTTGAGCACTTAAGTTTGTTGACTCTGCTTTTTTAGCAGCCGCTTCAGTATTATGTGAAATATCCTGAATCGTCGCCTGCATTTCGGTGGCTGCAGTTGCAACCATGTCGGCTTCATGTAATTGCTCTTGCATACCGGAGCTTGTTGCTGCGGTACTTTCTGATAAATGCTCTGTTGCTATGTTAAGCGTATTTAAAGCACCATTAACTTCGTTTATTAAGTTTTTAAAATCGCCTATTAAACTATTAAAGTCGACCGTCATGGTGGTAATTTCGTCTTTACCTGTTTGCTCTATCATCACGCTTAAATCATTATTACGACGAATATCGTTAATGGTGTGATAAACCCGCTCTATAGGCACAATAATCGAGCGGCTCGTGAAATAAACCAACATTAAAACAATAATGCCAGCAATCACAAAAATAAGAATGGCTAAAAATTGTGCCTGTTCAACGCTTTTATCTACCAGTTGCTTAGTGCTTAATAGTATCTGCGCAACGATTGCATCACTTTGTTCAACACTTTTACGCATTTTTCCAAGTGCACCTGAATTTAAATCTAAGCCCAATTCAACCTGCGCCTGGACCAATGCTTGAAATTGCGTTTGGTAGGAATTTAAAAAGCCATTTAATTGAGCTGTGTACCCCGTATCAAATTGAGCCTGAGCGATTTGCTGCTTTAAAGTATCAACCCCTTCATCAAATCGAGTTAAATACTTAAGATCAAAACGTAGCATAAAATCTTTTTCAGCCCGTCTTAATTGTAATATAGAAGATAAGAGTTTGTAATTATCTTGCTCTTTGAGCAAGCTTTCGACCTCGTGTACTGCACTTCTTAGTTCGCCATACAGCCCATCTTTTGGGTGTAACCCTATGCGTTTTTGTAGCACAACAACACTCATAAAATCATTGTTATAAGCACTTACCAAATTATCGAGATTACTTATTTTTTGGGTTTCGATGCCCTGCTCTTGCATAATTACATTCAACTTAGCAATTTTACTTTTAAGCTGATTATAATCTTGTTCAAATAAGTCTAATGCTTCTTCTTGTTTATAAAAAAGAAAGTTTTTTTCATGTTTACGCAGTTCTAATTCATGGATATTAAGCTCTTCAGCAAGCTGAATTGTTTTATTTAAGCTTAACGTTGTTCTCGCTTCATAAATTATTACGCATAAAAGGACCACCATTGCTAAACCAACAACGACTGCGTTTAACTGTAAACGTCGTTTGATTGTTAAGTTTTGTAAAAAATTCATCGCTAACGCCTTTTTTAAATATGCATTTGTATTATAGCTGATAGCTCAGAAGCGACTCATTAATTTAACTTTTTATTATTGGTTATTCTAAGCTACTTAATTGTGATGGCTATAAAGCGACACTATCCCACAAACCTTTGTGTAACGATTGTGTATTATTCCACTGTTGTTTAACCAACCAATCAATTAAAGGCGCTGGGTCGCTAGGGTAATTTATTTGCTTATTTTGCGGGGCGCTATTCCAGTCGTCAAGGGCTTGCGGGTTTAAATAGTTCATAACATGCGCCATGCCCATGGCAAACAAAGTTTGTGCATTTGCGGTTTGCTCAAACTGCCCATCTAAAGGCTTTAATAGTAACTTCTTACCTAACTTAAGTGCTTCACTGGCAAGCTCAAACCCCGCATTACCAATAACGCCACTCGTGTTTGCTAAGTCATTTAAAAAACCAGAACGTGAGGGGAGTCGCAAATGTATATGTCCAAAAGACTGATTGCAGGCATTTGGGTGATAACAATAAAATTCTTTTTCGGGAAAGTCTTTTAAGTAATCAACAACGCTATCTAAGTTTTCAAACGGTAAATATACCAATACCTTATTTAGTACCGCAACAGGATTCTCATGATTATGATGAGCAATAAAAGGCGGGATTATATTATTTGCAAATGGCTTCCAGTGTACGCCTAAGTAGGTAGATGCTGGTGCATAATGCTTGATGAGCGATTTTCTAAGTACACCACGACCAAATATAGGTACGTTTTCTGACAAAAATGCGGCTTGGTGACTAATACCGATAACGGGTATATCGGCCCGTTTTGCAGCCCATGCTGTGACTGGCTCAAAGTCATTAAGTACAAAATCGTACTGTTTTATATCAAGCGATTTTATATCACTCACCAGCTTACAAACTCGCATGTTTTTAAGTGTTTTTAAATTTTTGACTTGCCCATTTTCAGTACTAAACGATAAGCCCCGATACGCTTTATAACTTGAGAATTCGTGCATATCAAAGTAATCTTTATTTGCTCGCCCTGAAAACACATAATCAACATCAATACCAAGTTTATTAAAGCAACTTGCCATAACCCTAGCCCGCGTTATATGACCATTACCGGTACCCTGCACTCCATACAATATTTTCATACAGGTACCACAAGCGCTAATGCGAATAAGCCACAAACACTACCAATAATCGCACCTATAATAATATCAGCAGGAAAATGTACGCCTAATACAACACGAGAAATAGCCACACCAGCAGCCCAACTAAGTAGTAGCCATATATATTCAGGGAAAAAGTGACTTAGTATAATCGCAACTAAGAACGCTGCAGCGCTGTGACCCGAGGGCAAACTAAATTTATCACTTGGTACTATGTAAGCATTTGTTACTAAGCAGTCGCATGGACGGATGCGGGCAAATCTATTTTTGGCCAGTAAATAAATGGGCCTTTCTATAGCAAAACCAACTAATATTGTTACAGGTAATAATTGTTGCTGCTCATTATTACTAAGCCACCACACCGCTAAACACACAAGTATGTAAAGCCCACCATCACCGCTTTTAGATAAGCCAAACGCAATTGTTTTAAACCACTTCGGTGAGTTGCAATTAAATAGAGTTAAAAATAATTGCTCATCTAGCAGAGCTGCCCTTTTAAACATATTATTGTTATCCATCACTTCCCCCTCATTGCATAATATATGAACACCGATTTAGCTTATGTGTTGTAAATAACAATTGAGTGACGCTTTTAAGACACTATTATTGCGATTAATGATTTAGCGCTTGTTTTGTCTAAATTTACTGCGATTAAGTCGTTGTTATTGCTTATAAGGAGGGTATACTGAGGTATAAATTAATGTACCTTTTGAGGATAAAATAATGGATTACAGCACTTCTGATTTATGTGACCACTTTGCTGATGTGGTTGACGTGCTAGAGCCAATGTTCATCAACTTTGGTGGTCGACACAGCTTTGGTGGCCGCATTAAAACGGTTAAATGTTTTGAAAATAATGAACTGATCCGCGAATTACTTTCTCAAGACGGTACAGACTTAGTGCTTCTTATTGACGGTGGTGGCTCAACTCGCCGTGCACTTATTGATATTGAATTGGCCGAACTTGCACTTGAAAACAACTGGAATGGTATTGTTGTTTACGGCGCAGTACGCCACGTTGATGAGCTTGAAGAACTTGATTTAGGCATTCAAGCAATTGCTTCCATTCCTGTTGCAGCTGACAGTGAAGGTGCTGGCGAGGATGCTATAGGCGTTAACTTTGCCGGTGTATCATTTTTTGATGATGACTTTATTTATGCTGATAGTACTGGCATTGTTTTATCTGCAGAAGAATTAGAATTGGAAGTTGTAGAAGTATAACGTGACCTCCCATTTAAAAGTATATGATGAAAGCGCGGTTAGAGCACTTTGCTCTAGCCGCGTAAATGAAAAAAAAGCATGGCAATCAATGGCCTTGCTAGACACTCAAGTAAACCTGCAACAAGCACTTATTGACGCAGCTCAATTTGGCATTCGCTACGTACTTCTTGGTATTTGCGAAGATATTGGCCCAAAAGCAAATTTAGGAAATGGCGGTGCAAACGAAGCATGGTCTGCTTTTTTAAAACGTTTTTTAAACCAACCTCATAATCAATTTATTGCCACTCAAAAAGTACTTTTATTGGGTGAAGTAAATACTGATGATTTAATGGCGCAAAGCAACCAACTTAATAATCAGCAAGCCCAGCAGTTAACTCAATTACGAGATTTATGCCAACAACTTGATGAACGCGTAGAGTCAGTATTAAGCCTTATTTTTAAAGCAGGGCTTGAGCCAATCGTAATTGGCGGAGGTCACAATAATTGCTTAGGTATTATTCGCGCGCTAAGTAAGTCAAAAAACACGCCTGTTAATGCTATCAATTTTGACCCTCATGCCGATTTTAGAGAATGTGAAGGTCGTCATAGTGGTAATGGTTTTCGCTACGCGTATAACGAGCAACATTTAAGTAATTACCATGTTATTGGCTTACATGAATTAAAAAATAATCAAGCAATTATAGATGCAATGAGTGAAGCTAACTTTAAGTTTGATAGCTATCAATCTATACAAGTTAAGCGAAAAATCACACTAACGCAGGCAATTGAAAATGCACTAAGTAATTTTAATGATTTACCACTGGGTGTTGAAGTTGATTTAGATAGTATTACTTATATGCCAGTTAGTGCGTATACATATTGCGGATTTAGCGTGAGTGACACTGAGCACTTTGTGCATTTAGCTGCAAGCCATCGCTACTCTAAGTACTTACACTTATGTGAAGCAGCGCCTAGCCAGCATCCTAACGGGTTAGATGCCGGTGCTGCCCATGTAGGGCAAGTGATTAGTGCACTTGTAAATAGCTACCTACAAGCCAAAGAAAACACTTAACGTTGTTGAACCGATCGCCACTCTTTTAGCCAGCTCATTAAACCGATACTACTTAGCGGATGACCAAAGTAATAACCTTGTGCAGCATAACCTTTTAAGCTTTTTACAAACTTAAGTTGTTCAAGTGTTTCTACTCCTTCAAAAATTACTTTTGTTTTTTGTTGGCTATGCATATCAACCATTCCACCAACTAAACTGCGTATATTGTTTTGATTACTAAAGTCAGCGGTAAGTGAAGGTGAAACCTTAATATACTCAACCGCTAAACTTGGTAACTTAGAAAGTAGTACTGGGTTATCACCAAGTCCATCCACACATACTTTTAAGCCTATGTTATTAAGCCTTGCGATCATGCCTCGACCTTTGTCATCTAAACCAGCAAAAATATGTAAAGGGCATTCAACAATCAAGTCTCCCGCCTCTAAGTGATGCTCATTTATAACAACATCAACAAATTCAACAAACTCTTCATTTAGCATTTCAGGGCCAAATACGTTAATGCTAAGCGGTATAGAAATACCTTCTACTCTAAGCGCCATTGCAAGCTCAGCGGCTCTCTCCATTACAAATTTAGCAAGCGGGTAACCAAGCCCTGCTATTCTTATGTCGTCAATAAAACGATTAGCAGATAAAATTCCTTGCTTAGGATGCTGCCAACGCAGTAGTAATTCTAAAAACTCAATTTGACCGTTTTCGTTGCAAATTATAGGTTGAAAATAGAGTTCTAATTCGCTCGAAAAATCAATATTTGCTAATTCTTTTAGTCGCGCTTGTTGCTCTCGCAGTTCAATCATCATTTGTTGATGATAAGGCACAACCTTGCGATTTGGGTGGCTATCGAGTGCTAGGTATGCGTACGATATTAAATTATCAAAGTTATTGTCTTGCTCATTACAATCAACATAACTCGCCCTCGCTTTTACCTCTACAGTGCAGTTAGCGACATTAAATGGCTTAAGCGTTGCACCCAGTATTTGTTCAATAACCAACTCATGCAAATGTTTTTGATTCGCAAAACTACAAATAAATGCAAAGTTAAGGCCCCCTAAGTGGGCTAGCTTTTCTTGCCCAACTAAAGTCACTATTTCGTCACTTGAAAGCAGTTCTTTTATTCGATTAGCCGATTGTGCTAACAGTATATCGCCAAAGTCACGTCCAATGTGCTGGTTAACTTGCTCAAATCCTTCAAGACGAATAACGATTAACGCTGCACTTACTTGCTTATTGTCGCACCATGCATAGTAACCTTGACGTAACTGTTTTCTATCTGCAAAAACCGAAAGCGGAGACTCTTCAATAAATGCATCACCTGTAGGTTCTGGCTCTATCACGACTTCTATTTCAGCGCTTTCATCATTTAAAAAGCCAACAATAGCTAATAATAATATTGCTAACACAACCCAAAATAACGGAACTTCCAATAATAAATGAGCTGAAAATAGAACAACAAATAAAAGACCAGCCATTGAGCTGGTAATAATCATGCTCCAATTATTTCGCTCGAAGGCTTGCCATAAATGAAAACAAAATCCAAAGGCAAGTAAAATGGCAAGCCAAGCTGCGCCCGTACTCAAAATAGCCAAACCAACAGCTGCTGTGCATAAATAGCTAAATTTAATACTGGCATTTTTAACGGCAAATAAAGTGGCAATCATCGCCATCAATAGTGCACCACTAAAAAATATTGGAAAATTACTGTCGGTTAGTATGTTCAAATTAACGGCATCCGTATTCGCTAAAAAAGTTTAAACCAAGTTATATGTGGGTAAAAATAATACAAACTAATTAATTCTACCCAAAATCCATAAATTTAGCAGTTTATTTACGCCAAATTGGTAACTTAATTGTGATGGATGACTTATTTGCCAATGCGCAATATCAGCTCTTGCGCCAACCTTTAAAATACCACGCTCGTCTAACCCTAGTGCTTTAGCTGCATTTCGAGTAACACCAGCTAATGCTTGCTCAGGTGTTAATCTAAACAATGTGCATGCCATGTTCATCATCAAGTGCACTGAGCACAGCGGTGAAGTACCTGGGTTAAAATCACTCGCAATAGCTATCGGTACTTTATATTGATTAAGTAATTCAATAGGTGGGAATTTAGTTTCTCTTAAAAAATAAAATGCACCTGGCAATAACACCGCGACCGTCCCAGCGTCTGCCATGGCTTTTACACCCTCTTCATCGAGATGCTCAATATGATCCGCCGAAAGGCCATTAAACTGCGCCACCAGCTTAGCACCCTGTTGATTAGATAACTGCTCAGCATGGCATTTTACTGGGAGGTTATGCTTTTTAGCCGCCTGGAAAACACGTTTGGTTTGCGAATGACTAAAGCCTACATTTTCACAAAATACATCGACTGCATCAGCAAGATTATTAGCCACTACCTGATCAAGCATGTCAGTACATACCAAATCAATATATTCATCAGCACGGCCTTTGTATTCAGGCGGTAGAGCATGCGCCCCTAAAAAAGTAGTTTTAATATCAATAGGATGATGCTCACCTAATAAACGAGCTACTTCTAATATTTTTATCTCGTTTTCAGTATCTAGCCCATAGCCCGACTTTATTTCAACGGTGGTTACACCTTCTTTTAATAACGTATTTAAGCGATCTTTTGCATCAACAAACAATTGCTCACGGTCGGCTGCTCTTGTGGCTTTAACCGTACTTGCTATGCCACCGCCTTGTGCTGCGATTTGCTCATAACTTACACCCTGCAAGCGCTGCTCAAACTCTTGCGATCTTGAACCTGCAAACACTAAATGTGTATGACAATCTATTAAGCCCGGCGTTAACCACTGCCCTTTTATACTCAATGTCGGCGTTGCAAACACATCAAAACTGGGCAACGTTGATTGCTCTCCAATCCACGCAATTTCACCATTTTTAATAGCTATAGCAGCATTTTCGATTGCGCCATAAGGGGCATTTATATTGCTATCCATAGTGGCAATATTGGCATCAGTTAAAAGTAAGTCGATTTCTTCTAACTCATAATTTTTTGTTGTGCTTTGCATTTTACAGCCCTTTTTACGCCCAGAGTGATGAAAATATAGTCTAACAACCCACCTTGTATATACAAGGTAATTGTGTCATCTTATTTATATAGTTTATTTTTAATGTAACCATAAATTTAATGACGACACCTAAATTTGCGCAAATAAAACAATTCATTGTTGATAAAATTCGCAGCGGTACGTGGCAAGAAAACCAACGTGTTCCCTCTGAAAACGAACTAAGTAGTCAATTTAGTGTCAGCAGAATGACAGCCCGCCGAGCACTAAGCGAATTAACCGAGGCAGGTATTTTAACCCGCAGCCAAGGGCTTGGTACATTTGTAGCCACATTTAAATCGCAGTCATCGTTACTCGAAATAAAAAACATTGCTGATGAAGTAAAAGAGCGTAACGGCAACTACACCTGTAGTGTACTCATACTTGAATCAATAAATGCAGTCGCACCTATTGCCATTGCGCTTGGTGTTGAGATTGACAGTGTTGTATATCGAAGTGTACTCGTGCATAACGAAAACGACAGCCCCTTGCAGCTAGAAGAGCGTTTTGTAAACCCTGCACTTGCGGCTGGTTACTTACAACAAGACTTTAGCACGCTTACACCTCATGAATATCTATCTAGTGTTGCACCACTTACCCAAGCGAGGCATACCGTAGAGGCTATTATGCCAAACAGCGAAATGTGCCAATGGTTAAACTTATATAATGAAGAGCCATGCTTACAAGTGATCCGACGCACCTGGTCTGTTAAAGGCATTGTGAGCTTTGCGCGCCTTGTATCACCAGGCAGTAAATATCGCTTAGGTGGTCACTTAACATTTAAAAAATAACAAACAATAGCGCTTACTGCGCTTTTTTTATAACAAATCACCTTGTATATACAACAGGAGCAAAACATGAACAACCGACTCGACACAAGTCGCGTAATACGTGCACCTCATGGCGATAAAATAAGTGCTAAAAGCTGGCAAACTGAAGCTGCTAAGCGCATGCTAATGAATAATTTAGACCCTGAAGTTGCAGAACATCCTCATGCACTTGTTGTATATGGTGGTATTGGCCGAGCAGCTCGTGATTGGCCAAGTTATGACAAAATTATAGAGACCCTCGATAGACTCGAAAGCGACGAAACTCTGCTTGTACAATCAGGAAAACCCGTTGGTGTATTTAAAACCCACAGTAATGCCCCTCGTGTACTTATTGCCAACTCAAACCTTGTTCCACACTGGGCAAATTGGGAGCACTTTAACGAGCTCGATAAAAAAGGCTTGATGATGTACGGACAAATGACAGCGGGTTCTTGGATTTATATTGGCTCGCAAGGCATTGTACAAGGCACTTACGAGACCTTTATAGCCATGGCAAAGCAACATTTTTCAGGCAGTGCTAAAGGCAAGTGGGTATTAACGGGTGGCCTTGGAGGTATGGGCGGTGCGCAACCACTTGCCGCTACAATGGCAGGGTTTAGTGCGCTAGTTGTTGAATGTGATGAAAGCCGTATCGATTTTCGTATAAAAACAGGCTACGTTGATGTAAAAGCAACGAACCTTGAACACGCACTGCAATTAATAACCGACGCGTGCATAAAAGGTGAAGCCCTATCAGTTGGCCTACTTGGTAACGCTGCCGATGTATTTAGTACACTGGTTAAAACAGGTATTACACCTGATGTAGTCACAGATCAAACATCAGCTCACGATCCATTAAATGGTTATTTACCACAAAACTGGACAATGGAGCACGCAGCAAAAATGCGTGAGCAAGATCCAAAAGCGGTAGTAAAAGCGGCTAAACAATCAATGGCAGTCCAAGTTAGAGCCATGCTGGCGCTGCAAAAAGCGGGTGCCGCCACCACTGATTACGGAAATAATATTCGTCAAATGGCGTTTGATGAAGGTGTTACCAACGCGTTTGATTTTCCTGGATTTGTACCCGCCTATATTCGCCCTTTATTTTGTGAAGGTATTGGACCATTTAGATGGGTAGCATTATCGGGCGATCCTGAAGATATTTATAAAACCGACGCTAAAGTAAAAGAGCTTATTCCTGATGATGCACATTTGCATAACTGGCTTGATATGGCGCGGGAACGCATTCAATTTCAAGGGCTACCTGCACGTATTTGCTGGGTTGGGCTAAAAGATAGAGCGCGCCTTGCACTGGCCTTTAATGAAATGGTTAAAAATGGCGAACTTAAAGCCCCTATCGTTATTGGTCGTGACCACCTCGACTCTGGCTCAGTTGCCAGCCCTAACCGCGAAACAGAAAGCATGAAAGATGGCTCAGATGCGGTATCGGACTGGCCATTACTCAATGCACTCCTTAACACGGCAAGTGGTGCTACTTGGGTGTCTCTTCATCATGGTGGCGGTGTAGGTATGGGCTTTAGCCAACACTCAGGTGTGGTTATTGTTGCCGATGGTACAAATGAAGCTAAAGAGCGTATTGCTCGCGTACTTTGGAACGACCCTGCAACGGGTGTAATGCGCCATGCTGATGCTGGATACGACATAGCAAAGAACTGCGCCAAAGAACAAAATTTAGACCTACCTATGCTAAACGAGGAATGATCATGTTCGAACTTACTCTCACACCAGGCTCACTTAATTTAAACACACTGAGAAAAATTAATAATTCACCGGTAAAGTTAAACCTTGCAAAGCATGCTGAATCGCAAATAGCAGCAAGCGCGCAAACCGTTCAAAACGTTATTAATGAGCACCGCACTGTATACGGGATTAACACCGGGTTTGGGTTATTAGCTAATACCAAAATAGCCGACGACGAACTTGAATTATTACAGCGCTCCATTGTGCTTTCACACGCTGCGGGCATTGGCGAATACATGGATGACAGCACAGTAAGGTTAATGATCACCTTAAAAGTAAACTCGCTTTCGCGCGGCTACTCGGGTATTCGCCTGCAAGTAATCCAATTTTTTATGCAGCTGCTTAGTAGCGAAGTATATCCGTGCGTGCCTAAAAAGGGCTCTGTGGGGGCATCGGGGGATTTAGCCCCTCTTGCGCATATGTGCCTACCTTTATTAGCTGAAGGTCAAATGCGACATAAAGGAAAAATAATTAGTGCAGCACAAGGGTTAAAAATAGCGGGGCTTGAACCTCTTACCCTTGCAGCTAAAGAAGGCTTAGCATTATTAAATGGCACACAAGCGTCGACTGCGTTTGCACTACAAGGCCTATTTAGAAGCGAGAACTTATATGCACAAAGCTGCGTTATCGGCTCGATAAGCATAGAAGCTGCAATGGGTAGTCGCGCGCCATTTGATGCACGTATTCATGATATTCGTGGTCAGCGCGGACAAATAGACACCGCTCAAGTATTTAGAGAGCTACTCGATACGCACTCTCAAATTAGTGATTCCCACGTAAATTGTGAAAAAGTACAAGATCCATACTGCCTTCGCTGCCAACCTCAAGTGCTAGGTGCTTGCCTAACTCAGATACGCCAAGCCGCAGAAGTATTGTTATGCGAGTCAAACGGTGTAACCGATAATCCGCTAGTTTTTGCCGATGTAGGCGACATAATATCGGGAGGTAACTTTCATGCAGAGCCAGTTGCAATGGCCGCCGATAACTTAGCTATCGCAATTGCCGAAATTGGTGCTTTAGCAGAAAGGCGAATTGCATTACTTATCGATTCAAACCTATCCAAATTACCGCCATTTTTAGTTGAAAACGGCGGGGTAAATTCAGGTTTTATGATTGCTCAAGTTACCGCTGCAGCGCTTGCGTCAGAAAATAAATCATTAGCGCATCCGGCTTCGGTCGATAGCTTGCCTACATCAGCAAATCAAGAAGATCATGTCTCTATGGCAACCTTTGCAGCAAGGCGCTTAGATGAAATGGCTAATAATACCCAAGGTGTTTTGGCAATAGAATGGTTAGCATCGGTTCAAGGGCTAGAATTTAGAAAGCCGCTTGAACCATCAAATAAAGTGCAAAGCGCTAAAGCATTATTACGCGAGCATGTGAGTTATTATGATAAAGACCGCTACTTTGCTCCCGATATCGAAGCTGCTAATACATTACTAAGTGAAGGTAAGCTATGCGACTTCATAGAGAGTAGTCCCCTGCCTTCAGCATATTAAATACCATATTGGTAAGTAAAGCCTAGCGCTTCAATAGCTGAGCCAATAACTTTGCGCTCAGCTTTATCATCACTGGTAAAGCGTGGTAACTCGCCACCATGTTCTGCACACTTCACTGCGTAGTATTCAGCTTTTGTTGGGTGCGCAGGATTAACAACATTATAAATATTTTGCCCTACTTGCCAGTGCTCTATCACCGCAAAAATAGCATTAATTACATCTTGTTGATGCACCATATTTACTACTTGCTCACTTGATGTATTGAGCTCTTTGCCTGCCACAAAACGACCCGGTTCTCTATTAGGCCCTAGTAATCCAGCTAAACGCAGCACTTTCCCGTCTTGCTCAAGTACTTGCTCTTCTGCCTCATAGAGCTTTATTTGGCGCTCGTTTGTGCATGAAATATCGCAACTTTCGCTATATACACCAGGCTCTTGCTCGTATACCCCGGTTGACGAGCATAATAAAAAGCCCTTTGCGTTTAACTCCTTTGAGAGCTTAAGCGCTGCGGTGAGTGTTTCAGGATAGTTACTTTCACTGTCCCTGCTACGTGGTGGAATAGCACATACCCAATAAGCATTTTGTAAATCAACTTGATGTCTTAATTGCCCATCTTCAAGTGTAAACTGACGCTCAAAATCAAACTCGTGTATATCTGTTCTATGCGTTCCTTGTACTTGCCAATCAGCTTTTTGCGCACTTACGCATAAAGCCTGTCCTAACCAACCTGCACCTAATACTACTAATTTATTACTTTTATTTGTCATTTTTGTATAAGCCTTTATTTTAAACGCATAATTAGTTCTTTCTATCTAACTTTATAGAGATTTTAAGTAAGATATGATTAGATATAATTTCATAAATAATAAAAATATGCGCACTCATGCTAAATAATTTATCACTACGGAAGAAAATATTATTATTGATTGGTGGAACAATTACCGTTTTACTAATTATCGCCTCAACATTCTTTGTTAAACACATTGCCAACCTCTCTAGAGAAAACATAGAAAACGAAGCGCAAAGTTATCTACAGACCGAGCAACTTTCAATGCAAAGTTACTTTGCAATGTACGGTAAAATGGTATCAACCTTTGTTAATAACCCACATTTAATCAATTTTTTTGAAAATTGGGATACTCGCGATCAAGCACTCGAAAGCGCGCCAGGTTACAACGAAGTAAACCAAGACTTTGTGCGTTTAAGCTCAAACGACGAAAACATTTTATCGGCCTTTTTTGCCTCAGCAACCACCGGTGAATACTTTAAAGAAAATGAACGTACAAGTCACTACAACGGCCAGCCTTATTACGCCTACAAGCGTGGTTGGTGGCAAGAAGCCATGCAAGTTAACAAACTTTATGTAGGTCCAATCTCTGTTGATTTAACCACAGGCGTAGCATCTGCAGTAGTACAACAACCTGTTTATAACGCACAGCGTAAACTCATTGGTATGGGCGGTGTTGATTTACAACTAAACAAAATTAACGACATGGTCGAAAATATTCGCTTTAACGGCCAAGGTTATGGATTTTTACTCGATGGAAATCAAAAAGTAGTTCACTTTTCAAAAGCCACTGGACACAAACTTTCAATTACAGATGAAGGTGCAAACGGTAAAGAAGGACTCGATGCGCTTGAGCAACAATTTACAGATACAGCAGGCTTTAAAGAATTAAATACACAAATGCGAAATAACCTTAAAGGCAGCCAAATGGTTACTTTTAAAGGTGAGCAGTTTTATGTGGTTTACCATCGCTTACAGCTAGAGCAGCCTCATATAGATTGGTATGTAGGTCTACTTATTCCTACTAGCATGATTGAAGAGCCCGTAAATGCCGCAGTAACCGCAACAACAACTGCAGTAGTTATTATCTTAATTATTATATTAGCCATGATTTTATGGGCTACCCATATGATTTCAAAACCCATCACAACACTTACGCACATTATGCGTGATATAGCATCGGGCGAAGGCGACCTTACTCAAAAAATTGATATTAATAGCCAAGATGAAGTGGGACAGCTGGCCAATCATATGAACACTTTTATTGATAAATTACGCGCCATGATGCTAGAAACCGCAGCGCAAGCAGAACAGCTAAGTAATGCAGCAGCTCAGCTAAGACATGTTTCTGAGCAAACTAATTCTGAAATTCAGCAAGAGAAGCAGCAAGTTGATAGCGTCAGCGCCGCGGTAACTGAAATGGCGACTACTGTGCTTGAAATATCACGTAATGCACAACATACAAATAACGCAGCTGAAGAAGTTCAGGCAATTACAGCGGAAGGTGCAAGCCGTTCTACACAGGCGCAAAAAGTAATGACTGAACTTGCGCTACATATTGGTGAAGCATCTAAAGTGGTAGCAGGCCTTGAGCAAGAAAGTAATAATATTGGCGCATTAGTCGATGTAATTAATTCAATTGCCGATCAAACCAACTTACTTGCACTTAATGCGGCTATAGAGGCAGCTCGTGCCGGTGAACACGGTCGAGGCTTTGCCGTTGTTGCTGATGAAGTACGCTCACTAGCAAGTCGCACACAAGAATCAACAGACGATATTCGTAATATGATTTCGCGCTTGCAGCAAATAGCTCAACAGGCCTCAGTGATGATGCAACAAGGACAAGATCAAACCGAGGGCTCAGTACTGCAAACTAAAGAAGTACTTAGCTCACTTCACAATATTGCGCAGTCGGTCACTAAAGTACAAGACCAAAGTCATCAAATAGCCACGTCAACTGAGGAGCAAACAGTCGTTGCTGAAGATATTAATACGAGCCTTTCGGCAATTAATAACTTAGTGAACAGTACCGCTGACCATGCGCACACCCTCGCTGACGAAGCTCGTGACTTAAGTGATTTAGCTGCAGCACTTAACAAAACGGTTAACCAATTTAAATTATAAAACACTCATTTAATAGCTGTGTTTAAGCGTCAAACTTAAGCGCAGCTATAACCCTTGTTTTTAATTTATTTAGCACCATATCTTTACAGTTCGCTACTATTTTTACTGTAATTGAGTAATACAAAGTTATTTTTACGAACCAGATCAAATTTTTCGATTTTATACACAGATCTTTTTATTGAGATAGTTTGTTGTTTGGCAGAGTCTGGTATAGTAGCGCACGTAATAAACAGTGCTTTTTGAGCGGTTTAATACAATATTGCTAATTAATATGTTCTAAGTGTTATTTAAAAGCACATATTAATTACCAATTGTTAAAAATGGGTTAGCCGATACTCGGCTGACAAAGAATACATTGTAACGGTTTTATCATGATATCTAATTTATTTACCAAGCTTTTTGGTAGTCGCAATGACCGCACTATTAAAAACTTAAGAAAGACGGTCGCGCTAATCAATGCGCTAGAAACGCAACTTGAAGCGCTTTCTGATGAAGATTTAAGAGCTAAAACAGCTGAGTTTAGAGAACGTTACGATAACGGACAAGGCCTTGACGATATCCTACCTGAAGCTTTTGCTGTGGTACGTGAAGCGTCAAAGCGTGTAAATGGCATGCGTCATTTCGACGTGCAGTTATTAGGTGGTATGGTTTTACATCAAGGTCGCATTGCAGAAATGCGTACCGGTGAAGGTAAAACACTAACAGCGACCCTACCAGCTTATTTAAACGGCTTAACAGGCAAAGGTGTTCACGTAATTACTGTGAATGACTACCTTGCTAAACGTGATGCTGAAACCAACCGTGCGTTATTTGAATTTTTAGGCCTTACTGTAGGCTGTAACGTACCGGGTATGATGCCACAGCAGAAGAAGCTAGCTTATACTGCTGACATTACGTACGGTACAAATAACGAATTTGGTTTTGACTACCTTCGCGATAATATGGCTTTTAGCATTGATGAACGTGTTCAGCGTCCATTATTTTATGCCGTAGTCGATGAAGTGGATTCAATCTTAATTGATGAAGCGCGTACTCCGCTTATTATTTCAGGCCCAGCTGAGGACAGCTCTGAGCTATACACTGAAATAAATACCATCGTTCCTTTACTTGAACTTCAAGAAAAAGAAGACGAAGAAGGTGTTGAAGGCGACGGCGATTACACTATTGATGAAAAGTCTAAGCAAGTTCATTTAACAGAACGTGGTCAAATTAAAGTAGAAGAGCTACTTACTGAACGCGGCTTAATTGAAGAAGGCGATTCGCTTTACTCAGCAGCAAGCATTACGCTACTAAGTCACGTTTATGCCGCCCTTCGTGCCCACAAGCTATACCAAAAAGATGTTGATTACGTAGTAAAAGAAAACGAAGTAATCATTATCGATGAGCATACTGGTCGTTCAATGGAAGGTCGTCGTTGGTCAGAAGGTTTACACCAAGCTGTTGAAGCTAAAGAAGGTGTAAATATTCAGAACGAAAACCAAACACTTGCATCTATTACGTTCCAAAACTACTTCCGTTTATACGAAACATTAGCAGGTATGACAGGTACTGCCGATACTGAAGCTTTTGAGTTTCAATCTATCTACGGCCTAGACACTGTTGTTATGCCAACTAATAAGCCAATGGTTCGTGATGATCGCGCCGACTTAGTTTACCTAACACAAGAAGAAAAATACGAAGCAATTTTAATTGACATTAAAGACTGTCAAGACCGCGGACAACCGGTACTTGTAGGTACTATTTCAATTGAAAGCTCTGAGTATTTATCGCAGTTTTTACGCAAAGAAAAAATTAAGCACAACGTACTTAATGCCAAATTTCATGCGCAAGAAGCAGATATCGTTTCAGATGCTGGCCTACCAGGTACAGTAACAATTGCAACCAACATGGCCGGTCGTGGTACCGATATCGTGTTAGGTGGTAACTGGAACAGTGAAGTTGAAAAACTTGAGAGCCCAACTGCTGAGCAAATTGCTGAAATTAAAGCAGCTTGGAAAATTCGCCATGATGCGGTAATTGATGCTGGCGGTTTACATATCATTGGTACTGAACGTCACGAATCTCGTCGTATAGATAACCAATTACGTGGTCGTTCTGGTCGTCAAGGTGACGCCGGTTCTAGTCGCTTCTACCTATCGATGGACGATGCACTAATGCGTATCTTCGCTGGTGAACGCATGACTAACATGATGCGTAAACTAGGTATGCAACGCGGTGAAGCAATTGAACATCCATGGGTAAACCGTGCGATTGAAAATGCACAGCGTAAAGTAGAAGCACGTAACTTTGATGTTCGTAAGCAATTGCTTGAGTACGATGATGTAGCAAACGATCAACGTCGCGTTGTTTACTCTCAACGTAATGAGCTACTTGAAGAAGGCGATATTTCAGAGACTATCACAGCAATTCGTGGTGATGTTCTTGCTAGTGTAATTGATCAATACATTGCACCACAAAGCCTTGCTGAAATGTGGGATATTCCTGGCCTTGAAGAGCGTTTAAAACAAGACTTCTTACTTGAGTTGCCAATCACTCAGTGGTTAGCAGATGACAATAAACTATACGAAGAAAAACTTCGTGAGCGTATTGAGCAGGCGGTTGAGCAGTCGTACAAGCAAAAAGAAGAGCAAGTTGGCGACTCTGTTTTACGTCAATTCGAAAAAGCGATTATGCTACAAAGTCTTGATCAGCATTGGAAAGATCACCTTGCTGCTATGGATCACTTACGTCAAGGTATTCATTTACGTGGTTACGCGCAAAAGAATCCTAAGCAAGAGTATAAGCGTGAGTCGTTTGAGCTGTTTTCTGAAATGCTTGAAAACTTGAAAGTAGATGTTGTAAGCATCCTAAGTAAAGTACAAGTACGCGCAGAAGAAGATGTTGAAAAAGTAGAAGAGCAACACCGTAAAAGTGAAAATGCTCCTCGCGAATACCAACATGAAGAAGCTGAGCAAGTAGGTGGCGAAGCGCCAGCACCAGAAACAGCTACTGTAATGGCTCGTACAGAACCAAAAGTAGGTCGTAATGACCCTTGTCCTTGTAAATCAGGTCAAAAATTCAAACAATGTTGCGGTAAATTAAAATAGCCCAGTATTGTTATTAGCTTATTAAAAAGCGGCGCTAGCGTCGCTTTTTTTTATGGAGTTTTAAAGTAATGACTATAGAAATTGTACATGTAGCTGTTGGTGTTATTAAGAAAAATAACGCTATATTCATTTGTAAACGCGCAGATGAACAACATCAAGGCGGTTTATGGGAATTTCCTGGTGGCAAAGTAGAAGCAGGTGAAAGTGTTTTTGTTGCACTTAAACGCGAGCTTACTGAAGAAGTTGGATTAACGATTCACAGCTCTAGCCAACTTATGGTGATTGAGCATGACTACGGCGATAAATGCGTTAAATTAGATGTACACGTAGTAAGTAACTTTAGCGGTGAAGCACATGGCGCTGAAGGGCAACCTAGTGAATGGGTAGCAATTAGTGAATTAGAAAATTATGATTTTCCTGAAGCTAATGCTGAAATTATCGAGAAAATAGTAGCCCGATACGCATAACAAACTAGGTACAAGTGAGCACAATGAACATCTCAATACAAAATAAGTTAAGCGGACAATTAGCATTAAATCCTGAGTTAACTCAAGTTAGTGTGATTGGTAGCGGCCATATAAATAGTACATGGCTACTTACGTGTATTGATAAACAGTTTATTGTGCAAAAACTTAATACTGAGGTATTTAAATACCCTGCTCAGTTAGTAAGTAATGCAAAGCTAATTGAGCAGCATTTAAATACCAAACAACTACAAAGCAACTACCCCCTTGAAACAGTTAAACATATAGCCATACAAAACAACGAACACTTAATAGAAATTGATAGCGCGCATTATCGCGTCCTTAGCTATATTAGTGACAGTTACAGCGAAGACGTTGTTAAAAATGCGCAACAGAGCGAGCAAGCGGCTTACGCCTTTGGCGTGTTTGCTCATGCATTACAAGATTTTGATACACAACAACTACATACTGTAATTCCTGATTTTCATAACTTAGCGATGCGCTTTGAGCAATTAAATACCGCAATCACAAATAACTCTGTAAATAGAGTAAAGCACTGCGCTGACGAAATAGAATATTGCTTATCGCAGCAACATTTAATCACCGAGCTTAATAGTATAGCTAAGCAGATACCACTTAGAGTGTGTCATAACGATACAAAAATAAATAATATGCTGTTTTGTAGTGCAACTCACAAAGCAAAAGCAGTGATTGATTTAGATACCTGCATGGCGGGATTTAGGCTTTATGATTTTGGCGACATGGTACGCACTTTCTGCTCCCCCGAAGCCGAGGATTCAACAAACTTACACAACGTTATTATTCGAAA
Source organism: Pseudoalteromonas sp. NZS11 (assembly GCF_015864765.1). Taxonomy (NCBI): domain Bacteria; kingdom Pseudomonadati; phylum Pseudomonadota; class Gammaproteobacteria; order Alteromonadales; family Pseudoalteromonadaceae; genus Pseudoalteromonas; species Pseudoalteromonas sp. NZS11. The sequence goes on along the minus strand of NZ_JADYWP010000001.1, from coordinate 47,373 downwards.
AGATATATTTTCAGCCATTGTTAAAGGCTATGTGACGCCATTAAAAAGTAGCATGAGTACAAAAGAACAAGAAAGCCTGCTGTTAGGCGCTAAAATAATGCCGCTCATGTTAAGTGTGCGCTTTTTAACTGATTACTTAAATAACGATGTGTACTTTAAAGTGGCTCATGCAGAGCATAATTTAGAGCGAGCACAAAACCAACTCGCGCTTTATAAAAACATACTCAGTAACGAAAAATGGATGCACCAATGCTTAATGAGCTAAAGCTTATTTAACCTGAACTCTGGTTAAGAGATTTATTAACGTATTGAATCATGGTGATATTTAAATTTATTTTCTCTAGCCAGAGATTTTTAGTGAAAACAAGGCGAATTTACGCGTCAATAGCTGGCCTATTGCAAGTAAATTCAACGCAGTTAGCGCTGAAAATAGCTGCTTGAGATAGTTTTATTATCCATAGTTCAGGTTATTTACAAATTCAAGATACAAAAAAACCAGTAAGCTAAAAACTTACTGGTTTTTTGTTAACTTTAAATCAGTCTATTTAGTAAATTACCAAATTTTTACGCGATCTTCTGGTTTGATATACATTTTATCACCTTCTTTTACGTCAAACGCTTCGTAAAACTCAGGCATATTCGACAAGATACCGATTACACGGTAGTGACTTGGTGAATGAGGGTCTGTTAATAAACGATTACGTAACTCTTCATCGCGATAGTTACGACGCCAAATTTGTGACCAACCCATAAAGAAGCGTTGATCGCCTGTGTAACCATCAATCACTGGTGATTTTTTATCACCTAAAGACAGCATATACGCTTTATGCGCAACCGTTAAGCCACCTAAGTCACCAATGTTTTCGCCAAGCGTTAGCTCGCCATTAACACTTGCATCTTCAAACGGTTTATATTCGTTATACTGTGCAACTAGAGCCGCTGTACGCTCTTCAAATTGCTTAAGGTCAGTCTCACTCCACCAGTTACGTAAGTTGCCATCACCGTCGTATTTAGCACCTTGGTCGTCAAAACCATGACCAAGCTCATGCCCAATTACTGCACCAATTGCGCCGTAGTTTACAGCATCATCCGCTTCTAAATTAAAGAATGGCGGTTGTAAAATAGCTGCTGGAAATACAATTTCGTTGTTTACTGGATTGTAATACGCATTTACTGTTTGCGGAGTCATGTGCCACTCAGAGCGATCAACTGGTTTACCCAATTTAGCAATCATGTCTGCGTACGCCCATTCGCTATAACGAATGTAATTGCCTACTAGCTCATCTGAGTTAATATCTAGCTCAGAGTAATCTTTCCACGTGTCTGGGTAACCAATTTTAGGCGTAAATTTGTCTAGTTTTTCTTTCGCTGCAAGCTTTGTTTCAGGGCTCATCCACTCAAGATTTTCAATAGCAACGCCATAACCTTTAATTACGTTATCAACTAGCTCTTCCATGCGTGCTTTAGCTTCTGGCGGGAAGTTATCTTTAACGTATACCTTACCTAAAATTTCACCAAGTACACTGTTAGATGCATCAACCGCTTGTTTCCAAAGAGGTGCTTGTTCTTCTACGCCACGAAGTGTTGTGCTGTAAAAGTCAAAGTTAAGGTTAACTAAATCTTCACTAAGTAGTTCTGCATAACCACTTACAAAATGAAATTTTAAGTAGTTTTTCCACGTCGCTAAATCAGTGTCTTTGTAAATAGTAGCAAGTGCTTCTAAGTAGCTTGGTTGACGTACAATAATGTCACTTGCACTCACGCCTGCATCTTTAAAGAATGCAGCTAAATCAAGGTCACCCATCAACTTGCTTGCATCTGCTACTGTCATCTTATTATAAGATTTAGTTGCATCACGGCTTTGCACACGGCTCCACTGAGCATCAGCTAGTGTTTTTTCAAATGCAAGTACGCTCTTAGCTGCTTCTGCCGCATCCTTAACGCCTGACTTTGCTAAAACATCAGTGATGTATTGCTCGTAAGAAGCGCGAATTTTAGTGAATTTTTCGTCATCTTTTAAGTAATAGTCACGATCTGGTAAACCAAGACCCGACTGAGATAAATACAATGCATACTCACTTGAGTTTTTAGCATCGTTATTTACAAACCAACCAAACGGTAAAGTACCGCCTTGTTTTTGAATTTTAGCCATTAAACCCACTAAATCAGCTTTAGATTTAACGCTATCAATTGTATCTAATGACGGTTGTAATGGCGTAATACCTAGCTCATTACGCGCATCTTTATTCATATAGCTTTTATAAAATGCACCAATTTTGTACTCATCACTGCCTTTTTTAGCGGCTTTGTTTGCGGCTGCACTTTCAAGGGCTATTTTCATCGCTTTTTGCGACTCATCATATAACTGCGAAAAAGAACCGTAGTTAGATTTATCACCTGGTATTTCAGTTTTAGCTAACCACTGACCATTTACATGGTAGTAAAAATCGTCTTGTGCGCGTACTGAACTATCCATATTAGCTAATTCAATACCAAGCTCTAGTGGTTTTTCAGCGGGTGCTGTTACTACTGGAGTGTCGGTTACTTTTGTTTCTTGTTGTTTTTCACCACAACCTACCAAGCCAAGCGCAAGTGCGATACTTGCAGCAGCCATTGTTACTTTATTCATAATTATTCCGTTTGTTAGTTAGAATTGAATCATACCAATCTGCTTATATATGGGGTCTATTTAACGTTAAGAAAATTACGCTAGAACCAGGCAAAAGTTTTTGTATCTAGTTGCTCTAAATAAAAAATTTTTAACGACGTTATAGTGCAATTTAATTCGTTAAATTGATCAAAGACTTATGCAGGTTGGTATCACATACCAACTCCATTAAATTCTTGAATATAGCAGGAGTAAAAATAGCACTGCCTACACGCTTTTACTTAATGGAATGGGTATCAAAGAGCTTTCGATCAATATAAAGCCCACGCAGTATCATAAACCTCATTAAGCCAACAATAAAATGGAATATGTAACAAAGTATTTTGAATGCGGTGAGCTGCCAAATTAGCCCCACCAATAACAAGATGGTGGGTAGTTAAGACTTACTTTTATTTTTTCCGTGAAGCGCTAAACGCTCTAGTTTTTCTTTTAAAGAAGGGGGTGCAGAAGATGCTATCGCGTTTAAGTAATCAGCTGTTTGCTCACTCATTTTACGTGAGTTGGTAACTGCAGGACTGCCCGACTTATTCGCTGTACTTAATCTCTGAGTTGCTTGAGGATTTGCAGTTATTTTTATTTGCCCGAGCTCTGCCATTCCGGCAGCTCTAAAATGTGAAAGCATATCCATTTTTAAATAATTAAGCCTAAGCGCGATAGGTGCAGATACCGCCTCTATCATTAGCGTACCGTCTCGGTAATTGCTGACTCGGCATTTATCACCCAACTTAGGGCCTAAAAAATCTTTTAATAGGGTTTGCTGTGTATCAAGTGCTTGGCTTTTACCTGCATAAGCCGATAAACGATTATTTAACCCCGCCATAATATCGGTTAGCGGTTTTGGTGCATATCTATCTTTAGCCATTTTACACCTCGTAAAAGCTCACTTAGACCCAGAGATAATACTCTAGGTCTAAGTATACACTGCGTATTAATACTACGCGCCGGCTATTTGCATTTGCTCTATTAATACTGAGCCTGTTTGAATACCACCACGGCGTTCGATGTCACCACCAATAGCAGATATGCCTTTAAACATATCTTTTAAATTACCAGCAATGGTAATTTCGCTTACAGGATATTGGATTTCACCATTTTCAACCCAAAAACCAGCAGCACCACGAGAGTAATCACCCGTTACGGTATTTACGCCCTGCCCCATTAGCTCTGTAACTAATAAGCCGGTGCCCATCGTTTTTAATAGTGCAGTTAAATCGTTATGAGTTTGCTCAACAAGCCAGTTATGTATACCGCCAGCATGCCCTGTTGGGGTCATATTCATTTTACGCGCGGCATAACTTGCTAATAAATAAGTTTGTAGCTCGCCGCCTTGAATAATTTCCCTATCGAATGTTTTAACACCTTCGCTATCAAACGGTGACGACGCCAACCCTTTTAAAATATGTGGGCGCTCGGCAATATTCACACAATTACTAAATACTTGTGTGCCTAAGCTATCAAGTAAAAAACTTGATTTACGATAAAGCGCACCACCACCAATTGCCGACACTAAGTGACCAAACAATGAATTTGCAATATCGGCTCTAAAAATAACAGGCACTTTTATTGTGCCTAACTTTTGGCTATTTAATTTAGCCAATGTTTCAGCTGCTGCTTCAAGCCCAACTGCCGCTGCGTCATTTAAACCCGCTTGGTCGCGTGCAACAGTATAAGCAGAGTCGCGTTGCATCTGCTCGCCATCTTGACCTATTACCATAGTGCTAATGCTATGACGAGTGCGTGGAAAGCCCGTTATCAAACCATGGCTGTTGCCATAAACACGTAATCCTTGGTGAGATGAAAAACTCGCACCATCAGAGTTAACAATACGCTCATCTGCATTTAGTGCAGCTTGCTCAGCAGCATGACAAAGCTCAATACCTTCTTCAGGGCTTACATCCCAAGGATGGTATAAATCTAAATCTTTAGGATTGAATTCAAGCAATTCTTTATCAGCAACGCCGTTAAATGGGTCATCCGATGTAAATTTGGCTATATCAATCGCTTTTTCGACTACCATGCGCAATGTTTTTGGATTTAAATCAGCGGTTGACGCCGAACCTTTATTATTACCAACGTATACACTAATGCCTAAGCCGCCGTCCTGGTTAAACTCAATGGTTTCTACTTCACCCATTCGTGTACTAACCGATAAACCAGACGTGCTAGACATGGCAGCTTCTGCAGCTGTAGCGCCTAATTTTTTAGCATGTTCGAGTACTTCTGCTACCCCATCTTTAACTTGCGATATTTGAGAATAAATTGGATCGTTTTGTTGGCTTTTCATAAATTAAGTCCTGAGCCTTAGAGGCATAATGCACGCATTTCTTATATTTAAATGCTAACACACTCAATGCATCACATCAGCTAATATTCCTAAGTATCATATTCATGTATAATGGCAAAAGTTATTTTTATTTAAGAGCACCCCATGGCAAAGAAAAAAGGCAAGCCTGCTGAAATTGAAGAAGAAATTGAATATGTATCAAGAACGGAACTTAAGCGTGAAGCGCAAGAGTTTCATCAGTTAGGTACTGAAATTGCCAAAATGGGTAAAAAACAGCGCGAACGCCTGCCATTAAATGACGATTTAAAAGCGGCAATGGTTGTTGCTGATAAAATAAGTAATAAAAGTGACGCGTACCGCCGTCACTTAAACTACATCGCTAAAACGTTGCGTACTGTAGAAAACATTGACGCTATTAGAGCGATTATCGATGTAATGCTTAATAAAAATAACCAAGCTGAAGTATTGGTCAAAAAAATTGAGCAATTACGTTCAGACCTAATTGAACAAGGTGATGACCTTATCAATGAGACTATTGAACAGTTTCCGTCTCTTGATCGTCAGCAAATGCGTCAATTGGTTCGTAATGCGGCGAAAGAAGCGAAAGCTGAAAAGCCGGGTAAAGGTTATAAAGAGTTATTTCAATATCTCAAAGATGCCCATACTGTTACGTATTAATTAGACCGCATTAATTGATATTTTATTAAAAAAGGTGCTTCGGCACCTTTTTTGTTATAGATCAAACCGCCTCACTGCGTACTTTTTTATAATCACCCCCTAAATAAATACTTAGGTGCGCGTGATGATTAAACTTCCACAATGGGATCAAACCCTAATAAACAAATATAATGTGTCTGGCCCCCGTTATACCTCGTATCCCACAGCTCTATCACTGCGTGATGGGTATCAACAACAAGACCTACTAAGCGCTGTAGAATCATCAACGAGTCGTTCACTCTCTTTATATATTCATATTCCGTTTTGTAGTCAGCTTTGCTACTACTGTGGCTGTAATAAAATAATTACCCGCCATCAATCTAAGGCCGATACGTATCTCGACTTTTTAGCAAAAGAAATTACTGCCCAAGCTCATTTATTTAAAAACTACACGGTTGAGCAATTACATTTAGGTGGCGGTACTCCCACCTTTTTAACCGCAAAACAAATGACTCGTCTAATTAAGCTTTTAGAGCAGCACTTTAATTTTACAAGCACAACAGAGCGCGGCATTGAAATAGACCCTCGCTCACTTGCCGATAATATGCTTGTTGATTTAAGAATGCTTGGCTTTAACCGTGTCTCATTTGGGATTCAAGACTTTAACGACGACGTGCAACTTGCTGTTAATCGCCCGCAAAATGCAGATACGGTTAAGCAATTAATTACACAAGCTCGCGAGCTGGGATTTCAATCTATTAATGCAGATATGATTTACGGGCTTCCTCTGCAAACGCCAGAGAGCTTTAAGCAAACTATAGAGCAACTTATTAAGTTAAGCCCTGACCGAGTATCGGTGTTTAACTACGCGCATTTACCAGAGCGCTTTGCCGCACAGCGTAAGATTAAAGATGCAGATTTACCCAGTGCACATAATAAACTCACTATGTTTAAAAACACGCTGGAGCAGATGACGCAAGCAGGCTATCAATTTATTGGTATGGACCACTTTGCAAAAAACGATAACGAACTAGCTATTGCGCAAAATGAAGGCAAGTTACATCGTAATTTTCAAGGTTATACAACCCATGGAAATTGTGATTTATTAGGCTTAGGCGTGTCATCAATTTCACAAATTGGCACTGCCATTTTACAAAATCAAAAAGAATTAAAACATTATTACCACAGCGTAGAAACACAAAACGGCTGTGCTCTTAATAAAGGTATGCACTTAACGCATGATGATGTAATTCGTGCTGATGCAATTAAGCAGCTCATTTGCCAGTTTGAATTAGATATACAAGACTTTAGCGAAAAGCATGCGCTTATATTTAATGACTACTTTGAGGATGCGTTAATTGCGCTTACGCCACTTATAAAAGATGAACTAGTCACTATAAATGATAATAAAATTAGCGTAACGCCACGCGGCAACTTATTCATTCGTATTATTTGCATGTGCTTTGACGCTCATTTACAAAAACAAATAAATGCGACGCGTTTTTCACGAGTGATTTAACTGATACTAATTTAATGCAATTTGTATGAAAATTTTTACGCATAAAAAAAGCAGACCAAGGTCTGCTTTTTTTGAGTACTCGAAAAACTAAAGCTAGTTAAAAACTACTTTATCGCTGCCAGGAGCGGCTTTAAACTCGATGATAATTTTAGCGCAATCGGCTTTAACTTCATCTTTAAGTGTTTCTTCAGCTTGCCAGCGAGCTTTATCTAGCTTAAAAATTTCTTTTTTAGCATATTTTTTACGTGCATCGTGTGTCGGCATTTCTTTAACTACCTGGTACATTTTATAAATGCCAGGATATTGTGTCGTTAAATCACGCTCGCTCTCAAAGCCATATTGAGACATAAGTACCCAAATACGTAAACAGCCTTCAGAAAACTCACACTGCTCTTCATTCATTGCACGCGCAATTAAATGAATACTATCGGCTAGTTTGGCATTTCGCTTTAAACGCGACTTCTCAAGCTTTTGCTTTTGTTCAGCCTGCGTTTTAGCAATTAACTTTTTTTGCGCATTTAACTTATACAGCAACTGACCCGCATAAAATGCCAGACCAACTATTATAGCAGCGCCTAAAAGTAAGGCTAAAATTACCGCGGTACTCATTATTTATCCTTACTATTTGTCGTCTTCATCTAACCATTCGTTGGCTAAATCGTCAGATAAGTATTGATCGAAATCAGAATTGCCTTTGCTTTCAATATCATCTTCAAGGTCATCTTCAAATTCGTCTTCATCCTCGTCTTCAATACCAAGAATTTCACATAACGCCTGATGGCGAGCAATACGGCTATTAAAGTACTTAGCATCTTTACCAGTTAGCATTTCACCTTCTTCATGACGCTCTACTAGTTTAAGTAAACGCTCGTCATTCTCAAGTGCTTCTAGCTCTTGTTCAGGTGTAAATTCAGGCTCGATTACCTTTTTCAGCTCAATAGTTGGCTTTAAGTTGCGTTTCATTTCAACTTTAGGCTCAGGCGCAGTTGCAATTAATGGTACCGGCTTTTTACTGCCTACACGCTTATCTTTCGGCGCGTGACCAGCATTATGGCTTTCGCTATCTAGTAAATCTGGCGCGTTACGAGAACCTGGCTTAGCACCTTTGGTTTTTTTAACTCGCTGCTCTTTTAATGCGCGCATTTCTTTAAGCTTATCTTGGCTTAAACGAACAGGTCCGTTTGCTGGGCTTTTGCGTGACTTTTTAGTTCTACTCATATCTTGATCATCTCACTTAAGAGGTTTTGAGCGAAGCGCAAATTAATGGGCATCGCAGTGCTGGCCTAGCCAGAAGAATTCAGTTTGCGCTTAGAGGTTGGGTCTCTCATTTAAAAGCGCCTTAGCTAATTAATCGCCAATTTAAAACGGTGGGTATTGTAACAGGACAAATAAAAAGGCGGTAGAGAAAACATCTCTACCGCCTGCTAATCTGAGCGCCATTATCTGGACACTTCTCCCTTCGACTTTTTTTAGTCTTTATTATTTTTATTATTATCAGTCCGTATTGTTATTATTTTTACGTTCCTTGTTACATTCCATTTTGTTTTTATTATTAAACTTCCATGAGTTTTTTATTATTTTCGGTCATCCTGACACTTTTTTATTATTTCCTTTAGTAGCACTAATCTTATGCTATGTAGTCATGCCGCGTTACTTTCCTTGATAGTTATTTCCGTTTTGTTATTGTTGTTTTGCGACAGTGGTTAATTTACTCGTTAATGATTTTGTTACAACTGGTTTATATAACTTTTATTATATTTATTACATTGAGATATAAAAATAAACATAAATTACAATAAGTTAATCAATAATCAAAAATAAAAAGAAGACTTTTCTTACAACCAGACATGGTCAATGTCTTACATTAAAACGGACGATATCGTTAATTTTTGACACAAAAAAAGCAGCCTAGGCTGCTTTTTTTAACACATTGTAGTTTATTTATTATTAACTGCTAAATAAATACGACTTTAGTGTAAGCCACCTAAATACTGAGAAAGTACTTCGATGTCTTTATCTGTTAATTTTTTTGCAATATCGCCCATCATGCCATTTAAGTCATTATGACGAGTACCATCACGGAACTTTTCAAGTTGAGCCTTGATATATCCTGGATGCTGAAAAGAAATTTTTGGAAACTTAGCAAGTGACGAGCCATTACCACGTGGGCCATGACATGCTGCACATGATGGAATTCCACGTTCTGCATCGCCTGCTTTAAAAAGCATCTCGCCAACTTCAACAACATCTTTAGGTGTAGCACCTTCAGACATGTTCATTGAAGAAAAATAAGCAGCTAGATCTTTCATGTCTTGCTCGCTAAGTGGCATAGCCATAGCGCTCATTACTGGATCCATACGCCCTTCTTTGCCGCCTGATGTCATACCTAATTTTAAATCCTGAAGTTGCTTAAGGATATAATCTGGATGTTGACCTGCAATTTTAGGGTAAATATTAACCGGCGCATTACCGTCTGGGCCGTGACAAGCCGCACACGTTGCTGATTTTTCTTTACCTGCGTTTACATCGCCATCAAATGCTGTTGCGTTGCTTGCTGACAACGCACCAAGCAATATTGTTAAAGATAGTGCTATTTTTTTCATGGTGAATTCTCTGTTTCCGACCCTGTATCATCTACAATCGTGATGCTGTAATACATATATTCTACACGATAATAAATTCTCTGGCACGTTTTCTACACATATTAAGCTTATAATTTACAGGGTTTTGACTTAGATTAAGCTTTAACATGTTTTAAATGTACCATAGGTGCTGTTTTTAGGTGGTTAAATACGCTTTTTAATACATCCTTTATAGTATAAAATACGCGCCCTGAGTGAATTTGGTTTACTCAACGTTATTTATTTAAGTTTTAGGAGAGCCTGTGCTCAAATCTCGTATCAAATATAATACTGCGTCTTTCGTAACAAGCGCTCCCGACATTACTAAATTACCTGCTGATACGGGAATTGAAGTTGCGTTTGCCGGTCGTTCCAACGCAGGTAAGTCGAGTGCATTAAATGCATTAACCGATCAGAAGCTAGCACGTACAAGTAAAACACCTGGACGTACTCAGCTAATCAATACATTCGATTTAGCTGATGTTGACGATATGCGCCTTATCGATTTACCAGGCTATGGTTTTGCTAAAGTACCAATCGAAATGAAAAAGAAATGGCAAAAATCGCTAGGCGAATACCTACAAAAGCGTCAAAGCTTAAAAGGTATTGTTATTTTAATGGATATTCGTCATCCATTAAAAGATTTAGACCGCGATTTAATTAATTGGGCTATTGGTAGTGAAATTCCAGTATTGGCACTATTAACTAAAGCCGATAAATTAAAGCAAGGCCCTCGTAAATCACAAGTACTGCAAGTTCGTCGTGAATTAAGCACGCTTGATGGGGATATTACAGTTCATGCATTTTCATCATTAAAAGGCACGGGTTTACCAGAAGTAGCTAAAAAACTAGATGAATGGTTTTTAGGTCCTATTATTGCTGTACCACCTACCGATGAAACAATCACAGACGAAACTAACCCAGAGGCTTAAACGCTGGCGTTACGATAAATAAAACTGCTTTCCTGCAGATTTAATAAAATAGCCGAGCTTATCAGACTCGGCTTTTTCAGCCCACTGATAAAATACGCTTCGCGCAACACGCGCACTACAGCCATAAGGTAGCTTTAGATAAGGCACTTTTGACCCTTTATAATCCTTTATAACTAAAGGCTGCTGAGCGCTCACCAACCACTGCCTAGCTAAATTATCAATACAACACAACACCTGCCCTTGCACTGTATTTTCAAAACGCCAATCAACAATAATAAACGGCGCATCATCAACCGTTATTGTTATTTTTTCGACAGGTGTTTTTAAATAAAATTGCTCACCTTCTTTACATAGAACAGAAGCAAACAGCTTCACCATGGCTGGGCGTGTTATTTCGCTGCCATCGTAAAACCATTTCCCCTCATGATTAATGACAATTGGCAGTTCACCACAATGATTAGGCTGCCAACTATCAAAAGGCTTGCTTGGCTCGCTTAATTGCTTGCTAAGCTCACTTAAAGAAATCACTGTTTTTTAAGTGTAATTGCAAATGTAACAGGCACTGCTGTTGCAATTGAAGGTAAGCCCGCTAGCTCTTGCAGCTTTTTAACGCCTTCAGTTACACCAAAATCATCACTATTAATAATAATAGGTGTTAATGATGATACCGTTAAATCACCACTTTGCGTGCTGTTAACGAGTACATCAATTGCCAATGCCTTTTTATTACCGTGAAAATCAAGCTCAGCTTTAATACCCTTCAGTACATATTGGCCAGGCTTTTTAATATTGCTCAGTTCTTTAGTTAAATTTGCAGTTAAAACAGCATTTGGAAATTTAGCCGCTTCGAATAAAAATGTCGTTAAACGCTCATTACGAATAGGAATTAGAGTTTCAGCTGATGTTAAATCAACATTAACGCTAAACTCGCCTTTATCAGAAAGCATACCTTCAAGGTTAGTAAAATGGTGAGCTTCAGCAATCGAATCTTTTTTAATTGAAACAAAGCTTAGTTGGCTTTTATCATTCACTAGCTGCCAATTCGCCTGAGCAACATTAGAAATAACTAAACTTGATAAAGAAAAACCTGCAATAGCTAATGCTTTAAACATAACGCACTCCTTAGTAATAAAATGAAAAGAATAAAAATAATATCACTTCGATGGTATCACCTGCGATGTACCCAAACCACCTCGAAATGACGAATGAATAATACAATTGGTATAGCGCAATAAAGAGTTAATTAGATAGGATTTTCAGGCGTAAAACAAAAAACGGCCCACCAAACAAGTTGGTAGGCCGGTATAGCAAACTGGGGAGAAGCTATCAATTTGTTGCACCCTTTCAGATGCATCATCAACAGGATGTCCTACAGGATAGGACAGGCGGGACTTTAACAAAAGCACGCATTAAAATACAATCATATTCCTGTAAAACAGCTCGAATTGACGAACATATAACTATTTAATACAAATAGTTGCTTAAATTAACCTTATTTTAACTAAAGCTTGCATATACCTGATTGAATCGCTGTTATTCGCCATTTTTATTAAACATAAAAAAAGCGCCAAAAGGCGCTTTAATTAAAATGCTCAAATTGCATTAATGAGCTTGTTCCCAGTTGTCACCTTCATCAGCTTCAACTATAAGTGGTACATCTAGCGCAGCAGCTTGCGACATCAGTTCACAGATGTGTTTTGTGTACTGTGGTGCGCAGTCTGTTTTGATTTCAAATACTAATTCATCGTGCACTTGCATGAGCAGCTTAATTGTATTTGGCGCTTGTTCGTGTACCCAGCGGTTAACGCTCAGCATTGCCTTTTTAATAATATCGGCGGCAGTACCTTGCATTGGTGCGTTTATAGCAGCACGTTCGGCTCCTTTTCTGCGCGCCCCATTACGTGCGTTTATTTCTGGTAAATGTAGGCGACGACCAAATATTGTTTCAACGTAGCCATTTTCAGCTGCTTTTTCGCGTGTTGTTTCCATGTACTCTAATACACCTGGAAAACGCTCAAAGTATTTATCTATGTAATGCTGCGCTTCGTGGCGTGGCACATCTAGTTGACGTGCTAAACCAAATGCCGACATACCGTAAATTAAGCCAAAGTTTACTGCTTTCGCCTTACGGCGCATATCGGTAGTTACATCATCAAGCTCTACACCAAATACTTCAGCGGCAGTTGCACTATGTACATCTAAGCCGTTAGCAAATGCATTTAATAGACCTTTGTCTTGTGAAAGATGCGCCATAATACGCAGCTCAATTTGACTATAATCGGCAGCGACAATTTTATAACCATCTGCGGCTATAAACGCTTCACGAATACGACGTCCTTCTTCTGAACGAATAGGAATATTTTGTAAATTAGGATCAGTTGAACTCAAGCGCCCCGTAGCTGTAATTGCCTGATGATAAGACGTATGTACACGCTGGGTTTTCTCATTCACCATTAATGGTAATTTATCGGTGTAAGTTGATTTAAGCTTTGATAAACCACGATGCTCTATAATTACTTTAGGTAGCGGATAATCATGAGCAAGTTCTTGCAGTACTTCTTCTGCGGTAGAAGGTGCACCTTTAGGCGTTTTTTTAATAATAGGCAGCCCAAGCTTTTCAAACAACAGTACTTGTAGCTGTTTTGGTGAACTTAAGTTAAATGGTTCGCCTGCTATTTCAAACGCTTCTTTTTCAAGCTCAATTAAACGCTCGCCTAAACGTTGGCTGTGCGCTCCAAGCATATTGCTATCTATCGCAACACCAGTGCGTTCAATATCAGAAATCACACTAATAAGTGGCATTTCTATATCTTCAAATACCGATTTTAGCTTTTCATCAGCTGCTATTTTTGGCCAAAGCACTTCGTGTAAACGCAAAGTAATATCGGCATCTTCAGCGGCGTAAGGTGCTGCTTTTTCAAGTTCAATTTGGTTAAAGGTAAGTTGCTTTTTACCTTTGCCAGCAATATCTTCAAAGCTAATATTTTTATGACCTAGGTATTTAAGTGCTAGCGAGTCCATATCGTGACGCGTGCCTACACTATTAAATACATACGACTCAAGCATAGTGTCAAACTTAATACCATTTAGCGCAAAGCCTGCATTCGCTAATACACTTTTGTCATATTTAAGGTTTTGCCCTACTTTAGCTTTGTTTTCATCTGCCAAAATTGGACCTAGCTTTTGCATTACAAATTCAAGGCTTAATTGCTCAGGCGCACCTGGGTAGTCATGCGCTACCGGTAAATACACAGCTTCACCCGCTTTTACGGCAAAGCTCATACCCACCAATTGCGCTTTCATGTAATCAAGGCTGGTTGTTTCAGTATCAAATGCAAATAACTCAGCACTATTTAATTGATTTATCAGCGTATCAAATTGCGCCTCAGTTAAAATAGTTTCGTAATGAGCATCTTCTACTTTTGGTAATTCAGTGGCTTGGGTAGGTACAGCTAAATGTGTTTCAGCATCTTTAGGATTATCAAGTAATTCAGCTAACCAACGACGGAATTCGCACTCACCATATAATGCAATTAATTCGTCTTTGTTAGGCTCTTGAAGTTTGAATGTATCAAGATCAGATTCAACTTCAACATCACACTTAATTGTCGCAAGTTCGTAGCTTAAAGGCAGATGATCAAGAGCAATTGCTAACTTTTCGCCTATTTTACCTTTAATCTCACTGGCGTGATCCATTACACCTTGAAGAGAACCATATTTTTCTAACCATTTAACTGCAGTTTTAGGACCACAACCTTCAACACCCGGAATATTATCGACCTTATCACCCATTAATGCTAAGTAATCAATAATAAGTTCAGGGCCTACACCAAACTTTTCAACCACGGTAACGGGATCTGAAATACTGTCAGTCATCGTGTTTATTAGCGTAACGTGTTCATTAACAAGCTGTGCCATGTCTTTATCGCCAGTAGAGACGAGTACATGTCGTTTTTGCTCTGACGCTATACGTGCAAATGTACCAATAACATCATCAGCTTCAACGCCTTCAATACTAATTAGCGGAAAGCCCATCGCTTTAATAATACTGTGTATTGGTGCTATTTGAGTGCGTAAGTCATCCGGCATAGGCGGACGATTTGCCTTATACTCGCTATACATATCGTTACGGAACGTTTTACCTTTAGCATCAAATATAACCACCATATGTGAGGGATCGTATTGTCTGATCAAGCTTTTAAGCATGTTGATCACGCCATAAATAGCGCCCGTAGCTTCACCTTTAGAATTAGTTAAATGCGGCGGAGAATGATAAGCACGAAATAAATATGACGAGCCATCAACTAAAATAAGTGGGTTTTCGGGGATCTGAGCCATGGTGAATTTGGATCCTAAATGCAAAAAATTAAGGTAATTATAAGCATGCCATAAGGTAGTAAATAAAACGACAGTGAATTACTGCTTATCGTGTTATTAAAACTATAGCAAGCTGTGGATAAGTGTGTAGATAACAGCCACGAGCTATTCTTCCAAAGCATTATAAAATGCCTAGAAAATACTTTAACTGTATGTTTTAATTTAAAAAAGATAATACGAGGTTCTTTTTTTATTATTTTAAACCAATGTGGAAAAAGGTTTTCTAACGACTGCTTGTGTTGTTATTCACTTTGATTATTCGCGTCCATTTAAATAACCGGAGGAGTATTCTAGCACAATGGATCGAAGATCATAGCGATCCTTTATAATTTTTTTAAAGGCAAAGTGATCGCAAATGGCATAAACCGCAATACAACTTGCATAGAGAATGATTTTTGTACTAAAAATTTATTTTCGCGAGAAATTTTGAGCATGTTAGACTTCATCCGATCGACTTATAAAAAAGACTTTAGGGGCACAAAAGCATGAAAAACGTAGCGGTAATATTAGCAGGGTCTGGTGTGTACGATGGTAGTGAAATTAATGAAGCAATTTTAACTTTATTACATATAGCCAAAAATGGCGCAACGTATCAGTGTTTTGCACCGGATATTGAACAACTTCATACCATTAACCATTTAACGGGCGAAGTAATGCCTGATAAGCGTAATGTATTAACAGAAGCGGCTCGTATTGCACGGGGTGACATTAAATCGCTGCTTGAACTAGACGCAACTCAGTTTGACGCATTAATTGTACCTGGCGGTTTTGGCGCTGCAAAAAACTTATGTGACTTTGCAATTAAAGGCGCAAAAGCAAATATTAATGAAGACGTACTTAATGCTTGTAAATCATTTGCAAAAGAAAATAAGCCTGCTGGTTATATGTGTATTGCACCCGCTTTGATCCCATTTATTTACGATAACGCTGTACTTACGATTGGTAACGATGCAGAGACAGCACAAGCGCTAAGCACATTAGGCGCTAAACATATAAATTGTGCAGTAGATGATGTTGTTATTGATCAGCCAAATAAGCTAGTTACAACCCCAGCTTATATGCTTGCGCAATCAATTATTGAAGCCGATGCAGGGATCGAAAAACTAGTTAGTAGCGTATTATCAATAAATTGATCTTAGGATCTAAAAGTTAATTGTATGACTGTTTGCGCTTATTAAATTGCTTAACAAAAAACAGTAAATAATTAAATTTTATTGCGTTAACGCAAAAAGTAGTCAGTTTTATTAATAAAAACGCCTCTTAGCATTTTATAAATTGGCTCAGAGAGTTATAATCGGTTTAATTTCCGTCATCTTTAATCGTGATTGATCACGTTCAAATCGAAGTGAGCAAGGCAAAATGAAAAAATTAACAGCTGCAGCATTATTAATGCTAGCAACCACTGCATACGCACAGCCATATGATAACTCTATGACTGAAGATGCAATTAAAGCACGTCTCGCGCCGGTTGGTGCTGTATACCTTGAAGGCGATAAAGCTGCTGTAGCAGCGGCGCCTACAGGCCCTCGTTCTGGTGAGCAAGTGTATCAAGGTGCATGTTTTGCATGTCACGGTACTGGTGCACTAGGCGCGCCTAAATCGCCTGACGATTGGGCTCCACGTATAGCTAAAGGTAAAGACACTTTACTTGAGCATGCACTAAATGGCTTTAATGCGATGCCTCCAAAAGGCACCTGTATGGATTGTTCTGATGATGAGATAAGCGCTGCCATCGACTTCATGACATCTAAGTAAATACAGCTGAAATACACAAAAAAGGTTTACTTCGGTAAGCCTTTTTTAATACCTAAAATAGTGTTTCTAGCCAGTATGATAGTACGAATATCAACTTGACGATAAGCGCTAAAAGTGAAAGTATAAGGCTAATAACTATACAATAAAAATAGCCGGTTAGATCATTGGAAGATAAACTCTCAGTATCGAGTAAATTGGCGTATCAAAATAAACGTCTAAAAACATTACTCAATAAATACAAACAATCACATCACTTACAAAATGCGCTGATACAATTATCAGAGCAAGCAAGTACTGTTGCCGAGCTAACCCTACTTTATCCCGCTATCCACGACATTTTACAAAAATATGTGCCGAGTAAAAGTTTTTATGTGGTGCTATTAAATCAATATAGTCAATCGCTAGAACTTTCTTACTTTTCAGATGAAAAAGATGGTATTGCCGTCGCCCTTAACCAATCAAATAGCTTTGATGAAGGCGCCACTGGCTATGTATTTAAACAGGGTAAAACCACATGTTTTACCAAGCAGCAAATGCAAAATGCCGCAGCAGAAGGTTTATTTAAAGCATTAGGCACTCCAGCAGAGCATTGGGTAGGTGTACCGGTTTACCAAGAACATAATATTATCGGTGTATTAGCAGCGCAAAGTTACGATACAAAACAAGGTTATAGTTCACAACAAATACAATTACTCGAGTTTATGTCGCTTTATTTAGCAACTGCAATAGAGCGTGTAAAAAAACGAGAGCTCCTTGAATCGGAAGTAAAGATTCGCACCCGAGCACTCACTCAAAGTAACGATGCATTGAACCTTGAAATAGAGCAACGTAAACGCGCACTTCAACGTCAACAAATTCTGTTTAAAATATCTGAAATAGCAACGCAAGCTAAAAACCTTGATGATGCTTACTTTAAGATACATGAAATAATAAAAACAATTACCTACGCAGAGAACTTATATATTGCACTTTACGATAAAGAGTCTGGCTGGATAAGCTTCCCTTATTGTGTAGATGAATTTAAAGAAAACACACAACCAAGACGCTTTGCTAAAGGTTATAGTGAACTGGTAATAAGCACTGAAGAAACGCAACTTATACACCCGTGTAGAGCAAAAGAATTAATAGAAAGCGGTGTAGTACAAAGAGCTAAGCCTGTACAAAAAGAGCAAATGGCCACTAGTTGGTTAGGCGCTCCACTTAAAACAGCTCAAGGTGTTATCGGCCTT
Source organism: Pseudoalteromonas sp. NZS11 (assembly GCF_015864765.1). Lineage (NCBI taxonomy): Bacteria > Pseudomonadati > Pseudomonadota > Gammaproteobacteria > Alteromonadales > Pseudoalteromonadaceae > Pseudoalteromonas > Pseudoalteromonas sp. NZS11. Next base: position 29,331 of record NZ_JADYWP010000001.1, on the reverse strand, counting down.
ATTGTTTGCCAAGCTTACGATAACAAACATATTTTCAGCCGGGATGATTGCGAGTTAATTACCTTTGTATCTCATCAAATTGCAGCGGTTTTACAAACAAAGCTCACCAATCAAGCGATTGCAAAAAGCCATCAAGAACTCGAATTTAGAGTAAACGAAAAAACCAAAGAACTGCGTCAAACAAATCTGCACTTACAAATGCAAATAGATGAGCGTAAAAAAATAGAGCAGCAGCTTTATCACGACGCACATCACGACTCTCTTACTAGCTTACCTAATCGCAGCCTCTTTTTAACTCAGCTTGAAAAAACACTACAACATTATCAGCGCTTTCCTGAACATAATTTTGCTGTTTTATTTATTGATTTAGATAAGTTTAAAGACATTAACGACCAACTTGGTCACCATGCTGGCGATCAGTTTTTAATTAACGTTAGTGAGTTATTTGCCCAGTGTATACGCGAACATGATTTACTAGCACGCTTAGGTGGCGATGAGTTTGTTATTTTATTAACGCACTTAACTGAGCCTCAACAAGCAGAAGATGTTGCTAATCGTATTATCGATTTAATGAAAAAGCCTTTTTTCCTTAAAGGCGAATCACTTCAAAGTGGTGCTAGTATAGGAATAACCTACTCAAAGAAAAGCTATACGCATACGGATGAAATTATTCGTGATGCCGATGCTGCAATGTATCACGCTAAAAACTCCGGAAAAAACCGCTACGAGCTATTTCATCCGCTATTAACGCAATCAATACCTGCGCAGGCACTAAAAGCACAACATCACCTTGATATATTACCTATGAGTTTTAGAAGCTCAGAAATAATTACTCTTGATGAGCAACATCAGTCTGAATCTTTATTTGAAGCATTTGGTGAACACCCAATACTTGGCTTTACTAGCTTTGATATTTTGAAAAAGTTTGCATCAGATAAAGAACAGCACCTCGAGATAGAGTTACAGTTATTACAACGCGCTTATGCACAAGCAATTACCGCAAATGTAACTATGGCGCTGGTTCCTTGCTCTGGTTTACTACTCGAGGAGCACGAATTTGTTTTATTTACAGATACGCTAAATAAACAACAAGGACATAGCCAGCTCTGTTTGCTATTTGATGAGCAAGAAATTCGTCACGCAAGCGCAACACAAATAGAAAACCTCAAAAAGCTATCACAACTTGGTTATTCAATTGGTTTAAACAATTTCGCTAAAGATCGATGCGAACTTAATTTACTAACCGATATTAATTTTGACTATCTGCTACTTAGCTCGACCTTTAGTAAACGTGTTTTACAACAAGAAAGTTACGATTTTCAGCTACAGGGCGTGCTTGCAATTACAAAGCTCAAAGCAATGAAAGTCATTGCTAAAGGCCCATCAATACTTAATTTTAGAGCTTTACTAGACAAGCACGGTTTGGCATTTTTTGTGGGAAAACAACACGCTCTAGTGTGTTCTGAGTTACCTGAAATACAAGCAACCCAGTCTTTATAAAATTAGCCTGAGGTATTACTCAGGCTTTTTAAACATTGCACGAAGGTTAGCGACTCTTGCTTGGCCTTTTTCCATTCGCTCTGCTTGCGTATTTGGCGCCTTTTTATTTTCAAACGCGAGATCGTCCTGCGGTAACTCTTGTACAAATCGGCTTAACTCAGTTTGTGAGGTTTCACCAAATTGACGACGTATTTTTGCATAAGTAAGTGTTAACTCCTGCTGTGCACGAGTAATACCAACATAAGCTAAGCGGCGTTCTTCATCTACGTTATCTTCATCAATACTTACCTGATGCGGAAGTAAACCCTCTTCCATACCCACCATAAATACGTACGGGTACTCTAAGCCCTTTGATGCATGTAGTGTTGATAAGTGCACTGCATCGGTTTCATCTTCTTCTTCGTTACGCTCAAGCATATCGCGAAGGGTTAGCTTGCTAACAACCTCGGCTAATGTCATTGGTTCGTTGTCGGCATCACCGGTCAACATATCTGTTATCCAACGATACAGCTCTGATACGTTTTTCATACGCATTTCAGCCGCTTTTGCACTCGGTGAGGACTCGTACAAATATGCCTCGTAATTAATATTACGCACTAAGTCTTTAACAGCTTCGAGCGTATCACCGCGTACTGCGTTATCAGATAGCTCAACAACCCAGCGTGCAAATCCAGCAAGCGCATTAAAACCACGCCCTTTTAGTCTGTAGCCTAAATCGTTATCAAAACAGGTAGCAAATAAGCTCGCGTGTTTTTCGTTAGCAAGCGTACCAAGCTTTTCAAGTGTAACCGTGCCTATTTCGCGTCGCGGTGTATTTACGATACGTAAAAATGCATTGTCATCATCTTGATTAACTAGCAAACGTAAATACGCCATAATATCTTTAATTTCTGAGCGAGCGAAAAACGACATACCGCCACTAATTTTATAAGGGATACGGTTACTCATTAAAGATTTTTCAAAGCCACGTGCTTGATGATTACCACGATATAAAATCGCGTAATCTTTATAGCTGGTACGCTTCATAAACTTATGTGAAATTATTTCAGCAACCACACGCTCAGATTCATGCTCTTCATCGCGGCACCCTATTACTTTAATCGGCTCACCATAACCTAGTTCACTAAATAACTTTTTCTCTATGTCATGTGGGTTATTCGCAATTAAAATGTTAGCCGCTTTTAGTATTCGCCCTGCACTTCGATAGTTTTGCTCAAGTTTTATAAGTCTAAGCCCTGGGTAGTCTTTACCTAATAACACTAAGTTTTGCGGGCGAGCACCACGCCATGAGTAAATTGATTGATCGTCATCACCTACAACAGTAAAACGGGCACGCTCGCCTACTAGCAATTTAACAAGTTGATATTGGCTTGTATTGGTATCTTGATACTCATCCACCAGCAAGTATTTAAAGCGTTGCTGCCAGCGCTCACGAGATGTGGCGTTATTAGTAAGTAACAAAGTAGGGATCATAATTAAATCATCAAAATCCAGTGCGTTATAAGCACGTAGCTGATTTTGGTAGCGAGCATACAGCTGTGCAAACAATGCCTTTTGCGCATCACGCGCTTCGCGTATTGCTTGCTCTGGCAGTACTAATTCGTTTTTCCAACTACCAATTTCCATTTTAAGTAGTTTGAGTAAGTCCTTGTCTTTTTTTAGCTCATCTTCGGTGAGTTCACTAAGAAGCTGATTGGTATCTTGATCATCAAATAACGAAAAGCCGGGTTTAAACCCTAATGTGCTTAACTCTTTTTTTATTATTTCTAAACCGAGTGTATGAAACGTCGATACCCACAAACCTTTGGCGTCTTGTTTACCAAGTGTTTGCAGTACTCGTTCACGCATTTCTTTGGCTGCTTTATTGGTAAAAGTAACAGCGGCTATATTTCGCGCTTTGTACTCACATTTTTTCACTAAATAAGCGATTTTATTCGTAATAACACGGGTTTTACCAGAGCCTGCGCCTGCGAGTACTAAGCATGGACCACTAATATATTTTACGGCTTCATCTTGTTTAGGATTGAGTTTCATAACGACCAAAGAAATTTAAAAGACGCGCAATTTTAACGTAACCATTACTGCGAGCATAGCAATTGCCTTAATTAATTAAGGTAAAGATGATCATGTGTTAAATACCGTGGGTATAAGGTAATATTAGTTATTATTATTTTAGGCCGCATCGAAGGGACAAATATGATCAACCCAGCAAAACTTGAAGAAATTGCTAAGCAAATTACTAGCAATATGCCACAAGGTGTAAAAAACCTAGCAGAGACACTCGAAGGTAAAACAAAGCAAGTTTTACAAAACAAGCTTGCTGAGATGGATTTTGTGAGCCGTGAAGAATTTGATGTGCAAAGCCAAGTACTTATTCGTACTCGCGAAAAGTTAACTGAGCTTGAAGCTAAAGTTGCATTACTTGAGCAACAACTTAGCACTAAAACTGACGCTGAATAATTATACCAATTGCATTAAATTAGTGATCTATTATAGCGATAAGAAAATAGCTCAATAACAAGGCTAAAATTATGATACATAGTTGTTCTATATAAATAATTTTTAACGTAGTTAGTGAGTTATTTAATACGCTAGAATGATCATTTTTTTAATAAAATTGGTATTAATTTAATGTACAAAAAAGGCAGCTTAGGCTGCCTTTTGCGTTTTACTAAGTTTATTCAAATAGCTCATCTAGCACATAATAAAATAACTTAGCCTGTTGCTCTAAACTCACACTCAGCATTTTTTGCGCAACTTGCTCGCCAGTTATTGGTTTGTAACGCTTTAAAAACGGCAGTCGTGTAATAACAGGAAAAATAATACTGCCTATCTTTTCTGCCACTCTAAATTGCTCACGATCACCTAATAATAAAGACGGTTGTAAAATACTTATTTTACCAAAAGGGAGTGCTTTAATATGTTGCTCAAGCTCACCCTTCATTTTCAAATAAGCACTATTACTGTGCGTGTTCGCCCCGCTTGATGACACTAAGCAGTAATGCGTAACACCATTACATGCCGCTAACTGCGCCGCTATAAACTGATAATCAAAATCTACTTTACGCTGAGCTTGTGTAGAGCCCGCCCGTTTACGGGTTGTGCCCAAACACGAAAACAATACGTCACCTTTAAAAAGCTCAACGTATTGAGTTAATTTTTCAAAATCAATAACGTGATTAACTAGCTTTGCGTGTGTAATAGGCAAAGCCCGACGACTTAACGTAACCACTTTGGTATAACGATCGCTCTTAAGTAGCTTATGTAGCAACTCATTACCGACCAAACCTGTAGCACCTATTAATATCGCCGTTTTAGTCATAAATTTATTTATTTTCGCCCACTTTATTAAGTACGTGCTGCACTGCTTTTTTGTAGCTTTGCGTTTCTTCACTCGCGCACGTTACTACAGATTCTAAATCATGAAGATGGCCGTTTTCTAAACCATAAACCCAACCATGAACGCTTAGCTCTTGGCCGCGCTCCCACGCATCTTGCACAATGTTAGTACGGCATACATTACGCACTTGCTCAATTACATTTAGCTCAATAAGGCGGCTTAAACGTTCGCTTTCTGGCATTGCATCAAGTTGTTCAAGATGCTTTTCTTTTACATCCCCTACATGGCGTAGCCAATTATCAATAAAGCCAAATTTTGCATTGTTTAAAACGGCTTGTACGCCACCACAGCCATAGTGACCTACTACCATGATATGTTTTACTTTTAAAACCTCTACAGCGTACTGCATAACCGACAAACAGTTATGGTCAGTGTGTACAACTACGTTTGCAACGTTACGATGCACAAATAATTCGCCTGGTAATAAATCAACTATTTGATTAGCAGGTACACGAGAGTCTGAACAACCAATCCATAAATACTCTGGATTTTGTTGCATAGATAAAATTTTAAAAAACTCAGGATCAGCTTCGCTTGTACGTGCAGCCCAACGTTTATTGTTATCGAATAAATTTTTTAACTTTCTCATTGCATCTCTTATTAAGTCGAGGACGGAAATTTAATGGATATTAGCAAGAATCAAAATATTACGAGGCGTTAACTGCTTTTCACAAAACGTTTTAACGCTTACTTGATAGCCTTGCTGTTGCAAATATAAAGCACGATCGAGCACAAGCCAAACTTCAATTGCTCTTCTGAACACATGTCGAACCAGTTCAACTCGGTCAGTTATTTTTTTTCGAGCAACACCAATATCTAAATATTTATTATAATCAGTATCTTGAGGTAGGTTTATTGCCTTTTTATCTGCAGCCCATGCACAAAATGATTTAAACGAATCTGAGAATATAGCTTTGTTAACCGAAGGGACGCTTACATAATATTGCTCGCCAGTAATCGATTTTCTAAGTGCGTCAAAACCAAGTCGCCATTCTAGTTCTGTTTTACGTACTTTTTCCAGACGAGAAGGCGCTGTAACGGTTTCTTGTAATGCGAGCTTTAAATCGCGATGCGTTAAGTTAAGCTCGCTTTTATTTGCAACCTCACTCATTACACGGTACTCATTAGCCGTAAATAAATGATAGCAACAAGGTGAAAAGCTAATTTGCTGTACTTTCGCTAAACTTGCTTGGCGCATAAATGCTTGGTGCAAACCACCACATGCGTGTAGCGCTACGGCATGCATATCAGCATTAAAAAATTGAGTGATATCCTCTTTTAATACATCTGCTTGGCTAAAGTGCATTGCCAAGCCTTGTTGCTGTGCACTTTTTTGTCCTTGCTCGCATAAGCTTTGTTGCAGTTCAATACTATGCACATCACTTGCGCCATTAAAAGCAAGCATTCGCCCTAAGTGTCCTTTACCCGCACACCACTCTAAAACTGGTTGCTTAGTATTAGGTAGTGCAGATACAAAATCTTGTAACTGATCAAACTTACGACCTTTAATGCCGTTACTTATCCAAAACGGATAATCAGATCGAGAGTGTGCAGAGCTAGGTAACTCACATAACTTAGCAAGTTCATCAAGTTGGTTTATGTGTTGGCTAAAAAATTGGTATAGCTGATTTTGATCGTTATCAAGAACGGTTACCTGATCATCAGTTAGTTCGTTAAGTATGCCTTGCAGCTCTGGCCAAGGAATAGTGTCAAAATCAAATGCGGTGCACTGCCAATACTGACGATGGCGCATTAAAAGTGAATCAAGTGCAAAAAATTGCTCGGCTAAAGTCATAACAGCTTAAAAAATAAAAAGACAATTAATTATATCAGCTCAGTGAGCTCTCATTAAGCAGTTATTTTTGGCTAAAAATCAGCCGTAAATACAAAGGTATTGAAATAATACTCACCAGAATCGCTGCTATGAGCATCCATGATAATTGCATCTTTTCAGGCTCTTGGTATTTATAAATAAAGTGAGATTTCACTTCGTCAAATTCGTTTTGCTGTATGCCATATAAGTCAGCAATTAAACGCCACTTTGCTATCGACATATGCCCTAAACTGGTAGTGGGTGGGGTTATATAACTTTTTAGTACTTCAGCCTCAAAGGCGAGCTGATGAAAGCTCTTACTCGGTGCATAGTTTTGCTGGGTGACTGCAATGGCTTCATCCATATTCATCATTGCATAGCGCCAACCTTTTAGGCTCGCTTGGTAGAATTTTTCGACCGTTTGTGGATTTTGCTTAAGCATGTTTTCGCTGGTAAATAAAATGTCGCTATATACATCCATACCATAACGCTGTGGGCAAACAAGCCGATGAGCTACGCCTTGTTGAGTCATATAATAAGGCTCTGTAGTAACATAAACTTGCATAGCATCTAGCTTGTTTTCAATCCAAGCCTGGTTAAAATTTTCGCCATTGTAAACTTTGAGTTTATCTACATCAACGCCACTGCGTTTAAGCATAATAAGTAGCTCGGTGCCATCATTTTTGCTCACCGCAGTGATACGTTTATTAACAAAGTCACGTGGATGAAAAATATCAGACGTGTCTTTAACCATCCAACAGTAAGGTGAAAATTGTAATAAGGCAGCCATAGCAACAAGAGGTTGGCCATTAATACGTTGCTGTAAAATACCAGAATGCCCTACACCAAATTGTGCTTCACCACTGGCCACAGGACCAAAGGTATCAGGTTTCATTGGATTAGCTTGTTTAATAGTTACATCAAGGCCCGCTTCATTATAAAAGCCTTTTTGCTTAGCCATATAGTAGCCAGCAAACTGAAACTGATGTGTCCATTTTAGCTGTAATGTGACTGATTCTTGCGCCGCGATATGGCTGCAAAAAAAGCACAATCCAATGATTAATCCTTTAAATAGCAAATAGGTGTCCTCAAAAAGTATGACGATTACCTGTAACTATATGTAAAACGTGTAATAAAGCAAGCACCCTAGTTAGGTGCCTGCCTTTAAAGATAGGTTATACTGAGGCGAGTTTTTCGGCTTTTTCTGCTTGCGGTTTTGATGTTAAAAATTGGGTAAAACACGGATTTTGTGTTTCATCTTGTACACTGTAACCTAAGCGATTCAAATGCTCGTTAAACATCCCATACTGACTCGGCTCAATAGCAAAACCTGCCAGTACATTCCCCATCGAACCACCGTGATTACGATAATGAAATAAGGTAATGTTCCAATTGCTGCCTAAAGTATCTAAAAAGCGTGCAAGCGCACCCGGATACTCAGGAAATTCAAAACGCAATAAACGTTCATGTAATTGCTCTGGTGCTTTTCCGCCAACCATATAACGCACATGTAATTTAGCGAGTTCGTTATCCGACAGATCGCAAAATTGATAATCGTTATTTGTTAAGTCTTGCTTTAACTCATTAAGCTCTTGCTCGCCTTGGCGCAGGGCAATACCCACAAATATTTGTGCTTCACCAGGTCCTGCATAACGGTAGTTAAATTCAGTAATAGCACGGCCACCTAAAGAAGCACAAAACTGTTTAAAACTGCCTTTTTCTTCTTTAATAGTAACCGCTAATAGCGCTTCGTTTTTTTCACCCAGCGCAGTGCGCTCTGCTACATAACGCAGGCGATCAAAGTTTAAATTAGCACCCGAAAGCACAGCCGCTAAGTGCAACCCTTTTAACCCCGACTGCTGACTCCACTTTTTAAGCCCAGCCGTTGCAAGTGCACCTGATGGCTCTGCTATTGCACGCGTAGATACAAAAATATCCTGCATGGCTGCACATATTTCATCGCTGGTAACGGTTACAACTTCATCGCAAAACTTTTGTGCTAAACGAAATGTTTCAGTGCCAATAATTTTAACCGCTACGCCATCGGCAAAACTACCAACGCGATCAAGCTCTACTGGCTTACCTGCTTCAAGTGCTGCTTGTAAACACGCACTTTCGTCGGCTTCTACGCCAATTACTTTTATATCTGGACGCAGCGATTTAATATAAACCGCCATACCAGCAAGTAAACCACCGCCGCCAACAGGAATAAACACAGCATCAAGTTCATTTAATTGCTGCATTAACTCGCGTGCTACAGTGCCTTGACCAACAATGACATCCGGATCATCAAATGGTGGGACAAATATACCATTGCGTTGCTCTGTAAGCTCAAGCGCATATGCTTTTGCTGCATCAAAATGATGGCCATGTAATACAACTTCACCGCCAAGTGCACGCACTGCGCTGACTTTTATTTCAGGCGTTGTTACTGGCATTACAATAGTCGCTTGATGCCCTAAGTGAGATGCACTTAATGCAACCCCTTGAGCATGATTACCCGCAGAAGCAGTGATAACCACTGAGCCTTTAGGTAATTTATTTAATTTGTTATACGCACCGCGTAACTTAAATGAATACACGGGCTGTTGGTCTTCACGCTTTAACCAAACATGGTTACCTAGCTTTTTACTGAGTTCAGCCATTTCGCTGACCTCAGTAACTTTAGCCAAAGGCTCCATGTTTGCTTGAATAATAGCGCGAAAATAATCGAGCTCTTGAGAGACCATAATTAACTAAGCGCCTCCAATTTAGCTAAGTCGCGCACTGCGCCTTTATCGGCACTTGTTGCAAGTAATGCATATGCTTTTAAAGCAGACGATACATAACGCTCACGATCAACTGGTTTGTAAGCCATTTTTCCGCGTGCTAATTGCTTTTGTTTACGTGCCTCAAGTTCTTCATCGCTTAGCGCTAATGTGATTTCACGTGTTGCGATATCAATAATGATTTTGTCGCCATTTTCAACATAAGCGATTGCACCACCACTCGCCGCCTCTGGCGATACATGGCCAATTGATAAACCCGAAGTACCACCCGAAAAGCGACCATCAGTAATAAGTGCGCATTTTTCAGCTAAGCCTTTCGATTTTAAGTAGCTTGTTGGGTATAGCATTTCTTGCATACCCGGGCCGCCTCTAGGCCCTTCATAACGAATAACAACAACATCGCCGGCTTTTACTTCGTTATTTAAAATCCCTTCTACTGAATCATCTTGTGATTCGTATACAATGGCGGTGCCTTCAAAATGTAGCATTTCATCAACTACGCCAGCACTTTTTACAACACAACCATCAACCGCTAGATTACCCGAAAGCACAGCTAAACCACCGTCTTGGCGAAAAGCATGTTCAACGCTTCGAATACACCCATTCACGCGGTCATTATCGCCTTCATCCCAACGACACTCTTGGCTCATTGCTTTGGTAGTTCGAATGCCCGCAGGACCCGCACGGTAAAATTTGCGCGCTACTTCGTTAGTTGGGTCAGTTGCATCCCATTTTTTAACAAGCTCAGCCATTGTTGACCCAGCTACATGATTAACCGACATATCAACTAAGCCCGCTTTACCAAGCTCGCGTACAACAGCCATCATGCCACCAGCACGGTGGACATCTTCAATATGGTACTCTGGTGTTGCTGGTGCAACTTTACATAAAAACGGTGTTTTACGAGAAAGCGCATCAATATGCGACATATCAAAATCAACGCCAGCTTCTTGCGCTGCAGCAAGCAAATGTAATACGGTATTTGACGAGCCGCCCATTGCAATATCAACAACCATTGCATTCATAAAGGCTGTTTTATTGGCAATTGCGCGTGGCAATACATCTTGATTATCTTTTTGATAATACTCACGACATAAATCAACAATACGAGCCCCTGCTTCAACATACAGTTGTTTACGGTCTTTATGAGTGGCAAGCGTGGTACCGTTACCCGGAAGTGCTAAGCCTATTGCCTCTAACAAACAGTTCATTGAGTTTGCAGTAAACATGCCTGAACACGAACCACATGTAGGACACGCAGAGCGCTCTACTTGCTCTGAATCTGCATCACTTACCGATTCATCTGCGCCTTTAACCATGGCATCAACTAAATCAAGTTTAATGTCGATGTTAGCAAGTTTAGTTTTACCCGCCTCCATTGGACCGCCCGATACAAATATTACCGGGATATTTAAACGTAGCGCTGCAAGCATCATCCCTGGAGTGATTTTGTCGCAGTTTGAAATACAGATCATCGCATCGGCGCAATGACCATTTACCATGTATTCAACCGAGTCAGCAATTAAATCGCGTGAAGGCAGCGAATAAAGCATACCGCCGTGTCCCATCGCAATACCATCATCAATCGCAATGGTATTAAATTCTTTTGGAACGCCACCGGCTTGGGTTATTGTCTCACCCATAAGCTCACTAAGCTGATTAAGGTGTACATGCCCTGGTACAAATTGTGTAAACGAGTTAACTACGGCAATAATCGGTTTACCAAAATCAGAGTCTGTCATACCTGTTGCGCGCCATAATGCTCTTGCGCCTGCACGTTTACGTCCTTCAGTTGTTGTTGCACTTCTTAATTTAGCCATAGTTACCTCAGTTTTTGCCGCAATATAAGCGGGCATTCCTCATTCTAAAATTGGTGAATAACCGAGTGACTCAGTTACTCGTAAATTATTTTTTAATTCGTAATTACACAGCTTGTTGGTGCTGTAAATTTTGTAAAGTGACTTCTTTTACATCCACCAGCTTGTTTAGCTGGCTGGTTAATAGGTGAATAGGTTTATCACTATCTACCGTCATGGCTACGTTGTATAAGCCATCATCCATATTGAGCTGAAAATGCGTTAGGTTAAAACCACGATGACGCACCACTCGTAAAAAGCGTTCTACCGCTATACTTTGGCTTTTTAATGCAATAGTTAGGCTGTGTTTCATTTTGCTTTCTCCGTCATCATTTCGTCGTTAGCAGCCCCAGGTGGTACAAGTGGCCAAACATTTTCTTTATCATCAATACAAGCATGTACTATGTACGGGCCTTTGCTGTTAACTAATGCTGTAATAGCATCATCAACTTGGTTAGCGTGGGTAATTGTTTGCCCTGGAATACCAAATACAGCAGCTAGTTGCACAAAGTCTGGGTTATCCGAAAGGTTAGTTTCAGAGTAACGTCCTTCAAAAAACAGTTCCTGCCATTGGCGAACCATACCCAAGCGCTGGTTATCTAAAATTAATATTTTTACAGGTAAATTATTACGGCGAATCGTGGCCAATTCTTGAATATTCATCATTATTGAGCCATCGCCCGATACAGTGATAACAAAGTCATCAGGGCGTGCTACTTGTGCGCCAATAGCAGCCGGTAAACCAAAGCCCATTGTGCCGGCGCCACCACTACTTAAATGATTACTCGGGTGAGTAAACTTCATGTGTTGTGCTACCCACATTTGGTGCTGACCTACATCGCAACACACAACGCCAGTTTTTGGCATGCGTTGGCTCAGTTGGTTTAATAAGTACGGTGCGTAAACCTTCTCACCTGGGTAATCGTAACGCCACGCGTGCTTGATATTCATTTCTTTATTTGTGTCACACCACGCTTTAGGTGTTACAAAGCACTCAAGTGCAGGTAACGACGTTTTTAAATCAGCAATTAATGAAGCTTTAGCAGGTTTTCGCTTACCTACTTCAGCGGCATCAATATCTAAATGAATTACTTTAGCTTTAGCTGCAAATTTAGCTAAGTTACCCGTTACGCGGTCATCAAAGCGCGCACCTATACACACAAGTACATCACATTCTTGCACGGCAATATTAGCGGCTTGACCACCATGCATACCTAGCATACCTAAGTAATGCTCGTAGTCAGGTAACACACTGCCTAATGCTTTTAGTGTTGATACAGCCGGCATCTGAGTTTTATTTAAAAACTGCATTAACTCGTCTTGCGCATCAGCGGCTTGTACACCACCGCCTACGTACGCTACAGGCTGTTTAGCCTCACTCAACAATTGATTAGCAATAGCAACTTGCTTTAAATCTAACTCAGGTAAGTATTCATCAGCTGCAAGCCAAGGCTTAAAAGGTACTTGCGCCATTTGAATATCTTTTGGGATATCGACAAGTACAGGACCTGGTCGGCCGCTTTGCGCTAAATGAATAGCTTCTTGTAATATCTCTGCTAAGTCTTCCGCTCGTTCTACCATGTAGCTGTGCTTAGTACACGAAAGCGACATACCTAGTACATCTATTTCTTGAAACGCATCTGAACCAATAGCTGCAGTAGGCACTTGGCCGGTGATCGCCAATAATGGTACTGAGTCCATCATCGCATCAGCAAGGGCAGTTATTAAGTTAGTTGCACCTGGGCCCGATGTTGCAAAACACACACCTAATTTACGCGTGCTGCGAGCATAACCAACAGCTGCAAACCCTGCACCTTGCTCATGACGAGTAAGGTAGTGTTTGACTGGCGCGCCATACAGCGCATCGTAAATTGGCATAATAGCTCCGCCTGGGTAGCCAAATACTTCATTTACGCCGTGTTTGGCCAATAAGTCGATTGTTAGTTCTGCGCCTGTCATTAATAAACCCTCATTCCTCAGTGACAACCCAATTACATTTTTACGCTAAAAACTTTGCCCTTAAAACTAAAAAGCCCTCCGAACGGTTAAGTGCGGAGGGCTTTTTTAATGCTTAAGTTTTTAAAGCACTACGAAGCCCTCGCGGGAATAATCACCACGATAATAATCAGGACTAGGTTAAGTGCGTTTGTAAGCATGTAATTAATACCAAATTTTGTTCAATTATCGCGAAGGTTATTCCTTCGCTCTCTTTTTATATTAGTACCGCGCTAGGCCCTTTAAGTCAACACCAAAGTTAATCTAACAAAAAGACTAAAAGGCAATTTATCAGGTTTTAAAATTCATTATATAAGCTGGTAGTGGTTTTTTTATGCTCTAATTTTATTCTCAGAAATTCACTATTCTTATATCCCTTATTTAAGGTTTGATTAATTTTTAAGAATATTTTTATAAATAAAATTATTTATCACCTTCAGGTAATGCGTAGGTTCCCTTAAGCGAATCTTAAGTGTTGTTGCATAGCATGGCGTTGTTATTTTAAACGAGCCTAAACATGAACGTAATTAGTCAAACACCAGCACAAAAAAAGCCAAATCGTAGTAAACGGTTTTACATTCACTGTAGTGCAAATGCCTTTGTAGTGATGATTGCCTGTTATTACTGTTTAGTTATAAACATTCCTTTTATTCAAGGTTCGTTTAGCGCCATAACCTCTCTTGCATCTTTTTCATGGCTATTTTTACTTTCAGTGCCACTGCTTTTGTTATGCCTTTTAATTATTTTCTTTTCGATAGTGTCGGTTAGATGGTTATTAAAACCAGTTAACTATCTTTTACTGATAATTTCTAGCGCCGTGCTTTACGGCTCATTAAATTACGGTGTCGTGTTTGACTATTCAATGATTCAAAACACGTTCGAAACGGATTCAAGCGAAGCGCTGAGCTATTTAAACCCGCAGCTCATAGCCTTTTTACTGTTGTTTTGTGCGCTACCTGTTTTTATATTAAGCAAAGTAAAAATACACTTTACTCGCCCTCATCAAGAAGCGATTAGCCGCATAAAACTTATTATTGCCTGCTTAACGCTAATTGCTTTAGTGGTCGCTAACTTTTACGCCGATTACGCAGCCACTGGTCGCAACAACCGCATTTTGAAAAAAGAAATTATTCCGTTTCAATATCTCTCTAGCGGTTATAAATACATGCGCGATCAGCTGCTGTATACCAATATGGAATTTAAAAATATAGATGCAACACCCACTCTTATTGCGCCTAACACCACCAGCGTAACCGTTATGGTTGTTGGCGAAACCGCACGAGCAGAAAACTTTGCTTATCAAGGTTATAAGCATAACACCAATCCTTATACACAAAAGTATAATGTGACGTATTTTAATAATGTGGCGTCTTGTGGCACCGCTACTGCAGTGTCTGTGCCGTGTATGTTTTCACTGCAAACACAAGATAACTTTGATCGATTAGCAGCCGACAACCAACAAAACCTGATTGATTTAGCACAACAAGCTGGCAGCGACGTACTGTGGGTTGATAACAACAGCGGCTGTAAAAACGTATGCACCCGTGTTGTTAATATTGATATACCAACCACCCCATCAGCGCTTTGCGATGGAAAATATTGTTTTGATGAAGTGCTTATTGCTCCACTTAAGCGCAAACTCGCTAATTTAAGCCAAGCTAACACCATTATTGTCCTACACACGATGGGCTCACATGGACCAACCTACTTTAAACGCTACCCAGATAAGTTTAAGCAATTTACGCCCTCGTGCGATAGAAGCGACATTCAAAACTGCTCACTCGATGAATTAGTTAATACCTACGACAACACAATTGCGTACAGCGACTTTGTTAACGCTCAAGTAATTGAGCAATTAAAAGCACTGCCAAACAACATAGATAAACAGTTTTTATATGTCTCTGACCATGGTGAATCACTTGGCGAAGGCGGTGCTTATTTGCATGGTTTTCCGTATAGCTTTGCACCTAGCACACAAACGCATGTCCCCCTTTATATGTGGGCTGATGAGCATAACCAGCGCATTACCAATACCTGTTTAGCTAATTTAGACACCACTGCTGCGCGCTCACACAATAATATTTTTCACACCCTTTTAAATTTAATTGGCATTAAAAGCAAAACGTATCAGGCATCGCTCGATTTACTTGCTAGCTGCCAAACAACACCAAGCGAAATAAAACTATGAGTAATAAAAACGTTATAAAACGCCAAGGCTTAATGCGCCTTATTTTTACTTTAAGCCATTCTTTTAACGGCTTAAAATGGATGAGTCGATTTGAAGCGGCGTTTCAACAAGAGCTAGCACTGTTTTCATTATTGGGTGTGTTTGTATGGCTACAAGAAATTGCACTAAGGGATAAATTACTGCTTATAGCCAGCCTGCTTTTTGTATTGTTTGCTGAGCTGGTAAATACGGCAGTTGAGGTTGTAGTAGATAGAATTGGCAGTGAATACCATGAGCTTTCAGGGCTCGCTAAAGATATTGCCTCTGCCAGTGTGTTTATAGCTATGCTAATTGCCGCTCTTATTTGGTGGGCTGTGTTATGGGCATAAAGCTAACTTTTATACCTAAAATACAAAATGCACTTGGCCCTGTATGGATTTTTGTTGTATTTGCTGTTTTGGCACTTAGCTTGTTAACACTTGCTCGCTTTGGTTTAAGTGTATGGCAAGGGGAGCGTGTATTTGGATCGCATGCGTGGTTATCTATATTTATAGGTGGTTTAAGAGTTGATATAGCCACTCTAAGCTACATTATTATGCCCGCATTACTACTTACCTTACTGATGCAAAGCGTAGGTTGGCAAAATAAAGTACGCGGCCTAATTAAAATTTACTTAGTGGGGATGTCTGCTTTACTCGTTTTTTTTGAAGTGATTACGCCTACGTTTATAAACGAGTACGACTTGCGCCCTAACCGCTTATTTATAGAATATTTAATTTACCCTAAAGAAGTCTCAAAAATGATTTTTTCAGGCTATAAGTTAGAAGTATTTATTGCTGTTATAGCACTTGTTTTAAGCTGTAAATTTGCAAGTAAAGTATTTAGCAATCAATGGCAAAGTACGTCATCACTAACAGGCTTAAACCAATCAATTTTAGCGCTTGTTTTAGTATGCTTAACTATTTTGGGCGCGCGTAACTCATTAGGGCACAGACCACTTAACCCCGCCATGGTCTCGTTCTCTACTGATCACTTACTTAACGACTTAACCCTTAACTCACTTTATAGCGTCGCATTTGCAGTTAAGCAACTCTCTAACGAACAATCAAGCCAAGACTATTATGGCAAAATGCCTACCGATGAATTGCTTAGTATTGTGCGTAGTAACATGCAAAACACGCAAGGCACATTTAGTGATGTAACCGCCCCTACAAAAACGTTTCATGAAGCAAGTAATATAGGTAAACCAAAAAATCTAGTCATTATTTTACAAGAAAGTTTAGGTGCTCGTTATGTAGGCACGCTTGGCGGTTTACCGCTTACACCTAATATAGACGCCCTTTATAAACAAGGCTGGGGGTTTGATAATTTATACGCAACGGGTACGCGTTCAGTGCGTGGAATTGAGGCAATAATTACAGGGTTTACACCAACGCCTTCGCGTGCGGTTGTTAAGCTTGATAAATCACAGCGTGACTTTTTTACCATTGCTGATTTTTTAGCAAAGCAAAATTACAACACGCAGTTTATTTATGGTGGCGAAAGCCATTTTGATAACATGCGAAGCTTCTTTTTAGGCAATGGTTTTAAAAGTATCGTAGATACAAATAACTTTAAAAAAATAGATTTTAATGGCTCGTGGGGCGCATCAGACGAAGACTTGTACGACCAAGCCGACATAGAACTTACTAAGCTTAAAAATCAAAACAAACCCTTTTTTAGCCTTATATTCTCAAGCTCTAATCATAGTCCGTATGACTTTCCTGACGATAAAATAACGCTGTACGATAAACAAAAACAAACCCGTAATAATGCTGCCAAGTATGCCGATTACGCACTAGGCACGTTTATCGAAAAAGCTAAAAAATCGAGCTACTGGGATGATACCGTATTTATAGTTATTGCCGATCACGACTCGCGCGTATCGGGTTCGAATTTAGTACCGGTTGATCACTTTAAAATTCCGGCCGTTATTTTTGGTAAAGGTATTACCCATAAACGAGATAGCCAACTAGCCAGTCAGCTCGATATTCCTGTTACTCTACTGTCTTTAATTGGCGCAAGTGGTAAGCACCCTATGATAGGCCATGATTTATCAAAGCCAATTAGCGACAACAAACAACGCGCAATGATGCAATACGACAAAAATTTTGCCTACATGTACGATAATAAAGTGGTGGTGTTACAACCACAAAAACCAGCAACCACCTATACGTATAGCAATAACCAGCTTGTACCATGTGAAAACGATGAGCAACTAGTTAAAAAAGCCCTAGCCCACGCGAACTTAGGTAATCTAGCTTATACAAATGGTTGGTATCATTAACCAAGTGACTTGATAATAAAGCCTTGTTAAAGTAACAAGGCTATTTTTATAAACCGAGTAAACATGAAAATCCTCGTTATTGAAGACTCTGAAGCACTAAGACGCAGCTTGCAAGTTGGCCTTAGCAACCTTGGTTTTACCGTAGATGAAACTGGTGATGGCTCAGAAGGGTTGAGTATGGCACTGAGTGGAAACTACGACCTCCTCGTACTTGATTTAATGCTACCGAGCGTTGATGGCATGAGTATTTTACAAGCACTGCGCAGCAGTAATAGCCAAAGCCGTGTGCTAATTTTATCTGCACGAAGTGAGCCTCAAGATAAAATTAGCGGCCTTATGAAAGGCGCTGACGATTATTTAACTAAGCCATTTTCGTTTGAAGAACTCCATGCTCGTGTCCTTGCATTACTTCGTCGTGGTTCACTGCAAAACCAACAAAATACCCTTACCGTAGGTAATTGCGTATTAGATCTCTCGCTTAAAACTCTTCATTACGAGCAACATGCCATTGAGCTCACGCGTAATGAATACAAAATAATAGAATGCTTATTTAACGCCCCAGAGCGAGTATTAGGACTCGAGCTTATAAGTGAAGCGGTGGTAGGTCAGTTTGATATGCTCTCTAAAAATGCGCTTGAAGCACACATCTCAACCATACGTAAAAAAGTAAGGCAGTTTGATGGCGAGCT
This sequence comes from Pseudoalteromonas sp. NZS11, assembly GCF_015864765.1. Classification (NCBI taxonomy): domain Bacteria; kingdom Pseudomonadati; phylum Pseudomonadota; class Gammaproteobacteria; order Alteromonadales; family Pseudoalteromonadaceae; genus Pseudoalteromonas; species Pseudoalteromonas sp. NZS11. The sequence continues at coordinate 10,817 of NZ_JADYWP010000001.1, read as the reverse complement.
CCCGATAAAAAACAAACGTGGATTTGGTTATGTCGCAACAACAAAATAAAAGTCACTCAATAAGACGTAAACTCGTTAATAATATTAGCGCCGTGATCTCGGTTATTTTATTCACCATATTTTTAACCGTTGATTTAAGTGTTGATACTTGGGTGGAAGATCAGTTCAATCAGTCTTTAACTAATAAAGCTAACTACTTAAAAACCTTAGTTGAAGATGACAACAACGTGGTTGAATTTGATTTTGCTGGCGAGTTTATGTCAGAGTATGAAGCTGCCGATGCCACGGAGTTTTACCAATTATGGCATGGCCGTGATGTGTTTGAACGCTCGGACTCATTAGCGCTTTATGAAAATGCTAACCTACCTTTTTTAGAAATGCCGATAAACGAATCTAAAATTATAGATTACGAGCTTCCTAATGGGCGTGATGGCCGCGCACTTATAAGTCACTTTGTAGCCCAAAAAGACGATAGAAACCCCACTCACTCTGCTGTTTTTAATACCATGACTCTTGCAATTGCAGCGCCCACCTCCGAACTTAATAAAGTACTGATTATTATTGATGTGGTCTTTATTTTAACCTGTGTACTTGGTGTGTTTGGTGTGCGCTATTTAGTGACACGTATTGTAAATAAAGGTCTGCACCCGCTACACAACTTAAACGACCAAATTAAGTTACTCGATATTACCGGTGTTGCGCAAACAATAGAAAGCGACTTTAAAGTAGAAGAAATAGAACCTATACGTAACGAGCTAAATAAGTTTATTACCGTTAATCAGCAACTCTATAGTAATGAAAAACGCCTAACAAGCGACATTGCACACGAGCTTAAAACCCCAATAGCTGAACTAATAAGCCTTTCAGAAGTGGCTATTCGCTACCCTGACGATAAACGTATTAGCGACACCTATACCAGTGATGTGCTTAATATTTCACAGCGTATGAAAACGATTGTTAGCAACCTATTACTGTTGCAGCGCTCAAGTAGCAGTGCAATGCAATTAAATGCACAAAATATCATTCTAAATAACTTAGTAAATCAAATTATTGATGAGCTGACCTTTAAGCACCCAAGTATTAAAGCGCGTTTAAATAACGAAATAAGTGACGAGATTACACTTAATGCTGACGAATTTAGTTTAAATACCATTTTATGTAACTTAATCGATAACGCACTATTTTATGGACTCCCTGAGGCACCAATTAAATTAACTGCCGTAAATAACAGCACAAACATGACCATCTCTGTTAGTAACAAAGTAAATAAACCACTAAGTAGTGAACAGCTCACTGCTATTTTTGACCCGCTCTATCAGCTAGATTCATCTAGAACTAATAACCAGCGCCATGGTTTAGGATTATCAATTGTACAGAGCTTATGTAACTTAAATGGCTTTACTATCACGGCCAGTAATACCGAAAGCAATACGTTAACGTTTATATTAACGTTACCTCTGAAGTAAATTTAGGTTAGTATTTACACTACTAACCTTCGAGATTTTAAGGACAAACCATGAATGCTCTTACCCGTATTAGCCACTTTTTTATTGTGGCATTACTTATAACATTTAGCCTTAACAGCTATGCAGCTCCCGCCTTATATAAAATAGAAAAAAATGGCGTCAGCTCTTACTTATTTGGCACTGTACACGTTGGTGATGCCAGCATGAAAGGCTTACCTAAAAATGTAACCAATGCAATTAGCGCAAGCAAAGAAGTCATTGTTGAAGTTGATATAAGCAAACTTACACCACTTGAAATGCAACAGCGCTCAATGCCATTTATGATGCTTAGTGACGGTAAAACATTACAAACTGAGCTTTCAAAGCAAAATTATACCAAGCTAAAAAATTACTTTGCTAAAAAGTCGATTGATATTGCTATGTTTAATGGCTTAAAGCCTTGGGCTGTTATGGTGACTATGATGCAAATTGAATTTCAAAATGCAGGATATTCAGATAAAACCGGCATAGACAAGCAAGTACTTGCTTACGCTAAAGAACATAAAATAAAAATTGGTGAGCTTGAAACTCTAGAGCAACAACTGCAAATGTTTGATGGCATGGCGCTATTAAGCAATGAAATGATTGAAGAAACCTTTGAGCAACTCAGCGATATTAATACTTACTTTATCAAATTAGTTAATGCCTGGAAAAACGGGGATATGGATACACTAACCGATTACTACAACATGAGTTTTGATGACAGTAATTATGGTGAAATTAGCGAGCAAGTAATGCTAACTAACCGCAATAATAATTGGGTTAAACAACTCACACCGCGTTTAGCAAACGAGCAACTATTTATTGCCGTAGGCGCTCTGCATTTACCTGAAAAACACGGGTTACTTAAACAGCTACGAGATAAAGGCTTTAGCGTTACTCGTCTTTAAAATAAAAATGGGTTGAGTGAATTTTCGCTCAACCTTTCTCTGAGCTTTTAATTAAAGTCTTCCATTTTTAAGTAATTCTCTATTCCTTTAATTTTGTCTGCCGCATGATGATTTACATAAATCACAGTACTTGTATTAGCAGCACAAATTTTCTCTATTAGTAGCAGTACACGTTGCCTGTTTGCTTCATCTAATCCTAAGCAAGGTTCATCTAAAATAAGTAACGTTGGATGCTTTACCATAGCTCGTACAATTAAAAGCATACGTTGATCGCCGTACGATAGCTGGGTGAATGAGGTATTTTTTTTATCACTTAAACCAATAAATGCCAGCCACTGTTGAGCAATATTAATTTGTGCGTCGCTCGGTTTTTGATATAAACCTATGCTGTCGTAAAAACCTGAAATAACAGTATTTAAAGCCGATATACTTACGCGGTAATCCATATGTAGCGCGTTAGATATAAAACCAATATGCTGTTTTATATCCCAAATACTCTCCCCGGTTCCGCGTTTAAAACCGAACACTTCAATGTCATTGTTATAACACTGTGGGTTATCACCTGTTATTAAATTTAATAGGCATGTTTTACCTGAACCGTTCGCTCCAGTAAGCTGCCAATGCTGATGCTTTTTTATAGTCCAATTGAGATTTTTGAATATGCTTACATCACTGTAACTAACTTTAGCATTACTCAATTTAACTAAGGTATTACCGGTGAATGCCTTTTGCTCTTGCTCGGCGTCAGGAGATGGCACATCCAATGAAGTATGCTCTAAATGAAGTAGTTTTAGTAAGTCACTTAATTGCTCACTACTTGGCTTTGCTAAAGTATGTAACAAGCAGCCTTGGTTTACATAACCATAGTGAGTAATGAATGAAGGGATTTCGTCTAGGCGGTTTAGTACAAAAACAAAAGTAATCGTGTGGCTAAGCTCTATGAGTATTTTATTAAGCTGCTGGCAAGATTGTACGTCGAGTCCATCAAATGGCTCGTCAAGCACGACTAACTCACTATGGGAGCTGAGTGCTTTAATAAGTAGGAGTTTACGAGTTTCACCCGTTGAAAGATCTCTAAAATGCCTATTTAGTAATGAGCTAAATTTAAATAATTTTATTAGCTGCGCTAATAACTCACCATTATTACTATGCTCTGCAAATATAAGGTCTTTAACGAGGGTGTGCTTTTCATGCTCTAATTCTTGGGCCAGTAACTGTTTATGCGAATCTGAAGACACGAGCATAAGCTTATTAATACTACTTATACGCTTACCACTTTCGCACTTAGCTTCACCAACTAACGCAGCTGTCAGTGCAGATTTACCGGCTCCATTAGTACCTAGAAGCAGCCAATGTTCTCCTAGATTCACTTGCCAATCTAGGTTGCATATGTCGTAACGACTTTTGCCTTGCCCTTGTAAGTAACCATTAAATTGCTCAAGCGTAATTAACTGCACTAACTTTTCCTAATAAACCTTAAAACAGCAAGTTAACGCATATTAAAAGAGCTTAGCAAGCTTGTTATCTGCAAAATTAATTTATTTCACTAGGGCGTATTGATCTTTGTGGATTGAAATTTGTTCAATCTAGGGGCGATTAAATCGCGGCGCGAGGTTTGTAACCTAGTGAGCTCGATAACTGCTCCTGCGTTATTCTAATGGCTTACATCCATGTAAGAATAAGTCAAAACCGAGTAAAGCTTCCGCGTCCTGCTCACGCCCCTTACCTACATCCATGTAGGCAACAAAGAGTTAATCGTCCCTAGAAAGAACCCAATGGGCAGCGCATGTTTGGTATTTATGCTGCGTTATCGCCTATTTATGGGGAATAACCACACTACATAGGCTCTGCCTTGCCTAAAAACCAAGCATACTGCTGCAAATTCAACTACCAAAGATCAACACGCCCTAGCAACGCTAATACTATTTAATGCGTCTTTAATTGCTTGCTGGCTTATTGGCTTATGAATATGAAGGTTAGCACCGTTCTTATAAGCTCGCTCTATATCATTTTGTGAAGTATTTGCTGTTATAACAATAATTGGCATTATTTTATTAAGATCAGAGCGTATTTTTTTAATCGCCTCAAACCCATCCATTACTGGCATATTTAAGTCCATAAAAACAATATCGTATTGATTTCCACTCACCATATCGCACGCGACTTTGCCGTTTTCAGCGCAATCATAGCTTAAACCTAATAAGCTAAGTATGCGGGTCAGTAATATAGTATTTAATGGATTATCTTCAACGACTAAACACTTTAGTTTGTCATTTATTTTACGAGGGTTTGGGAGAGCTTTACTGGCAATTATTGGTAAGTGCAAAGATACCAGCGCTCCATTAGCTTCATTATTTTTGAAGGTAATTTCACCGTGCAACGCCTTTACAACATACTGAACCCGAGTGAGACCTGTTCTTAATCCTTGAAAATGGTTTGTTTGTTTAAATGAGTCAAATTCAAGATCAGTAATCTCTTTCGAAAAACCACAACCAGTATCACTTACAGTTACACAAAGTTCATCATTAAAAAGCTTTGCAGAGACAGTAATTTCACCTTCTGTCGTAAACTTAATAGCGTTACTGATTAATTCTGTAAGCGTATGCTGCAAACGTTGATGATCCAATTTACATACACAATTTAATGATTCATCTAAACAACTAACTAGTTTCAGGCCTTTTTGCTGACAAGCATGCTCGTAAGCCATTAGTACTTTATTACACGACTCTAGAAGGTTTTCATTTTTAAATTGCGGTACCCACTTACCTGTACTTAAAGCTTGCAAGTCCTGCAGTTCATCTAATATAGCTATTAACCTAAGTGCGCAGTAATTAGCTTGGGTTTTAACGCTTTGCTGCGTATCAGAAACCTTTAACTCCTCAATAGACGTAATAAGACCCTGTAAAGGAGTTCTAAATTCGTGACTGGCTCTGGCAATAAAATGCTCTTTATTTTGACTCACTTGTTGAGCGAACTCTTTTTGTTTTTGGTATTTAGACAATGCGTTACCTATTTCTTTTTCCATTGGCATAAATACAAATCTTAACTCTACAAGTAGTAAAAACATCGCCATAAGCCAAAATAATAATTCAAGGTTAGATACCCAGTTCAATTTTTGGACAGCTTGCTCTTCAAATAAATTCACTGCATGATCTAGTTGCTTTAATAGCTCTTCAACCTCAGTTACATAGAATATACGCTTATCTACTTGGCCTTGTTGATAAAGCAAATTTTCCGCTTGCTGGATATATGTTGCAACTTGGGAATCTAGTTTATGAGGAGCTAACGTATATAGCTTAATAAGCTTAGGTGTAAGGTACTGATACTCTCCATTAGCATTTTTTGAAAGTAAGTAATTATGAGTTTTTTTGAATGATACGACTGATGCTTTTAACGCTTTAGTATGCTCAGAAATATTTGTTGCCGATAATAATAACTCATTACTATGCCAAGCTATTTTTTGAGAAAGCATTCTCTGCTTACCAGCCATATTTATTATTTTTGCGTCATATTTTTGCACCGAAAAATAATACTGCATAAGTGATGCTGATGTGCTTATTAATAGTGCTATTGCTATTAATGCCCATCGGTAACGAGTACGGATATTCGCGACAACTTTAAACATACTAAGCCCTGTTTTTGTTTTAAGTGTAGCTCAATTTTTTAGAACTAATAAGCAGCTTAAATAATGATTATTAAATAAAAAAGCCCAACTAAAAAGTTGGGCTAATAAAATAAAACTATTTAACTATCTATTTTCTAAACGGTTATAGTCGAACATTCCATATTCTATCCCACGATATTTTTTAGCTGTATCGTGCAATATATCGCTGTATTGCCAAAACTGTGGATGAGTACGTCGTATACCAAACTTAGATTTCAATGCACCATAATCAGCTTCTATTTGCATCATAGGCAATTGCTCGGCAAAAGCATTTACTTGCTGCTCGTTATTTAAATACCAAATAGCTGCTGGATAATCTCCGATAAACCCAGGAACAATAGTCGCGGTATCTTCATCATAAGCACGTTGGCCATCTTCGTTTAATAAACTAGATATATTGTAGTGCGCATTATGATGAATAATAGTGTAGCCCTTATGGCTATTATCTTCTTGCTTTACAAGTATAAAAGAAAGCTGAGGTAATAAGTTAACCGCTTTTGCTGGCATTTCACTTATTACATTTAACGGCTTTGCCACTTCAGTGTAGTTGTATTTTTCACTTAAAACTGGCGCTAAGGCTTCTTTCATCAAGGTATATAGTTCATGCTGTGGATCATCAGTTTCATAGTTAATACCACTGGGCTGGCTAAATTCTCGGTTACTTTTAAAGAACTTAGATAAGTCAGGTGGTGAATTACGGTACCACTGCTTTTTGATTTGATTACGCTTGTGCTCAGGTAATAGAGCTAAAAAGTTTTGCTCTCCCTCTAAACGTAAAAAATCCATATATAAACGTGTAACCAATTGATGGCCTATATTTCCGTATACATCAAAGCCTGCCACAAGCAAATAATGAATACGTTCAAATAACGCATAATCAAGTATCCACGTGGTTTTAGGCTCTTGACCAATAAAACCTTTAACAACAGTTGCGCTATCAAAGTGGCGGAAAATAGTCAGTGCAGCATTTTTATTATGCCCATCACCTTTCCAAAGCAAGTCAGTTGTAAGATGCTCGCCACCTTTAAACATTTCGTTAGCAAGCTCAACTTTTGCCTGTAAATATTTTTTCTCACGAACTGAATATTTAACCCAGCTAGAAATGGGTAAGGCATTACTTTCCTCAGCGGCAGGAAGTTCTAATGCCTCTTCATGTTGCATTAGCATTTCCCCTACAGCAGGAGTCGCTACTTTATTAGGATCAGCAAAAGCCACCCAAAAATGATCGTTTATAACATTTAAAGCAATCTGACCACGACAAACAGGCCCTTTTATAAAGCCCATAATAATTAACTCTGCCTCATCAAGCATAAATTGATACTTAGAATTAATTGGAATAACTTCGAAAGTTTTAAAAGGGTTAGATGCTGCCTTAGCCTCATAACTAGGCATTTTCGTAACAGTATAATCTGGCGCAATAAACTGCTCATATAAACGCAGTAATTTAGTTTCATTAAGCTCAAGAGGTAAATGTGTCTTAGAAAGTATGGTTGTACGCTCTTGCATAAAACGATAATAAACACGGCTAACTTTAGGGTCATCGTATGGGCGGCGCGTGTTAATTAACTTTATTTCCTCACCAGGAGGCGTACTTGAGCGAACTAGTTTGAAAAAGCTTTGTGGGTTTTCTGAAGTAAAATAAATATGTGCTAAAAACCAATGTTCATAAATATAACGTGCTGATAACTGATACTTTAAGTTATCTTGATTTAAAAATGCTTCCCAGCCCTTTATTTTATTCTGATCATACTTACTTGGTGGCTCAATATGTGACATTTTACCGCCATTTTTAAGCCAGTTCTGTAAATGATTAAACTCTTCGCGCGAAACCCCAGGTAAACCATAAGGCATACCGCCATGAGGTTGCTCGTCAGCTAATCGGTCAAACTCCCCCATTGTTGCACAGGTTTGCGAACGCCCTAATGAAAAATCAAATTCATCATCTAGCACTTCATTAGTTGGTAATTCATAGCTTTGCTTTAACACTAAACTATTAAATAAAACACTTCCCGCTAAGTTTGCTTCTTCACTTTGTACGCGCTCATTTAGCACTGGCGTAAAGTTTTTTTCTCGCCATTGCTGTGTATTGGTTGCATCAAACAATAAACGGCTTGGGGTCGTTGCCAATAAACGAGTTCCATCGTAAACGAGCTCTTTACTCAAACCTCGATCAATACCTTCAGGGGATGAGAGCTTAAGCTGGCAAGGTGCGTCGTAACAACCATGGCAAACGACGCAGCGGGTATCGAGTACTGGTTTTACGTTTTGTAAAAAATCAGCTCCAGCAAGGGTAGAATGTGGAACGATACGCTCTTGCGCTTGTTCAGGGCCAAATAAATCATCGTAATGTGCATTACCTAAGTAAGCACAACCACTAAGGATAATTAATACAAATGTACTTATTATTATTTTTTTCATTCGTCCTCGTCACCTAAATCGAAGGTGGGCATCATATCCATTTGAGGAGAAACGAATGTTTTCTGACCTTCAGTATTCAAAACAATACTTAAAAGAGGCCCATGCGTTAATGTTATCTGCGCATCATGCTCTTGCTCTAATATACTTAAATACAGAGAATCAGTTATAAGCAACTCATAACCGCTAACGGTAATAGCTACACTGCTATCTTCACTTGGATTTTGGCAAATTTGAGCAAGTAACTCATCATCAAGTCCAATTGATATTTCAAAATCAGGCTGCTCTAAATCTCTATCACTTAATGATTCATCTAATAGAAATAAAGGAAGGGTTAAATTGCTATCTTGTTCAAATTCCATTGCGTTCTCTGCACTTTCTGACGATTTAATTGGCGAGTATTATAACAAACTAGCGAGTAAATTAACGCTAAAGCTAATGTAACTGTTTAAACGTCATCTATAACAGATTCGATCACCGAAAATACAGCACCTTGAGGGTCGCATATAACACTAAAACGACCAACATCGGGGATATCTGTTGCAGGAACACATACTTGTCCACCTAAGCTAGCGGCTTTATTTACTGCTGTATCGCAGCTCTCTACTGCAAAATAAATCATCCAATGAGCAGAAATATCTTCAGGCCAGTCGCTTGTCATCTCAAGCATACCGGCAATTGGCTGTCCACCGACTAAAAATAAAGTGTAATCCATACCGTCCATTGGCTTTATTTCACTTTCCCAGCCTAGTAAAGCACAGTAAAAACCTCTACTTACTTTACTATTTCTGGTTGCTAACTCATGCCAATAAGGCGTGTTTAATTCACCTAAGTGCTTACAACCTTTATGCTCATTTCCTTGCCATAGTGCGACAGTGGCACCTACAGGATCTTTTAGCATCAACATTCGTCCTGCATTCATAACATCATGAGGACCGGCAATAACTTCAGCACCTAGTTCTTTAGCTTTTAGCGCACAATCATCAACATTATCGACGGCAATGTAAGCCAACCAATGACTTGGGATCCCTTCACTAATTTGCTCTTTAGGCATTTCATACATAGCGGCTATATCACCACCTTGCTTTTGTAGCATAGTGTAATATATGTCCTCCCCAATAGGTTGATCGTCATACCCCCAATCAAATAATGATGTATAAAACGTCTTACCTTCTTTCCAATTGTGTGTACAAAGTTCTGACCAACAAAAAATGCCATGTGGATGATTATCAATTTCACTCATTATTAAACCCTTATTATTCTATTTTTATCTAAACGAGCTCTGTCACATTTTATAAACTACATAATTGAACAGATCATAAATTGAGATTAGAGCAATAACAAAGCGGAGTCGATAAAAGAAGGGCAAAAATTCGTTATTCAGTTGTTTCATATATGAGGTTTTTAACGCAGTTAGCGTCAGATTTAATCCCTCAAATTGATTAAATATTATTGCTGATCGATATAAATGATTTACTAAGAAGTCCTTCGCTCTAGAGGAATCCCTGAATCACTTTTTTGCAGACGTAAAAAAGCCCGAATCATTAGATTCAGACGCTCTACAATATAAAGTCGGTACGCTACGCAGTATATCAGCGTCGGGAGTCGCTATGCTCGCCCGCCCTGCGTGCTAGGTGTTGATGTGAGTGTATATTTATTGCGCGCATTTCACTTTTCTGCAGACGTAAAAAAGCCCGAATCGTTAGATTCGGGCTTTCTACAATTTGAAGCCTGGTGATGTCGTAGTGCCCACAGCGGTGGAGAGCCACATAGCAAATGCTACACTATCATCGGTCGAAGCTTTGGTTTCACTACTGAGTTCGGCATGAGCTTTTGGCTATTTACTAAATCCCAGATAGCAAAAAATCCGTCACATTGCTGTAACGGGTTTCTACAATTTGAAGCCTGGTAATGTCCTACTTTCACANAAGCCTGGTAATGTCCTACTTTCACATAGCAAATGCTACACTATCATCGGCGCTGTTTCGTTTCACTACTGAGTTCGGCATGGAGTCAGGTGGGTCCAAAACGCTATTGTCACCAAGCAAATTAGGTGCAAAGAATCAATGACAAGCACGTAGTGCTACCATTTTCTTTGCGCAAGGTGCCTCAACTTTAACGCTACGCGCTAAGAGTCACCTCTTGAATTTGGAAAATATCTGATAATATTTTTTAAGTCTTTCTTAAGTAATATCTACTTTAGTTATATTAACTTCTTCGCGTGTTTCACTATCACATAAAACGCGTTTGGCGTTGTATGGTTAAGCCTCACGGGTAATTAGTACAAGTTAGCTTAATGGCTCACACCACTTCCACATCTTGCCTATCAACGTTGTAGTCTTC